>NZ_RAXV01000001.1 GCF_003611465.1 Acinetobacter tianfuensis
CTATAACATTGTTAGACAATTTAAATAGAGGCAGAACGTGATGACTGAAGATAATCAAACCGATGCTTTGAAAAATGAGGCTGCGGCTTTGGCAGATGATGTAAAGCTGAAAGCCAAAGAGGTGAAGCTGGAAGGCGAAAAACTGGCGGATGATGCGAAACATAAACTTGAAGAGTTAAAGCTGGATGCCGAAAAATCTTTGAATGATGCAAAGCATGAACATGCTGACACAGCAGCCAGCAGTAAGGAAAAGCTGCATCATTTAAAAGAAGAGGCGGGCCATAAATTAGATGAAGCCAAACTGAAAGCATCTGAACTGAAGCATCAGGCCGCAGAAAAGTTTGACTCATTGAAAGCGCAGGCCAGTGAAAAGCTGGATGAACTGAAAAAGAAAGCATCAGACACGCTGCATAAACTTAAGAAAGATGACCCTGAAACTTAACTGCTGCAGATATTAAAAAGCCCTCGCTAAATGCAGAGGGCTTTTTTATTTTTTAACTATTTGATTCTTATTCTGTTCAGGGTGAATTATTTGTCTAAGTTTTCTTTTTTAATTTTATATACATAGTTATTTACGATGGTAATGATGTACTGCATGTTTTCAATTTCGTAAGTATAGTCGACAGCCAACGTATTGGGTTTTTCAGTTGCAGGCAGCTCATACGAATTGACTTTAATTGGAGAAGCCCGCATGCGTGTTTGCATTTCTTGAACACTGTCGCCTAAGGTTAAAGCTACACGGTCAGGAGTTGTAATACTGTTGGTTTCCTCTGCCGCTAAAGTGAGGGCTGGCGCAGTGAGCGCTAAGCTGGCTGCCAATAACCAATGTGTTTTCATAAGAAATTACCTAAGAATACGTAAATGCAATTAAAATGAAATATACCCAAAGCTTGTATTGAAAACATTGAAGATGCTGGTATTAACGTATTAGTTTTGTTGTTTTCATCCGTGCATATTTGCTAATCAAATGATTGAAATGCGCGCTATGCCGCATATGTTTTATTGTATCGTGAATTGAGAAGGATGCGGTATTCATCGTCATATTCAAATGATAAGTGACATGATTAGCATGATTTTAAAATGGTATTTCCAACTGAATAAGTTGGTTTTGTTTGCTGGAAAGAAAAAACTTGCCAAGCCAATGCTTAACCTTGGCTTTAATTGCCGTTACACTATAAGCCATTCGCAGAATATCCTGTTTGGAGTAACTTTATATGTCGTGGCTTTCTTCGCTTAAATCCGTTTTTTCTCCTTCGCAGGAGGTGAATGAAGAGGAAATCCAAAAAGTTCTTCAAAGCTACATTTTGCCCGAATCGGATCATGCTTTAAAAGACCGTATCAGCCAAGTGAATGTACAAGGTCAAGTTTTGCAAATCACCATCAATACCTATCCAAATGAAGCAGAGCATTTACAGAAAATTCATGATGATTTAGCAGATGCTTTAGAAAAGTGCGGCATTAAAGAATTGAATATGCATGTAGTGCAGCAAAAAACAGGGCATAAATCAGGCGGCTGCGGTCACCATCATGCAGAAGGTGAAAGCTGTTCAAGTCAGTCTAAAACTGAAGATGCAGCGCCAAAAAACAATTTGCCTCCTGTAATCGATGCTTCAGCAAAAGCAGAAGAAAAAGCTCCTGAAGAAGCAGATCCAAATAATCCGCCTATTCAAAAAGCAGCACCTCAGCAGCGTGATGTGCCAAAGCACCCGCGCATTCAAAACGTGATTTTAGTGTCTTCCGGCAAGGGCGGCGTGGGGAAATCGACCACAACAGTCAACCTTGCTTTGGCGCTGCAAAAATTAGGCTTAAAAGTCGGCGTTTTAGATGCCGACATTTATGGTCCAAGTATTCCAACTATGCTGGGTAATGCGGGCCGCACACCTATGATTGAGTCAGAGCATTTTGTACCGCTGGATGCATACGGCATGGCTGTGCTTTCAATTGGTCACCTGACTGGCGACAACAATACGCCTGTTGCATGGCGAGGCCCAAAAGCTACAGGCGCTTTAATGCAGCTGTTTAACCAAACTTTATGGCCAGATCTAGATGTGCTGATGATTGATATGCCGCCGGGTACAGGCGACATTCAATTAACACTTGCACAGCGTATTCCAGTGACTGGCGCAGTTGTGGTGACGACGCCGCAGAACGTGGCGCTGATGGATGCGACCAAAGGTATTGAACTGTTTAACCGTGTGCAAATTCCAGTGATGGGCGTGGTTGAAAATATGTCTACACATGTTTGTTCAAACTGCGGACATGAAGAACAGATCTTTGGCACGGGCGGCGGTGATAAGCTTTCAGAGCAATATGATATTCCGTTACTTGGCCGTTTACCGCTGAATGTTCAAATCCGTGAAAATGCAGATGCAGGTAAACCTTCGGTCGAAGCCGAAGATAATGCAGCTGAAAGCTATATGGCTATTGCGCGTAAAATCGCGGACAAACTGCCTAAAGCTGAAAAAGATCAATCTCGGATTTTCTAATGAAGCTTTAAGCTGTTTTCAAACCCAAAAAGCCCAGATTGATCTGGGTTTTTTTTAGGTTAAAACATGGAATTCAGGCAGGTTAGATGTGATGAAATGCACATCAAAATGCTGTAAAAAGATGATTTTAAATCGTATATCTTGATAGAAATGAGATGTAAATCATGAATTTGACTCAAGAGTTGAAAAAGATTGCGGTTTGTAAGTTTTTGTAAATTAAAGATTAAGTTTTCGCAGTTCAAAATCCTCATATCAACTTACAATATAGTTTTTGCTAAAGCCTGAAATCTGAATTATTCTGCGCGGATATAAGCCCGAGAGAATTCTATGATTTCATGGTTATTTATAGGTTCTGTGATCATGATTTTGCTCACACCAGGCCCAACCAATACATTGCTTGCATCTTCTGGCTTGCAAGTCGGGGTAAAAAAATCATTTCGGCTCATTCCTGCAGAAGCCTTCGGTTATTTGCTTTCGATCAGCTTTTGGGGGTTCCTCATTGGCAAAATTTCAGTTTATCTTCCTGCATTGCCGCCTATACTTAAACTTTTTAGTGCGGGCTATATTTTATATTTAGCATTAAAACTATGGAAAACAGCCAATGCTGTACAGGACTTAAATCAAGTCAGTATCCGTGATTGGCAATTGTTTATCGCAACGCTATTAAATCCTAAAGCGCTTTTGTTTGCTTCGGCAGTTTTTCCTGCCATAGCATGGGCCGAGCCCAGCTATTATGTAGCGCATATGCTGGCATTTTTACTGCTGATAATTCCAATCGCCTTCTTTTGGACATTGATTGGCTCAATGCTGTCCAGCAATAAAGTGCGCTGGCTAAACCAATGCACCATGCAGAAAACGGCTTCTTTGGTGCTGATGAGTTTTTCTATTCCATTAAGCTATTCGGCGCTGCTGAAACTTTAATATCTATTTAAAATTCCTCAGAATCAGCCAATTGGGCCATGGGCTTGAAAGGCTTATTTTCATTGGGCGCGATTTCAGTTAAAGTACCACGCAATATTTGATTTAAAGCATTTTGGATAGTAATAGATGGCCATTAAGTCTGATCGCTGGATTCGCGAGATGAGCGAAAAACACGGCATGATTGAACCGTATGCAGAAAACCAAGTCCGCCTAGACGAAAATGGTCAAAAGCTGATTTCTTACGGTGTTTCAAGCTACGGTTATGATGTGCGCTGTGCACGTGAATTTAAAGTATTCACGAATGTTCATTCGGCAATTGTCGATCCGAAGAACTTTGATGACAAAAGCTTTATTGATATTGAATCTGATGTTTGCATTATTCCGCCCAACTCATTTGCGCTGGCGCGTACTGTCGAATATTTCCGTATCCCGCGTAATGTTTTAACCGTATGCCTAGGCAAATCCACTTATGCGCGCTGCGGTATTATTGTCAATGTTACGCCGCTTGAACCCGAGTGGGAAGGTCACGTGACTTTAGAATTCTCAAATACAACAAACTTGCCGGCACGTATTTATGCAGGTGAGGGTGTTGCGCAGATGCTGTTCTTTGAATCTGACGAAGTGTGTGAAACATCATATAAAGACCGAGGCGGTAAATACCAAGGTCAAACAGGTGTAACGCTGCCAAAAGCTTAAAGCTAATTTGCAGCATAAAAAGCAGGCATTTTGCCTGCTTTTTTTATGTGATTCATTCATCGGAAACTGGTGTGTTTCAGCGAGTTTGTTTTGCATTTGAGTAATTATTGCGCATAATTAAAAGTTAATATGACTTGGTATAACTCCATCAATGGAAGCGGTGGAACAAAAGAAATTATTGCCAAGAAAAGGAATAAATATAAGAAAGATGCGGTGCATCTGATAAAAAAGGAAGGTCAAGATGACTCGATTAACTAAGGCATCCCAGTTCCGCCAGCGCTGTTTAGCTGCAGCAGTCAGTATGCTGATTGCGCCATCTGTATTTGCACTTCAAGATTTGTCTGATGAAACACTGTCAGAAACCACAGGCGAAGGCGTTGCGCTGCTGCCTGAAAATTTTAAAATGGTTTTTCAAGGGCCAAACGATTTTTCTGCAGCCTCTAGCTATAACAAAGCAGGTGCTGCTAATCCTGAAAAATATGATACAGGTTTCATTCGCATTATTCCTGTAGGTGAAGACTATTCGAAATATGCATCTGTTAATTCTGCTGATTTGGCCAAGCAAAGAACGAAAGCGGATATATTTATTTATGGTTTAGCGCTGTCAAAGTCAGATAATGATTTAAATAAGCGTTTCAGCAACACGGGTTTTAGCTGGGGCACATCTGCTAACCCTTGGCTGTTTAGAGCAGGCACAGCGTCAAATATTCAGCAATTTCAAAGCGCCAACACCGCTGGCGATTTAGGTTATTTGGCCTTAGAGGCGCCGCTTGCGACAGTAGCTGCTTCAGATTTAGATAACAACATTAAATTAGGTTTTTGGGCAGATGCTTTTTCACGCAGTTTGGGTTCCAGCAACAAAGTTGATGCAATTACTGGCGCGCCAGTTTTAACGGACGCGGTAAATGATTTACTGAAAGAACAGCGGCTGCGCTTGCAGGTGGTTGCAAATGGCTTGAGCATCAATGGCTCACAAGTCCGTTTCTTTCAAACGCAGCAATCGACAGTCCCGCAGCAAAATCAAACATTGGGTATGGCCACTATTATCCGTATGAATACGAATGATGATCCCTCAGCATTGGTTTATGAAAATACAGCTGCCAATAAAGCATTGCTTGATGCGAAAGGGCTTCGTATCAGTACTCAGGCAATAGATGACGGCACTGCTGTAACGCCAGCGATAGACCGTTCATTCGCACCGCTTTTTGATCCTAGTGAAGGTTTATATTTATATAGCCCAAATATTAATCTTGTACTGGGCAATATATATCAGCCTTTTGTGGTTGGCTCAGAGGGCAAAAATATTATCTTAGAAGTCACCCGTATCCCGAATGTGCCTTCTATTTATAAGCAAATTTATACCTATTATGCAGATACTGACGGTGCAAATACTGCACTGACGGCAGCGCAGAAAACAGAATATAAAGGTTCGACATGTAACGTATCGGTCTGCGGTACGCCTATTACATTAGGTTCTGGCGCATCAGCAGTTGCATATCAAGGCAATAATGCAACACATAGCAGTATTGCAATAGGCAGTGTAAGCCGGGATGCAGCGACAAATCTATTGAAAGCAAATACTGCAGCGAATTCTACAGGTGTTGTATTTCGAGGTTCGGGAACAGCCGTGCCTGTCAATCTAGGTTCAGCAGTGATTGATGGTGTGCTGATTCAGCATTTAAAAATTAAAACAACAGGCTTATAGGACATGGATATGTTTAAACAAGCGTTATTGCCTTTGTTGATATGTGTTTCATCTGTCACACAGGCTGGATTAGTCGGCTTAGATAATACTGAACTGGTTGGTATAACAGGTCAGGGCGGTGCCGATTTGAATTGGACATTATCGCTTAATCATCAATACGCTTCAGATCTAAGTTTAGCTTCGATTTCTAAAACCAACGGTACGGTAAACGGAGGTGATTTTGCAAACGTGACCGAAGCTTATTATAAAATACGGCCAGGGACAGATTGCGCATTATTAGAGCTATGCCGTTTAGCGATCTCACCAAATAACCATACAGAAAATGGACAGAAGAAGTGGCTGGTTTTTAAACAAATTCAAGGCACTTTGCAAATTGATAAATTTTCTTTAGAAGGCACAACTTTAATTAATAAGGATGGTAATCCTCAAACTGCCATGATGCTGAAATTTTATGATGACAAACCATTAAAAATTAGAAATCTAGGTTTTGCGAGCCTTGCAGTGGAGTCTGGTGATACGGGCTACTTAAACAATACTAAATATGGCACTTACGGCGCATCACAGGCAGTGCCAAGTTTCGATAATGGACAAGAACAGGGATTTATGGGGCTCAATGTGCATGGAAACTTGCATATGTCAGGTGATCTCAAGATCTTCAGCTATAACTGTTCAGGCGCTGCAGGTGCCCGCTGTTAAGTGTGAAGTTAAAAGGATGTTGTAATGAATAAAATAATAAAATTAAACCTCCTAACAGCTTGTGTTTGTATCGCAAATCAAGGCTATGCGCTTGAAGTGTTAAACGATCAGGTATTAGGAAGCGTGACGGGCCAGGATGGTATTACAATTACGCATGAAGTATCCCGTGTTGAGGTCGCTCAAGCGAACTGGATTGATTATTCAGAAGCGAACAAAGCGCCCATAAAACTGAGTTTACACGATGTAAAAATTACGCCTAATGCGAATAATACAAATATTGTCAGTAAGTTGGATCTTGATGTTGGCGCAACACAATTGGCTTCTGGTGCTGTAGGTGCAGGCATACAGCTGCGTGCCAGTGTTTCGCCATTTACTGCGGTTGCCTCCAAAATTATGATGGTTTGTTCGCCGAATTGTGCACCAGGTGAGCAAGATCAAAATTTAGGCAGTTTAAGTATTTCAACCATTTCTCCTTTAGAAGTGTATTTGGCGACAACGAATGGTTTGTTTAACCGTAATGATAAAGCGCATTTAGATTTAAAATTGCAAAATGCCACCATTTCACATGGCATGAATGGCAATAGTTTGGTTCTGAAAGATTTTAACTTTAATCTTTCTGCCGATGGCTATATGTATATTGATCCGAAGGATGGAATTGTACTGACGACAATGTCGGCTGATGGTCAAACTGATAATTTTGTAGAATTAGGCCGTGTAGAAGACAAGAGCTCAAATGTGCATTCGAGCCGTACAGGCGCAGCAACGAAACCAGGCGTGAATGTTGAGCTGCGCTATGGGAAAACAGGTGAAACACCAGGGAATTTGATCCGTTTAGGCGCTTCAGGCGCATTAAGTAACGGCAAAATTATGCTGAATGCCAATCAGGCAGGTGCGGCAAACTTTAACATTGTTAATGATAAGCGTAATGAAACTGCTAAACAGGCTGCTAATGGTTATGGCTTTACCCAAGGCGGCGGCCTGCATATGGCAATGTCTGCGGATTTTACCCGTGCAGACGCAGGCAAGGACACTGTTTCAGGAAGAACGCCAACGACCTTTGAATTAGGCCATTCGGGCACAGGCAGTTATGCTATTGAATTTTCTAATCTTACGCGTTTGAATGTCCGTAATTCAGATGCCGCTGGAGCGCCGTTAAGCAGCAGTAACGCTTATATTGATTTTGGCGATATTTATATCAATACAGTGAGAACGAATTCATTGGGTTTTGTTGTAAATGACCAAATGAAAACGCTATTGGGTGCTGCAGCCAATGAATTAATTTATAACCCTTCACCTACGGTTAATCCGCAAACGATGACTTTGGTGGCTGTTCGAGGTATGGATTTTCAGGCCATTGCCCGAAAAGCCCGATTTATTTCAGATAACTCGCTGCCTGTAAATGATGCATCATCGGGGACTTGGGGGCTAGGTATTCCTATTTACAACCTCAATGCCAATTTAGGTATTTATGCACAAAGCTATAGCCGCGGCGGCGTTGAAAAGTCAGGTTTAGGTTATGATTTGGCAATGTCTACAGAAGGTTACCGTTTTGATGAAAAAACCGGTAATGCCTATACCACGTCTATTATTGTTTTAGATGGTGAGCAGCGCACATTAGCCAATGGCGCGAAAGGTGAAGAAGTCAACTACTATGCGGGCTTGCGTAATATTGATTCGTACATTAAAGCTAAAGGCGTGATTGGTTTTGAAGACCGTGAAATTTATATTCGCGCAGATAATTTACTTGTAGCAGCGAAAGCTGAGATTGCGATTGGCCAGCTGCCGGGTTCACTATATAACTGTACTGCAGAATGCGGGAATAAGATTGTACCGATTGACAACTTTGGCCGTAAAGATGACGTTTTGACATCCATTGCTTTTAAATTGGATGGCAAGGGGGAGTTATTTATTATTCCTGGTCTTGAAAGCGCTAATGCTACGCCAGATACCAATTTTTTATCTTTAAAGGCAAATTTCGAGTTTAATCCGTTAAAGGATAATTCTGACCGCGGCAGTTATGTGAGTATCAGCAATGAAGACCAAACCGCTTCAGGTACAAATGTATCAAGTATTAATCTCAATAAAATACAGGGTGATTTGGGTGTTGAAGCACGGATACATATGAAAAAAGACCGTGTGGTGCTGGATAATCAGGTGAAATTTAACCGTCAGGCAACTGACAGTTCATTAGGGAAGGTTTTTTCTGCTGAAGTTGCGATGATGCCTAAAAGTGGAAATATGCAAAAAATTGCAGATTTCGTAATACCAGGGGGGACAATGAGGAGTACTTTGGGTATTGCGCCAAGATAAGTAAGAAATTATAAAAAACAGGGAAAACTTATGAAATACAAAATTTTGTGTGGGCTTGTCAGCTCACTTTTAGGGATGTCTAGTGTAAATGCAATGACGGCGCTTGATGATCAGGCGCTCTCTGAAGTCGATGGTCAGGCCTTATTGAATTTAACGAAAGAGGCTGGAACGAATAATATTGAGTTTTTCAAATTAGGCATGAATGCCGAATTATCATTGAATGCCAATATTAAATCTCTGCAGTTGGGCTGCGGCGGTGATAAAGGTGCTGGAGCCTGTGATATTGATATTTCTGAACTGTCTTTTGGTTGTATAACGGGGGCAAAAGGAGTCTGTATTACTCAAGAAACAGCAATAGCAGGGCAACCTAAAGGTGTTGATTATGATAATAGTATTGAAAATCAAAAGGCATTAAAAGATTTCGTTCTAACCAATCCTTTCTATCAGTTTGCCATTCAAAATGGCGGACAAGCATCAACGCGTCAGGTTGTGGGTATTCGTGTAGGTGCTGATAAGGCAGAAGGACCAATGAGTATTGGCAGTATGAATAGTTTTAGTGGGTTTTTAACAGGGAAAACAAACTTAAATATTGCAGCAGAAACGAATATAGCAGTAACTTGTGATGGGAATAAGTCAAATTGCTCTAGTAGTGATGCCTCAAAATTCTCGAACAACTTCACCATTGATAAATTAATTGGTGCTGATGAAAACTATTATAAAGCCAATGGTTTTTTAGGGGTAAAAGATGATGAAATTTTGAATTTAGGTATAGTAACAGTTAGATATAAAGACCTTACGATTGATACTAAATCGGCATCATCCCAAGCAAATGTAGCAGCAACTGGCTCTAGAATTAAACAAGTAAAAATTGCTAATTTAGGCTTGGGAACCACTGTTGATGGTGTTGTAGAAGGCCTAAAGGTTAATCAAATTTGTGCGACGCCTTTAGTTGGAAATGGTTGTGATGCAATTACTGGGCCTGATATGGCTAATCTTTTGATGCCTGTTTTAAAAACTGGTATTCAAAATTATATGAAAGAAGAAACTTTGAAAGGTTTGGGGCTTGTTATTCCAGAAAAAGGTGCTTTAGAGACTGCAGCTAACTATGGGAAAAGGTTGACTGCATTATTAAATCAATATCAGCTACCTTATAATTTATCAAATGTTCACCAATTAGATGTGAATTCGGATAAATTTGGTATTGCGTTAACTGCTTTGAAAGAAGGAATCAAATTCCCTGGTTATGAGGAAGCTGTACCGCAAGGCTGGTCGATGTACTTACAAGATGCATTTACCTTAAATATTAATGAGACATTGACCACACTGATGTCAAACATAGTTCAAAATGGAAATGCTGCCGCGGGTAATATTACGATGCTTGCACCTGCTTACCGTAACTGTTTCGGCAATTTGAAATTTTGTTAAATTAAGTGAGATAAAATAAAAAACCCGCTATTAGCGGGTTTTTTATTTTAGAAAAAATTATTTAGCAATTTTAGCCAATAACTCTTCTTTAGATATATTTACAGATTCAGCATCACGGCGGCCTTTGTATTCAAAAGTGCCAGCATCCAAACCTTTTTCACCAATCACAACGCGGTGCGGAATACCTGTAATTTCAAGGTCAGAGAATTTCACCCCTGGACGCTCGTCACGGTCATCAAGAATCACGTCATAACCCGCAGCTTGCAGTTCAGCATATAATGCTTCAGCAGCTTCAAGTGTACGCGGTGACTTATGCGCGTTCATAGGCACAATTGCAACTTCAAACGGCGCAATGGCTGCAGGCCAGATAATGCCTTTCTCATCGAAGTTTTGTTCAATTGCAGAGGCAACAACACGCGTTACACCAATACCGTAACAGCCCATCGTCACGACAAGCGGTTTGCCGTCTTTGCCTAGAACCTTACAGCCTAGCGCTTCAGAGTATTTTTGACCCAGCTGGAAAATATGGCCAACTTCAATGCCGCGTTTAATTTGCAGCGTGCCTTTGCCATCTGGAGAAGGGTCACCCTCAACAACGTTACGCAGGTCATACACTTCTGTAAATTGCGCATCACGTTCCCAGTTTACGCCTACTGCATGTTTGTCAGCTTCATTTGCACCAGCAACAAAGTCAGACAGTATGGAAGCCGCGCGGTCCACAATAACCGCAATACCTTTTTCAACTAGGCCTTGAGGACCGCAGAAACCGGCAGTTAAGCCATGCTCAGCCAGCTGTTCTTCGGTTGCAAATGTTAAAGGCGCTGCAATCAGCGGGTGCTTTTCAGCTTTAATTTCATTCAGCTCATGGTCACCGCGAAGGAAGAGCGCAATCACTGGCGCAGCTTTACCTTCTTCTGCAACACCTTGTACAAGCAATGCTTTAACAGATTGAGCAGGCTCAGATTTTAAGAATGCAGAGACATCTTCAATGGTTTTTTGATTAGGTGTTTCTACAATTTCTAAAGCTTTCGCAGGAGCAGCGCGTTCACCAACCAGTACAGCTTCAGCCATTTCTACGTTGGCTGCATAGTCTGAATCTGTAGAGAATGCGATGTCATCTTCGCCGCTAGAGGCAAGTACGTGGAATTCATGTGAACCTGAACCGCCGATTGAGCCAGTGTCTGCTTGTACAGGACGGAAGTTAAGGCCTAAACGCGTGAAAATTTTGCAATATGCGTCATACATCACGTCATAAGTTTCTTGCAATGACTCTTGGTCTACGTGGAAAGAATAAGCATCTTTCATGATGAATTCGCGTGAACGCATTACACCAAAACGCGGACGGATTTCGTCACGGAATTTTGTTTGCACTTGGTAGAAGTTAGCAGGCAGCTGTTTGTAGCTTTTCAGCTCAGTGCGCGCCATATCTGTAATGACTTCTTCATGTGTAGGGCCAAGAACAAAGTCATTGGTATGACGGTCTTTGAAACGCAAAAGTTCAGGACCATATTGTACATAACGGCCTGATTCTTCCCAAAGGCTGGCAGGCTGCGTCACAGGCATTAAAACTTGCAGTGAGCCGGCACGGTCCATTTCTTCACGGACAATCGCTTCAACTTTATTTAACACGCGTACACCCATTGGCAGCCAAGTGTATAAACCTGAAGCCAACTTACGGATCATGCCTGCACGAAGCATGAGCTGATGAGAAATTACTTCTGCATCATTCGGGGTTTCTCTTAACGTTGCAAATAGAAAGCGGCTGGCGCGCATGGAAGGTGTCCTAAAAAATAATTAAGCGTTAAAGCTGGGATTATACAATAAAAATGAAGGTGAACATTTGAGATTGTTCACCTTCTGCAAATGGATGAAATTATGACATGATTTTTTTAAATTGACGCATCATAAAGAGCTTAAAGTCATCCAGATAGGTAAAGATCACAGGTACAACAACTAAAGTCAGCAGTGTGGAAGTGATCACGCCGCCAATGACGGCATGCGCCATAGGCGCGCTTTGTTCTCCGCCTTCACCTAATCCAAGTGCAAGCGGCACCATGCCCATGACCATCGCGCTGGTGGTCATTAAGATTGGACGTAAACGGGTTTTGCCGGCAGCAATAATCGCGTCATAACGCTCCATGCCTTCATCCATGGCTTTTTTAATAAAGTCGATGAGCAAGATGGCATTTTTAGTGACTAACCCCATGAGCATAATAATGCCGATAATGGAAAATAAGTTCATGGTTGAATTAAACACAAAGAGCGCCAGAAAGACCCCAATCAGCGACAGCGGCAGTGAAGCCATGATGGCCGCTGGATGAATAAAACTGTTGAACTGTGAACCAAGCACAATATAAATAAAGACAATAGAGAGTGTAATTGCTGTCATGGCGTAGCCTGCAGATTCCTCCATGTCTTTGTTTGAGCCTTGGGTGTCAAAACCATAACCGGGCGGCAGCTCAAAATTGTCCTGAATCTTTTTAATATCTGCACCAATATCACCCGCTGGACGTCCTGCAGTATTGGCTTCGACCAATACTTCACGGGCGAGGTCCCGTCTATTGATTTGAGATGCGCCCAGCGTTTCTTCAAAACTTGCGACCGATGCCAGCGGAACTAAGATAGGCAGGCCTGATGCATCTGTTTTTTGTGAGGTGATATACATATTTTGAACATCACTTGGCAAACGGCGGCTGTCTTCTGTTAGGCGTAAATTTACATCATAGGTTTCGCCTTTTTCATCCTTCCACGTGGTGATGTTATCACCAGCAATGAGTGGGCGGACAACATTGGCAATTTGATTGACTGATAGCCCTAAGTCACTGGCTAAGACGCGATTAATATGTACGCCAAGTGTCGGTTTCGGCTCCTTGAGAGAACTTTCTAAATCGACAATGCCGTTCACTTTGGCAATCTCAGCCATAAAGCGGTCAGATATTTTCTGCAGTTCATCTAAATCTGGGCCTTTGATCGAAATCATTACAGGTTTTTGACCGCCTGAAACAGTTTCATCAGCAGAGGCGACAGAGGTAATGGTAATACCTGCGACACTTTGCAGGCGCTGGCGGAATTCATTATTCAGATCAGTCAAACTTTGCTGGCGTTCTGTGCGCGGTGTAACGCTGACACGGATGCTGACATGGTTTTTACCGCGGTCAGTTACACTATTAATTGAGCCGTAGGTTGCAAGCACTTCCGGATGCTGGCGGATAATTTTATCCACTTGTATCAGTTTGGCTTGCGAATACTGTAATGTCGCATCCACAGGTGTTTCAAACTTAATGCGGATCTCGCCTTTGTCTGGCACAGGTACAAACTCTGTGCCAATCAATTTAGACAGCCCGAGTGCGCCAAACAGTGATGCAACAGCAACTAAAAGAGTGATAAAGCGGAAACGCAGCGCTGTTTTCAGCAGTTTTTCGTAGTAAATGCTGAGGTTGTCCAGTTTGCCTGAAATCCAATTGAAAAAACGTTTTACCCGGCCGGGCTTTTTATTTGGATTATGCTTTTCAGTCCAATGCGCAGACAGCATCGGATCTAGCGTGAAACTGACAAACATCGAGATCAGTACCGCAGTACTGACCGTGACGCCAAACTGATAGAAGAAGCGGCCGATAATGCCGCCCATAAATGCCACTGGTAAAAATACAGCAACAATGGTTAGTGTGGTGGCGAGTACAGCTAGGCCAATTTCTTTAGTTCCATCTAGCGCAGCTGTAACATGATCTTTGCCCATATCTGCGTGGCGGACAATGTTTTCACGGACGACAATGGCATCATCAATCAGCAGTCCAATACTTAATGACAGCGCCAGAAGCGTCATCATATTAATGGTAAAACCGAAAACCCAAATAAATGTCAGTGTACCCAGCAGGGCAATCGGCAGGGTTAAGCCCGTAATTGCTGTAGAGCGGAACGAACCTAAAAATAACAGTACGATGAATACGGCTAAAATCGCGCCTTCAATAATCGTTCGGGCTACATCTTTAATGCTGCCGCGGATACCTTTTGAAGCGTCCACGACGACTTCGGCCGTCGTCCCTTTAGGCAATTGGGTTTTAATATCTTCCAAAGTCTTGCGGGTATTATCGACAACTTCAATCACATTGGAGTCAGAGCTTCGCAAAATATCAACAGCGACAGCCGTTTTGCCATTTAAATAGGCGCTGGACTCCATTTCAGCTTGGCTGTCTTGAATCTTTGCAATTTGTTTTAAATAAATCGGTGCGCCGTTTTTATTGGCAATCACTAAGTCACCAAAAGCTTGCGGGTGAATGACACGGGATTTAATTTCAACAACAAGTTCTGAGTTTTGCTGTTTTAATGTGCCGCCCGGAACTTCTATATTTTCAGCTTTTAAGGTATTTAGAACTTGGTCAATGCCAATGCCGAAGCTTTGCAATTTTTGCGGATCAACCTGAATGCGTATTTGACGCTGTGCATCGCCCAGCAGATTGACTGTGCCCACACCGCTGACTGTACGCAGCTGCGGAATAATGCGCTGATCCAAATAAGAACTGAGATCCCGCAGTGACATATTTTCAGATTCAAAAACAATTGACATCACTGCAGAAGCTGTTGGGTCGTAGCGTTCTACAATCGGGTCTTCAATTTCATCACGGAATTGGGCGCTGACTGGCGCAATCTTATCCTGAATGTCTTGGGCGGCAACAGAGGAGGGCACGTCAAGATTAAATTCAACAATAATGGTTGAAAGCCCTTCGCTGGACTGCGAAATGACTTGCTTCAGTCCTGAAATGGTATTGATCTGATCTTCCATTTTCTTGGTGATTTCAGATTCAACAGATTCAGGTGAAGCCCCAGGGTAATTGGTATATACGACGACAAAGGGAAAGTCGACATCAGGGAACTCTTCTACACCCATGCGCTGCCAAGAAGCCAAACCCAGCACCATGAGGCAGAACATCATCATAATGGTAAATACAGGGTATTTGACGCTAATTCGAGTAAACCACATAACCGCTATCCTGCTTTATTGTTCTAGTTATTGCTGATGCTGACAGTTTGCTGGATTTGCTCGTCAGTAAATTTTACTCGGCTGACCTTGTCGCTATTCTGCAAGCCCTGCACCATAACTGTGTTCGTGCTATAGCGCTGTTCTAAAATAGTTAAAGGGACTTTGATAATTTTATTTTGCCGTATGACCCAGACAAATGGTTTGTCCTCGAGGTTTTGGATTGTGTCTAAGGGGATCTGCTGCCCTGTAATGCTGTCAGAACCTAAAATGCTGCCTTCAACGAATGCGCCAATACTGAGCGAGTTTATGGCTGAAGCGGGCTGGGCAAAGAATTCGATTTGACGGCTGCTTTGATCTGCAATTGGTGAAATGCGGCTGATTGCGGCATTCAATTTGTTTGGATTGCCTTGAATGCTATATTCAATTTTTTGTCCAAGTCTTAAAGCGGACTGCATTTCACTTGGCAGCTGAGCTTGAATTTCCAGTTTATTCGGATCAACGATTTCAAAAAGGGTAGTGCCTGCTGCAACAGTTTGACCAGGTTCGACTTGACGCTTGGTAATGACACCGCTGATGGGGCTGGTGATGATTCCGTCTTGATCTGCTTTACGGGCAATATCAACATTGGCTTGCTGCGCATTCACATTTTCAAGCTGCGCCTGATAATCAACTTTACTTTGCTCATACTCAACTTTGGAAATAAAGCCTTGGTTCAGCAATCGCTGCTTGCGCTGCATCATCAGCTGCGCCTGATTGGCTTGGGTTTTCGCTGAGGCCAAATTTGCCTGAGATTGAGCGAGGCGGGCTGCATTGTCCTGATTATTCAAGCGCACCAAAACTTGGCCCTGATTGACGTGCTGGCCAATTTGAGCAGATACGCTGACTGCAGTTGCAGTGACTTGCGCTTGAATGCTGCTCTGATTGACAGCGCGCATCGTGCCAGTGAAATTTGTTTTTGCAACAGAGGCGCCTTGTTTCACAGCAACCAAATCTTGCTGAATCAGTTCAACTTTAGCGGCTTCATCTTTGGGCTTCTCTGGCTCACTTTTTTGACAAGCTGCTAAAGCTATGCTGACAGAAATCAGGCTGATTTTAAGTGCGCGGGTCATCAGAATCTGATTCATATATTTTGCATGCTGTGCTGATTGCATAATCATCCTTTTTATTCAGCTGTCAACAGAAGCAATTGAAAAGACAGGCAACTATTCCATTGCTTTTAAACGGGCAATAATTCTGTCGTATTCGGCTGCTGTATTTCGATAGCGAGTTTGTAAAGATTGAACATCCTCTTTTTTCGCTATGATATTTTTTTGGTTATTATTTAATGTTGTTTTTAGCGCCGCAGGCATCGGTTCAGCTTTGCGGTTGTATTCACGCTCTTGACGCACGAACATGATACGGTCTTCCTGCAGCTGTTTTAATTGGCCTTGCTGAAAGACGATTTGTTTTTTTATTGCGACCAGTATGTCATGTTTTTTTTGTTCTGCAACTTTACTGTTGGAATAGGCGCGCTTCAGCTGAGCATCTGCTTCATTTCTCTTAGCTGCCGCTGCCCGCTGCGGCGCTTGCTTAATATCCGCTTCTGCATTATAAGGTTTATTGCGTTTAATCACCTGCATATTTTGATCCAGCGCTTCATAGCCGTATCGAATATGATTGGGGGTCACGCTGGTACTGATGTTGGATACGCCTTTACTGTCATAATAGCGGTACCATGTCGGTTTCCGGATGTTTTCGGCAGCAGAAACACAGGCTGTGTATGACATCAGCACCAGTAAAAAGATGAGCCGCTTTGCCATTTTTTGATAAGCAATGAAAGCAAGTTTTGAATGAAACTGACCTTGCATTGTATTCCCCAATATTAAAGTTGACTAAATTACTTATTTTTAAGTAATAATGATGCTATATTATTCCTAAAAATGAGAATTAAAAACTAGCCAAAGTTAAAAATAAATTGTTGGTCATCGGAAAGTGTGAAACTGTTAATATAATTGAATATAAATGTGTTCTTGAGCAGAAAATGTTCATTGAAAAAGCAAGTAAATATATGTTAAAAATGTTAATAACTGTTAACTAAAAGCAAGCGGCTAATAACATTCCGCATTCTATGCATCCATATTTTTGGAAGGGTCATTAAATGGACGATAAATTTCAAAATCTAAAAGTCATGGTAATTGATGATTCAAAAACCATTCGTCGAACGGCCGAAACTTTACTTCAGCGTGAAGGCTGTGAGGTTGTGACTGCGGTAGATGGCTTTGAAGCGCTGTCTAAAATTGCAGAAGCAAACCCGGATATCGTATTTGTTGATATCATGATGCCGCGTCTAGATGGTTATCAAACTTGCGCATTAATTAAAAATTCGCAAAATTATCAAAATATTCCTGTAGTGATGCTTTCAAGTAAAGATGGCCTGTTTGATCAGGCTAAAGGGCGTGTTGTGGGTTCGGATGAATACTTAACAAAACCATTTAGTAAAGATGAATTGCTGAATGCAATCCGTAATCACGTAACTGCTTAATTTGTTTTAAATTTTATTGGGGAAAGGCATGGCACGTATCTTAATCGTTGATGATTCACCGACAGAAACATTTCGTTTTAAAGAGATTCTAGGCAAACACGGCTTTGAAGTTCTTGAAGCGGCAAATGGGGCGGACGGTGTAACAGTCGCGCAAGCCGAGCTTCCAGACCTCGTCCTGATGGATGTGGTCATGCCGGGTGTAAATGGTTTTCAGGCAACACGTCAAATTGCCCGAGGCGCAACAACAAAGCACATTCCAATTGTGATTGTGAGCACTAAAGATCAGGCAACAGACCGTGTATGGGGTAAGCGCCAAGGGGCATGTGATTATTTAACAAAGCCTGTGGACGAACAACAATTAATTGATGTGATCAAACAGCACCTCAATGAAGGATAAGGCTCTATGGCAGCAAATGGGTTTATCGAATTGCTTCGTATTGCGAAACGCGGGAATAAAAACTACGTTTCGTCTGAAAATGAGGTCAATCGATGGTCAGGCATTGCTTTTGAGATGATGGGGCAATTTTTTGTTGCTCCTTTGGGTGAAGTATCTGAAGTGATATACCCGCCTAAATGTACGCCAGTCCCAAATACCCAGTCTTGGGTACAGGGATTGGCAAATATTCGGGGGCGGCTGCTTTCAGTATCGGATTTGGCTCAGTACATGACTGGCCATAGAAGCAGTTATTCTCCAACTCAAAAAGTATTATGTATTAGTCATAATGACCATTATGTCGGTTTAGTCGTTGATCAGGTTTTGGGGATACAGCACTTTAATAAGAAAAGTTATTTTTCTAAAGACGCTGAATTAGACAGCACATTGCAGGAATATTGCCAAGGGTATTTTCACCAGCATAACCAGCAGTGGCATGTCTTCTTGTTTAGCCGTTTAATGCAAAATCCAAAATATATGAACGCATCTATAAAATTTATAAATTAATTGTCGCGCACGTAACGAATGAACGCGTAAATCGGGGAGAAGCTGAATGGGCTTTAAACTTAAAAAGAAAAATACAGGTGAAAGTGCAGGCCGTTCAGGCGGTAATGCTTTATTAGCTAAGATTCAATCACAAACAGATCAGTTATCACGTGTATTTGGTGACAGTGAAAAGTCTAAACCATTTATTTTGGGTGCAGGTTTTTCCCTTATCTTGGCGTTATTCTTACTTATATATCTGTTCTATAGCGTACCGCGTAATAACCAGTTAACACTTAGTGTGGGTGAGTTGCGTCTGTTATCGCAAACGATTTCACGCCAAGCGACGGAAGCAACTGCTTCTGGTACGCCTGAAGCCATTAAGAAGCTGGTAGGGTCACAAACGGTTTTTGCTGAAAATCTTGAAATTGTTAAAGATATTCATCCCAATACAGAAGTATTAAAAACTGTAGAAAAACAGTGGAATGATGTTTCTAGTAATATTGACTTGATTTCATCGCAGCAAAAAATTATTAACCAGCTGTATGATACAAACATTGCAATTGGTGAAGCAATTCCAGGTATTCAGGCTGAATATAACTTGATGGTTGACCAAATGGCACGTCAAGATATGCCGTCTAACCAAGTGGTTATTGCGAAAAACCAAGTATTCATTGCAGAACGTATCTTGCGTTCGATCAGTTCTGTTTTGACAGGTTCAGACAGTTCTCGTGAGTCTGCAGATGACTTCAGCGCCGATACTGAAACATTCGGTTCATATTTAACTGCACAGTTGAATGGCAGTAATGAATTAGGTGTACAGCGTATTGAAAATTCAGAATTGCGCGAGTCGCTGCAAGGTATTAAAGCTGAATATGATGATGTATTAAAATCTGCAGCTGCAACGATTCTGAAAAACTCGCAGCAAATTGTTAAGGTGCGCCAAGCATCATCTTCTATTTTTACACAGTCTGATGAACTGCTTTCAAACCTGAACAAGCTATCAAGCGGTTCTAGCTTAGCGATTGCAATTCCAGGCTTGTTCTTGATTTTATGCTTAATCGGCTTCTTATTCTGCGTATTCAAATTGCTTTCTTTACGCGGACAGATCGATAAACAGCGTGTAGGCCGCCTGCAAGAAGAATATGACCGTAACCAAAACGCGATTTTACGTTTACTGGATGAGATTGCCGACCTTGCGGACGGTGACTTGCGTTCATATGCGACAGTATCTGAAGACTTTACAGGCGCAATTGCGGACTCGATCAACTTTGCGATCGACCAATTGCGTGATCTTGTATCGCGTATTACAGAAACTTCTCAAGAAGTTGCGCAATATACAGCGAATACACAGGGCATTACGAACCAGCTGGCAGAAGCTTCTGAACATCAGGCACAAGAAATTGCAGGCGCATCTGCCGCAATTAACGAAATGGCGCTGTCAATTGACCAAGTATCTGCCAACGCAGAAGAATCTGCGGTCGTTGCGGAACGTTCGGTACAAATTGCTGCCAATGGCGCTGACGTTGTAAACCGTTCTATTGAGGGTATGGACACGATTCGTGAACAGATCCAAGAAACATCGAAGCGTATTAAGCGTCTTGGTGAGTCTTCACAAGAGATTGGTAACATCGTTGCCCTAATTAACGATATTGCCGATCAGACGAACATTCTGGCGCTTAACGCTGCTATTCAGGCATCTATGGCAGGTGAAGCAGGCCGCGGTTTCGCCGTGGTAGCGGATGAGGTACAGCGTCTTGCTGAACGTTCAGCTTCTGCAACTAAACAGATTGAAGGTCTTGTAAAAACCATTCAAACGGATACAAACGAAGCTGTTATTTCAATGGAGCAAACAACTGCTGAAGTTGTACGCGGTGCGAACTTATCTAAGGATGCGGGTGTTGCCTTGGATGAAATTCAAACGGTATCGAACAGCTTGGCAAAACTGATTGCAAACATTTCGGATGCAGCGAAACTTCAGGCAGCATCTGCGGGTCATATCGCGACAACGATGAACGTTGTACAAGAAATTACATCGCAAACAACCAGTGCAACTTTCGATACTGCGCGATCAGTTTCTGAATTGGCGAACATGGCCGAAACATTACGTGACTCTGTATCTGACTTTAAACTTCCTGAATAAGGGTGTCAGAAAGCTTTGGGGGAAATGGCATGCTTTGCAGATTGCAGAGCATGCCAAATAAACAGACTGAGTATCGGTATGATTGGCTGCGCTCTTTTGAGCCAAAGCCTCGCGTGATGGTCACACATAAGTTTGAGCACCTTCTTGGTGGCAAAACGTAAGAAGCCTTAGCTATGAAAGAAATATTAAAAAATTTGGTCGAAACGACTGCTCTGCCTGAAGATAGCTATCTGGATCAAGATGCAGAAATTCTAGAAATTTTTGTTGAAGAAATTGAAGAGATCTTTGAAGAGTTAAATACTTTGCTTGCCGCTTGGCTGGAAGCGCCGCAGGATAATGAACTGCTGACGACTATCCGCCGCCATTTCCATACCTTAAAAGGTTCTGGACGTATGGTCGGTGCGAAAACAGCCGGTGAGGCAGCTTGGACTGTAGAAGATACTTTAAATCGGGTGATTTCAGGATCGCTTACGATTAACCCAATGATTCAAACATTTGCTCAAACAGTTCTAAATATTTATCAATACAAGCTGTATCCGTGTTTTAAAGAAGTACGTGAGCAGACTGTAGATTTACGCCCAGTTGTGCTCTTGGGGCAGCAATTGCAGCAAGGCATTAGCCCGGAACCTGCATTGCAGGAATTATTGACATTAGCAGTAACGTTACGTTCAGAAAAAGATGTGACAGGTCTAGAGCTTGATGAAGCAGCAGTATCTGCTGAGTTTGAAGCTCCTGAGCCAGTATTGGCTGAAGCAGCTGGAGCTGAGCATGATGACAGCCTGATTCAAGAAACTCTCGCGATCTTTATTGAAGAAGCTGAAGAACATTTACAGACGATTGACCGCTTCCTGACACAAAAAGATGCGAAATCACAAGATTACAATGGATTAATCCGCGCATTGCATACATTGCGCGGCAGTTCGTCGATGGCTCAAATTGATCAAATTTTTGAAGCCAGCTCAAAAGTTGAGAATTTATTTAAAACACAGTTGCAAGAAGAAATCAGTTCTAGCTCAAATGAAGCTGCGCTATTGGTTCAATATTCTGAATTTGTGCGAGATTATTTGCATACATTGCGTAAAGGCGATACAGCTAAACTTGATGATGTTTACCGCACATTTACAGATGCGTGGAAAAATTATGGATTTGCAGTTGAAGAGGCGGACCCTGAACTGCAAACACAAGGTTTGGTTTCTAAACTGATTGCATTGAATATTGACCTGCTGCTCGATGCCGAGTTTGAGTTTGATACGCGCGCTAAAGCTGAATATCCAGAATATTTACAGTCTTTGAGTGAACAGACCTCCGCGCTGCTTGAACATACCGATAACCGTGCGTCACAAGGTATTCACCAGTTTACGACCGAGCTGAAAGCGAGCTATGACAGCCTATGCGCGAAACCGCAGCTGCTGAACATGGACTATGCTTATGAGCTGTTTGCTCAGGCGCACCAAGAGTTTATTCATTTATTTGATACCTTGGCTGCAGGCCAGCGCGTAGTGCTTTCGGAAGAAACACATAAATTGCTGAGTGATCTGTCTGCATTTGTACAGCAAGATATTGAAGCAGTTGAGTCGGTTGAAACGGCAGAAGTACAGCCTGCTGCAGGTGTAGACTTTGCTGTTTTGGGTCAGCGTATTGCGTCTGATCATGCAAAAATGTCTTCTGCGGATGTGAACTCTGACTTTGATGCAGATTTGCTGGATATTTTCCTTGAAGAAGCGGATGAATTGCTTTCAGGTATTGACCAAGATCTGAATACGTGGAGTAAGGATCCGTCGAATACAGGTTCATTAAATAATTTGATGCGCTATTTGCATACGCTGAAAGGCGGCGCAAATATGATTGCAGCATCAAATATTGGCTTAATTGCGCATGAGCTTGAGTCGATTTATGAGCGTGTGATCCGCGGTCAAATGACTGTAACACCATCTATTATTCAAATTATCCGTTTGGTTCAGGATGATATTTCTGACCGTATTCAAACGATCCGCGATAACGGCATTGATTATCCGGCCTCAGAAGCTGTTTCTATTCTGAGTAATATTCAAGCGCTGGCAAATGGTCAAGATACAGCATCTGCGGTTATTGAAGTTGAAATTGAAGAGCATGTGGAAGAGGCGCTGCCGGCAGTTTCTATTGATGATGCCATACAGGCGGATCTTTCAGATATAGCTGAAGAGGAGCAATCTGAAACGCTTTCTGCTGAAAGTGCGCCTCCAGAAAAAACTGAGTTTGAAGTCTTCGGCTTGGATGCGCCTCAGCAGCCAGCAGCGGAGAAAGCGGTCTCTGCCCTTTCTGAAGATGATGAACTTCGCTCAGTGGTTGAAGAAACCTTTTTGGAAGAAGCTGAAGAAATTCTGGAACATGCTGCTGCCTTATTATTTCAGTGGATTGATCAGCGCAGTGACCGTAGTATTCTGCTTCAATTGCAGCGTGCAGCCCACAGTATTAAGGGTGGCGCCCGTATGGTGGAAAATGAGCCGGTTGGCGCAATTGCGTACCAGCTCGAAACCACATTTGAACAATTTGCTGTACATCATTTCAACTCGAATGCTTATGACAGTTTGCTGCAAACGACGTTGAGCTGGTTGAAGCAAGCTATCTTCAATAAAGACTTCAGTAATTATGACAGCATCAAGCTCAGTTTGGAGTCGATTGAATTTGTTGACGTTACCGTACAAATTCCGAAGCGTGCTGTTAGAGCGAATGCAAATGCAGCAGCGTTAGCCTTTGAATTTATTCAAGGTGATGGCGCTGAGCCTCCATCTATGCAAGGTGAATGGACGGATACAGCAGATACTGACAACAGTAATGAAATGATCCGTATCTCGGCTGATTTAGTTGAGAAGATGATTGACCTATCTGGCGAAAACTCAATTAACCGTTCGCGTATCGAAATGGATTTGGGCCAGCTGGGCAATACGCTGAACGAAATGGAATTGGCGATCAAACGTTTGGCTGATCAGCTGCGCCGAATGGAAGGTGAGCTTGAATCGCAAATTATTGCCAAGCATGGTTCTGAAAATTCACGTTATGCGGACTTTGACCCGCTGGAAATGGACCAATATTCGTCTTTAAACCAACTGTCTAAATCACTTGCAGAATCTGCATCGGATTTGGTTGATTTTAAGAGTACGCTAGCAGAGAAAATTCGTGATGCCGAAGGCTTACTGCTGCAGCAATCACGTATTCAGGCCGAGATTCAAGAAAGCCTGATGCGTACCCGTCTGGTTCCGTTTTCACGTATGCTGCCGCGTTTGCAGCGTATTGTGCGTCAAACGTCTACTGCATTGAACCGTCCAGCAGAGCTGATTGTGCAAAATACAGAAGGCGAATTGGACCGTACAATCCTTGAACGTCTGGTTACGCCTTTCGAGCATATGCTGCGTAACGCGATTGACCACGGTTTAGAAGAAACAGCAGACCGTATTGCGCTGAACAAGCCTGAAGCAGGCAGTATTGTTTTGAATATCAGCCGTCAGGGTACAGACGTCTTGGTGTCATTCAGTGATGACGGCAAGGGGATTGATGAAGCGAAAATTAAAGAGAAGGCGCTTAGCCTCGGTTTGATTAAAGCTGATCAAATGCTTGATAAGCAAGAAGCGCTGCAGCTGATTTTCCATCCAGGATTCAGTACCGCAAAAGAAGTGACGCAAATTTCAGGCCGCGGTGTAGGTCTGGATGTTGTACAAAGTGAAATTAAGGCATTGGGCGGCCATGTAACAGTGGAGTCTGTACTGGGCAAAGGCACTACCTTCACCATCCGCGTACCGACAACGGTCGCAGTAAGTGATGCCTTGATGGTGAAAGCCGGCGATCAGCAATTTGCGATTTCTTTGGCGCAGATTGAGCGTATTGTCCGTATTGCGCCTACAGCGCTGGAAGACTTCTTTGCAAGCAAGTTAGATACATTCAAAATTGATAATGAATACTACAAGCTTCGTTATCTGTCTGAGTTTGTATCGAATCAGCCAATGCCGCGTTTAAGCCACGCATCGCATTCACTGCCAGTTTTGCTGATTAAAGGCAATAGCGGTCAAACCATTGCATTGCTTGTGGATCAATTGATTGGTTCTCGTGCGCAAATTGTGGTGAAACCAATTGGTCAGCAGTTCTCTAATATTGGTGTAATTGCTGGGGCAACCATTTTGGGTGATGGTCAAGTCTGCTTGATTTTGGATGGTCAGAATATTGCCCGTCAAATTCAAACCACACAGCGCCTGAAAAATGTTACAGATCAGCGTGACGGCAGCCGTTATGGCGACGCGCGCCGACTAGTGATGATTGTCGATGACTCCGTAACTGTGCGTAAGGTTACAACCCGCTTGCTGGAACGGCAAGGTTACGATGTTGTGACTGCTAAAGACGGTGTAGATGCCATCGAGCAGCTGGAAAATATTCGACCGGATCTGATGCTTCTAGACATCGAAATGCCGCGTATGGATGGTTTCGAGGTGACAAACCTAGTTCGCCATCACGATATTCATAAAGATCTGCCGATTATTATGATTACGTCGCGTACGGGTGAGAAACACCGTGAGCGCGCATTCAGCCTAGGTGTAAGCAATTATATGGGTAAACCATTCCAGGAAGCAGAATTGCTTGAAAATATTGGCGCATTAATTGCGAAAAAGCAGGAGCTGATCTATGACTGATAAAAGTATCGTTTCTGCAGCAGCGGAACAGATTGACCGTCAGGAATTACAGCATTTAATTACGGTATCTACGGGTTTTATTGATGCCTATATTATTGACTGTCATGGTAAGGAGCCGATGCTGCTGCCGCAAAATATTATTTTGTCAGCACTGGACAGTACGACAGACGTGCCATTTGTACAATGGCATGAATTGAAGCTGCCGGTTTATGCTGTCAATGAACCTGCGCGTAAAAATGGCGTGGCGCTGGTGATTGAAGGGGATGATGTGCAGCAGCGTTTTGCGCTGATGTGCAACGAAATGCCTCGGACTATCCGCTTGCGTATCTCGGAAATTGTTGATGAAGAGAAAACATTGACCGATCCAGCCATTTATCAGTATGTACGTATGGGTGAGGATGTTTATCACGTGCCGAATTTGAACTATATTCAATCCTCTATGCAATCTTAAGTTCATTTTTATTGGCTGAAACAAAAAAGGAATTCCACGGAATTCCTTTTTTGTTTACGTGATATTTATTATTAAGCCAGCAAATTTTCTAAAATTTGTTCATAAATTTCAGAAAGAGGCTCTAAATCATCGACATTTACATGTTCATTCACTTGGTGGATTGTGGCATTTAAAACGCCAAGCTCAAGTACCTGAGCACCTGTAGGTGCAATGAAACGGCCATCTGAAGTGCCGCCGCTGGTAGAAAGCTGAGTTTCAACGCCAGTGATATTTAAAATGGCTGTTTTAGCTGCATTAACCAATTCACCGACTGGGGTGAGGAATGGCAAACCTGAAAGTGTCCACTCAATGTCATATTCAACATTATGGCGGTCCAAAATTTCAAGTGTACGGGCTTTTAGCTCTTCTGCTGTGACTTCTGTAGAGTAGCGGAAGTTAAACAGCGTTGTCATTGTGCCGGGCACAACATTGGTTGCGCCAGTGCCTGAGTTGATATTTGAAATTTGGAAAGACGTTGCAGGGAAGTATTCGTTACCGTTATCCCATACTGTTTCACAAAGCTCAGCAATGGCTTTTGATGCAGTGTGAATCGGGTTCACTGCAAGGTGCGGATAAGCGACATGGCCCTGTTTGCCTTTTACTGTCAATTTTGCATTTAAAGAACCGCGGCGGCCATTTTTAATAATATCGCCTAGCTTATTGGTGCTCGAAGGTTCGCCCACAAGACACCATGTGATTTTTTCATTGCGCGCTTCTAATGTTTCAACCACTTTCACTGTGCCGTTAATAGACGGGCCTTCTTCATCCGATGTGATCAAAAACGCGATTGAACCTTTATGGCAGGGATGTTTTTCTACAAAACGTTCGGAAGCAATGACCATGGCAGCTAAAGCTGTTTTCATATCGGCACTGCCGCGGCCATAGAGTTTGCCGTCACGGATTTCTGGCTGGAAAGGGTCTGAACCCCATGCATCTAAGCTGCCTGTCGGAACGACATCTGTGTGGCCTGCAAAACAGAAAACAGGTGATTCAGTACCGCGGCGCGCCCAAAGGTTATCTACATCTTCAAAACGCATGTTTTCAATATTGAAACCTGCTTTAGCCAAGCGCTCAGCCATAATAGGCTGACAAGTGTGATCTACAGGCGTCACAGAAGGCTGGCGTAGAAGTTCTAGGCTTAGGTCGAGAGTCGCTGATGAAGTCATACTGAATCTTAAAATCAAAAATGTCACAATATAATAGGTGAATCGGCAGAATTAAACATAAAAAAACCCTACTGAAATAGGGTTTTTTAACAAAAAAATTGATATGAATTGGATTAATTGCGGCGAATTTCTTCAGATGTTTTTTCAGCAGTGCCTGTTACAGCCTGACCAGCTTTAGATACGTCTTGACCCACACCTTTCACAGTATTACAGCCAGCTAAAGCGAAAGCTGCTAGAAGTGAAGCGGCAATAATTTTTTTCATGTTATTCTCCAGTTGTTGGAATAATAAATATTTTTCCCGTAAATTTAGATTAAAAAATACATTGATTAAAAAGTATGCTGTTTTTATAGGTGTTCCGTAAGTAAGTGTAAAACAGGATTTGCTTGTTTCATGGCTCTTAGAATTCAGCAGTCTGCAGTAAGCAAGGCTGGCGGTACATATAGTAATCTTGTGTAAATTGCTGTTTATATAAGCCATCTGTCCACCATTGTGCAGGTTCACTGCTAGGCTCTAGATTTGGACAAATCCATTCATGGCGTTCTAGTCGATAAAGCGCTTGCGCTTTTTTGGGGATTCTTTGTCCCCAAAGACCAATGCGGCGCTGTTGGTTGACCCAGTATGGCAAGGGTTTCATATTCATCTCAGGGAGATAGAGCTGGCCTTTTAGAACACAATAGCGTTTTTGAATATCAACGTTGAGTACATGTTTAAACTGAAATTGCTTTTGTGTGAAATGGCTGAGTTTGCGGTTAAGGGTATCGCTGCGGTTGAGTCCATACCAATAGGGCAGGCTCAAATCACGTTCTGCCAAATAGTATTTTAATGCGACTTCCCAATGTTCAATTTCCTGCGTATTTCGGTTGAGTAAGACAAAGTCCAGCTCTCCGGCTGTTCTAGGCCCATCAATCATTTGGATGCTGTGTCCCAGCAGCGTATAGGGATGATAGCTGCTGTCCTGAAGCCAAAACCAAATAAACATTTCAAAGCGCAGGCCAAGCCGGGTGCTTTTCAGCTGCTGTACAAATTGAATAAGTTCTTCTGGCTGCTGATCCAGCGCCGCCAAACGAGGCTGATAGCGTTCATAGTGCTGATGCCATATATCGCTGCTGTGCAGTTCAAAAGCATGCTTTATTTCAAGTTCTGGCGGAATGGCCGTTAAAATGCCAGGACTGGCTATGGCAAATGCCAGCTGCCGCACCATGGGATGTTTATAGTGAAGCCAAGGTTCAAATAGCGGTATAGAAGCAAATGGACTGGACATACAGAGTTGAACCTTAAACAGCGAGAGGGACGTTAAAATCATCTGTGAATAATGCAGAATAACAACGGACAAAGCAAAAAAACACTTTATACTAAGCCGCATTGCTGGTTTAGGTCGCGGTTATGAAAACGTTGTTTTGGCGAAGCTTAGTGCTGATATTTGTACTATTGGGCTTTATCGGCGCAATTTTACCAGGTATGCCAACAACAGTATTTCTCATCTTAGCTGCATGGGCGGCATCAAAAGGCTGGCCGCAAATGGACGCTTGGCTGCTGAATCACCCTAAATATGGGCTGACATTGCGTGCATGGCGTGAAAATGGCACTGTACCGCGGAAGGCAAAATGGGTCGCAAGCATTATGATGTCCATCAGCGCAGTGATTATGCTGTTTACCAATGCGCCCTTAGCCATCAAAATATTTACTAATTTAACCATGTTTATAGTCGCAATTTGGCTATGGATGCGTCCAGAGCCGCAGAGTACAGCATTGAGGCTGCCAAAAGCGCAAGATGAGAAGCAGTGATGACTTTATTTAGCCAAGATCAGGCAGACCTTTTAATTGATTTGGATCAGCAAACGCTATATTTGCCTAAGCTCAATAAGTTTTATGTGATTTCCAGCGGTAAAAATGGAATTGGTGAAGCGGAGAATAGCGGCAAAACCCCGCGCGGCTGGCATCGGATTGCAGAAAAAATTGGCGCAGAACTGCCGTTAAATACAGTATTTATAGCGCGTCAGCCAACGGGGGAGATCTATAGTTCCGCTTTAGCTTTAGAACATCCTGAACGAGATTGGATTCTGTCAAGAATTTTATGGCTGGGCGGTTTAGAAACAGGATTTAATCAGGGCGAGGGCTGTGATACCTACCGCCGCTACATTTATATTCATGGCACGCCTGAGACGGAGCCGATGGGGGTGCCGATGTCGCATGGCTGCATCCGCATGCGTAATGAAGACATTGTGGAATTATTTGACTTGATTGACGTCGACGCTAAAGTGCTGATTCAGACAGCGGATTAGGATAAAGCGCTTATATGCATTCAGCTCATAAATGAAAATTTGAATGTGTAAAGCCTTTCGCTGGCTGAAGTGATGAGAGGCATGCAGCGGGTTAATTTGGGGATAACTCAAATGATTAAAGAAGCGATTATTTTCTTACTCATTTGAAAATGAATCATTCACTGCAAAAAATGATGTAAAAACAATCAAGCCGCCAGTGTGTCTATAAATAGGACTGAAAAATATTGCGTATGGCAGCTAAAAAAAATGTATAAATATAAAAAATAAGCAGAAAATGTTGATTTTTATAGCAGATTACTTATTTTTTAATCACTCAAACACAAAAAGTGGAAAACTGGCATAAAAGCGTTTGACACTCGGTCAGGATTCTCTATAATGCACCTCATCAAGCGATGAAGTGCTTTGAAAGGGCGCTTAGCTCAGTTGGTAGAGCGTCTGCCTTACAAGCAGAATGTCGGCGGTTCGATCCCGTCAGCGCCCACCAAACTCTTTCATTGTTAGATTTATAGTGCAGCGGTAGTTCAGTTGGTTAGAATACCGGCCTGTCACGCCGGGGGTCGCGGGTTCAAGTCCCGTCCGCTGCGCCACTTTAAATCTAAAAACATCGTTTGATCCGCAATAGCGATATTGTGTAAGTGCAGCGGTAGTTCAGTTGGTTAGAATACCGGCCTGTCACGCCGGGGGTCGCGGGTTCAAGTCCCGTCCGCTGCGCCATTTGCACAGTTTAGCATATTGAGGGCGCTTAGCTCAGTTGGTAGAGCGTCTGCCTTACAAGCAGAATGTCGGCGGTTCGATCCCGTCAGCGCCCACCAGATTCTTTGTGATGCAGCGGTAGTTCAGTTGGTTAGAATACCGGCCTGTCACGCCGGGGGTCGCGGGTTCAAGTCCCGTCCGCTGCGCCATTCCTAGAATCAAACACCCTTTAAGGGCGCTTAGCTCAGTTGGTAGAGCGTCTGCCTTACAAGCAGAATGTCGGCGGTTCGATCCCGTCAGCGCCCACCATATATCATAAGATATATAGTGTACTTTTTCGGAAGTATCGTGATGCAGCGGTAGTTCAGTTGGTTAGAATACCGGCCTGTCACGCCGGGGGTCGCGGGTTCAAGTCCCGTCCGCTGCGCCATTTATCTTATATCTCTGTTCAAGAGGATGCCTTTAGAAAATTTTAATTTTCTCTTGCGCTTAAACAAAGTTTCGCTTTGTTACTCTTCGCTCAGGGCGCTTAGCTCAGTTGGTAGAGCGTCTGCCTTACAAGCAGAATGTCGGCGGTTCGATCCCGTCAGCGCCCACCATATTCTCTTCTTTATATTGCGTAAAACTCAAATTTTCCATAAAATCTATTTCGTATAATAATTTTAATATGCATGGAAAATAATGAGAAATCCTTATCAGCGCAAGGCCGCGGTCAAGTCACAAAACACAGTTGTTGATCCTAAAACCATTTATCAGCAGTTTATTGAACATCTGATCAGCCAAGGCAATTTACTTGCATTGTACCAAGACGGCTGGGCATTATGTGCAACACCTACAGGCCAAAAAGCTTTTGCTGTATGGCGGACTAAGAGTTTGGCGAAACTGGTGATTAAGGACAATTGGGCAAATTACGAGATCCAAGAAATATCACTTAAAGATTTTATTGAAAAAGTTATTCCATTTTTGAGACAAGAAAATACAGCGCTTTCACTCGACCTTACACCTGAAGGGCAAAATATTTTAGTCGCGCCTGAAAAAATGCTGCTGGATATCAAAAATTATTTATATCAGGTATATGCTCAGCGGCCTGAAATTTTTGAAGCAATGGGTATTCCATTGCCAAGAAACATTCGTTTGCATTAACGTATAGGCAGGCGGATTAATATTCATTCAGCAGCCAGCCGCTGCCATAAGCAAAATATTCTCTCAGCCAGTTGTTATAACGCATATAAAGCGGGGTAGGCGCACTGACAGCGTATAAATTGCTGTAGCCTTGCCGTTTGCCTATCGCTAAAGCCCGGGCCATGTGAAAGTCATTAGTGATGACCGCAATCGGCTGATGAATGTTTATGCTGAGCTCGTGCAGTACAGCTTTACTGTAAGTGAAATTTTCCTCTGTGCTGGTGCTCTTTGTTTCCTGATAAATCTTATAGGCTGGTATTGGGTGAGTATTGATTAAATACTGCTGCATGACTTCAGCCTCAGATAATGTTTCTTTAAAACCAAGACCGCCTGTAACAATGAGCGGTGCGTGAGGGTTTTGCCGTGAAGCCAAAGCTGCTGTATCTAAGCGTGTTTTCACTGAAGGTGTGGGCTGATCTTTATTGATCCCGCCGCCTAAGACCATAATTGCTTTTACTTGAGGTATATCTTGCCTTACAGATTGTTGATGCATGAAGCCAAAAAAGAGCATTAAACTGAGCAGCCATAGCCAAAATATTCCCCACGCAGCCTGCCAGCAATATCTGAGCCAGCAGTATGTCTTTAATGCCTGCTGCAGCGGACGGTCAAACAGCGCCAGCATCATAAAAACTGTGCCTATACATAAAGGCAGTGCAATGCCAAAGTGAATTTTACCGAAGCTAAGCAGCCAAATACTGTCTGCAATTAAAATGAGGCCAATGACCCATAGCGCGGTTTTTTTCATTTAAGTCAAAAATTAGTCGGTAGCTGCACAGCAGTCTACTGAATAATTGACCATAAAAAAACTGGGCAACAGCGCCCAGTTTTTTTTTATTTGCGGTTTACCGTTCAATGACTGTTTCATTAGGCAGTCATTTATTTTCCTTTACTTAGTAAACATCACGGCGGTAGCGGCCATGCTGTTTTAGGTTTTCTACGCAGTCATCCCCTAAAATATCAATCAGCGCTTGATCGACATCTGACGCCATGCCTTGGATGCTGCCGCAGACATAGATGACAGCGCCTTGTTCTATCCAAGATTTCAACTCAGCAGCCTGTTCACGAAGTTTATGGTGTACATACACTTTTTCAGCCTGATCACGTGAGAAGGCAAGATCTAGGCGTTTTAACATGCCTGTATTTTGCCACGCTTCAATCGTGCTCTGATAGAAGAAGTCATGTTCACGCTGACGCTCACCAAAGATAAGCCAGTTTTCGGTGTAATTGGAGCGGATGCGGGCGCTAAGCAAACTCATCAGGCCTGCAATCCCTGTACCGTTGCCAATTAAAATGACAGGGCGGTTGTCGTCAATGAGATGGAAGGACGCATTGCTGCGGATACGCAGTGCAACTTCAGACTGTTCAGCAGCATATTGCGTTAGCCAGCCTGAACCTAAACCAAGAGTGCCGTCAGAATCTGACTGCTGGCGTACCACTAAACGTAAAACCTGCTGCTCTGGAATGCTGGCAATAGAATACTCACGTGATGGCAGGGCAGGCAGCTGTTCAAGCAAGTGATCCATATTGGCAAAAGGTTCAACATCTGCTGTCAGATCACGGTCCCAAAGCATACTTTCAATGCTCTTACCCGCAGAGTCAACCATGGTATTTGGAGAAATTTGATGCTGGGCGAGGAAAGTCATAATGCGTGTATTGCTGTTGCCTGGCTGGATTTCTGCAATATCGCCAGCTTGCCAGTGCGCTTCATGCTTAGGCTGGAACTCCAAATCAAAAGCAGGAGCGCCAACGCTGTGCGGGTTGAGCAATTTACGCTGTGTTAAAGTCCAGCGGTCAAATGTTTTATCAATATTCATCGCTTGCAGTTCAAGTTTGGTTGCTTTTGCTAAAGCCTCATTCCAAGTTTGAATATCTGCAGCATTTGCATTATCGACTTCAATCAGAGGGAACAGTGCAGCTGCGCCATTGCTCTGCAGCCAATCGTGTATGCGGTGGCCAAAGCTGCAGTATGTTTCAGGGTATTCCTTAGAGCCTAGAGCAAGAACGGCAAATTGAATATGCTGAAGATCTATGGATTGCTGCATGATTTTTTTCTCAAATGCAGAAGCCAAATCTGGCGCTTCACCTGTACCGTAGGTACTTGCGACAATCAGCAGCTGAGTATTGTTTTTCAAGTCTTCAGCAGTAATGTGCTGTAAGGCTTTTACTGCTGCAGGCTGACGCGCTTCTTGCAGACTGCCTGCAGTACGCCAAGCCAGCTGTTCTGAAACACCTGTTTGTGAAGCATAGGCAACAAGCCAAGCTTTAGCATTTGGATCTGTGTTAACTGCCGCTAAGCCGTTACGGGCTTGCTGTGTCAGCTGCTTTTGTTTACGGCGTTTTAGATAGAGCATCCAGCCTGTTACAAAGAACAGCGGCATAATTAAAGCTGAAAGCATTGCAAAGAACTGATATACAGGGCCGAAGAAGCTGCCGCGGTGCACAGGCAGCATGCTGCTCATGATTTTTTCATTTAGCTTTTTATCTTCATACAGTTCTAATTTTTCAATAGAAGCAGTTTGATAATTATAGCTGGCTTTGTTGCGCGCACGTTCGTGCTGCGGTACAGCATCGACAAAAGTCAGCTCAACCGTGCCATCCGGTTTTTTAGGCAAGTTCAATGTTAAGCTTGAATACTCACGGCCAATTTGGCTGTTAAAACCAGTCCATGTCTGTGTCAGCGCATAGCTGATTTGCTCAGGTTTCAGGCCTTTCTTTTTAGATTCGCCGTCTTTGTGCTCAGCTGTAGGCCCATGACCTTCAGCGTTGCGCGTCTGACGGTTTTCACCGCCTTGGGTGCGGCCTTTGCCTTCCTCACCTTGCGGTTTTGGTCCTGCATTGGCTTGCATTTCAGGCTGAGGGCGTTCTACGCCAAGGACTTTGAACATGCCGTTGCGCCACCAATCATATGACCAGTACAGGCCTGTCATGGCTAAGATGAGATAGAAAATAATCACCCATGTGCCGGCAACGGCATGCAAATCCCACAGGAAGTTGCGGTCTTTTAGCTGCGGTTTAACAAAAAGCCATTGTTTTAATTTGTGTTTTTTTGGCCAGCGCAGATATAAGCCGCTCAGTACAAAAAAGATCAGCATCAATGTAGACGCGCCAGTGATCTGTTTGCCTACAGGGCCTACAGTCAAGTTGCGGTGCAGCTGCTGAATAAATTGAAAGAATTCGCGTCCCTTAACTTCAGGTAAAACTGCTGCTGTATAAGGATTAATCATCATTGTATAGCCGCGGCGCGCGCCTTCTTTCACAATATTGATAGAAGAAGAGGCGGCAGGGTTTTGTTCAATGGTGATGCTGTTAATTTTGATACCGCTGTCTGACTGCTGGAAGTGCTGATAAATCTCAGCGGGCGTCATTTTCGGTTTTTGTTGTACTTCGACAGTATAGCTGTCTGGATTAAGCCATTTTTGTATAGGCTGTTCATAGGAATATATAGCCCCCGTTACGCCCATAAGGGATAAAATGAGACCAGCAGTGATGCCTAAAAACCAATGGATTTGAAAGAGGGTTTTTTTAAACATGGCGGCGGTGAGTGAGGTGATGAAATGATGTTTGCGTATTATAGACTGAGAAATGGTAAAAAAAATGGAGATTACAAATAATATGCATTCTCATTTTCACTTATGCACTTTTATTTTATTCAAAAAAGCCTCCGCGAAGGAGGCTTTTGTCATGTCATCAGCTGCTGGATTTAAACCTGTTTTGGTTCGCCTACAGATTCAGTTAAATGCTTGCGGATTGTGCTGAAAGGGAAGTTTTTGCTGTCTAAGCGGTTTGGCAAGATATACGCGCCTTGCTGCCCCTTCACTTTGAAATTGATCAAAATGAATTCTGGAGTGTTGTACCATTCATAAATGTCTTTCCAGCCGACAGTCATGGTGCCGGTTTGCAAGCCGACCTGCTGCTGCATGGCAAGACCATGAGGCTGTACGCCTAAACGCATGTTTTTAATTTCTTGCACAGGTGTTTCGTTCAGTTTGCGCTTTACATACCATTCGATGCCGAATTTGCGCACGAGGAAGTAAATTACAACACAGGCAATAGCAACCCAGCAGAAAATGGTTGAGTAGTTTTTCAGTAAAATGATGCCAGCCATCGCCAGCACTAAAATAGCGCCCATGATGATCCATGCTTTCGTGCCGATTTTAAAGTTGCTGCGTGAAAGCACCAGCTGTGCATTACGCTGTTCTGCTTCAGAAATCTCGTAATTCACAGGCTGTAAAGTATAAGCGTATAGGTTTTTCGCGGTCATAGTTGAACTAACAGATTTTTAACTGGCAAAAGTTTAGCATTATTTTTGCCTGATCAGGGAGCATATTGTGTCAAAAATACTCAAATTATAATGATGCCAATTCAGTCGACTTTTGATCGCGTTCATGACTTAAATTTTGCTTTAACTGACTGAGTTGATTCAGGATACTAAACATTAACGACAGCTGCTGCAGCACAATCAGCGATTTATGATCTTCATCATTTTGCTGGGCTAAACGCTGGCGGACAGCATTGAGCATATTTTGTGAACTTAAATCAGGCACTTCATCATGCAGCAGAGCGCCTTGAATGTTATCCAGCGCCTGATCCATCAGCTGCAGCACCTCTTGATCTTCAATTTTATCGCGGTGCGCGCCCAAGGCTGCGATATAGCTGATAAAGGTATGATTGAGTGATAAAAATTCAAAAGCCTGTGCTTTTTGTGCTGGGTCAAAATTAGGTTCAGTCGCTAAAGTAGAAATAAGAGATGCGACATCTGCATCGGTATTGTGGGCAGCGCGGCGTACGATGCGGTAATTTAAGCCATTGTTGCGTCCATTTTTATATTGATTCATGACTTCACTTAAATAGTTGCATTGCGCCAGCAAAGAGCGGCGGATTGTGCGCCCTAAGCGGCGGAATTTCCAGTCTGGGAAAATAAAGCTGACACCAAACCATGCCAAGGCGCAGCCAATGAGGGTGTCAATCATGCGCGGAATGGCAGCAGCAAAGCCCATGCCGTCTAAGTTGAAATTGATCAGTGCAAGAATGGTAATAAAGGCGGTTGCTTGAGCATATTGTTTGCTTCGCAGTTCAAAAAACAGTACGCCGCTGAGTATCAGCAGCAGTAATTGTCCTTCAATAGACGGAATGAAGTACAAGATGCCATAGCCTAAAATAATGCCGATCAGTGTTCCGACAATGCGCAGATATAGGCGGCGCTTGGTGGCGTTAAAATTCGGCTGGCTGACAAAGAGCGCGGTCAGTAAAATCCAATAGCCGTATTCAATATCTGTCAGCTGGACAAAGACGTAGCCGATGAACAGTACAATAGAAACGCGCACTGCGTGGCGGAACAGCACAGATTCAGGAGTTAAATGCTGCTTGAGGCGCACGGCCATGTCATCCCAGCCTTTTAAATCATCATCTTTGAGCTGGTTTTCGGCTTGTTTGGCTTTATCAAACTTAATATGGCGCTCGGTTTCGACGTTGCGCAGCTGGGCATCAATTGCTTTTAAGTTCTGATACAGTGAAAACAGCGCATTGACCCAAACCTGATCATATTGCTGTTCTGCGCGCAGCTTATCCAGCGAAATGCGAAGATTGCGGAACGCATGCTTAAAACGCTGATTATGATTATAAGCCTGACGGTGCATAATGCTTTGACTTAAGTCTTTACATGCTTTGGCCTGCAGCGAAAGCACCCGCTGAAAACGGAACAGGATATCGCTATGTTCAAATATTTTCGCCAGCTTCTGATAGTCAATATGCGCTGAGTCCGCGCGCTCATGAATATCCTGAGCAACAAAGTAATATTGCAGGCTGCGGCGGGTATCTTTTTGCCCGCGGTCACCTTTTAAACGCGTCAGCAAAGCCGTTTTCATATCGTTGAAAATGCTGATCAGTTTGCCATTTTCCATTGATAGCTCAATTAAGCTTTGCTGGTAGCTGCCAGCGGTCATGTCGACATCAAATAAATTTGATTTGGCAAATAGAAAGTCGCCTAAAGATGAATAGCATTGGGCCAATTTGTCCTGAACTTGGCGCACAGGGAACAGCAGGAAACTAATTGTTGAAAGCAGGCCATACCATATTGCGCCAATGACCAGCAGACCCGCTTGCATGTACCAGTTTTCAAATAAGTCCACGCCAAGCATGGAGTACACTGCAATAACCAGACAGCCATAGGAAATAGTGGCGTAGCGCCGTCCAAGCGAACCCAGCAAAATCCAGCCGATACAAGAAATGATCAGTCCGATTGCAAACAGTATTGGGTAGGGGAACAGCAGGTAAATGGAGACTGCGGTAATAAAGAAACCGATATAGGTATAAATCTGGTTCATGATGCGCACAGAAAAGCGGTCATCAATATCACTGAGTCCGGCAGCAACGACCCCAAGAGTCAATGGAATGGTATATAGCTGGCAGTTCAGCAGGTACGGGACAAATGCCGTGCCTGTAAATGCGATAATCATGCGCAGGCTGTACATAAAGCTCGTGTTGTACGTTGCTTGCTTGAGACGGGTAAGCCAAGAGTTCAATGTTGATCCTTTGCCCAATGCTGGTGCTGTATCCGGCAGCAGCAGATTGCGTGAAATTTCACTTGGAAGTTGCGTAAATCATACTATGCTGTGTGTAAACTTGTCTTCATGCGCCGCATTTTAAAATGAAATATCAATATGCAAAATAAAACACAAGACCTGAAACATTATTCTGCTGCATGGATTGCACTGTTGGCGCTGCTGACCGCCTTAGGGCCGCTGTCGATAGATATGTATTTGCCTGCTTTGCCGCAAATGGCGGGTGATTTCGGTGTATCTACGCAAATGATGTCTAATACTTTACCTGCATATTTTTTAGGATTGGCAGTCGGGCAGCTGATTTATGGGCCTGTGAGTGACCGCATAGGCCGTAAAAAACCGCTGTATTTTGGCCTGAGCTTATATATTGCAGCCAGTGTCATCTGTTATTTGGCGCAAGATGAGTGGAGTTTAATTGCAGCCCGTATTTTACAGGCGCTTGGCGGCTGTGTCGGTGTAGTAATTGCGAGAGCGGCCATTCGTGACCGTTTAGATATGCGGGCCTCTGCACAGGCTTTTTCCAGCATGATGATTGTGATGGGAATTGCGCCAATTATTGCGCCGACCTTAGGCGCTTGGGTGCTGAAATTCTTTAGCTGGCATGCCATTTTTGGCTTCTTAGCTTTGAGCGGGCTGGTTTGCTTGATTTGCGTCCATTGGTTTTTTAAGGAAACGCTGCCTGAAGAGCGCAGGCTGCAATTAAGTTTCCGTCAGGCGCTGCGTTTATATGCAAAGGTGCTGAAGGATAAAAGTTTTTTAGCGCCCATGCTGATCGGCTGTTTTTCAGGCGGAATTTTATTTTGTTATATTAGTTCTTCAGCATCAGTATTGATTGAACTCTTTGGCATGTCACAGCAAAATTTTGCTTATGCTTTTGGCTTTAACGCCTTTGGTATTATGCTGCTGTCAACCGTGAATAGCCGTTTAGTGAATAAAACCTCGGTATTTACCCGTTTATTTATGGGCTTAACAGTGCAGTTGCTGGGTGTAATGTTACTGCTGAGTTTAGCTGTTTTGCAGATGCATTATTTGTATGCCGTGCTGGCGGGCATGTTCATGACGGTTGCAGGTATTGGCTTTACTGGTCCAAATGCCATGGCTTTGGCTATGTCACGCCAAGGTGCGCAAGCAGGAACGGCGAGTGCCTTAATGGGCAGCATGCAATTTGCCTGCGGGTTATTGGGCGGGCTTATCTTAAATGTTCTGCTGTGGAATGCGTTGTTCAATATGGCGCTGCTTATGCTGCTGTTTGTGGCAGCGGCTATGGCTGCATTTTACTGGACTAAAGCTGCTGCTGGCAGGCGGGCGAATGTATAAAATTTAAAAGGCAGCTGGTGTGAGGCTCTCTGTTTGTCTGGCAGTTTATTTTTATTCACTTGAAATATGCAGGTGCAGCAAGAAGGCTGCATGTTCTCCATCACCATAGCAGGCTGTGTATGCCAAGCCGAGGTTTTAAAACATGCAGCAGCTTGTTTCAGGTATATATTAATCTACATAGACCGTAAATTCTTCGGCTGGGACACGCGGCGTAATAAAGGTGTTCACAATATCATTTGGATCTGCATAACCGAGCGCCATGCCGCAGATGAGCTCTTCATCTTCAGGAAAATGAAGTGTATTGGATACAATTTTATGAAAGTGATTCCATGCTGCTTGCGGGCAGGTATCTAAACCGCGAGCTTTGGCAGCCAGCATCACGTTTTGAATCATCATGGCAATATCCATTTTTGAACCAATGCCCATGGCTTTATTGACCGTAAAAAATAGCCCAACTGGCGCATCAAACAGCTCATAATTGCGCAGCTGCTGGCGCGCCATTTTTTCTTTTTCGCCTTTTTGAATATTCAGCAGGCCATAAAGCCCCCAGCCATTTTCACGGCGGCGGTCAATAAAAGGTGAAATCCATTGTTCAGGATAATAAGCAAAAGTTTCTTGATGATGTTCAGCTAATGATGGCTTTTCAAACATTTGCAGCTGCGCATCACAGACCTGCCGAATAAGTTCTGCGCGTTTTTTGCCTTGTACTACATATACTTTCCAAGGCTGGGTATTGGTGCCCGAAGGTGCGCGGCTGGCAACTGTTAATATATCTTTCAATATTTCGGGACAGACGGGTTTGTCCAAATATGCACGTACTGAATGGCGTGAAGTAATGACTTGGTCTACAGCATTTGCAAGCAGCTGATCCATATTATTCCCTTATGATGTTTTCATTATTTGTTGTATTTACGGTTGTACTGCGGATTGTGCTTTTAAGCAAGCGGGCTTTGGAATACGGCTGCAGTTAAAAAATATGATGAAAGGGATATGTTAAAACAATCATAATAATATGCAAAATTAAGTATATTGATGGTATTTTTCTTTTCACAGCATTCGTGCATTTTGCAGTTTTATGACAGAGATCAATTATTTTTTTGCCAGCATAGGGAAATTGGCGAGTAAAACTTTAATGTTTATGCCAATTTTGTTTTTCAGTAAAATTTGCTTATAAGACCAAAGCACAGATAGTCAAGTACAGCAAGATTCGCTCAAATGCTATGCAGCGCATTTGGTTTAAAATTCAAGGACATTGTTTTAAGCCAATTATCATTTAAAGAATGCGCACATTTAGGTTTGGTTTTTGCATAAATAATGAACTGAAAAATTTACCGTTGCTGAATCTTTGAGTGAATAGAATAGTTTATATGATTAAATTATAAGACTAAGAGGTTTACTTGCGATTATTTGATATAGAATCGGCGAATTAGAAGGGATTATGAGTTTTTTGTCAGGATGATTGATCGTTAAAATTTATCATTAAACAAAAAAAACTGCATGCAATGCAGATCACTTTTGAAAAACTTTTGAATAAGATTTCTTTGGAGGAAATATGAAAGGTGTACAGCTTACAAAGCCAGTGCTTAAATATAGCTTAGCAGCAGCAGTTTCAGCAATTATGTTCAGCACGGCACATGCAGCTCCAGCTGAACAAAAGGAAATTGCACAGCTGCGCGCTGAAGTTGCAGAGCTTAAAGCGCTTATTCAGCAACAGCAGCAAGTACAAGTACAGCAGCAGTCAGAAATTCAACAAGTAAAAGCACGTCCAGCAGCTGCGCCAGCATCTTCTCCATTAGCGGGTCTTAAATCGAAGTCGGGCGCTGACATTAATGTTTACGGCTTTGTCCGCGGTGATGCCAACTACATCATTGAAGGTGCAGATAATGACTTCGGCGGCGCGGCAAGCTCTACAAATAATGTAAGTGATAAATTGCGCGCAACAGCTAAAACAACACGTATTGGTTTAGATTTTAATACGAATGTTGGTGATGGCAATAAAGTCGGCGGTAAAGTTGAAGCTGACTTTGCCGATCCAGACAGCGTTAAAGGCGAAGGTTTCCGTATCCGCCATGCGTATTTAACTTATAACAATTGGTTATTTGGTCAAACAACTTCTAACTTCTTGTCTAATCATGCGCCAGAAATGATCGATTTCAATACGAACATTGGCGGCGGTACAGCACGTGTTCCGCAAGTTCGATATAACTATAAACTTGCGCCAGAAACACAGTTATTTGTTTCAGTTGAAGAAGGTGACAGTAAAGCTGTTGTAGCTAATGATCTTAGCTACCGTTTGCCGAACTTTACTGCAAAACTGACTCAAGCTTTTGCTGATGGCAAAGGTACAGCTTCAGCTCGTGCTTTGGTTGAAAACTACAAATCGCAAGCAGCCAATGACACTGAAACTGGCTGGGGCGTAGCAGCAGGTACTAGCTATGCGGTGAATGAACAGCTTAAATTGACTGGTGACGTTTCTTATTCACAAGGCAACAGCAACTACTTATATGGCGCAAATGCAGCATATATTGTTGATGGTAAAAACATTGAACAAAATGAATTTACGGCTGTACAAGTGGGTGCAACCTATAAATTTAACGAAAAACTTCGTTCAACTTTAGGTTATGGCATTATTTTAGCGGATGACGATACTAAGTATGCAAAAACGCTTAAGGCTGCTTCAGATGTCAGTGCAAATGCCAACAAAGAAGTACAACAAGCTTGGTTAAATATTATTTATTCACCAGTTAAACCGATTGAGCTTGGCCTTGAATATGTTGACGGTAAACGTGAAACATTTGCTGGCCGCTCATATAATGATGACCGTGTAGGTTTTATGGCTAAATACAGCTTTTAATTAGTCAAAGTTAAGTGCTTTAAAAAAGAGGCAGGAGCAATAAGCTCCTGCTTTTTTGTCTAAAGATTCACCAAGGCTGCTGTGTTGAGGATATTAAGACCTAAAAGAAATTACAGTTATTTCTTCGAAATATTGTAAAAAAATAAAGAAATTTTTCAAAAAAACTGCATAATGTCTGCCTTTTATTCATATTGAGCAATTCTCGGGGAGTTTTCCGTATCAATATGAAATGGATTTTTGCTTTAAATCAGCGATATTCATCATTCCTGCTCTAACCAATGGGCATCGCGTTCATCTTGATTGGCTTCACATTAGCTTCGGGGTGAGTTTTGCATCTGATGGCTGGCGCAAATGTCGTTATTCTAAATTTATAGATTTAAATGAACCTTTCTTAAGTTACTAAAAATACATTGAGGAAGAGGGGGAATTTATTATTTATAGGAGTAATAACAACAATTAAGCTGGCCTTAAGGACAAATATTATGGAATTTACATTTAACGCTTTTTACACCCTTATAGCCGCGGTAATTGTACTGCTGTTAGGGCGATTTCTCGTTAATAACATTGATTTTTTAAAGCGCTATAACATTCCTGAGCCAGTTGCAGGCGGTTTAGTTGCTGCTATTCTTTCTCTTCTTGTACATAGTCTGTGGGGCTACAGTATTACGACAAGCAGTCAGCTGCAAACCAGCTTTATGCTTATCTTCTTTGCTTCCATTGGCCTAAGCGCAAACTTTGCTAAGTTAAAAGAAGGCGGTCTTGGCCTTGTGATCTTCCTTGTTGCAGTCGCTACATTTATTGTGGTGCAAAATGCGGTAGGTATCAGCTTAGCGACATTATTAGGCATTGATCCTTTAATTGGCCTGATAGCAGGTTCAATTACGCTGACTGGCGGTCATGGCACTGCAGGTGCATGGGGTGAAATTTTAGAGACGCAGCATGGCATTCAGGGCGCATTAGCGCTAGGTATGGCAAGCGCCACATTCGGTTTGATTATTGGCGGTATTATTGGCGGGCCTTTGGCTAAATTGCTGATTAACCGTTATCAGCTTTCTTCTCCCCGCACGCAAGAACAGATCAATACGAGCAATGAAACGCCTTTGGCTGATATTAATTCAACAGAATATGTGCCGTTTGAATATCCTCACCGTGTGCGTTTAATTACAGCGGATAATGCGATTACAACTTTAGGTTTATTTGCAGGCTGTTTAGCATTTGCTGAGTTTATGACGGGTTTCAGTAAAGGCACAGCATTTGAGCTGCCGACATTTGTTTGGGCGCTTGCAGGCGGCGTAATCTTACGTAATGTGCTTGAAGGTATTTTTAAAGTTCAAATCTTTGACCGAGCGATTGATGTATTTGGCAATGCTTCATTATCTTTATATTTAGCAATGGCTTTGCTGTCTTTAAAATTATGGCAATTGGCTGACTTAGCAGGTCCTCTAGTTGTAATTTTAGGCGCTCAAACCATTACGATGGCATTGTATGCTGCATTTATTACCTTCCGTGTGATGGGTAAAAATTATGATGCTGCGGTGCTGGCAGCCGGTCATTGCGGCTTTGGTATGGGAGCTACGCCAACTGCGGTTGCGAATATGCAAGCGATTACCAATATGTATGGCCCATCGCACAAAGCATTTTTAATCGTGCCTTTATGCGGTGCGTTCTTTGTTGACTTAATTAATGCAACAGTGATTCAGTTAGTACTGAAGTTTATTGCTTAACAGTTTAAAAAAGCCTCGGTAGAGGCTTTTTTTATATAAAAATATATTGCTTATCAGGAGTTGGAAATGAATGATCAGCTAAATGAAACGCTGTTAGGCTGGATTGACGCGTTAAATACACCGCTCTGGAATTTCCTTGTGATTTTCTTAGTTGCAGTTGGCCTTTTTTATACGATTGCAACGGGTGCAGTACAATTACGCCTTTTTTGGCAGAGTATTAAAGTCATGAAGGGCAGCCGTAAGGCTGGTGATGATGATCATGGCATTACCCCTTTTCAGGCTTTTGTAACGGGTTTGGCCAGCCGTGTAGGTGTCGGCAATGTTGCTGGTGTAGCGATTGCGATTGCAATTGGCGGCCCCGGCGCTGTTTTTTGGATGTGGATGACCGCATTTCTAGGCATGAGCTCTGCATTTGTAGAGTCTTCTTTGGCCCAGCTGTTTAAAGTGCGTGACAGTCAAAACAAACAATTCCGCGGCGGCCCTGCATACTATATTAGCCAAGGCTTAAAGCAAAAATGGTTAGGTATCGTCTTTGCTGTAGCTTTGATTTCGACCTATGGTTTTGTATTTAACGCCGTACAGGCGAATGCAATTATTGGGGCGACTTCACACGCATGGGGCTGGGATAAAGCGAATGTCAGCTTTAACCTTGGCGGTCTAGAGCTGGTGATTTCATGGGTTGGCTTATTTTTAGTGCTGATTACAGCCTGCATTATTTTTGGCGGCATTAAACGTATTGCTCAAGTTGCTGAACGCTTTGTGCCGTTTATGGCATTTTTATATTTGGCAGTCGCGCTGTATATCGCAGTCATTAACATTGATATGCTGCCAGGCATCTTCCAGCTGATTTTCAGCAAGGCCTTTGAATTTGAAGCTGCTGCAGGCGGTTTCTTTGGTTCAATGATTTCTATGGCAATGATGATGGGCATTAAACGCGGCCTGTTTTCAAATGAAGCCGGCATGGGGTCTGCGCCGAATGCTGCAGCTGCTTCTGATGTGAAGCATCCAGTGAATCAAGGCTTGGTACAAATGCTGGGTGTATTTGTAGATACCTTTGTGGTGTGTTCATGTACAGCCATTATTATTTTGGCTTCAGGACTGTACGAAAATGCAGGATTTGAAGGTGTGGCTTTGACGCAAATGGCGCTGGAAAGTCAAATAGGCTCATGGGGCGATGATTTCTTAGCGGTTATTCTGTTCTTATTTGCGTATTCATCTGTCATTGGCAACTATGCGTATGCAGAAGGCAATGTGCAGTTTATCAATAACAGCCCGAAGGTCATGATGGTGTTCCGAGTGCTGGTTCTGGTGATGGTGTATTTTGGCGCGGTTATGAGTGTGCCTGTGATTTGGAACTTGGCGGATTTGTTTATGGGCGTTATGGCCAGCATTAACCTATTTGCTATTTTACTGCTGACGCCGTTCTTACTGATGCTGTTAAAAGACTACGTTGGACAGCTGAAACAAGGTGTGCAAGAGCCAGTCTTTAAATTGGATAATCATCCAAAGTTTAAAGAAAAAGTTGATTCAGACATTTGGTAATCTTGAACATGCTTTGTTAATAAAAAAGCTCCTGTAAAGGGGCTTTTTTATACGTTCTAGATATTTAAATAAAATGGATACAGGGGGGATGGCAGCTGTTCATTAAAAATAGGCAGTCAGAAGCAGCGCTGGTCGAAAAAGCATTTTTTGCGTTAAATTGGCCAGTATAATAAAGCCAGATGGCAGTTTAACGAATCATAACAATTATTTGAAAATGATTGATTAGACTATGTTTCACTAAAAGAAAATGAATAATGAGCGGAAATTTGCAGTGAAGATCAAAACGGCATTCTTGGCATTGATGATGGCTGGCTTAGCAGGCTGCCAAAGTATCCGTCCTAGCTCAGACGTAAATGCGGCGCTGCAGCCTTTAGAGCCCGAACCTGCAGCATTAGCGCCAGCAGATGCCTATGCAGGGCCAAACCGAATTGACTTTAGACTGCTCAAAAAACAAGAACATCGTCCGATTATTGCATTGGTGCTGGGCAGCGGCGGTGCCCGCGGCTATGCGCATATCGGTGTTATAGAAGTGCTGGAACAGCACGGTATTCGTCCAGACTTCATTGTGGGTACAAGCGCGGGCAGTATTGCCGGTTCGATTTATGCATCGGGTAAGACAGCGAATGAACTGAGAAAAATTGCTTTAGAGATGAAACCTGCCGATGTGCGTGAAATTCGCTTAGACATGAAAGGTGTTTTAGATGGAAAAAAAGTAGAAGATTATGTGAATGCACAGGTGAATAATACACCGCTGGATTTGCTTAAAATTCCAATGTACGTGGTCGCGACTGAACTCACTGAAGGCAAAAAAATGGTCTTTAATGCGGGCAATACGGGGCAGGCTGTCCGTGCATCTGTTTCTATACCCAGTATGTTTATTCCAGCAAAAATCCAGCAGGCTGAATATGTTGATGGCGGATTAGTCAGCCCCGTCCCTGTAGATACCGCACGTGAACTGGGTGCAGATATTGTTATTGCGGTGGATATTTTAGCGAAGCCTATTCATACCGAAACCTCAAATGTTTGGGGCTTGTTCAATCAAAATATTAATATCATGCAGTTCTATTTAGCCAAAGAAGAATTGAAGCGCGCTGATGTAGTAATACAGCCGGATATTCGTGAAAAAGCGCATATTTTTGATGTCAAAGGCCGTGAAGCGACTATGCAGGCTGGAGTTGAGGCTGCCGAGTTAAAACTGGCGGAGATATCACAATCATTTGCGAAGCATAATTATGAGAAAGGCCACAGCATTCCTTATAGTGCGAAAAAGTAAGTTTAGTCCAAACCTCCGTACAGGATTGCGTGTCCTGTATAGATTTGTATAAATTAAGATCAAACAGGCTGTCCGCATTAAGTCGTAGATGCGGGATGTATAAGTGTTTAAATGTTTTGTCTTTGGATAATAAATAATAAAAAGATATATATGAAAGGATGAATAAAAATTTAAGTTATTGTATTTGCAGAAGTCTGTATAGGGTTATAATAAATCATAGATATTATTGATAATAGCTTCTATATAATACAATATTTATATTTAATTTGATAATTCACTTGTTTAAGTTTACCCAGTATTTGAAAACATCTAGACTGAGCGTCAATCATTAATAGTCTTAGCCAATAATTTCGATAAAGGTAAATGCTTATGCAAACATTTCAAATTGGCCAGAAAGTGGCGTTTTCCTCAATGCCAAATTACGAGTTTGTCATTAAAGAAACCAAAATTGACGGCTCATATGTGCTGGAAACTCAGCTGGGAAGCGGTCAAATATTAAGCTATGATAATGTGTCTGTAGAAATGCTGAAAATTTTAGATTAAAGCAATGCAAACTATTAACATTCAATTCAGGCTGTTCAGTGTCAATTTAGTACACCGATTAAGCGCTTTAAGTATCCGCCTAAAAGGCTTTTATTTTTATGTTTTTAAAATTAAATTGCTGAAAGTGCTGTTATTTAGCAGCCTTTGTATATATTTTTTTGAATGATGCAGGAATCATTATAAATAATAATGATGATTTAATTGCCGTTTTTGACATTTTATTTGCTGCAAAAAAGTTATAATAATCTATATATTCATTGTTCTATCACGAGCCCAGAGAAACGCGATGTCACCATTAGATCAAATTGCTGCAGCATCTGACGATCAATCTGAATTGTCCATGTCGGTTTTGATGACCCCAGATATGGCAAACTTTTCAGGCAATGTACATGGCGGCACGATTCTAAAGCTTCTGGATCAGGTTGCTTATGCATGTGCAAGCCGTTTTTCAGGCAGCTATGTTGTGACGCTATCTGTAGATAAAGTGAATTTTAAAGAGCCGATTCATGTGGGAGAGTTGGTAACTTTTCTTGCAAGTGTAAACCATGTAGGCCGAACCTCTATGGAAATTGGTATTCGTGTAGAAGCGCAAAATATTCAAAAGCGTACTGTGCGTCATACCAACAGTTGCTATTTCACGATGGTTGCAGTCGATGAAAATGGCAAACCAAAACCAATTCCGCAATTAAATTTGGATAACGATTGGAAGCGCTGCCGTTTTGAAGCTGCTGAACACCGTAAAATTGCCCGTTTGCAGGAAAATCATCATCCATCATGCAGCATTTATAAAAAATCTAAGCCGAACTGATACGGCTATAAGTGAAATTGCATAAAAAAAGACCGCTCTGGCGGTCTTTTTTTATGTAAAAGTGCGGAGTTCATTGTTCCTTGGGATACAGAATTTAAGCGATTATTCCACTAAAGTTTAGCGCTTATGATGGAAAAAAACATAGTGAATAGCATCAAATTTGGCTAAAATGAAACGATACGTATCGTTTCAATATCAAGTGCCATGACTGCAGCGAATATTTTTATGAATGAAACCGAAAAAACATCTAAACGTAAACAATGCATATTGCGGGCAGTGAATGAAGCGCTGGCGGAAGTGGATTACAGCAAGCTCAGCATTGAAGATATTGCGTCTAGAGCAGGTGTCGGCAAATCCACCATATACCGCTGGTGGAAACATAAGTCGGACTTGGTGTTTGAAACATTTAAAGAAAATACGGCTTCAGTGTTCGAGTTGGAATTTGATAAAAGTCTGCAATACAACTTGTCACAGCAGCTGCTGAAGCTGTCTATGGCATTAAATCAGCAGGCGGGGCGAGCGCTATTGGTTGTAATGGCTGAAAACCGTGAGGCTGCCGGTGATTTTTTTAAGCAGTATTTGCTGCCGCGCCGTGAACAGACTCGAAAGCTGATTCAGCTGTCTATAGAGCGTCAGGAAATTCGGGCGGACTACGATTTTGAAACCATGCTGGATATGCTGTATGCAGCGGTTCATTATCAGATTATTTTTTTCAACTGTGTACCGGATGAGGCATATGTTGAAAAATTGGTAACGGTGTCTTTAGCGCCTATTATGATGAATAAGGCGGACTGAAGCGATGGCAATAACCAATACAGCACATGAGTCACTTTGGAACCGCTCATTTATCTTATGTCTGTTCAATAATCTATTTTTATTTATTTATTATTTTGCCACATTAACGGTGCTGCCAATTTATATCCTGCAGGATTTAGGCGGAACGGTAAAAGATGCAGGCTTGGCGCTGACTTTATTTCTGGTGTCCTCCATTGCGATTCGGCCATTTTCAGGCCTGATTGTACAAAAAATTGGCAAGAAGCGCTCCTTACGCTATGCAGGCACTTTATTTCTGCTGTTTAGCTTCAGTTATTTGCTGATCGACAGTTTGCTCAGTCTTTTGATCGTGCGTTTTTTACATGGTTTTTGGTTCAGTATTTTGACAACAGTCAATGTGCCCGTAGTAAATGACTTTATTCCAGAAAAACGCAAAGGCGAAGGCATGGGCTACTTTGTTATGGCGACAAATTTGGGTGCTGTGTTTGGGCCTTTACTGGCGCTGAGCATTATTCAGCTGTCAAGTTTCACCGTACTTTTTATGGTTTTAACCGTGGTTGTAAGCATTGGCTATATTTTTTGTTTAACATTAAATGTGCAGGAAGATGCGCCTTTGCCAGCTGCTGATATTGCGGGCCGCCGCAGTTTGAGTCTGCATGATGTGCTGGAAACGAAGGTGCTGCCAATCAGTCTGGTTGCTATGCTGGTGGCTTTTTCCTACTCAAGCATTACCAGTTTTATTACAGCATTTACAGATCATAAAAATCTGCTGCAGTATGCAAGTATATTTTTTATTGTTTTTGCGCTGTCTATGATTGCTGTACGGCCTTGGGTTGGACGGCGTTATGACCGCTTAGGGCCAAGCTCGGTGATTTATCCGTCATTTATTGCCTTTTTCATTGGGCTGGTGATTGTGAGCTTTATGCAAAATCAATGGATACTTTGGCTGTCTGCCGTATTTATCGGCATTGGTTATGGCTCATTATTTCCATGTATGCAAACCATGGCAATTCAGTCTGTATCTAAGCCGCGCATGGGGCATGCAATTTCAACATTCTTTGCTTTGTTTGATATTGGTTTAGCCGTAGGTTCTGTGCTGTTAGGGCTGATGATTGCTTATTTTGATTTTCAATTTTCCTATTTGTTCTGTGCTGTCATGGTGCTGTTGACCATGTTTATTTATAAGCTGTCTGTTGCTCCTCAGCTTCGGGCTCCATCAAAGCAATTAAAAAGGAGTTAAATAGTGGAATTACGCCATTTACGTTATTTCATAGCGGTTGCCGAGGAGCTGAATTTTACTAAAGCGGCGCAGCGTATGTGTACGGTACAGCCGTCACTTAGCCAGCAAATTAAGGATTTAGAGCAAGAGGTGGGCGTACAGCTGCTGCTGAGAACTAACCGTAAAGTTGAGCTGACAGAGGAAGGCAAGGCCTTTTTAAAGGATGCCCGTCTGAGTATTGAGCATGCAGAAAAAGCCGTGCTGAATGCAAGGCAGGTCGCACAGCTGAATAAAGAACAGCTGCATATCGGTTTCGTCCCTGTTGCGGAAATGAAGGTTTTTCCTTACATCATGCCGAATATTCGGGCGAAGTTTCCAGATCTGAAAATTCATTTTCATAGTTTGCAGGACAGTGAGCAGCTTAAAGCGCTGCAGCGCGGTGAAATTGATATTGCTTTTACACGTTATGCAGAAGAGTCTGCAGATATTGAAACAATACAAGTTTTTACTGAGCCTTTAGCGCTGATTATTCCGAAAAATAGTCCTGAAGCCGCTCAGCGTCACATCAGTATCAAAAGTTTCAGTCAGCAAGATTTTATTGTCAGTGATGAGCATTCATCTCCTGAGCTGTACCGCATTATTCAGGACTTTTTTAAGCAGTCAAAACTGAATGTTAATGTGGTGCAGTATTCGACCAATATCTTGCTGAATGTTAATTTGGTCGGGATAGGGGTAGGCTGGAGCTTGGTACCGTCTTATGTGATTCCATTGCTTGGCGATAAAATTGTGGTGAAAAATACAGTGGAACCGCTGCCGACGATCGGACTTTATGCCAGCTACCGTAAAGATAAACGTAATGAAGCGATTGAACTGATTTTGCAGGTGTTAAAAGAGCAGTTTTATATGGGCTTTTTCTAACAATAGAGCGTTGAAAATTATGTTAGAAGCCAGTCATCCGACTGGCTTTTATTTTGCTTGTGTATTTTGAAAAATAGGCAGAATAATAGTCTGTTCAAAATATTCAGGCCGCTGTTCAATAGGTAGCGTCTGAAAAAAATAAGGCAGAAGGGATCATTGGCGATGAAATACTATACAAATAAAATGTCACGCGGCAATACACTTTTGCCGCTGTTCAGAGAGTTAGGTATTGAGAATGAAATTGAGCAAATTGAGGTAGATTATGCACATATTCATGACCCTGAATACTTAAGCATTAACCCGATGGGTAAAGTGCCATGTTTGGTGGATGGAGCATCTGTGATCAGTGAAACAGCGGCTATTTATGCATATTTGACGGATAAATATCATGCCAAAGGTTTAGCGCCGGCACTGGATGACCCTCGGCGCGGTGAATATCTAAAATGGCTGTTTTTCTGCCATGGCCCCATGACGGAATATATGGATATTAAAACCTTGCAAGTTAGTGCAGAACAGATTGAGCAGCGGCGCAGTTCGTTAAGTATGGGCAATGAAGCTGCATTTTTTGCATTTTTAAAACAGGGTATGCAGTACGCTGATCCGTATTTAACAGGGGAGCAGTTTACGGCTGCAGATTTGTATCTGGCATACTGGATTGCCTTTGCCGTACAGTTTAAAGTGCTGCCGTATTTAGATGAGTTTAAACCTTTTATGGAGCGTATTAAGCAGCGTGAATCTGTGCGGGATATAGACTGGATACAGCAGCTTTAATGGTTTATATCTAGGTTTTAGGCTGAAAGCTTCAGTTTTATAAAATCAGAGCCATAAAAAAACCACGCTTGCGCGTGGTGAAAAGGCCTCAAGCACAGGGTGCTGCCTGTATTTTTTATTTTGTATACAATTTTGCAAACAGTTTTTCGCTGACTTGATTCATGCTTTGAGGAATTGCAAGCGCAGCGGTAAAACGGTCTGGACGCAAGATAACAATAGAGTCAGAGGTTTTGCCAAACCACGTGCGAATTTCAGTACCGATGTCGCCAATCGTAATCACGCCGTCAAAAGGCTTACGGTTTGCATTGCCAAATTGCACGGCAGGAATTACCTGAATGAATTTCACGCCAAGCTTTTGCCATTGTTTTATATTGGCTTCAGATAGGCCCCATTTTGGATCTACACCCCAAGCAATAATTGCAAAATCGTTGCCGATGACTTCATCCAGCAATATGGTTTTACCGTCTTCCAGCTGCACAGTGGGCTGAATAAACATTTTACCAATCGGGCTGTCTTTGCTGCCGTTTGCCAATAAAGCGCCATCGTTATATTTAGGCATTGGCTTGAAGCGCATTTCCAGTAAATACTGTTTAATTGGTTTGATGTAATTTAAGGCATAGGCAATACCGTCACGCACAAAGCCTTGCCATTTCTTAGGCGGCGCAAGTACGTGTCCAGCCATAACAGACAGGTCAATCATTGCTTTAGCATGATCTTTACGTTCAATTTGGTATGAATCCAGCAGTTCTGCACCAGCCTTGCCTTGAACCACTAAAGCCACTTTCCAGCCTAAGTTGAAGGCATCACGCATACCGCTGTTATAGCCTTGACCTTGCCATACGGGCATAATGTGGGCCGCGTCACCTGCAAGCAAAATGCGCTCTACACGGAATTTGTCCGCAATACGCGCATTGTGCGTATAAACACGCTGACGGATCACGTCAATACCGTCTGTATTTGGCAATACTTTAGACAATAATTTTGCAATATTTTTTGGCTTGCTGAGTTCTTCTTGAGTTTCACCAGGCATCACCATGAACTCGAAACGGCGGATACCGTGAGGAAGGGCAGCGGAAACATAAGGCCGCACTGGGTCACAGCACAGGTAAATGTGCGGAGTCGCTAAGGGATCATTTTCAATATCAATCACAATCCACTGGTTAGGTGCAGTTTCGCCTTCAAATGGCACGCCTAATGTACGGCGGACATATGAGTTGCCGCCGTCACATGCAATCAGGTACTGCGCCTGTATCACTTCTTCAGCATCATCTTTGGTTTTGACATTTAATGTCACACCGTCAGCATTTTGCGTGAAGTGGGTTAAATGACGGGCGAACAAAACTTCAGTTTTGCTGTATTGTTTTAAGCCTTGCAGCAGCACATTATCGACTTGCGGCTGAATAAAGGCGTTGCGGCGAGAGAAGCCAAATTCGCGGGTTAAAGGCTGAATGTCTGCAAAGCAGCGGCCTTTAGGCGTTAAAAAACGCATTGCATGGTTTGGAGTAGTATGCGGCAGTACTTGGTCTACAAGGCCTAATGACTGAATGGTACGTAATGATTCATCATCAATACCAATTGCACGAGGATAATCAATCAAACTGTCAAGCTGTTCGACGACAGTGACTTGAATACCTTGTTTACTCAGATAGTTGGCAATGGTAAGGCCTACAGGGCCTGCACCTAAAATTGCGACTTCAGTGGTGTAATTTGCTTTATTGCTCATGTGCAAACATCCAATCATTTGACATCCGTTGGCTGTATTAAGGTCTAAGTGAGCAGTCTAAACAAGCTATTCATAAGTAGAGGCTATCGTTGAGATGGACAGGAAAGGCAGGTGTATTTATTTTTAATATATTGTTTAATATAGATATAATTGAAATTTAGGGATAGTTATATCTAATTCAATGATTTATTTTTTCTATGGCTAATTTTCATTTTCTTAGATAAAAATAAAAACCCAGCCGCCTGCAGCAGGCGGCTGGGTTTTTGTTGCAGATGGCAAAATTCAGCCATTTAAGTTTATGAGTGTAGAGCAGAGCAGCTTATTGTGCAGGCTGAGCCGGTGCAGCGCCTTCTGCAGAAGCTTCTGAGCCAGCAGGCTGTGCAGAGGCTTCTTCAGCTGAAGCATTTACAGGCTGTTCTTGAGTGCTGACAATCACTTTTTGTTCTTCAGCTGGGGCTGCATTTTTTTCAGCAGCGAAAGTTGAAGCAGCGGCAGCAGTTAAAAGAGAAGCGAATAATACTTGAGATAATTTCATTTAAGGCATCCTTCATTCGGTTTGATTAAACCAGTACATGCATCACCATGTCTGGTAGGAGCTCATGCTAAAAGCTGTGGAAAATACGATCAATGGAAGTAGCAAAACACTGCCAAAGCAGTTACGTATGGCTCACAAGTGAAGTAAAAATGTAGGGGAAATGTCAGCAGTGTTGAGCTTACAGCCATTAAAATGGCGATGCTGTCTTGCCAATTGAATGCTGAGCGGTCAATACTTGTTACCCTCGGGTTACATTTCGTGCGGAAAATGGTGTATTGAATTGAATTTGCAGAGATTCAAATGTAATAAATCTTTTCATGGTTTTATGTATAAAATGATAAATAAACACATGATTTTTGGATTTAAGTTATTGAATTTATATACCTTTATTAACGTCTAAAAAGTTTTTTATAAGCCTCTATGCAAAGTTGAGCTGATTTGATGAAAACCAAATTCCAGTTTTCTGCACGATTGTTTCTCATGTTTAGGTTTATTGTTTATACAGACTTATGGGGATGGCTTGCAAGCGAAGCCTAGAGCGGATATAAGCAGTATTTTGCTGCTGAAAACCAAGACTGGGTGAGACTTTGAAAATTATTGCGGCGCCGAGCGCGATACCTGTCCATATTATTTCTGGCTTTTTAGGTGCAGGAAAAACCACACTGCTTAAACAGCTGCTCAGTCAGAAACCTGAGCAGGAGGTTTGGGCGGTATTAATGAATGAGTTTGGTCAAATTGGTGTGGATCAGCAGCTGCTGCCGCAAGAGCAAGGCTATGCAGTTAAGGAACTGCTGGGCGGCTGTTTATGCTGCAGCAGCCAAATGCCGATGCAAATTGCGCTTTCGCGATTGCTGAGTGAGACGAAGCCAGACCGTTTATTTATCGAGCCGACAGGTTTAGGACATCCAGCGCAGCTTTTAGAGCAGCTGACAGAGCCGCATTGGCAAAGCCATTTGGAGATGCGGGCATTGGTCACGGTTGTAGATGGTTCACGCCTGCATGACAGAGAGTGGTCGAAACAAAACTTATATGCAGATCAGCTTAAAGCGGCTCAGATTATTGCTGTGTCCCATGCAGATTTAATGACGGCAGCCGATGAGCAGGCTTTACTGGCCTTAAAGCAAGAGTATTTGCCCTATCAGCAGCACTGGCTGCAGGTGGAAAATGGCGGGCTGGATATCGCGCAGATTGATGTGCCGTATATGGGCAGCAGCGCAAAAAAACAGCCGTTGCTCCGTCAGCAGCAGTCTGAAATAGCAAATCAAGACATTAAGCAGCTGCCATATCATTATATTGAAAGTGCGCAAGGCTATAGCGTTGCAGGCTGGAAACTTCCTAAGCGCTGGATCTTTCATTTTTATGATTTACTGGATTTACTCTGTGAACAGCAAAACTGGCTGCGGATCAAAGGTATTTTTCATACCGATGCAGGCTGGAAAAGCTTTAACTTTAATCCCGAACAATTTAACTATCAGTCTGCAGAAGAAGGGATTGATAACCGTATAGAAATTATCTATGCACAAGATGCATTAGCGCGGGACTGGCTGGCTTTTGAAAATGCGCTGATGCAATGCCGTAAAGATGCAGCGGATTGAAACAGTGCGCTAAAAAATAGGCCAAAACCACAAAGCTGCAGTGAAATCGAGTATGCTAAGCGCCAAATTTGAGGACTTTTTCTATGGCGCTTAAAGCTACAATTTACAAAGCAGATTTGAACATTGCTAACATGGATGTTCACCAGTATGGCGATTTTCAGTTGACCATGGCGCTGCATCCATCAGAAACAATCGAACGCCTGATGGTGCGTATTTTGGCTTATGCGCGTTATGCAGATGAAGCATTAGAATTCACCAAAGATTTATTTGAAACCGATGAGCCTGCATTGTGGGAAAAAGACTTAACTGGCCAGCTGATGAAGTGGATTGAGGTGGGGCTGCCAGATGAAGATAAAGTGAAAAAAGCCAGTGCGCGCTGTTCACAAGTTGCAGTCATTGCTTATGGTTCGTCTGTAGATGAATGGTACAAGCGGAGCAGCAAATTGAAAACATTGAAAAATGTTGAGGTATGGAAACTCTCTACAGCAACCACAGAAGCTATTCAGGCGCTGTGTGAGCGCACCATGCAGCTTCAGCTCAATGTAATGGACGGTGAGTGGACACTGATAGGCGATACTGCGCAAGCTGTGATTGAGTGGGAACAGCTGCAATAAGCTCTTTCACTGTCATAGATAGTCAAGAGCAGCTTTAGCTGCTCTTTCTATTTTCAGCTGTTATTGATTATAGGCCGTTGTTAAAGTACAAGGCGGTAAGATCAAAAGTGTAAGAGATAAATTAGTCCTGCTGAAAGGCAGCAGAGCCGTTTATAATGCAGTGATCCTGCAATGACTTTTAGGCGTGTAAGTATGTCAAATGAATTAGAAATTATTGATTTAGCGGTTGGTGAAGGTAAAGAGGCGGTGAAAGGCGCGCTGATTACTACACATTATACTGGCTGGCTTGAAGACGGCACAAAGTTTGATTCATCATTAGACCGCGGTAATTATTTTGAAACGGTCATTGGTACAGGCCGTGTGATTAAGGGCTGGGACCAAGGGATTATGGGCATGAAAGTGGGCGGGAAGCGCAAACTGATTGTACCTTCGCACTTGGCTTATGGCGAACGTAAAATGGGCAATATCATTCCTGCGAATTCAAATTTGATTTTTGAAATTGAATTATATGATGTAAAAACCCGTGATTAAGATTGCTTGTAAAAGCAAGGTGATAAACAGTCTTTGCTGTTTATCACAAAACTATAAAAAAAAGTTTGTCGATACAGTAATTTGAACGTACATTAAGAGTACGGAAAATGACCGAGACAAGGGTAGACGTCTTGCAAAATCAACTGCAAAAAGTCTGGAAGCTATGGCTGCTGTGCTGCATGATTTTTGCGGTGATACCTGCAGTCTACGCACAATATGAGCCAGAGCCTCAGTCTTATTATTTACAGCAGCATGATGTTCAGGAGCTGAGTTTTACAGATCAAAACTCTGTTTTGCTGGGCGGTACTTGGCTGTTTTACCCGCAGCACTTTTTGCGTGAGCCTAATTCTGTATTGCGTGCAACACAGGCAAATTTACCTATTTCTTTAAAAGATGCAATGGGCAGCAATCACGGTTATGGCACCTTTGTTGCACATTTTAAGCTGCCGCCAGATATGGTTGGCCGCCGTATCGGCATTAAAATTCCGCATCAGTTTGGCGCTTACCGAATTTATTTAAATGGTGATTTTCTGATGCGTGCGGGTGAAGTCAGCGCTTTTCCATCACAGCAGGTCATTGAAAAAGCGCCTAAAATTGGCTATTTCGTTGCAACACAGCCATATTTTACTTTAAGTATACAGGTCTCAAACTATAGCCAGCTGCATGGCGGAATGGAAAACCCAATGCGTATTGGGACTGCACGTATTATTAACCGTCAATATCAGCAGCAGGTAATGAGTATTGCTGCTGTATGCGGCGCTGTACTGGGCGTGAGCCTTTTTACTATCTTATTTTCTTTATTCCGCGGGAGAAAAGCGGCAGACAGTACACGGCAGTTTACCTTTGGTATATTTATTTTATTTTTGGCGCTGCATAACCTGTTTTCAGAACCCTATGCTTATACGAACTTCACAGGCATTGAGTGGCTGCTGGGGGCACGCTTAGAATATTTATTTACCTATTTCACGATTGCTTTTTTTCTCAGCTATATTCATATGCTGAATAGCCGTTATCTGCATAAGTATTTATATTATTTAATTTTAGCTTTAATTGTTTGCAACGTGGCCGGGGTTGTCTATTTTGAACCAGAGCAGTTTAACCGTTTAGCATTATATAGTGCGGTCTTTAGTTTGCCTGTGCTTGGCAACTTTATATATGGCTTTTATCAAACAGTGAAATTGGGCGAACCGTATTCAAAACTGAATTTATGTGCCGTGATTTTTCTGGGTCTGAGCTTTTTAAATGACTTTTTACTCATGGCCAATGTGCTGGATACGGTATATTTGTCTTTTGTCTCTACGAGTTTGTATGCGCTGCTGATTATGTTCCAGCAGTCTAGAAACTATGCTTACTATACTTATCATACAGAGCTGCTGAACAGCCGTTTGGTCGATTTGAATAACTCGCTGGATTATAAAGTCAAGCTGCGGACAGAGGAACTGCATAGACTGAATGACAAGCTGGAATATCAAGTTCAAATTGATGCGCTGACAGGCGCATTTAACCGCAGAGCATTAAATGAGGAAATTCAGCGTTTATTCGACCTTACCCCTGAGAACTCTGACAACACTTTAATTTTTGTCATGATGGATGTCGATTTCTTTAAAAATTATAATGATCATTATGGACACTTGAAAGGTGATGCCATTTTGCAAAACTTGGTCAAAGTGATTCAGAGCAGTATGCCGAATTCAGCATATTTGGCGCGTTATGGCGGTGAGGAGTTTGCAATTGTAATGCATAACGTGCCAATAACGATTGCAGAACAATATATGCAGCGGGTGCAGGATGCAGTGCGGCAGCAGCGTTTTGAACATGCTAATCGGCCAGATCTAAAAGGGTATATCACCTTAAGTTTAGGCATGGCATATAAGAGCCGCAGCTCAAGCTATCCAGATATTCATGAATTGATGAAAGCTGCTGATGTAGAGTTATATGCGGCTAAGCAGGCTGGCCGTGATCAGATCAAAGTATGCAAGCATTAAAACGGAAAGGCATTGGGCAGGCAGTTATGTTTTATAAAAAGCGGCGCTGACTTAAGCTAAGTATTTTATTAAATTGACCTGATCGGCTTCATCCTTTTGAGCGAGTTCAAAACCTTGCTTCTGGTAAAAAGGCAAAGCGGTATGTGTACTTCTCAGGGTCATTTGCTGCACATTTTTGTCTTTGAGTTTTTCACAGATATTCACCAGCAAAGCAGTGCCGATACCTTGCTGCTGCATTTCGGGAGCAATATAGTTCAGCAGAATTTTACCGGCATCATTAACCAGCAGAAATCCAGCTATATGGTTTTGCTCAATATATACCCAGCTGTCGTTATACAGCATCAAAAGCATTAAATTTGATTGATTAAATTTTTCCAGCCAAATTTGGATTTCACTTTCGTTGCGGTTGTGATCTTGCACACAAGAGCGGATGCTCTCATGCACCATCTTTAATATTGCAGGAATATCTTCAATCTTTGCTTCGCGGATCATGCTGTTCTTTTATCAATTATCTTTTCCAAAAATGAGCCTTATTTCAAAATGGATTGATGTACAGGAACAGTACATTACTGTTGTTTTGTGATGCTTTTATGCTTCTAAGCCGTACTTTTATATGAATTATATAGCTGTTTTGATGTATTATTGCTAATCCAAAAGCAAAAACATAGACTGCATCACATTTTATTTTGATGTATTTTACACATGAAATTATTTAAAAGTAAAATTAAAAATATAGCCTTATAAAAATATATTAGAGAATATTAATGACACTAGAGTGAAAAATAGATCAGCAAGATGTGCGCGTTAAGGGTAAGACCTTATATCTTTAAATTGAATAAGCATATGAATTTTACAGCATAAAAGGCTTTTATTGTCCCATTCCTTAAGCTATAGTGGAAAGAGTAAAGTTGAGTGAGCAGCTCGGAATTGTGTGGCGCTTGCTGGTCAATTTTACATTTCTAATGGGTTTAAATTTTAGAGAGTATTGTGCTAAGACGGAGTGGGCTGTGTCTTGCATTAGCAGTATTGCTGTTGCAAATTGCAGTATATTTAAGGCCACTGTTACCGGAGAATTATCAAATTGCTCCGGTATGTTTGTCGATGACGCATAATTTACTCTCGCCTGAAAAACATCAGCACGTACATGAAGGCTATCATGATTTAGTGCATCATCTTAGCCATGACCATGAGTATCAAGATCACAGCAGCCATAATCATCAATGCCAATACTGTACTGTGTATGGTGATGTAGTCCTGCCTTTTGACTTTGGTGTGCGTGAAATTATCGATAAAATTCAGGTTCGTCTCAGTTTTTATCAAAATGCCTTTAGGCATGTCTACTTCTCCCTTCAGAAACTTTATTTGCTGCCCCAAGGCAGGGCCCCGCCTTTGACTTTTTAATCCCATTGCTGCTGATGGTCTTTTTGACTGTTGGTTTATTTAGGTATTTAAAGAGTTTTTATTATGCATATTCGTTTTGCGCCGTGCAGCGGCTGCGAATTAGATCAATTCGTCTGCAAAAAAATGATCAAATTATTGATTAAGCCCTTACACATTCATTACAGCGCCGCATTTAAGAGTGTTCTATGTTTTCTTAAACAGCGTCTGAAATTGGTGTTGTTTGTGGTTCACCGCATAATTCAACAATAAGGTGATAGTCATGGATTTAGGTTTAACAGCGCTGGAATTGGCGCGTATTCAATTCGCATTCACTGTTTCGTTTCATATTATTTTTCCTGCAATTTCAATTGGATTGGCGAGTTTTTTAGCCGTATTGGAATGGCGCTGGCTTAGAACGAATGACCCTGTTTACAGAGACTTATTCCAATTTTGGATCAAAATCTTTGCCTTATCATTCGGGATGGGCGTTGTTTCTGGCGTTGTCATGAGTTATCAATTCGGGACCAATTGGAGTGAGTTTTCCCGCATTGCAGGCAGTGTGACAGGACCGCTGCTCAGTTATGAAGTGTTAAGCGCATTTTTCTTAGAAGCTGGCTTCCTTGGCATTATGCTGTTTGGCTGGGGGCGTGTTGGACCGAAGACGCATTTCTTCGCCACACTTATGGTTGCAATCGGAACGTGTATTTCAATGTTCTGGATTTTATCATCCAACAGCTGGATGCAGACACCGCAAGGGTTTGCGTTTGAAAATGGCATTATTGTGCCGCAAGACTGGTTTGCTATCGTATTTAATCCATCGTTCCCATACCGTCTAGCTCATATGGCTTTGGCTGCCTTTTTAGTTTCAGGCTTATTGGTTGCGGCAACTGCTGCCTTGCACCTCTTGAAAGGGCGCCGTGATGCATTGGTCAAAAAGTCCTTTTCTATGGCGATGTGGATGATTTTAGCTTTGGCGCCGCTTCAAATGTTTGTTGGCGATATACATGGCTTAAATACTTTAGAGCATCAGCCTGCAAAATTAGCTGCCATAGAAGGGCACTGGGAAACCAATAAAGACCATGGCATGCCGCTTTATTTATTTGGTATTCCAGATATGGAGGCAGAAGAAACCAAATATGCAGTCGGGATTCCTCATTTAGGCAGTTTGATCATGACGCACAGCATGAATGGCGAAGTGAAAGGCCTAAAAGAATTTGCACCAGAAGACCGTCCGAACTCCTTGGTGGTTTTTTGGAGCTTCCGCATTATGGTCGGCATGGGGGTGCTGATGATTCTTTTAGCGCTTATGGGAGCTTGGCTGCGTAAAACAGGCAAATTTTATGACTCTCGATTGCTGCATAAATTTGCTCTTTTGATGGGGCCGTCTGGATTTATTGCGCTGCTTGCTGGCTGGTTTACGACTGAAGTTGGCCGTCAGCCGTGGATTATCTATGGCGTGATGCGTACCAAAGATGCTTTATCTCCTGTGTCTGCAGAACAGGTTGGTCTAACCCTGATTATATTTGTGGTTGTTTACTGCATTGTTTTCGGGATCGGTATCTATTACATGCTGAAAATGATGATCAAAGGACCGCAGTTCGTACATACCCAAGCGCATAGCGACGGTGAGGTGATCCGCGCATCGCATCGGCCAATGAGTACAATTGATGAGGCGCTAGAACAGACTGATTCACAGTCTCAGGAGAAAAACCATGATTGATTTATCCTTAATTTGGGTGGTAATCATTGCCGTGGGTGTGCTGATTTATGTTGTCTTGGACGGTTTTGATTTAGGCATCGGTATTTTATTTCCATTTGTAGGAGATCGACAGGAACGGGATGTGATGATGAATACAGTCGCGCCTGTTTGGGATGGCAATGAGACGTGGATGGTGCTTGGCGGCGCAGGATTATTTGCGGCATTTCCGTTGGTTTACTCAACAGTGCTGTCCGCACTTTATCTGCCGATTATCTTAATGGTCATTGCGCTTATTTTCCGCGGCGTTGCTTTTGAGTTTCGTTTTAAAGCCAATCGAACAAAGCATTTATGGGATCAGGCATTTATTTGGGGCTCCATTTTTGCCTCATTCTTCCAAGGCGTCATTTTAGGCGCATATATTCAAGGAATTAAAACAGTCAATGGCGTGTATGCAGGCGGCGGTTTAGATTGGTTAACTTCATTTTCTTTGTTCACAGGTTTGGCTGTGGTCGTGCTGTATGCAACTTTAGGCTGCGGCTGGCTCATCTTTAAAACAGATGCGCGGGTGCAGGATCATATGTATCGTTTGATGCCAAAGCTCATCATTGCGTTATTATTCATTTTTGCTGCGGTCAGTATTTATACGCCAATGGTTCATACTCAAATTGCAGCGCGCTGGTTTAGCTTGCCGCAACTGTATTATTTTAGCCCTGTGCCGATTTTAGTGGTGATTTTCGGTGTTTTAGCCTTACGCGCATGTAAACGCCGTCAAGAATTTGCGCCGTTTATTTATACATTGGCTTTGGTCATGCTGGCTTATACAGGTTTCTTGATTAGTTTATGGCCTTATATTATTCCGCCATCTGTAACCATTTGGCAGGCGGCAGCGCCGCAAAGCAGCCAGTTATTTGCATTGATTGGCGCATTGATTTTGATTCCGATTATTTTGTTCTACACAGCGCTGTCGTATTGGGTATTTAGAGACAAAGTGCGTGTGGGTGATGACGGTTATCATTAAGGAGTTCTAAGATGAAGCTGAATCAAGCGGGCTGGTTTATTGTTTTATGGCTGGGAGGTGTATTGAGTTTAGCCATAGTCGCCGGCCTATTCCGCATGCTTATTCAATGGGCGTATTGATCTCATTAGGTTGAAATGAATCCGCCGCTGTACGATGTGCAGCGGCGGATTTTTTTTCTAAATGGCCATCGTGAAGGGGGCAGATTACATATAAGAAGATATTTGGGCTGTGTACAGCATTATATGATGAACATGATTGATATAAATTTACTGCAGCGTTTTAAGCCGAAGCTGCATAACAGCGCTTTCAATACATTGTACATTGGAATAACAGCAGATCATGACTGATGTTTACCCGTGCATTGGGCTATAGCTGCTGATTATTTATGAAATAATTCAACTGATAAATAGAAAGTGAGCAGGCTGATCTTTTTTCATATTAAGATGAGGAAAATTCATTGTGATTGTTTCATCTGCTGATTTCTATTTCTGCCGTATTTCATGATAACGACTATTTTTCTATACATCTGAAATAGCATAATTTTTTACAGAAAAATTTTATTGTTTTAAGTCATTGTTATTTAATGTTTTATATAGAAGTATTGCTTTTCTCTCTTTATTGATATTTCACTTAGGACGGCTGTATTTTTAAAAAACTTATGTAAGTAAATTTTTTAGGTGAATTTTATTCATCTTTCATTGAGTCTAAATCATTTTTATTCATCTTTGGTTTCACGTATAAATGCACTCAGACAGAAATTTTGATTATCTTAGGGCAGTGAATTTCCATGAGCAATAAATTTGCATGCACAATTAAACGTATCCGTTTTGATGAAAATTACGCGCCAGCAGACAGCACGCGTTTAACGACAAACTTTGCCAATTTGGCCCGCGGTGAACACCGTGAAGAAAACCTGCGCCGTACATTGGCAATGATTAATAACCGTTTCAATACGTTGGCAAGCTGTGATAACCCAAATGCAGACCGTTATTCACTTGAAATTGACATTATCTCTGCTGAACTGGATGTTGAAGGCAACGGCCAAACGTTCCCATTCATTGAAATGCTGAAAAGCACAATTACTGACCACAAAACCAATGAACGCATTGAAGGTATGATTGGCAACAGTTTTTCATCTTATGTGCGTGATTATGACTTCAGCGTAGTATTGCCAGCACTCGGTTGCAAGTTCAATGAAAAACCTGAAGATTTTGGCGATTTACATGGCAAGCTGTATCAACATTTGATCAATTCAGACGTATTCAAAGCTGAATTTAAAAAACAGCCTGTCATTTGTTTAAGTGTTTCAACTACAAAAACCTATTACCGTACTGCAAATGTGCATCCGATCTTAGGTGTGGAATACACCAATGATGACTATTCACGTACCGATGACTATTTTGCAAAAATGGGCTTAAGCGTTCGTTACTTCAAACCTGAAAATGCGACTGCGCCATTGGCATTCTATTCAGCAAATAACTTGCTGAGCGGCTATACAGATTTCGAGTTGATCAGCGCGATCAGCACCATGGAAAGCTTCCAAAAAATCTATCGTCCTGAAATTTATAACACCAATGCGGCAGCTGGTTTGGTGTATCAGCCAAGCTTAAGCTTCGGAGATTACTCATTAACCCGTATTGTGTATGACCGTGTTGAACGTGGTCAGTTAGCAGTTAAACAGGGCAAATGGACAGAAGAGAACTTTATCCAGCCATATAAAGATATTCTGAATGAGTGGGCGGCCAATTTTAGTATTGAAAATGCAGGCGCAGCTTAATTTTAAATCACACAAATAGATGAAACACGGGTGAGTTAAACACCCGTTTTAAAAAAATAGAGATAGAAGATCGAATATGGCCCATTTAACACATAAACAGTTACTCCCAACGTCAACTGCCGGCAGCTTACCTAAACCTTCTTGGCTGGCTGAACCTGAAAAACTGTGGTCTGCATGGAAACTTGAAGGCGAAGCATTATTAGATGCAAAACGTGATGCGTTGAAATTATCTTTGCATGAACAAATCCATGCAGGCATTGATATTGTCAGCGATGGCGAACAAACCCGTCAGCATTTTGTGACCACGTTTATTGAACATCTTGAAGGTGTGGATTTCGAAAAACGTGAAACGATGCGTATCCGAAATCGTTACGATGCAAGTGTACCGTCTGTGGTGGGTGAAGTATCGCGTAAGAAAGCAGTGTTTGTTGATGATGCGAAATTCCTGCGCAGCCAAACTAATCAGCCGATCAAATGGGCGCTGCCTGGCCCGATGACGATGATTGATACCTTGTATGATGGGCATTATAAGAGCCGTGAAAAATTGGCTTGGGAATTTGCTAAAATCCTCAACCAAGAAGCGCTTGAGCTGGAAGCGGCAGGCGTGGACATCATTCAATTTGATGAGCCTGCATTTAACGTATTTTTTGATGAAGTCAATGACTGGGGGATTGCGACCTTAGAGCGCGCGCTTGAAGGTTTGAAATGCGAAACAGCTGTTCACATTTGCTATGGTTATGGCATTAAAGCCAATACAGATTGGAAACAGACCTTGGGTAATGAGTGGCGCCAATATGAGGAATCATTCCCGAAACTGCAGCAATCGAAGTTAGATATTATCTCACTTGAGTGCCAAAATTCTCGCGTACCCATGGATTTAATCGAACTCATCCGCGGTAAAAAAGTGATGGTTGGCGCCATTGATGTGGCGACGAATCAGGTTGAAACGGCAGAAGAAGTGGCGAATACCTTACGCAAAGCGCTTCAATTTGTAGATGCCGATAAGCTGTATCCTTCAACAAACTGCGGTATGGCGCCTTTGTCACGCCAAGTAGCGCAAGGCAAGCTGAATGCTTTAAGCGCAGGCGCGGCTATTGTCCGTCAAGAATTGACCGCATAAATGCAAGCTGGCTCAATATTATGCATGGACAAAGAGAATCTACATTTTTTTATTGCCTTGCATGATGTTGAGTTAAGCCAACTAGACCATTGAGATTGAAGAGATGATTGAAGCAACTGATTTTAGAAATGCAATGTCTTTATTGACAACGGCAGTCAACGTGATTACGACTGAAGGCGAAGCAGGCATGCATGGATTTACAGCATCGGCCGTATGCAGTGTGACTGATACGCCGCCAACTTTGCTGGTCTGTATGAATCAATCCTCTCGTTCTCATGCGCATTTTCTGGAAAATAAAGTGTTGTCTGTGAATGTTTTGGGCTCACAGCATGAGCAAATTTCTAATGCATTTGCTTCAAGCAAATTCAATTCTGAAGAGCGTTTTAAATTGGGTTCTTGGGTAGCTTTGCAAACTGGTTCACCCGTTTTAAAAGATGCTTTGGTCAGTTTTGACTGTCAGATTGAACAGATTCAAGAAGTGGGAACGCATAGCGTCTTTATGTGCCGTGTTGTTGCTATTCGGCAAAATCAGCAGGAAGAAAGTCTGGTGTATTTCAATCGGGCTTATCATGCTGTTGGTCAGCTTGAACTGGCTTAAACGTATTTCTCTTTCTTCTATCAGCTCTTTAAAAGTATTTATTTCGTGGAACTCATTATTTTCTTAAGCATTGGCGCATTTGCCGGTTTTGCTGCAGGGCTGTTTGGCGTCGGCGGCGGAACCATCATTGTGCCGTTGCTGTTTATTGTTTTTACCCAAATGGGCTACAGCCCAGATGTCATTATGCATTTGGCTCTCGGTACATCATTAGCCACTATTATTGTCACATCAATCAGTTCTTTAATGGCGCATCATAAAAATGGCGCTGTGATTTGGCCTGTATTTAAAAATTTAGCCCCGCCTATGGCGATTGGCTGTTTTGCCGGCGCAGGTATTGCTGGCTTGATGAATGCTGTACAGCTGCAGCTGGTTGTAGGTGTCTTTTTAGTTTGGGTGGCTTATACCATGTTTAAGGGGGCAGCAAAGTCAGCCGGCCCAAATAAAACATTGCCGCCTGCAGGCCAGCAGATTGCAGCGGGTTCGGTCATTGGCTTTGCATCTGCAATTTTTGGGATTGGCGGCGGCAGTATTACAGTGCCTTATTTAAACCGTTATGGCGTAGTCATGCAAAAAGCGGTGGGCACATCGGCAGCTTGCGGTTTACCCATTGCCATTGCTGGCGCATTAGGTTTTATGTTTTTTGGCATGCAGCAGCATGTTGAAACTCCAAATACCATAGGCTTTATTCATATCTATGCCTTTTTAGGTATTAGTGTGATGAGCTTCTTCACTGCTCAATATGGTGCGAAAACTGCCCATGCGCTTTCACCAGCGGCACTTAAAAAGTGTTTTGCTGTACTCTTGGCTGTTATCGGCAGTTATTTTGTGCTGCAGGGGTATTTAAGTCTTTTAGCTTAAACAAAGTTTTTCTTGTGAGGCCTAAGGGAAAATACTTAGGCCAGATTGATGCTAAGCATTAATTGGTGAGTATTGCAATTTCAGCTGGCGTATAGCCGCGGTCATGTAAAATACTGCAAACGGCATCTTTAGTGTTTTGGCATTCGGAGAGTTTAACTTTTTTGATCAGTTCAATATCGCTATAACTGCTGAGATCAAATCTGATTTCTAAAACTTTTGAATCTTGTTTGGGGAAAATAGATTGAACAAGATGGTGTATTCTGGGCTGCATATCGTTAAACGGACGAGATCGAACCCGCAATTCTAACCATTCTAAAAAAAATGAACAGTTGCTCAGCCTCTCTTATGGGCTTATTGGCGCTTAAATATACAAATTATGAGGGCTTAATTTTCAGGCTGCGCAAATGTTGTGCTGCTGAGTCAGTACAATGATGATTTTACTCTTTAAAATATGCAAAAAGTTTCTCTGTATTAGGCAGTGTCTCATAACTTTGATTTGCCTGATTCGTCATTACCCATGCAACTTTAGAGCCCATACAAAAATGCAAACGGTTTTTTATGTCAGGCATTTCATTTAATAAGCCCAATGGAATCCATATCCAGCTGCCGTCATAGGTCATGTTGAATCTTAAAAATGAAAATTTCTTTTTAGCGTGTTTTGTTTACTTAGACAAGGCGTATATGTACAGGCAGTCAAACGGATCAAGGGGAAAAATTTAAATAAGCTTAGCTTGGTTCGATGAAAAGCGTCCCGGCACATTTATATTTCAACGGCCAAAATAAAGCCGCCTATACCCTGTAAAACAGGATATAGGCGGCAGATATGAAGTGTTTGTTTTAGGAGTGCTTAAGCAGCAGTTTCAATCACTTTAGCCATCGCATCGGCAACATAGTCAATATTGTTTAAATTCAGACCTGCAACACACATACGGCCTGAACGAACCATATAAATGCCAAACTCTTCTTTTAAACGGTCAACTTGCGCTGCGCTTAAGCCTGTATAACTGAACATGCCTTGCTGTTTCACCAAATAGCCAAAATCCTGATCTGGCAATGCTTGGCTGAGTTTAGTGCTCAGCAGCTGGCGCATTTTTAAAATACGTTCACGCATTTCATTCAGTTCAGCTTGCCATTGGCTGTTCAATTCAGGTGTGTTCAGTACATTGTCGACCAGCAGTGCGCCTGTTGTTGCTGGGCTAGAGTAAATGCGGCGAACAGTCGCTTTTAATTGCCCTAATACGGTTTGAGCCGTTGCAGCATCGTCACAGACAAAAGTCAGGCTGCCGACACGTTCGCCGTACAGTGAGAAAATTTTAGAAAAAGAATTGCTGACAATAAAGTTCATACCAGCCTGATCCAGTGCGCGGATCGCATAAGCATCCTGTTCCAGACCTTGAGCAAAGCCTTGGTAAGCAATGTCCAAAAATGGAATCAGGTCATTTTGTTTTAAGACGTCAATGACACGGTCCCATTCATTTGCCGTTAAATCTGCACCAGTCGGGTTATGGCAGCAAGGATGCAGCAAAACAATACTTTTTGCCGGCAAAGTGCGCAGCGTGTCCAGCATGGCCTCAATATTGACACCATTGGTTTTTGCATCGAAATATGGATAAAAATTTGATGCAATGCCAGCGCCGTTAAAAATGGCAATATGATTTTCCCATGTCGGCTGGCTGACCCAAACCTCAGATTCTGGAAAGTACTTTTTCAGAAAGTCTGCGCCGACTTTTAAAGCGCCAGAGCCGCCCAATGTTTGAATGGTCACTGCGCGTCCTGCATTGCGGGCAGGGCTGTCAGCACCCAGCAGCAGCGCCTGAGTTGCTTGGTTATAGGCTTTTAAGCCATCCATAGGCAAGTACAGTTTCACTTTATTATTGTCTGCAGCAATATTTTTACAGGCAGCCTGTACACAGTTTAGCTGAGGCACGATATTTTCTTCGTTGTAATACAGGCCAATGCTTAAATTTACTTTTTGGCTGCGCTGATCTTTTACAAATTCTTCCATCAATGAAAGAATCGGGTCGCCTGCATAGGCATCTACGTGTTGAAACATGATTAAACCTTATTTTTCAAAATTTGGAAGCCGCCCTTAAGACAGACGGACTTCATCTTTACTCAGCAGTGTTTGGCTGGCCGCTTTTTTCTGTTTAAAGAGATAAGCGGCTGTCAAAATAGAAATCCAGCATGGAATCATCCACACAGCAATACGCATGTCTGACTGGCTCATAATCCATAAGATACCGCACATAAAGACGATACATAAATAATTGCTAAAAGGGTAGGCAATACTTGGAAACAGTGTCGCCGTTTGAGTCTGCAGCATATGCTTTTTAAATTTGATATGGGTATATGAGATGACCACCCAGTTAATGACAATTGCAGCCACCACCAGCATCATCAGCAGGCTGAAGGCTTTTTCAGGGAATAAATAGTTAATCAGCACACAGATCATGGTGAAGAAGGCAGAAGCCATGACAGCATTGACTGGAATGCCGCGTGCATTAATTTTGCTGAACAGCTTCGGTGCATTGCCTTGTTCTGCAAGTCCTAACAGCATGCGGCTAGTACAGTAGTTTGTACTGTTATAGACAGAAACTGCAGCGGTCAGCACCACAAAGTTCAGTACAGTTGCAGCAGTCTGGCTGCCCAAAGCATCAAAAATCATGACAAAAGGGCTGCCGCCTTGCGCCATTTGGTTCCAAGGATAAAGCGATAAAATAATCACTAAGCTTAAAATGTAGAACAGCAGTACGCGGTAAACGATTTGGTTAATGGCTTTAGGCAGGGTCTTTTTAGGATTCTCCGTTTCAGCCGCGGCAATACCGACCAGTTCAATACCTCCAAAGGCAAACATGATCATCGCCATGGCCATAACCAAGCCCATTGCGCCATTTGGGAAGAAGCCGCCGAGCTCCCATAAATTGCTTAAGCTGGATGTTGCAGCCGCATTGCCGCTGGCCAGCAGATAACTGCCAAAAGCAATCATGGCAATAATCGCAATGACTTTAATAATTGCCAGCCAAAATTCCATTTCGCCAAACAGTTTGACATTCAGCAGGTTAATGACATTGATAAAAATAAAGAAGCCTAAGGCAGAGATCCATGTCGGAATTTCAGGCCACCAGTAGTGAATATAGAGGCCAATAGCGCTCAGCTCAGCCATACAGACTAAAATATTCAGTACCCAGTAATTCCAGCCAGACATAAAGCCTGCAAATTTGCCCCAATATTTATAGGCAAAATGGCTGAAAGAGCCGCTGACGGGTTCCTCCACAATCATCTCACCCAATTGGCGCATCATGAGAAATGCAATCAGGCCTGCTATGGCATAGCCTAAAATCACAGATGGGCCTGCCAGTTTAATGGTTTGTGAAATACCTAAAAATAGGCCTGTACCAATTGATCCGCCTAGGGCAATCAATTGGATATGGCGGTTGCTTAAACCTTTTTTGAGGTTTCCTTGTTGGGTTTGCTGCATTTTCTAACATCGTCCTTGGTCGAGTTCTGCGCCGGAGCTATGACAGTGGATTATTGTTTTGCCTGTACATGCGGGCAGAATCATGAGTTTATGAAAATCGTGTGCAAAGCAGGGGAATCGTGCGCCAGCGGACTGGCGCATATATAAAAAATCTGGAATAAAAATAGAGTAAGTCAACTGTGTCTTCAGGCGTTTGAGATATCCAGCACACCGCGTTTGATTTGATCACGTTCAATCGATTCAAACAGGGCTTTAAAGTTGCCTTCGCCAAAGCCGTCATCATCTTTACGCTGAATAAACTCAAAGAATACGGGGCCCAGCATGTTTTCAGAGAAAATTTGAAGCAATAAGCGCTTCTCACCATTTTTGGTATTGCCGTCAAGCAAAATACCGCGTTTTTGCAGTTCTTCAGTCGGTTCGCCGTGTTCCGGCAAACGTTCAGGCAGCATGTCATAATAAGTGTTTGGCGGCGGTGTCATAAACTTCGCGCCTAGGGCTTTTAGCTTATCCCAAGTGCTAATTAGATCATCGGTAATAAAGGCAATATGCTGAATACCTTCACCGTTAAAGTCATTTAAGAACTCGGCAATTTGACCATTGCCCTTGTCTGAGTCTTCGTTCAGCGGAATACGGATTTTACCGTCTGGAGCAGTTAAGGCTTTTGAAGTGAGGCCTGTGTATTCGCCTTTGATATCAAAGTAGCGGATTTCTTGGAAATTGAAGATTTTTTCATAGAAGTTTGCCCAATATTCCATGCGGCCTTTGTAGACGTTATGAGTCAAGTGGTCAATTTCATTTAAGCCAGTACCTGCAGGATTTGGGTCTTGGCCTTCAATAAAAATAAAATCGCTTGAATAAATATCGCGGTCAACCAAGAAAATAGGCGAGCCGCCAATCCCTTTAATGGCAGGAATATTCAGTTCCATTGGGCCAATTTTGCTGTAAATCGGTTCTGCGCCCAGTTCTACTGCTTTGTGAAAAGCTTTAGCTGCGTCTTTGGTGCGAAAGCCCATAGCACATGCAGAGGGGCCATGTTCTTTATAGAAAAAAGCAGCTGAGGATTCGGGCTGGTAATTTAAAATAATGTTGATTTGACCTTGACGCCATAAATACACATTTTTTGATTTATGTTTAGCAACTTTAGTGAATCCGATGGTCGAGAAAATATCGTCAAGTTCACCGTCTTGAGATACAAACTCAATAAATTCAAAGCCGCGGAGTTCTAAAGGGTTTGCTAACTCATTCATATAACGTCCTCATTTTTTCAGCAATCCAATTGCTTGATTTTCAAATTATTGTTATGAGCAAATGAAGCAGCCTTCGCGCATGATTCTGAAATCCTGCACTGCTGTTAAGACAAATCCATTTGCCCTAGTATAATTTTCCGAAGATACGCCAGCGGCGGCTGGAGATATCGGTTCGATAAAAATAATATATTTGTTCATCATATCTGGCTAAAAAAATTATTCAATACATAATTGAATTATGTATTACGTAATTAGTGAAATTGGTTATATATTTTATAACATAAAGTAATGAAATGAATAATAAAAAGTGCTTAGACGGAGGTTTTTACAGCTGAATTTCTTATTGTAAATTTTTGTAATTATTTTAAATCTCAAAATATGCTGTTCAGTAGGGTTTTTCTAATTTTAAACTTTTGTTTATGAAGGTTTTTATATTTCTAAGTAGGGGTTGTCAGTTTGCGGCAGCCATTCAATGCAATGCTGCAGACTCCATGCAAAATCATCTGCAGATCGGGTAGAGCACTCCCACCAAATACAAACTCTCCATCCCGCTTGCTGCAAGGCCAAACAGTGAGCACTATCCCGTTCGGCATTTTTTAAAATTTTAGGCTGCCAATAATCTAAATTGCTTTTAGGCCAGTGAAAATATTTGCAATCGTGCTTATGCCAAAAGCAGCCATGTACAAAAATGACAGCATTATATTTTTTCAATACTAGATCAGGCTTGCCAGCTAAATCTTTTTGATGCAGACGGAAGCGGTATCCTGCTTGATGCAGCGCCTTACGGATTTTAAGTTCTGGACGGGTGTTTTTGGAGTGGATAGCCGCCATGTTTTCAGAACGGGTCATCGCGGGTTTAGCTGTATCGGCTTTTTTTCTCATAGCGCACTCTTATTCAGGCATTGGACGAAAGGCAGCGGCTTTAGAACATGTTTTTTCAGCTGTTAAAACTAAAGTAATGCTTTTTGAAAGTCCTGCAAAATTTTCTTAATTATATTTCGGCTCAAAGCATCTGAAAAATAGCGGTTAAAAAGCAGCTGATCTGCGCGGTAAATCAGCTGCTGTGCATAGCTTAAATTTACCTGCTGGCTTTGACGTTTACACCAGCTGAAATATGCGGCGCAGTCTTTAAAAAGTATAGCGTATGTTTGAGCAGAGCCTATCTTCAGCCTGCTGCAGGGATGCCGAACATCCTGCATCAGGTTCAGGATAAATAGATAATTTTCTTGGCGGCTTGAATATTCAAACAGCGGATAATCACGAGGCGGCTGGCAGCGCTGAATCAGCCGATGAATCTGATCTGCTTCTAGAATGACGGTATATACGTGCTGGTATTGCTTGAGCCGGGCTAAATCTTTTACGGTAATTTTTTGCAAACGTGACAGATCCATGTTGTCTGTCAAATCTGCCAATTTGACTTGGCAGGCAATCGCATTTTTAACAGTGCGCTGTGCGGCGCTGAAGCGGCTGTCATGTTCAAGCTTCGTGAGCGCGATGACGGCATTTAGGACGGTTTGTGAAAAACCAAGTGCAGCTAAGTCATGCACTTTTGTATTGGTGTCTTCCAGTAAATCATGCATAACGGCTGCCATTTTGGCATCATTGCTGGAGACATTTTGCATCACTCGTAACGGATGGGTGATATAGGGCTGTCCCGCTTTATCTTTTTGACCTTGATGCTGCGCTGCAGCAAATCTAATGGCTTGTTCTAATGTTGAAATAAAATATTCCTCATCGAAGGCGGCTTTTTTTACCGAGTTGAATGCAGTAATAAGCACGCTAAACTGCGGGTGATATTTTCCTATTTTTTGCTGCAGGCGCTGTTCGTGAGCGGCAATTTATGCAGTATTTTTCAGCGGATTGTAAACGGCCGCTCTACATTGGAAATAGGGCTTTTCACATCATAATATCCATATTTTAAATTTGAAAAATACTGGGGATGCAGCGCTATTTTACGGTTAATAAGAAGCAGCTGTATTATAAAATAAACAGCAGAACTTAATGCCTTTGGCTATTTATAAAACTGAAGTCAGCAATGGGTAATATGGGTTTGATTGGCATAATATTACAAAAAAATAAATGCAGAAATCTGATTTTATAATTCAAAAATTTAAAATCATTTAATGTGGAGGTCGAGCGGATAATCTAATATCTAGATGGGTATTATATAATTCAGGTATAAGTTTTAAACTTTAAAATGGAGGCGGTTCGATTGTCTATCACTGATTTTTGGGATTTTAATAGACGAAGATCAAGGCGCTAAGCAAGAAAACTGTATAAGGGCTGTTCTCAACATATCTGTTTAGACAGACATAAAAAGGATGTCATGATAGCGGGTATGAGCAGATTAAGAACATAGAGCTATGCGTTTCTATGGACGCATAGCATGTGTTTAACAGGAACATTTTGAAATATAGGAAATTTAAATTTCACGCCAAACACTGTTTTGGTCTTTGAGTGAAATAGTGAAGTTGAAGTTGGAGTCATCACTCACCAATAACCCTTCAGGTGTTTGCATAATCACTTTCAGTACAGTACCTGTTTCAAAGATCTTTGGGGTGCAATTCTCTTTTCTTAGTGTTACTGGCTTAAGCAGTTCAACAATCGGTCTTTCCATTTTACACCTCCCCTAGATGGCATTGTATTTTTAATGAGCATAACATAATTTTGAATAATTAACCATTTTTATCAATATTGAGTGATGGTTCATTAAAATATAAGAAATAATAAATTAATACCGTTATTTTTGGGCGAAAATGTTAATGTCTTCTATGCCGCTGCATTTAAATGGCTGAGTATTAACCGCAAGTTTATACTGCTTGTCAGTACACTGCATTTGTCTTTTTGAAAAGAAAACCGGCTGGCTGTGCATGGATAAAACGGCATTTGCAGATGTTTGGTTTCATAAAAAAAACGCTGAAGCTGAAATGAAGCTTAGTTTTATAAAAAAGCTTTAAAAAAGTTAAATTTTCATAACAAAAATGTGTATTTACGTTTTATGATCGGCGCGTATGCTGAAAGCAATAATAAAAGGACATGAGCAACAGTATGTTTAAATCTTTCTTTCCGAATCCAAAATGGTTTTTCGGTTCGCTGGTCATTTGGTTCATTATAAATTTAGCGCTGTGGTATAGCGGAGGATCAGGCTGGGGCACATGGATTGGATTTACCGAAGGCTATGCCAAAGCGGAACTGCCGATTGATGTGAGCCGCTTTTGGGCGCCATCTTTTCTATGGTTTTATATATGGTTCTTTGCAGCCACTGTGCTGTTCGCGCTGTTCTGGAAATGGAAGTCGAATAATCCTTGGCAGGCATGGTCGGTTTGGGGTTCAGCTTTTATCTTGTTTAATATCTGGTTTAGCGTACAGGTCAGCCTGCTGATTAATGCATGGTATAACCCATTTTATGACCTGATTCAGAAAATGCTCAGCAATAACGGCGGTGACATTAATTTGCTCTATTTTCAGCTCATGGAAATTATGTGGGTTTTAATGATTTATGTCACGACAGCAGTGTTTAACTTATTTTTTGTCAGCCACTATGTTTTCCGCTGGCGTACCGCAATGAATGACTTTTACACAGCCCATTGGGAGCAGCTGCGTCATATTGAAGGGGCATCACAGCGTATTCAGGAAGATACAATGCGCTTTGCTAAGACCATGGAAAGCTTAGGTGTCAGCTTGGTTGAAGCGCTGATGACATTAATTGCATTTTTACCGGTATTATTTACGCTGTCATCGCATGTGAAAGCGCTGCCGATTGTAGGGGAAATTCCTCAGGCGCTGGTTTGGGCTGCCATCAGCTGGTCTGTATTGGGCACGGCTATACTGATGCTGGTAGGCTATAAGCTGCCAGGTTTAGAATTTAATAATCAAAAAGTGGAAGCGGCTTACCGCAAAGAATTGGTCTATGGTGAAGATCACGCAGAGCGTGCAGATCCATTAAGCTTAAAAGAACTTTTTTCTCAAGTCCGTTTTAACTATTTCCGCCTATATTTTCACTATGCATATTTTAATTTAGTGCGTATCTGGTATTTGCAGCTGGATAATCTGTTTGGCATATTTGTATTGTTCCCAAGCATTGCAGCAGGTGCGATTACTTTGGGTTTAATGATGCAGATTGGCAACGTGTTCGGCAAAGTCCGCGAGTCTTTTCAGTATTTAATTGCATCGTGGCCAACCATTATTGAACTGCTTTCTATTTATAAGCGTTTAAGAGCTTTTGAGTCGACCTTGGATCAATAGTTTTATCTGCATTTCAGCCCGATTGATTCGGGCTTTTTTTATGCGCTGCGCTCTGTGTTTATAGAGCTTTGGCCTTTGGCCGTCGCGCTCTAAGGTTTATGGAAATTTGATGGGCTGTTTTTCATGCAATTTTAAAGGTTATGCAGTTCAAGTTTTATAAAATGAAAAGCTCGCTGTTTGGCATTTTATAAGATAATTAAAGCGTGGTTCATATAAAAATAATATTTAAAACAATGCTTTGAGTTTGAGCTTTACGGCTAATTCGGCTAACGTTATTGACTTGGTTTGATTGGGTAGATGTGCGTGAATATGAAGTGTTTGGGCTTATTGGCCAGTTCAGTATTAATGCTGCATGGCTGTGCCAGTTTGGGCCATTTAGGTGCAGATCCGATGACAAAATACAGTTCTGTGCAAAGCCTAATTGCAGAGCAGCAGCTGCATAACCAAACCTATATTTATGCATGGGGTGCAAAGAGTAAGCAAAACGAACCTCAGACGATGATGCCTCGCGCTCAATTGGCAAAATATTGTCATGCCAATGGCGGCAGTTTTTCACTGTATCAAAAGAGCAATTTGCCTTTGATTAAAAGCAGTAAAATAAAAAATACACTGGCAGCGAACCGCAATATTACTCAAGCTGCCGGTTCATATCAGTGTGTAAAGCAGAAACAGCAATTGTGGGTGGTTTCTATTGAGCCGACAGCAGAGCTGAAGTCTCCGCAAGATCATGATGCCCGTGCAGTACGTATGAATGTAGAACTCATGTCTGCATATGAAGCAAAGCAGCTGTACAAAAACGCGGCAGCATCTGCAGCAGTGAAAAAATCGGCGGCTGTTCCTGCAGCGAAAACTGCTGTAAAAACACAAAATACCAAAGAACAAAAAGCAGCTGAGGACAAAAAAGAGCAGCCTGCAGCTCAGTCTGTACGTGCAGCGGCAGATACACCGCAGCAAAAACAAATGGAACTTTATGTGTCTGCGCGCAGAGACATTAATAACGGCAAAAATTTAAATAATGCCTGTAACAATGCACAGCGCGCTTATAATTATGGCAAATTGCAGGGCACGGATGGTACACGTGTTTATACCGAATCTGGAATGCTGGTTGCGCGCTGTTTGACCAGTATTTCTACATACAGCAGCCGTTTTCCAAATGCGAAAGGCCAAGCGAAACGCATACTGCAAAACTTAGCGGTTAACTATAATCACTCTGGCGCAAAGCATATGCTGAAGCAGCTGGGCTAAAGCATTTTTTACAGTTTGCCGTACGGCAGACAAATGTTCTACACAGTAATACAGCGCAGGCGTTTAAGCCTATGGTAAAAAGGGGCATATACTTTTGGAGCTTGCTCTATGTCACTGCGTTTTTCATTTCCAGTTTTAAATTTTATTTCTCATTCACGTTTTGCTAAACCTGCAATGCTGGCAGTGGCGCTTTGCGGCGCTGCGCCTTTGGCTACGGCTGGACCTGCTGTAGATCAGCTCAGTGACTGTTTGGTGAAATCAACCACGGCGGCGGATAAAACAGCGGTGCTGCAATGGACATTTACTGCATTGGCGCAGCATCCTGAATTAAAACAGTTCAGTAATATCAGTGCTGAACAGAAAATGACTTTAGATAAAAAATTGGCACAGACTTTACAGCGGATTTTAACGGAACAATGCTCGGCACAAACCAAAGCCGTGATTCAAGCTGAAGGCATGCAAGCGGTAGGGGAAAGTTTTCAAGAACTTGGCAGTATTACAGGCGATGAAATTTTAAAAAAACCTGAAATCAAACAACAGTTACAGGGTGTACTGCGCTATGTGGATTTAAATAAATTAGTCACCACATTTTTAACGCCAGAGCTTTGGAATAAGTTGGGTGTGGTCCGTTAATTTTATTGTTCAGTGGATTTGAAAATGCTCCTTTTATACAAGGAGCATTTTTATGGATTCAACTTAAATGGATGATGATCCAATTTGCTTTAGTTTGGCGACTCGAGCATTAAATCGTAATCGTTGCGCCTAATGCTTTAACAAACTGGGCCATCCATGCAGGATGAGCAGGCCATGCAGGTGCAGTAACTAAATGACCATCGGTCACTGCATCCGTGACTGCAATATCTGCATATTGACCACCAGCCAGTTTAACTTCGGCGGCACATGCAGGATAAGCGGAACATGTACGGCCTTTCAGTACATTGGCTGCTGCCAAAATTTGCGCCCCATGACAAACCGCTGCAATAGGTTTTTTCGCCGCGTCAAATTCGCGTACGATTTCAATCACACGTGTATTCATACGTAAATATTCAGGCGCACGACCGCCCGGGATCACTAAGCCGACATAGTTTTCTGAGTTAACTGCATCAAAGTCATAGTTAATCGCAAAGTTATGACCGCGTTTTTCGCTATAAGTTTGTTCACCTTCAAAATCATGAATGGCTGTGGCAATGCTGTCGCCAGCTTTTTTGTCAGGACAAACGGCATGAACGGTATAACCAAGACCAACTAAAAATTGAAAAGGTACCATTGTTTCGTAGTCTTCAGCATAGTCGCCCACGAGCATAAGAATTTGTTTTGACATGATCTAACCCTCTGTTGAAATATGATTTATATCAATTTTTCATTTACCTTAGCATATTGAAATGACAGTTTTAAGCAGACTGTAAATTCTTTAGTTGTATAGCTGAGGTCATTTTTATAAAAAAGCCCCAATCAATTGAGGCGTTTTAACTGCCCGTAAAAGTTTGTTAAATCAATCCGTTTACATATTCAGTGATATGGAATTTTCTATGCTGAGGTATTAATCGTTTAATGTGCAGGCTTTGCCGTTATATTCATAACGGTTGACATCATATTTTTGACCATTCCAGCGGTAAATAGTAAAACAAAATCCGGGGCCACCATTTTCAATATCTGGCCAGCCATCTTTTCCTTTGGTTTTTAGAAAAGTAGGGACCCCCATGTTTTCAAAAATGAGCTTCCAATTTCCAGTTTTTTGCTGAGCAACAATGTGGTAACCAACACCTGTGTTGCCATAGCACATGGTGCTGTAGTCTGAAATGACTGCATCTTTTAGACCGTCACCATTGAAGTCTTTGTATGTAGTGATTTCACCTGTGTCACAGCTGCCTTCCCAGCCATGTTTTGTTTTTGAAAAGCCTGCGGCTTTAAAGATTTGGCTGGCTTCTTTAGCTGGAATATTGGGTTTGGTTTCTGCAAATGTGGTGGTGCCGAGGAAGGCAAGCGTAGAAAGTGTGAGGATAGCTGTTTTCATTTTTGTCCTTTGGTATTTTGAAAATGCTGACTGTTTTAAAGTATTAGAATTAGTTTAGTGTAGTGGTTTTTCGGGAATTAGATAGGTAATTTTAGCTATACGAAGCAGAGTTTTGAATTTTTAAATACCTCTCCCTAGCTCTCTCCTTAAAAAGGAGAGGGAACATTCATTATTAAATATATGGTGCTATCAAATTTACAATGAAAGCGCCTTCTCCCAGTGGGAGAAGGCGGGGATGAGGTATATTCAGAAGTCACGCATAAAAAATGACTTTTAAAGATTATTAAGTCTTGAACTCTATGGGATAGTATTTTTATTAATGTTAATGTAATTTTTACTTTATTAAAAATAGATATTCCAAAGTATTAAGCGAGAATTTAATGTCTGAATGGGTCAAGATTGAAGAAGAACTAGCTCTTTTTTATGAACAAAATAATTTTTATGGATATTCAAGTATAAGTGGTTGGTTTGATGAAAAAGCTAAAACTTTAGAAGATGGAAACCTAAAAGAAGAATTAAAACTCTATTCAAAAATTTGTTTCATGATGTTAATACCAACGAGTATGAATGAACCCTTGAAAGAAAGGCTAAATCTCTTTGAACATGGTCGGAGCACAAGACCAGAAGATTTGACTGAAGTAGAGATTGAAAAATTAGAAAGTACCTATGAGGTTTTAACTAATTCATGGTTAAAAGCTCGTGTAGCAGAAATATTATGGCTGTTAAAAAAACCTAAAAATATTGAATGGATACAAACAGCAATTGATAGTTATTTATCAATTAAAGCAACTAAAGAAAACTGGTCTAAGGATGTAGCTATTTGTCACGAACGGGCATTTTTTTTAGTGGCTAAATTTGGGAGGAATCCTAGAGTTACTATTGATATAGAAAAAATGAGAGCCAATAAATTAGCAATAATTTTTAGTGAAAATAAACCTGAAAATTTTGTTATTTTAAAAGTAGGTGAGCTCTTAGCTAGGTATAGTTTAATTGAAAATTATGAAACCCAATTGATTGCGAAATATCTCGAATTAGCTGAATTATGTTGTGAAAAAAGTATTTTACTTGCTGATGGCTATTTGAAAGCGACGATAGATTTATATAACCAACTTGAAAAGTTTGAGGAAACTTCTAAAATTATTGTGAAACGTGTCAAACTCTATGAAAAAGAAGGAGATGAGCATTTAAGAAAAACAGAGATAGGGGCTGTATTAGCTCAGAATTCATATGAAAAAGCATTGCAAATTTTAGCTACGATACAAAGACGGTTTAGAAGAAAATTCCAGTATGCTCAGGTGGAGCAAAGTCTATATAATAAAATGCATGAAGCTGCACATTTAGCTATAGAAACAATGCCTTCAATTACAAACAAGATCGATATCAAAGATATAATTGACTGGCTAAACGATGAAATTAGTGAAAAAGAATTTCCAATAGCTTTGCATAAATTCTTATCTATAAAACCTTTCATAAAACTTGATGATTTAAAAAAGACAGTAATTGAAAAAAATAAAGATAGATTTTTATCTAACTTTTTTGGGGAAAAGCATTTTTCAGGGGATGCAAGAGTAATTAAGAGGTCATCAGCAATTGGTACTGATGATTTAGATGATGATCAATTAGAAGAACAATTGATTTTAGAATGTAAAGTTGATGCAGATTTATGGACAAGATCAGCATTGATAGAAGGATTTAAGATTTTACAAAGAGAACATAATCTTAGATTGGAGGATTTTTTTCATTTAACACAGTTTTCTCCTTTTATTCCAGAAGACAGATCTAGAGATATGGCTAGAGGTTTATATTATGGTTATGATGGTGATTTTTTTACTTCACTTCATTTGTTAGCGCCTCAGATTGAGCATATTGTTCGATATCATCTGAAGAATTCAGATATAAAAACTATCATGATTGAAGATGGTATTGAAACAGAGCTAAGCCTTAATGCATTATTGAAAAAAGAAGAGATAAAAAAAGTATTCAATGAAGCTTTGATAATTGAGTTAAAAACAATATTTACTCATCCAAGTGGTTTTAATATTAGAAATGATGTGGCTCATGGTTTGGTAAGCTCTAATAATTACAATCAGGTTAGTTTTTTCTATGCTTGGTATTTTTTATTAAGAACAACTTTTATTCATTTTTGTAGAAAAGCCCAAAGTGTAGATGAAGAAGGTTTTCAGGATTTAGAAAAAAACCCGCTCTAAAGCGGGTATTTTTATTTCAAAATCAATTGGTATTAACCAATCAATTTCTTCATCAATTCATTCACTTGCGCAGGGTTGGCTTTACCTTTCGCTGCTTTCATCACTTGACCAACAAGACCATTGAAAGCTTTCTCTTTACCAGACTTATACTCTTCAACCATCTTCTCGTTCGCAGCAAGCACGTCTTTAATAATCGCTTCAATTGCGCCTGTATCAGTTTCCTGTTTCAAGCCTTTTTCCGCAATAATTTCGTCTGCAGTTTTGCCTTCTTCCCACATAAATCCGAACACTTGCTTCGCGATCTTACCGTTGATTGTGTTGTCCACAATACGTGCAATCATGCCACCAAGTTTTTCTGCTGTTACAGGAGAGTCAGCAAGTTCTAGGCTCGCTTTGTTTAAAGCACCAGAGAATTCACCCATCACCCAGTTTGCAGCCACTTTACCTTGAGCAGCGCCGCCCGCAGCGTTTACAACCGCTTCATAAAACTCTGACATTTCACGAGTAAGCGTCAATACGTGCGCATCATACTCAGTCACACCAAAGTCCGCTACGAAACGTGCACGACGTGCAGCAGGCAACTCAGGCAGGGCAGCGCGAGCTGCTTCAATTTGCGCATCTGCAATCACAACAGGTAACAAGTCAGGATCTGGGAAGTAGCGGTAATCGTTCGCTTCTTCTTTCGAACGCATTGAACGCGTTTCCATCTTCACAGGGTCGAATAAACGCGTTTCTTGGTCGATGGTGCCATCCCATTCTAGGATTTCCATTTGACGTTCAATTTCAACGTTAATCGCTTGTTCAATGAAGCGGAAAGAGTTGAGGTTTTTCAACTCACAACGTGTACCAAATGGTTGACCCGGACGGCGTAAAGACACGTTACAGTCCGCACGGAATGAACCTTCTGCCATGTTACCGTCAGAAATACCTAACCAACGCACTAGGGTGTGAATCGACTTAATATAAGCCAACGCTTCTTCAACTGAACGCATATCCGGTTCAGATACGATTTCAAGCAGTGGTGTGCCTGCACGGTTGAGGTCGATGCCTGACATGCCTTCAAATTGGTCATGGATTGATTTACCTGCATCTTCCTCAAGGTGCGCACGGGTTACGCCAATGCGTTTAACCGTGCCATCTTCAAGTTGGATGTCGATATGACCCAAGCCCACAATCGGGTTATCCATTTGGCTGATTTGGTAGCCTTTAGGCGAATCTGGATAGAAATAGTTTTTACGTGCAAAGACAGAAGCTTGGTCGATGTAAGCATCAATACCCAAACCAAAGCGGATCGCGAGATCAACCACTTCTTTGTTCAATACAGGCAATACACCCGGCATGGCCAAATCGACAAGGCTGGCTTGAGTATTTGGGTCTTGACCGAACGTAGTTGAAGAACCTGAGAAAATCTTCGTATTGGTTGCAAGCTGAGTATGAATCTCGATACCAATGACCACTTCCCAACCGTCAATCAGGTTAGATTTTGGTTTAGCAGCGTTCTTAGCCATTATGCATTCTCCTCAGCAATTGCAGCGCGTTGTGTATGCCAATCCGTTGCTTGTTGGTACTGATGCACTACAGACAACAATTGAGATTCTGACCAGTAGTTACCAATCAGCTGTAAGCCAACCGGTAAATTGTCTTTATCAAAACCAACAGGCGCATTAATCGCAGGTAGACCAGCCAAGTTCACTGCAATCGTGTAGATGTCACCCAAGTACATTTCAACTGGAGATAGGTTTGCACCAATCTTATAAGCAGTTGTAGGTGCAGCAGGAGCAGCAATCACGTCTACAGATTCAAATGCTTTTAAGAAATCCTGTTGGATTAAACGGCGTACTTTTTGTGCTTTCACATAATAAGCATCGTAGTAACCCGCAGAAAGCGCGTATGTACCAATCAAGATACGCTGCTGAACTTCTTTACCAAAACCTTCAGAACGTGAACGCTTGTAAAGATCCATCAAATCCACTGGATTCTCGGCACGGTAGCCATAACGCACGCCGTCATAACGAGAAAGGTTTGAAGAAGCTTCAGCAGGTGCGATCAAGTAGTAAGTAGGCACGTAGCTTTCTGTCATGTTCAGGTCAATCTCAACTAAGATTGCGCCCATTTCTTCAAGCTTTTTCAGAGATTCTTCAACACGTGCTTTTACGTCAGCGTCTAAGCCGGCAACGTTAAAGTATTGCTTAGGAATACCAATGCGTAAGCCTTTTACAGAAGTGCCGTTGAGGTTAGCCACATAGTTGTCTACGTCTTTTTCAACTGAGGTTGAATCTTTCGCGTCATGACCTGCCATCACGTTCATGAGGTAAGCACAGTCTTCAGCCGAACGCGCCATTGGGCCGCCTTGGTCTAAAGATGATGCGTATGCAATCATACCGAAGCGTGAAACACGGCCATACGTCGGTTTAAGACCAGTCAAACCGCAGAAAGACGCAGGCTGACGGATAGAACCGCCTGTATCTGTACCTGTTGCAAATGGAGCAAGGTCAGCTGCTACTGCTGCCGCAGAACCGCCTGAAGAACCGCCCGGAACATGCGATAAATTCCAAGGATTCGCCGTTGCGCCATAAAATGAATTTTCAGAGGTTGAACCCATGGCGAATTCATCCATGTTCACTTTACCTAAAGTGACAAGGCCCGCAGCTTTAGCTTTCGCTACAACGGTCGCGTCGTAAGGAGAGATAAAATTGTCCAGCATTTTAGAACCAGCAGTGGTTTTAATGCCTTGGGTACAGAAAATGTCTTTGTGCGCAATGGGAACACCCGTCAACGCTGTTGCATTGTCAGCTTTAATGGCTGCGTCGGCAGCATCTGCTTGCGCAAGTGCTTGCTCAGCCGTCACGGTCACGTATGACTTGACTTGAGCATCGATTTTTTCAATGCGTTTTAAATAGTGTTCAGTCAATTCGCGTGAAGAAAATTTAGCGCCAGCCAAACCTTCAGTCAGTTCACGAACGGATAAGCGATGTAAATCTGTCATAAGAAATATTTCTTTACGTTTAATTTGAAAAAGGTTTTAACTGAATAAAAATCACTCAATTACGCGAGGAACAAGGTACAAGCCATCTTGTACGGCAGGCGCGGCAGCCTGATATTCTTCACGGTGATTGGATTCAGAAACCGCGTCTTCACGTAAGGGCTGCGGATGATCAAATGGGCTTTTCAGCGGTTCAACACCGTCAGTATTGATGCCTTTCAAGGTTTCCATCATGCCTAAAATTTTATTTAAACTTTGAGCATAGTCAGCAGATTGCGTCTCATTTAGCGATAAACGTGCTAGATGAGCAATCGCTGAAACTGTTTGTGCATTTAGATCTGCAGAATGCTGTGCATCCGATGTAGACATAACATTACCTAATCAGTATTAAAAAAATTCAAAATATCGTGGCTTATGATAAGCGATTGACTTGTCCAAATCATCACATTTAGTTAAAGTTGCCACCTTGCGTCCATATAAAAGTTTAACTGAGAACGTCCCCGTGATTCTAAAACGACTAATTGGCTTGTTTTCGCCGGATCTTGCCATTGATTTAGGCACTGCAAATACACTTATTTATGCGCCAGGACGAGGCATTATATTAAATGAACCGACGGTTGTGGCGATTCGCCATAGCGGTTCACAAAAAATCGTTGCCGCAGTAGGTCTTGACGCGAAACAAATGCTAGGTCGTACACCTGCAAATATCTCTGCGATCCGCCCAATGAAAGACGGTGTGATTGCGGACTTTGAAGTGACGGAAACCATGCTGAACCAATTTATTGGCAAAGTGCATGAAAAACGTCTGTTCCCGCCAGCGCCGCGTGTTGTGGTGTGTGTGCCGTGCAAATCAACTTTGGTTGAGCGCCGTGCGATTCGTGAAGCGGTTTACAATGCTGGCGCACGTGATGTGCGTTTAATTGAAGAGCCGATGGCAGCTGCAATTGGTGCAGGCATGCCGGTTGAACAGGCATGCGGTTCAATGGTTGTAGATGTGGGCGGCGGCACAACTGAAATTGCAATCATTTCATTGCAGGGCTGTGTCTATGCAGACTCGCTGCGCATTGGCGGTGATGTATTTGATGAGCAGATCATTAACTATGTGCGTAAAGCGCATGGCTGTGTGATTGGTGAAACCACAGCTGAAAATATTAAGAAAGAAGTCGGTATGGCGCTTCCAGATGAAGGCGCTAAAGCGCTGGAGATTGAAGTACGCGGCCGCAACTTGGCTGAAGGTGTGCCTCGCGCAATTACTGTGACTTCTGATGAGGTGACACAAGCGATTTCAGACCCGCTGCAAAGCATCGTTTCAGCAGTCAAATCTGCACTTGAACAAACACCGCCAGAATTGTCTTCAGATATCGCAGAGCGCGGTATTGTGCTGACTGGCGGCGGTGCATTGCTTCGCAACTTAGATAAGCTTCTAGCAAAAGAAACAGGCCTTCCTGTCGTGGTTGCAGAAGATCCGCTATCATGTGTAACACGCGGCGGCGGTAAGGTTCTCGAATTCTTCGATAATCCAAATCATGACATGCTGTTTGTAGGCTAAGAAAAGGACTGGGCGGGTGCAAACTCAACTGTTTTCTAGACAACCGCCATCTTTTCGCTCATTTATCATTGCGGCGATCGCATGTTTGGTGGTGCTTTTCTTTGATTGGCGCATGCCTCATGTGATTCAGCCGGCAAGAGACGTCTTGTATGCGGCATATAATCCTATATATGCCGTAGCAAGCTATCCAGTGTTATCGCGAGAATGGCTAAACCAGCAAACCAAGTCTGAAACTCAATTGCGCCGCGAAAATACCGCGATGCAGGCTGAACTTTTACAGGCTCAGGTCCGTTTGCAAAAACTTTCTGAACTTTCTGCTGAAAATACCCGTCTGCGCGGTCTTTTAGACACGCCATTGATTATTGATGGGCGTATGGAAATTGCCGAAGTGATTGGCACTGATGCAGACCCGCTGCGTCATATTATTGTCATTAACCGCGGTTCAAACAGTCAGCTCCGTGTCGGTCAAACCGTACTGGATGACAAGGGCATCATGGGGCAGATTATCAATGTCTACCCGCATAGCAGCCGTATAATGCTGCTGTCTGATAAAGAGCATTCGCTATCTGTGCGTTTAGAGCATACAGGCATGCGCGCAATTGTTTCAGGTACGGGCGATTTAGGCCATTTAAAAATGGAATATGTGCCAACCAGCGCAAATATTAAAGTGGGTGAAAAGGTGTACAGCTCGGGCTTGGGCGCACATTTCCCGGCAGGCTATTTAGTGGGAACAGTATCTAAAGTCAGCCGCCATACTTCAGGTGAGTTCGCTAAAATTGATGTTATCCCTGCAGCGCAGCTGGCTGGCGGGCATCATGTGGTGGTGCTGTTCTCTGATTCATTAGCGATGGAGCAGCCAAATGTTAGCCGCTAAGCTGAATCAGAAAACTCCGCGTGATCCGCTGTTTGCGATTATTTTGTCAGTCATCTTTGCATCGGTGCTGCTGGTGTATCCGCTGTCATATGATATTTCAGGCTGGCGTCCGCTGGCTATGCTGCTGGTCATGCTGTTTTGGGTGCTGTGCCAGCCGACATGGTGCGGCATTTGGTTTGCCTTTGGGACAGGCCTCTTTACAGACTTGCTGATTGGCACACCTTTGGGAATGAACGCGCTAAGTTTTGTTCTTATTACGTTTACTGCACGCTTCCTAACGCGTGAGCGCCGTATTTTAACATTCAGCAATCTTTGGATTATTAGCACTCTAGCTGTACTGGCGCATTTAATTGTAGTTTGGCTTGGACAAGTGATGAGCGGTGTGCATTTTTCTTTTGCCCGCCACTGGCAGCCGCTGCTGACCAGTATTCTATTCTGGCCAGTTATTTATTATTTGCTTAAAAAATGGCGCATTTAGTTCTTGCTTCCAGCTCACCTCGGCGCCGCGAATTGCTGGCGCAGCTGGGCCTTCAATTCGATATTTTCAGTCCAGATATAGATGAATCGACGATTGCCTCTGAGTCAGCTTCTGCTTATGTTGAACGGTTAGCCCGCGCTAAGGCCGAGGCTGTACAGCTGTGCTATCCTGAATCGATTATTGTTGCTGCTGATACCAGCTTGGGTGTCGATGGTCTGATTTTAGGCAAGCCAGAATCCAAGCAGCACGCATTTGAAATGTGGCAGCAGATTTCTGGCCGAAAACATGATGTATTTTCAGGTGTTTGTGTGCGTACAAAGACGCAAATTTACAGTATAGTAGTGCGTACACAGGTTGAATTTCAAACGCTCACCGTTCAGGATATGGAAAGCTACTGGGCCACGGGTGAACCTATAGGCAAGGCGGGAGCCTATGCTATACAGGGTATTGCTGCGCGCTATATCCCTCGAATTGAAGGCAGTTATTCCAATGTGGTGGGTTTGCCTTTGCATGAAACCGTACAGTTATTACAGACAGTTAAGGCATTAAATTAACTGCTGAAGCAAGAATTTTTATAATGTTTTGAGTTTTGTTATGTCTGACGAATTATTGATTAACGTCACACCGATGGAATGTCGTGTCGCGTTAATTGAAAATGGCACCGTCAACGAGCTGTTTGTTGAGCGTACGGTAAAACGCGGGTTAGTCGGTAATATTTATAAGGGTAAAGTGGTGCGGGTGCTTCCGGGCATGCAGGCTGCTTTTGTTGATATTGGCCTGTCGCGTACTGCTTTTTTACATATCAACGATATGGTTTGGCCGCGCAATCAGCCAACTCCGAATGTATTTGAATTGCTGCAGCCGGGTCAAATCCTCACGGTTCAAGTGATGAAAGACATGCTCGGCACGAAGGGCGCGCGTCTAAGTACAGATCTTTCTATTCCTTCACGCTATTTGGTGCTGATGCCTTATGGCAGCCATACTGGTGTTTCACAGCGTATTGAGTCTGAAGAAGAGCGTGACCGTTTGCGCGGTATTATTGAGCGTGTCCAAGCGGAGCATAAACTTCCGGGTTCAGTGATTGTGCGTACTGCAGCGGATGGTATTGAAGAAGCGGCTATTGCGCAGGATATGGCGTATTTAGCTAAGCTTTGGGGATTCATTCAGCGCAAGCAGACTGGCATTGCTGTGCCGTCTCTTATTTTTGAAGAATTGCCGCTGCCGCAGCGTGTGATTCGCGATTTAGCCAATGAAAATACCGCGAAGATTCAAGTCGATTCGCGTGAGATTCATGGCAAATTAAAAGAGTTTGTTGAAGTTTTTGTACCTAAAATGCAGGACTGCCTGATTCATTATCCAGGTGAGCGTCCAATTTTTGATTTGTACAATGTTGAAGAAGATATTCAAAAAGCGCTGCAAACACGCGTTGCGCTGAAATCTGGCGGTTATCTGATGATTGACCAGACTGAGGCGATGACCACGATAGACGTCAATACAGGCTCATATGTGGGCGGCCGTTCGCTGGAAGACACCGTATTTAAAACCAATATGGAAGCAACTCAAATTATTGCGCGTCAGCTTCGTCTGCGTAATTTGGGCGGCATCATCATTATTGACTTCATTGATATGCAGGAAGCGCAGCACCGTGAGCAAGTGATGTCCCAGTTTGAAAAAATGCTGGAACGTGATCATGCGAAAACCAAAATTACACAGGTGTCTGAGCTGGGTTTGGTCGAAATGACCCGCAAGCGTACACGTGAGTCGCTGGAACATTTGCTGTGTGAGTCTTGCCCAACGTGTCAGGGGCGCGGTTTTGTAAAGACCGCAGAGACAATTTGCTATGAAATATTTCGAGAAATTTTAAGATATGCGCGCGCTTTTGAATCGCAAAGCGGATTTACGGTGGTTGCGCATCCTTCTGTGATTGACCGATTGTTAACAGCCGAAGCGCCAGCAGTGGCTGATTTAGAGCACTTTATCAGCCGTGTGATCAAGTTCCAAGTGGAAAATTTATATACGCAAGAGCAATACGATATCATTCTGAGCTAAAATTGTAACAGAATATCGTTAAACAGTTGTTACATCTGAAATTTTACTTTTGAACTGTAATTTTTGATACTAGACACATCGAATAGCCAAAGCCATTTCTGAGCAAGAAAATCGGAACATGGTTTAGCAAAGTGAGGTGAGTATGGGTGTCAGTAAAGCGGTAGTAAATACAGGTTTAAAACATATGCTGGATGTCAAGACAATGCATTCAGGCTATATCGTTGACGATCGCGGCAATGAAGTTCAGATTACTGCATCTATGGTCCGTTCAGCATGCTATCAATTATTAAAACAATGCCGAAATATTAAAAATTAAGGGGCTTTTAAAAGCCCCTTAATTTTTTTATTACTAATCTATTTGTTGAAATAATAATTTGAGCTTAATCCGCGGTTAGCTCACCGCTTGAAGCTTTGGGTGGTCAGTATCCACAATTTCTTCGAAACGCTGAATTTCATCTTCTAAATGCTGCAGTAAATTTTGCATTTTTGGCAATGCATTGCGGCAAGCTGTTAATCCAACTTCAAGTTTATCTAAATAACTGGTCATAGTAATGTTGAGCGCTTGGCCATCTAAAATAATAGATGCAGGGTAGAGCGCTTCTAGACGTGCGCCATTCCAATACAGCGGATCTTGAGGTCCTGGAACATTAGAAATCACCAGATTGAACGCTTGGCGTTTTGGCATTAGGCCAGATGCAATGTTAATGCCTGCAGCGCCATAGATAAACGCGCTGTAGTTCAGAATCTGATTTGCATTCATTCGTTTAAAACGCTGTTTAGCATTCAGTACGCTGCGGCGGACAATTTTTAAACGCTCCAGCGGATCTTCTTTATGCGTGCCAAGGTTGGCTAAAATCATGGTAATACGGTTGGATGTATCGGAGTCATCATCTCTGATAGATGCAGGCACCATAGCAATCAGCGGTTTTTTTGGCAGCGCATTTTGGTGAATTAGATATTCACGTAAAGCCCCAGAGCAAATTGCCAGCACAATATCATTAATGGTTACACCAAGCGCGTTGGCAATGCTGCGAAGACGTGAAAATTCAAATGACTGCGCTGCAAAACGGCGTGAAGAGCTGACACGCTGGTTTAAAATAGAACTCGGCGCTTGGAAGCTGGATACATAATCTGGGTTGCGCCCCATGTCTTTCATCACGGTTTGAGACAATTCATAAGCGACACGCGGTGTAGCCTGAATTTGGCTTTTTAAACCGTTTAAAATGCTTTTGGCGCGGCTGACTTTAGGCTGTTTGAGGCGTTTAGCTCGCGGGCCTTCTACACACCAAGGCGGTACAATGCTTTTGGTGTCTGGATCATGCGCAAGAGACTTTTGCACAAGACGCATACCGGCAATGCCATCGACCATGGCATGATGAATTTTGAAGTACATCGCAAAACGGTTGCCTTCAATGCCTTCAATAATATGGCAAGTCCAAAGCGGTTTAGCGCGGTCAATCAGCGCGCTGTGTTCTTGTGAAATGTAAGTGAGCAATTCACGGATGCGGCCGGGCTGCGGCAAAGCGATATGACGGAAATGGTGGTCAAGGTCAAACTCTTCGTCTTCATCCCAAAAAAAACCGTTCAGCTTGTTATTAAAAGGCGGGATAGGAATAGATTTTGAATTGCGGATATCGGTAACAAGGTCTTGAATAAAGCTTGCAGGCGCATTGTCAGGGATTTGAAATAAGAATAAGCCGCCGACATGCATAGGCTGTTGCCGTTTTTCCAAAGAAAGGAAAATAAAGTCAATTGGATGTAATGGACGCATAGGGGGGATTGCCTCACTGCAATATCTATGGGAGCTCTTGTATAAGCTGCCTTGTTAGAATTATATGATTTCCTTGGCAGTATAACGGTTTTCATACTGCTTGGCATTGGTTTTATATGGATTATCAGGTTAAAAAACCACTGCGGCAGCAGTGGTTTTTTACTTTACTTTTTAAGATTTCCTGCATGCAGGCCGCACTCTTTATGGGTGGCATCTTCCCACCACCAACGGCCTTCGCGCTCATGCTGATTTGGCAAAACAGGACGGGTGCAAGGTTCGCAGCCAATAGACGTAAAACCGCGCTCATGCAGTGGATTGTATGGAATTTCCATCAGGCGGATATAGTTCCAAACATCTGCACTCGACCAGTTTGCCAGCGGATTGTATTTAATCAGCTGCTTGCCGGGGCCTGAAAAACCAGGATCTGCCTGTACGACAGGGATTTCATTACGTGTGCCGGGGCTTTGGTCTTTACGCTGACCCGTAATCCAGCCATCTAAAGTTGCCAGTTTTTTGCGTAGAGGCTGTACTTTTCGGATGCCGCAGCATTCCTTATGGTCATCTTCGTAGAAGCTGAAAAAGCCTTTTTCTGTCACCAACTTTTGCATAGCTTCTGTTTCAGGGAAACAAATTTCAATGTCAATATTATAGTGTTTGCGCACTTGTTCGATAAATTGATAAGTCTCTGCATGCAAACGGCCCGTATCTAGGCTGAATACACGAAAAGGCTTGCCTAAGTGTGATGCCATATCAATCAGCACTACATCTTCTGCACCTGAAAATGAAATCGCAAGTTCACCTTCTTGGCTCAGCGCAAGTTCTAAAATTTCGTTTGGAGATTTGTTGGTATATTCAGATGCCAGAGCATCCACAATATCAATAGTCGGAATAGTCGTCATGTGTATCCTGGCAATAGGCTTGGAAACTTCAAACCCATATTAATTTATTTCATATCTATTTTAATAGAAAAGCAAAAGCCGACTTATTAATAAAAATTAGATTGATATGAAAAAAATAGAATTAATAAAACCGAGCCTTTATATATAAACTTCGGATATGATAGATATAACTTTTAATAACTTTTTACAATAGTGACATTGGGAGAACCCATGGAAATCGTATGTCTAGATCTTGAGGGCGTGTTAGTTCCAGAAATTTGGATTAACTTTGCAAAAAAAACTGGCATTAAAGCGCTTGAGGCAACCACACGTGATATTCCAGACTACGATGTGCTGATGACACAGCGTTTGAATATTTTGAAAGAACATGGTTTAGGCCTGAACGATATTCAAGACGTTATTGCTGATATGGGGCCTTTTGAAGGCGCTAAAGAATTTGTAGAGTGGGTGCGTACGCATTTCCAATTAATCATTTTATCTGACACTTTTTATGAGTTTGCGCACCCGCTGATGAAGCAGCTCGGCTGGCCGACAATTTTCTGCCACAAGTTGGAAACTGATGAAAAAGGCATGATTACTGCGTATAAATTACGTCAGCCTGATCAAAAGCGTAAAGCGGTACAAGCGCTGCATGGTTTAAATTTCCGTGTAATTGCTGCAGGCGATTCTTATAACGACACCACAATGCTCGGTGAAGCAGACAAGGGTTTCTTATTTGATGCGCCAGAAAATGTGATTGCTCAATTTCCGCAGTTCCCGCCTATTCATGGCTATGAAGCATTGAAACAAGCGATTCGTGAAGCGTCAGTACGCGATATTCCAAACTAAGTATTTGGACCATAAAAAAGGCGCATTAAGCGCCTTTTTTATTTAAATGATTTCTATTAGAAGCGGTAACCGATTTTCATGCCATAGCCGAGAGCATAATTATCTGCAAAAGATGCTTTGACGTCACCTCCAGTCTGAGCTTCTGCATCACCCAGCCAGAAATATTTTATACCAGCTTGAATAAAATAATTTGCGGCAGGGCTATATTGACCGCCTAGGCCGATACTCCAATAGCCTTCAGTCGGGCCAAGTGTAGTCACGGGGTTGCCAGCGCCTGAATCCCAGCCGATTGCAGCTGTACCAGCCCATTGATCATTAAATTTGCGCGATAAACCTGCTGTTACGGAGTATTGATCATCTGAATAATTAATCAGGTCTTGACCTTTAGTTGCAAGAAATTTAGGACTAACAACAAATTGGTCCCAATGTACCCAGCGTAAATTAGCAAATACCAGAGTGTTTACCGCAATCCCTGTTTGTAAATCAATATTCACTGATTGAGGTGTAATTGCATCTAAGTCTGAAGTTAATAATTGCAATGTACCAATTGGTGTTGTCATTGTTTCTGTAGCTTTAGCCTTGTGTTTAATTTCAGAGCGATAGGTCACAGCAGCTTTTAAAGCAATTTCAGGAATTTGGTATGCAAAGCCCGCTGCCCAGCCATAGGCATCTTCTTGATCGACTTTAATATTGTAACCGCTTAAACCAGTGGGAGCGGGGCCTCCGTATGCATTACCGCGTAAAGAAATATCCGCTTTGACGGTTTGCCATACTGGACCTGCGTAGATATTCCAGTTTTCAGTGGGTTGATAACCGATTAAAGCGGTTAAGTTATTGGTGCGTACTTTTACTTTTGTGCCTTCTTGGCTGTTGTCGAAAGTGCCAGTGTCAATACCGTAAGTTGCGTCAGCGCCAAAGGGCTGATCATACAAAAGGCCTAAAGAAATTTTATCAGTTGCTTGCACTTTTACTGCAGCAGTAGGGAAGTAGTAATCATCACCCATATCGCTTAGAGATTTTTTGTCCAAATGCGATGAACCTTCTACTGTTGGATCAAGGACTGTGAAAGAGGCTTCTGCATAGTTGTCTGGCTGTAAAAATGCAGCGATAGATTGGCCTGAACGGTCTAGGCCAGCAGCAAATATTGAAGAAGCTGGCAATGCAGTAAATAAAATAGCGGTACTTAAGCGGCTGAGTTTCATACTTTTCCCTGTTGTAGGTTTTGATGAGAGATCAATGCGGGGCAAAGTAACACATTCAAAAAAGGAGTAAATACTCAGCTCTGCTCTAGAAATGAACTGGATAATACAAAAAAAAGGCTTGAATAGAGTAAAAGATCTAAATGTTGTTTGTATCTTTATGATTTATAAGTAAAAAAATAGAGTAAATGTTTTAAAAGATGTTTTAGTGAGTTAAAAGTTAAATGACTGTTTTTAAAGCAAACGGTTTAGAAAGCAAAAGACCATAGCGAACTATGGTCTTTTTGGCTATGCAGCTAAATTAGAACTTGTAACCGATTTTCAAGCCATAAGCCCAAGCATCGTTGTCTTCAAATTCTGCAACTTGTGCGGCAACAGCATTACCTGGAATTGAATAAGTGCCTGAGTGTGCTGTAGCATCGCCTAGCATTAAGTACTTAACACCAGCCGCAATGAAATAGTTTGGAGCGGGGCTAAACTGTGCACCTAATCCAACACTCCAGTAGCCTTCAGTTGGGCCAAGTGTGGATACGGGATTACCCGCGCCAGTGTCGTAACCTACAGAGACATTACCAGCCCAATGATCAGTAAATTTACGGCCTACACCGACTGTCGCAGAAATTTGGTCATCAGAATAATCAACTAAATTGAAGCCTTTTGTATAAAGACCGCCAGTTGCTGCAGCTGATGCAGCCTCTGAACCTTTGCCAAATTTATATGGACGGATGGAGAAATCTTTCCAATTTACCCAGCGCACATTTGCGAAAGCAACTGTGTTTGCCATGATGCCAGTTTGCAAATCAAGGTTAACTGATTGAGGTGTTGTAATATCAGTAGAACCAGTATCAGCAGGGTTGTTAATAATTGTAGTGATAGGTCCAGCACCTGTTGACTGTTCTTTTACATTTACTTCATGTTCAATTTCTGAACGATAAGTTACAGAAGCTTTTAATGCAATTTCAGGAATTTGATATGCAAAACCAGCTAGCCAGCCGACTGCAGAATCTTCACCGATGTTAGCATTATAAGCACCGAATGCTGTTGCTCCACCGTATGCTGCGCCACGTAATTGAACATTACCTTTTACTGTTTGATAAACAGGGCCAGCATAAAAATTGAAATTTTCAGTCGGCTGGTATCCAAAAATAAATGAAAGGTTTTGTGTTTCAACTTCAACTTCTGTTGATTCGCCTGCTGCATTATTAAATACATTTAGAGCAGTTGGAGAGTAGGTTGCAGCTGCTCCAAAAGGCTGGTCATAAATAAGACCAAATGAGAAATTAGACGTTGGTTGAAGTTTTAATGCAACATTATAAAATTGATAGTCATCAGCCATTTCACCAGTACTTACACTTGGTGCTGCTTTAAAGTGACCTGAAACATTTGGATCTAAAACAGAAATGCCTGCTTCAAAGTAGTTGCCAGGCTGTAAAAAAGCTGAGATTGATTGACCAGAACGATCTAGCGCTGCTGCAAATACACCAGTCGCTGGCAATGTTGCAAGAATTAAGGCTGTAGTGAGCTTTTTTAATTTCATTCTTTGTCTTTCCTTAGTGTGCAAATTGAACTTACTGCATTTTATTTTGAGTTAAGCGAATACTGGCTAATGCATTTCCAATAGGTTTATTTGTTACGCCATGTGACAAAAATATCACAAAAAAAATAAGAGTAAATGCTCTATAGGTAAAAAAATTAAAAACTTGCACTTAAAATAGAGTAATAAGCCTATTTTTTTCCTAATTGATACAAGTAAGGTTTTGTTATTTATTAATAAAAGTTTTTTATTTTAAAAAAAAAGACGAATACTGGACTTGTGTTCTAATTTTAAACAGATGTTTAGCCGCATGGGGGGAAAATGAGCAGTATTTCGTGTCTAGCAGATCGAGGGTTATGATCTATTTGCCTTCTTTTTAGAATATAAAACAGCTGTATTTACTCTTTTATAATAGGCATTGAGAGGGCTCTGATTTGAATGAAATTTTGCACTGTCCGTGTTAGAGGTTAAGTATTTTTTCTTGATTGATTGCGCCTAAATGAACCACACAGATTGCGAAATGATATTTAGTTATGGGAACAAAAAAAACAATGGTTTCTTGCTGTAAAATCCCTTTAGAAATAGGCATAACTTAATGCTCTGGCTTTTTTAGGTGCTGGAGTTATTCTCTGCTTGAATAGGAAAGTTCGATACGATAGCAATGCTTGAAGCTGCTATTATCAATAAAAAATGTGATTTTAATTGGTCATTTAAATGTGCTGGTGATTGGAGTGGCATGCGGCCATTTTACCGCGTCATACTCGGTACCATCGGCTTTGACAAGTGATGGGATAAAGAGAGTTTGCTGATTTTAAAAGATTAATTTTTTTTGGTGTAATCATCAAGCAAATTAAGTTGAAAAATAGTTGTTTGATTAATATATTAATTAAATTTAAGTTTGGGATTCTTAAGAATTCACTCTTGTATGAACATGCCGTATGGGAAAAATATTCAGGATTCAGCAGGAGATTTAAGCTTGCCAGTACATGGTATTTCGCAGCTGAGCGTGATTGATTGTTCTATATTTCCTTTATTCCAAGCGGTAATACTAATGTGCTGGCTATTGCGGCTGCAGAAAACGGAGTGGAGCTGCTGATTGCAGTAAGGTGATATTTTCATCAGGTCATCTTGAAAGTTCATCCTTTAGGATGAGTTCGTTATTTGGATTCATCGCTAAAATGCGTTTAATCCGACTAAATAAATAGGGAAATGATAATGAACACAGATTTAATTATTCATGGTCAGGCTATTCAGGGTGAAGCGCCAGTATTTTCAGTGATTAACCCTGCAAATGAAGCGGTGCTGGCAAAGGTGGCTGGCGCTAGTATGGCACAAGTCAATCAAGCGATTGACTCTGCTGCTGAAGCCTTTAAGTTATGGAAAAATACGACTGATGATTCAGTGAATGAACTTTTCTTAAAAATTGCTGCAGATATACGCGCTGCCAAAGATGAAATTGCGAAGCTGATTACTTTAGAACAAGGTAAAACTTTGCCGATGGCGCAATTTGAAGTTGAGGCAGGCGCGGGCTGGATTGAATATCTAACCAGTTTAGAAATTCCTGTCGAAACAATTGCAGACCCGAGCGGTAAAACCATTAAGGTTTATAATCGTCCTTTGGGAGTGGTTGCATCTGTAACGCCATGGAATTGGCCATTTATGATTGCGGTTTGGCATATTTTCCCAGCGTTAAAAACCAAGAACTGTGTGGTGAATAAACCTTCTGAATATACACCGCTGAGTACAATTAAACTGGTTGAAATTATTAACCGCCATGTGCCGCAAGGCGTATGTAATATTGTTTTGGGTAAGGGGAATATCGGTCAGGCTTTAACAGAACATCCTGCTGTAAATAAAGTTGCATTTACGGGCTCTACCCGTACAGGGCAAAGCATTTTGAGTCACTCTGTGACTTCGCTTAAAAGTGTTGTGCTGGAGTTGGGCGGGAATGATGCTGGGATTGTATTGGAAGATGCTGATATTGATGCAGCGGCAGAAAAGATTTTTGGCTCAGCTTTTTTAAATGCGGGTCAAACATGCGCTGCGCTTAAGCGTTTGTATGTGCATGAAAGTATTTATGATGTTTTGACTGCCAAATTAGCTGCTATTGCAGATGCTCAAGTTGTGGGTGATGGCATGGATGCTCAAGTGAGTTTTGGACCTGTGCAAAATAAAATGCAGTATGAAAAAGTCAAAGCGCTTATTGCGGATGCAGCAGCGCAGGGCGGTCAAATTATGACAGCATCAAAACGGCTGCCTGAATCTGGTTACTATATTGCACCGACGATTATCGCAAATGTTCAAGAAGGAATTGCTGTGGTGGATGAGGAGCAGTTTGGCCCAGTTTTGCCTGTTTTGAAGTTTAGTACTGTAGATGAAGTCTTACAGCGCAGCAATGCAACTGAATTTGGTCTAGGCGGTTCAGTGTGGAGCAAAAATTTAGAACGTGCAGAGCAAATTGCCGGCAGAATGGAAACTGGTACAGTTTGGATTAATAGTCATTCAGACTTGTCTCCAGCAGCGGCATTTGGCGGCTGGAAAATGTCAGGTTTAGGTTACTCATTTGGTTTGGACGGTTTGTTATTATTTACGCATAAACAAGCTGTTCATATTACGCCATAACTATATTTAGCCCTTTGCAGGAAGCAAAGGGTTTTTGGGCGCATATATTGCTAATTATATTTCCGAACAGGATAGGTGGAAATAATGTTTAATCATCAATTTGTAAATGAGTTCAGTCAAAATTTTATTGAACAGGTCAATCGAGTTTTAAGTTTTGATAGTTATTTGGTGTATTCGATAGATAATATAAATCATGCTTATGATTATCAGGGTTTTAATATCTCAAATAAGTCTTTAACAGAATATTTAAACTATAAAGTTGAAAATGATCCTGTGTCATTTAAAAAATATTTTAATGAAAAAGATCACTGTGTTGAATTACTGAGCCAACATTGCTGTGATGAGGATTATGATGATTTTATGCAGCGCTGGAAAGTGCAGGATACGGCAGAAATCTTTTTTAGGAAGCGTAATGGTGAGCCAGCATTAGGCTTAAGTATTGTTCGTGAAGGCGATAGCGCGCTTTTTAATGAGCAAGAAAAAACTGTGCTGGAGGCTTTTTGTGAACTGTCAAAGCGGTATTTTTTCACTCAGACAGACTCGCTTGAAATAACTGATGTATATCGCAGTTTTCAATTTACTAAAAAAGAAACGCTGGTGCTTGAGCTGATTTTGCAGGGGTTTAGTAATCAAGCCATTTCAGTTCATTTAAATTGCAGTTTAGCAACAGTTAAAACGCATGTTCAGCATATATTTCAAAAAACCAATCTAAATAGCCGTCAAGAAATTATGATTAAGTTTTTAAAGTGAAAAATCATCCTTTGGGTGGATTTTTTATCGATTGAATTACATTAATTTACAGCCATAGCCGTGTTTATTATGGATTTTGGAACAATGAAGTTTAATCAAATTACACAATCATTAAAAAAATTGACAGCATTAAATATTGCTGTTGCAGCATTTGCTTTAGGCGCACATCAAAATGTATTGGCACACGGTCAAGCTGCAGAGATGGTGCCTTTATACCAAAACATGAGTGATTTTGGCGCTGACGTTAAAAAAGATGACTTCAGTAATGTCTATACCATTTCAAAAGGTTCATTGGTTGTTCGCGCTAAGGCGAATTCAGATACGGTATTGGTTAATGGCAAGCCTTTGAAAGTCAGTGTGCCGCTGGTTGAAAAAAATGGTAAAGCTATTGTTAGTAAAGAGTTTGCTGCTGAAATTTTTCAATCAGGTTTAGATCAAACCTTTAAAGTTGAATCTGTTGCGCACCCATTAAATGGTTTAACGTCTCAAGAAATTTCTCAGACTTTCGATGTGATCAGCAAGTCTGAATATGCTTATCCAAATATGCGTTTTTCAGAAATTAAATTGAAAGATCCTGAGAAAGAGCAAGTATGGGATGCTTTTATTCAGCATAAAGATTTTAAAGGTGACCGTGTTGCTGAGTTTACTTTATTAAAAGGCAAGCAAGTGATTGAAGGTTTGGTTGATCTTCAAACATCTAAAGTGACGCAGTGGAAAGTTTTAGACAATACGCACGGTATGGTGCTGTATGACGACATGGTTGCTGTTCAGGAAATCGTGACGAAAGACAAAAACTACATTAAAGCCTTAGCTAAACGCGGTGTAAAAGATGTCACTAAAGTTGTAACTACACCTTTAACAGTGGGTTATTTTGGCGGTAAAGACGGTTTAGACCGTGAGCTGAATGTTTTAAAAGTTGTATCTTATTTAGATACAGGTGACGGCAATTATTGGGCACATCCAATTGAAAACTTGGTTGCAGTAGTTGATTTGGACAATAAGAAAATTGTGAAACTAGAGGAAGGCGCGATTATTCCAGTTCCGATGTCGCCAAATTCAATTGTTAATAAAAATGATAAGTCTCAATTTAAGCCATTAAATGTCGTTGAACCTGAAGGCAAAAACTTTTCGATTACAGGGCAAACAATTCATTGGGGACCATGGTGTTTCCATGTGGGTTTAGACTCACGTGTCGGTCTAAAAATTTCAACAGCCACTTATAAGGATAAGGGTGAAAAGCGTAAGGTCATGTATGAAGGGAATTTAGGCGGTATGGTTGTACCGTATGGTGACCCGGATATGGGCTGGTACTTCAAGTCGTATTTAGACTCGGGTGAATACGGTATGGGTACATTGACCTCTTCAATTGAAAAAGGCATTGATGCGCCAGATAATGCTGTTTTGCTTGATGCTGTGATCGCAGACTACACGGGGCAGCCGCGTGTGATTCCAAATGCGATTGCTATTTTTGAGCGTTATGCAGGTCCTGAATTTAAGCATCAAGAGATGAATCAGCCGAATATCAGCTCTGAACGCCGTGAATTGGTTGTACGCTGGATTAGTACGGTAGGCAACTATGACTATATATTTGACTGGGTATTTAATAACAACGGCATTATCGGCATTAATGCCGGCGCAACAGGCATCGAAGCGGTTAAAGGTGTGAAAGCCCGCACCATGCGTGATGCAACAGCGAAAGAAGATACACGTTTTGGCACTTTAATTGACCATAATATTGTGGGTACAACGCATCAGCATATTTATAACTTTCGTTTAGATATGGATGTAGATGGCGGTAATAACAGCTTTATGGAAGTCGACCCAGTGATTGCTAAAAATACCCGCGGCGGTCCGCGCAGCAGCGCAATGGAAGTGAAAGAGCGTATTGTCAGCACAGAGCAGGAAGCCGCGCAGAAGTTTGATCCATCGACAATTCGTTTGATCTCGAACATGAATAAAGACAACCGTATGGGGAATCCAGTGTCCTACCAAATGATTCCATTTGCAGGCGGTACGCACCCAATTGCTAAAGGCGCAAACTTTTCTCCAGATGAATGGCTATTTAAGCGTTTGAACTTTATGGACAAGCAAATTTGGGTGACCAAGCGTGATGTAAATGAGTTATTCCCTGAGGGCAAATATTCAAACCGTTCTGTAAAAGACACTGGTTTAGGTGAATTTGTTGCAAACAATGACAATATTGAAAACAAAGATCTTGTGGTATGGATGACGACTGGTACGACTCACGTGGCTCGAGCAGAAGAATGGCCAATTATGCCGACAGAGTGGGTTTATACCATGTTGAAACCATGGAACTTCTTTGACAGCACGCCGACATTGAATAGCGGCGATGATCAAAAAGTAAAAAAGGACCAGCATAAGCATTAATTTATTTTAAAGAGGATCAGCAGTATGCTGGTCCTTTTTTATATTCAGAATAACAGCATGAAAAAAATATTGTGTACAGTGAGTATGGTGATTTTAATGGACACAGTTTTTCTTCTTTTTATAAAAACTAGGCGGGCTGTTTAATAATAGTATATGGATTTATCAAGTCTCTTTGCAAATTTCAATTAAAGTAAACTTTTATTTATGGTTGTTGATATATGAGTTTGATGTCATTAAAAAGATCAGGGAAATTTAGATAGAAATGGATATTTTAAACAACAGTGATTGATTTAAAAGTGCAGGCAGTAAGGTGTGCATGTGGATTTTAATTTGTTTTTGCTGTTGTTTTTAAGTTGGGGTTTTGGGTTTTAAAATCAATATATTGGTTTTTTTGTTTGTGTTTTTAATTTGGTTTTTAAATAATTGTTTGCTTATTTGTTTTTTATTAATTAACATGTTAAATATAATAATATGGAAATGACAGGGAGTTGTCACATGAAAGTGAAAAGGATAATACTTGCTGTAAGTTTTTTTATGGGTGTGCAAGGTGTTTATGCGCAGGAAAATGTCCCAAGTGATTTAGGTGGTCCTAGGTTTATTGCGTGGAATAATGATTATCAGTATTTGGGTAATTCTGATAATAGAACAGGATATTGGGCTGAAGGTTTAAATTACATTCCATTAAGTCAGAACCCTGAAACGTATTTAACAGTAGGAGGTGAAGGCCGCTGGATGTATGAGTATTTAAATCATGCCTCGGCAAATTTTGAACCGAATGACCGGAATGAATCTGTTGCGCAGCGGCTGAGATTGTTTGGTGATTTACATTTAAATAAAAATTTTCGATTATTTTTAGAACTTGGTGATAACTGGGCATATGATGCCGAAGTGCCTACACCAGCGAATTATGATGCAGTTGATATTCAACAGGCATTTTTTGATTATCAATTTAAGCTAAATGAAAATATGCAGGTTGGTTTTAGACCAGGGCGTTTTGTTATGCCTTTAGGCAGCAAAATACTTGTGTCCACACGTGATGGCAGTAACTTGCAATATAATTATGATGGTTTAAGGGCTTGGCTAAATTATCAAGATAATTTAAAAGTTGATGTTTTTAATGTTAAGCCAGTTAAATTTAAGCGCGGATCATTTGATGATCAAGCTGATAATAGCAGAGAATTCAAAGGTATTTATTTAACCGCTAGTATGTCTGATGAAAATATAGACAAAGCAAATTTTGATTTATATTTTTTTGATATGAACCATGATCGAAAAATATTTACGGACCAGTTTGGAAAACAGAATAGGAATAGCATAGGTGCACGGCTATATGGTCAGAAAAATAATATTGACTATGATTTTGAATATGTTCATCAATTTGGAGATTTTGGTGAAAAGGATATTCAAGCTTATGCTGTATTTTCAAAATTTGGTTATCAAATTGATCAAAAATTTAATCCATATATCGCTTTGCAGAGTATGCTTTTTAGCGGTGATAATGATTTAAATGATCAAAAATTAAAAACATTTGAGTCGCCTTTTTCAAGAACAGCATTATTTAGCGGTGCAGCTGAATTTGGCCTGATGAATGCTTTATTTATAAAGCCAAGTTTAAGTTTAAATCTGCTGCCAAAAGTTAATTTAACTGCATCTTATGCTGTTTTACAAAAGCAGACTAAAAATGATTCGATTTATCATGCCCCTTCAGGTGTGTCATGGAATGATCATTATCAAACCAGTTCTAAAGATATTGCCAATATCACAGAGCTTGAATTGAATTATGATTACAGCCGTAATTTAAATTTCAATGTTTTATTTTCTAATGTTGATGCAGGTCAGGCACTCAAAGAGATGGGCGGGAAAACCAATAACTATATTAGCGTTACAACACAATTTAAATTTTAAGTCAGGATATATACACAGGAGTGGACGATGAAAATCAAAAAATATGGAACATTATTGCTTTCGATGTGGATGTGTTCATCTTTTGCAAATGCAAAGCAGCCGAATGTATTGCTTATTGTTGCTGACGATGTAGGTTTTTCTGATATTCAGCCTTTTGGCAGTGAAATTCCAACGCCAAACTTACAGCGTTTGGCCAAACAAGGGGCAACATTATCTAATTTTTATTCTGGTCCAACGTGTTCAGTGACGCGTTCAATGCTGTTGACTGGTCAAGACAATCATCAGGTTGGCATGGGCACAATGGCAGAATTGTTGCAGCCCGAGCATGAAGGTCATGAAGGCTATCAAGGTGTGCTCACAAATAAGGCGTCTACACTTGCTGAAATTTTAAAGCAAAGCGGTTATCAAACCTTTATGAGCGGTAAATGGCATTTGGGTAAAAAGCCTGATTTGGTGCCTTCTGCACGCGGTTTTGAAAAATCTTTTGTTTTATTGCAAGGCGGTGCAGGGCATTTTGATGAAACACCGCTGCTGTTGAACTATGATCCAATTTATCTGGATGATGGCAAAAAAGTGAAATTGCCAGAAAATTTTTATTCGACAGATTATTATACTGACCGCATGTTAGGTTATTTAAAAAATTCTCGCGATCAGAATAAGCCATTCTTTGCCTATTTAGCATTAACTTCGGCACACTGGCCTTTACAGGCGCCAGATCAATATATTGCCAAATATAAAGATGCTTATAAACAAGGATACGATGCTGTTCGTGAACAGCGCCTGACGACATTGAAGCAATTGGGTGTGGTCGCTCCAAATACGGCTGTGAATAATCCTTTTGCAGATAAATTGACACCATGGCATGAATTAACTCCAGAACAGCAAGCTCGTGAAAGCAAAGCAATGCAAGTTTATGCAGGCATGCTCGACAATATGGATGTCAATATTGGCCGAGTCATGGATTATTTACAAAGTACAGGTGAGCTGGATGACACCATCGTATTATTTATCTCTGATAATGGACCAGAAGCAGCCGATATTGAAGGTTTGGACGAAAATGATGGTTTTATGGATTGGGTAAATTCGGCCTTTGATAACTCCCTTGAAAATATGGGGCGCAAGGGTTCATATATTGCGTTAGGACCACAGTGGGCTCAAGTCTCTGCAACACCGTATCCGCATGCTAAAGGTTTCCTTTCTGATGGCGGAATTCATGTACCTGCTTTAATGAGTTATCCGAAAAGAATTCCTGCCGGCACAATAAATAATAGCAATTTGCATGTTATGGATTTTGTACCTACCGTGCTTGATTATGCAGGAATTAAACAAGATAAAAAGGCGGCTTTAAAATTTGAAGGGGTGTCATTTTCTTCTGTTTTTAATGGTAAAAAATTGCAGGATCGTGCGCTCAATTGGGAGTTTAACAACCGTAAAGCTGTGAGGGATAAAGACTGGTTGTTATTAGAGCAGGCAGCGCCTTATGGTAATGCCAAATGGCAATTGTTTGACCGAGCATCAGATCCCTCCATGAAAGCAGATGTGGCTGAACAGCACCCGAAACAAGTCAAAAAAATGATTAAACAGTGGCAGCAATATGCCAAACATGTAGATGTCGTGAAAGCGCCTGCCCGTTATAACTATGCACAAAAGCTTTGCTTTTATGGCAAATGCATAGGTGAGGCTGAAAAATAAACCAGTTCAGATATTCTAAAAGTACAACGTTTTCAAGCATTAGCTTTTAGGGGGAAATTGAGTTAAGCCTAAAAGCTGACGGCATTGTAAGATCATCAAATTGAGAGTGAAAGTTGATGAAAAAGATTTGGGCGGTACTCTGCTTTAGCCCTTTATTTTTTATGGGCTGCAGTCAGCCGAAGGAACAGCCAAACCAATCTGATGAAGCATCTGCTCCAAATAAAATAAAAGCTGAGTTATGCCGGCAGTATTCTGGTGTTCCCCAGGGTTGGTTAAAGCATAAGACTGCAGGAATGGTGAATATTGAGGGCGGAAGTTATGAAATAGGCAATAATGAGGCTTATCCAGAAGAAAAGTCTCTTATGAATAGCCAGCGCACGGTTGAATCTTTTTATATGGATCAGACGGAAGTAACCAATGCGCAGTTTGAAGCCTTTGTGAAAGCAACACAGTATGTAACGGAGGCAGAACAGCAAGGTGAAGCAGCTATTTTTGTACAGCCGAAACAGGCAGTCAGTGAATTAGGCTGGTGGAAATTGGAAAAAAATGCCACTTGGAAACAGCCGTGGGGTGCACATTCACAGAGAAAAACTTTACCGAATGAGCCTGTGAGGATCGTCACTTTAAAGGATGCGCTGGCATATGCAGACTGGTTAGGGCATGAACTGCCAACAGAAGAGCAATGGGAATACGCTGCTAAAGCATTTGCTCAGCAGCGTGATGTGCAAGCAATGAATCATGGCAGCCATATCAATGCTAATGTTTGGCAAGGCCAATTTCCTTATCAAAATGCAGTCGAAGATGGCTTTGAGGATGTTGCGCCAGTAGGCTGCTATGAGGCCAATCCTTTTGGTTTATACGATATGATTGGCAATATTTGGGAGTATACACGCTCACCGTTTACAGGCAGCCATGATGATCATTTGGGAAATCATCAACAGCTGAAAAAATCGCAGCCTGCCTATAACCATTACACCATTAAAGGCGGTTCATATTTGTGTGCTGACAATTATTGTGCGAGGTACCGCGCAGCTGCACGGCAGTCACAAGAAGCAAATCTTGCCATGAGCCATGTTGGATTTAGAACTGTTTATCAAAGCAAAAAGTAATTTTATGTCTAAGATAAATTAGGCAATTGATTTTTATTTCAATTGAAACGTGTGACAGAGTCTTTCTGCCAGCGGGCAAGACTTTAGGGCTGAAGCAAAGTAATCACTTCTGTCATAGTAAAAATATTGGAAAGCGTGCAAAGTAATAAAATAGCTGAACTTTTTTGTCAGATTTGAAAATATTGGCTAAAAATACTAGACATTGCGGCCATAGGAATACCGGCATAATAACATGCCTGCAAACAAAGCAGCCCAAGCTGCTTTGAAGAGAATGTTTTGGTTACTTAAGCAGCATCCAGCACTTTCGTAATGAGTTTCACGTCTACTGTTAAAGTTTAATTACTGGCAACGGCTGAGGCCAAAGCAAGTTCAGTATTTGCCGCTAATTTATTCATGAGTCTGATTGTCCCTGAATTTAAGCATTAGCTTTGGCATCAGCGGAGTTATTGTCTAACTCATCTGCATGCAAAAAGTGAGTATGGTGCGGCGCACGTTTATTTTTAGACCATTCTTCAAGCATTTCGTACTTCATTTCCTCGGTAATCATGGCAATTTTTTGCTGCGCTTTTTCATCGTCATATGCTAATTCTAAGCGGTGGCCATTTGGGTCGAAGAAGTAAATTGAATGGAAAATACCGTGGTTGGTAATTCCTAAAACATTTACACCATTTGCTTCTAAATGCGCTTTTGCTTCTGCAAGCGCTGTGCGGTCTTTCACTTTAAGCGCAATATGCTGCACCCATTTGGGCGTATTTTCGTCACGGCCCATTTCAGGCTGTGCAGGCAGCTCAAAAAAAGCTAAAACATTGCCGTTGCCTGCATCTAAGAATAAATGCATATAAGGATCGAAAGCTTTGGTTGACGGTACATAGTCTTCAGCAAACGCTAAAATAAAATCCATATTCAGATTTTTTTTGTACCATTCCACGGTTTCTTTTGCATCTTTACAGCGGTAAGCCACATGGTGAATTTTTTCGATTTGAATCGCCATAATTTATGTCCTTATAAAAGTTTAAGCGGCTTCAGGCTGGGCTTCTGGAGCTGCCTGCTGAAATGTCTTTAATGTGCTGCAATGTGCGTAAATGGCTTCAATTTTCGGATATGCAGATAAATCAATATTGAAGCGTTTGGCGTTATAAACCTGAGGAATCAGGCAGCAATCGGCTAAAGTCGCTTGTTGACCAAAACAAAACTGTCCATTTGAATGAATCAGCTGTGCTTCAAGGGCAGCAAAGCCTGTTTTAACCCAATGTGCATACCATGCTGACTTTTGTTCATCGCTGATGTTGAACACAGTTTTTAGGTATTGCAAAACCCGCAGATTGTTCAGCGGGTGGATATCGCAGGCGATACTTAAGCTGAATGCGCGAATCAAAGCGCGCTGTTCGATGTCTTGCGGAAGCAGCGCCGTATTGGGATATTTTTCATCGAGGTACTCGATCATGCCTAATGATTGAGTCAGCGTGAAATGCTCATCTGTTAATGCAGGTACAAGTGCACTCGCGTTGATTTGGCGATACGCTTCGCTATGCTGCTCACCGCCATTGTTGAGCAAGTGCACAGGAATTTGCTCTGCCTCTAAGCCTTTCAAATTCAGTGCAATGCGGACACGGTAGGCCGCTGAGCTGCGAAAATAGGTATACAGTTTCATTTAAGCTGTCCTAAATTTTATTCAGTAAAGTTAAATTGAACAGCTGGAAGGACTCTGCCAGAAACCTCACCAAAACCGACACGTAAACCATCTTTTTCACAGTAGCCTTTCATGGTTAGCGTATCGCCATCTTGAATAAATGTACGCTGTTCACCATTTGCTAATGTAAGCGGTTTGGTCGTATTCCATGTGATTTCAAGCAGTGAGCCATAAGAGTTTGGTGTTGGGCCTGAAATCGTGCCTGACCCCATAAGGTCACCGACTTGTACATTGCAGCCGGCAATGGTGTGATGCGCTAATTGCTGCGCCATTGACCAGTACATATATTTGAAGTTGGTTTCACAAATCACATCTGCTTGAGCTGCGCCATCTGCTTGAATTTCTACAGACAGGTTAATGTCATAGCTATTGCGGCTATGGTCTTCACGAAGATAGGCCAGCGGCTGAGGGTCTTGGACTGGAGAATGTGTTTTAAAGGGTTCAAGCGCATCTAAAGTGACAATCCAAGGCGAGATTGAAGATGCGAATGTTTTTGCATTGAATGGGCCTAGCGGAACGTATTCCCACTGCTGCAAGTCACGTGCAGACCAGTCATTGAACAGCACCATGCCAAAGATATGATCCCAAGCATTTTCAATGCTGATCGGCTCGCCTAATTTGTTGGGTTTGCCAATAATGAAACCTGTTTCTAATTCAAAGTCGAGCTTGCGGCAAGCTGAAAACTCGGGACGCTCTGCAGTTGGCAATTTAATTTGACCCGATGGGCGAACAATGTCTGTGCCGCTCACAATGACTGAGCTTGCACGTCCGTTATAGCCTACAGGCAGTTCAGACCAGTTGGCTAAAAGTGCATTTTTAGGGTCGCGGAACATAGAGCCAACATTTGTTGCATGTTCTTTTGATGAGTAAAAATCTGTATAGCCAGGAACATGGACCGGTAAATGCAATGTTACTTCTGATTGTTTAAAAAATACTTTTTGACGTAATTCACTGTTGTCACGCAGTTCTGGGTGATCTGCTGAAAGCAATGTTTGCAATTCAGTGCGGACTTTAGACCAGTTGGCTTTGCCTGACTCAATGAATTTGTTGAGTGTTGCTTGATTGAAATATGTTTCGCCAGCTTGGAGGTTTAAAAAGCCATTTGCTTCTAAGGCAGCAAGGTCTACGGCCCATTCACCTAAAGCCACAGCTGCGCGGCGTGTGCCTGCAGGTGTCTCGCTGAATATGCCGTATGGCAAATTCTGAATAGGGAAGTCCGAGTTTTGTGCAATTTCAATAAATGATTTCAATTGGCTAGTCATTTCCATGTTCCTTATGTCAAAGTGACGTTTTTGCATTTCAGTGCTTTATTCATCAAATTCGGCAATTTTTATAAGAGTTTAGTGCTCATAAATGGTGTTTGTTGCTAAAAATAATTTTTAAAACAATTGTTTATGTTTGATTTGAGTCATTTTAAGACTCGCGTCTAAGAGACGTTGCATTTTGCAATTAATCTCATCATACTTATTTTTATAAATTACACAATATGTAATTTAATTATGAATTTCGTAATTATGTTTGATTTTAGATTGTCAGCAGCAAGGACACGCTTCGTATTCATTGCGATCATTTTCTTGTGTTTGACGCTTTGCAATCAGCGTGCTTCGAGTAGAATGCTGATCAAAGAAGTGAGAGTTAGGACAAATGTCTGAAGAAAAAATACAAGGCGGCGTGCAGTCCTTAGAAGTTGGCTTAACTGTACTTGATGCTCTGATTGCGCACCAAATGCCCATGATGCTGAAAGAACTGGCTGAAAAATTGTCGATGCACCCTGCAAAAGTCCATCGTTATGTTGTGAGCTTAGTGCGTATGAGCTATGCAAAACAGCTTGATGATGGGCGTTATGCGCTTGGTGATCAGGCATGGCGTCTGGGATTGAGCTGTATTCAGCGAACAGATGCTATACAGGCTGCTCAGCCGATGATTTATGAATTGCACCGAAGTATTGAATGCGGGTTGCAAATTAGTAAATGGTCATCACAAGGACCGCTGATTGTGCAATGGATTGAACCGAATCAACCGGTTTCTGTTATTACACGAGTGGGTTCGATTATGCCGCTGCTGAATTCTGCTACAGGCCGTGCATATGCTGCATTTATGAATGAAAGCATTATTCGGCCATTGCTGGAGCAGGAGTGGGCACTGAAACAAATGCAAGGACAGCCGGTTTATCCAGCCAATTGGACTGAGTTTCAGGAAATGAAACAAAGCATTGTTGAAAAAGGCGCTGCAACTGTTTCGGGCGATATGCTGGCAGGAGTGAACTCGTTCTGTGTACCAATTTTCAATGCGCATGGCGAGATTGAATTTTGTATAGCTGCATTGGGAAGTGAATGGTGCCTGCCTATAGACTTTGAAAATGAAAAGGTCAAAGCTTTAAAAGAAACGGCTCAAGCTTTGACTGCGTATATCACTCAGAGATAAGCCCTTCCATTCGGCGCTTTTCTCCAAAAGTGACATTGAGGGAATCTAGCCAGTTTTTTTAGATCTAGAGAATTATCGTTGCTTTAATGGCGGTATTGTCTTGCCGGTTTCTGTCGGACAAGCGGGACTTTTTATTTTCCACTGCTAAGCGCCTTTTTTGCAGCGCTGGGTTTGGCTATGTCAATATTGGAAGAATGGCCAGATGCAAGGCCGTGGCAGTGGCTGCCACGGAAGAGGCTACAGTCAGATTAGTCGTGTTTCATACCATGAGTAAGCATTAAGCTTATTAAGCATAAACAAGCGCCTAAACAGACCACAAGGTTCATGGTTGCAGGATGATTGTTAGTGAAAAATATACTGACTAATCCGCTCATGCATGCCCCAATTGCAAATTGGGTTGAAACCGCAAGACCAGATGCAGTGCCTGCTTGCTGCGGTAAAAGTTTTAATAGATTGGCCAATGAGTTGGCGCCAATAGAACCAGTGACACCGACAAATACAGCAAGGCCAGCAATCAGCCATACAGGTGATTCAAGCTGTAGCACGGTAATCACGGCTAAATATAGGCCTGCTAGGCAAGAAATGGCAGCCATAATCTTCAGCAGCTGATAAGCCGAATAATATTTTAATGCACGGCTATTTATACTGGTAAAAATAATGATGCTGAAAATGTTGAAGCCAAACAGCAGGGCATATTGCTGCGGGCTGAAGCCATAATAATGAATAAATACAAAGGATGAGGCTGTGATATAGGCAAACATGCCGCCAAATGAAAAGCTGTTGCATAAAATTAAGCCAATTGCGAAACGGTTTTTCAGTACGGCCGTATAGTTGGTCAACAGGCTGGCTGGATTGGGTGCGGGCAGCCGCGCTTCAATACTGAATTTGGTCCACATTAAACAAATGACAGAGTACACCAGCAGGAAAATAAAAATGCCATGCCAGCTCCATTGGGTTGCAATCCACGCGCCAAATACTGGGGCAATAAGAGTCGCAATCATGGTGATAATATGCATAAGCGATAAAATTTTAGGAATTTCATCATTGTTGAAAAGATCACGCACCAAGGCGCGGGATAATACAGAAGCGCTTGCGCCGCCAATGGCCTGTAATAGCCTAAACCATTGCAGCTGCTCGATTTGCTGTGCAAAAGCGCAGCCTAAGGTCGCAAAAATATAAATCAGCATACCCATTATTAACAGCTTTTTACGGCCATAACGGTCAGACAGCGGGCCATAGATCAGCATGCCAATACTAAAGCCGATCAAAAAAATAGTGATGGTCTTTTGCACTTGGCTAACATGGGTATTTAAATCCGAAGCAATGAATGGGAGGCTTGGAAGATACATATCAATAGAAAGCGGCCCAAAAGCCACTAATGCGCCCAATAAAACAATCAGTGACTTGGGCGGGGTGCGGCGGGAATCAATCATAATTTAAGGTTCGGGCTGTGTTGAGGTGCTGGTTGCGGTAATCTGAGGGGCGCAGGCCTGCATGACGGGTAAAGAAACGGCTGAAATAGGCAGGATCTTTAAAACCCAATTGATAGCACACCGTATTGATTGTGGCATCGGAGAAAATAAGCTGGCGTTTTGCTTCTTGCATTTGGCGGTCAAAGATCAATTTTTTGGAAGAAATGTCAGCCACGCGGCGGCAAATGTCATTTAAACGCGTTTCAGTGACGTTCAGCTGTTTGGCATATTCACTGAGCGGCCAATGTTCCAGAAAGTGATTTTCAATCAGTTCGTTAAATGCGCGGAAAGTTGCAAGATCCCCGCTGCAGCTGTTAATACGCGGCGCAGTTACATCACCCAAGCGGATCATTTGAATAAAAATCAAAGAGACCAGATTACGCAGAGCAGGCTGACGGTTGGCTTTATTGGTTTGGAACTCTTTTTGTAAATCAATAAAGTAACGTTCGAGCTGAATCAGGTCGTCGGCATTTTCTTTTTTAAGGCTGTCGATTGAGATACACAAGGGCACGATATTTTGCACCTTTAAGTCTACTTGCAGTAAAGGCCAGACTAAATTTTGCTGAACCGTGAGCACATGGCCTTCACACATTGGATCGGTAATAAATGAGTGCGCTACGGAAGGCGGAGTGAGAAAACAGACTGGCGCATTGCAGACGTATTTCACATCATCTAAAAAGATGCGGATAGACCCTTTGGTGAAATAGTGAATTTGAAAAAAGCCGTCATGACGGTGGGCTGGCATGTTCACGCCAAAGAAATCCGCCAGCTTCCCTTGCGAGTCGTAATGAATTTCTGAATTCATGTAGCGCTGGTCATAAACCTCGCCTAATTTGATGTTGGGGATTTGCATCTGATTCATACCTTCGAGTCCATGAAAAGTATAATTTTTCAACTTTACCTGTAAAAAGGACTTGAAAAAAGTTAATATGTTAATTATAAAGTTAATATATTAATTAAATTTCAAAATGTCTAGTCAAATATTGACCAGATCATCAGTAGAGAGTCTCAAATGAGTGAGTTAAAAAGCATCAGCATGGATGGTAATATTTTTGGTATCACATTGAATTACAAATGCTTATATGAAAAACTTCAGGCGCAGTTCAATGAGAAGCCTTATGTGAATGAGCCGAAAAAGCCGGTTCTATTTATTAAAACACCAAATACGCGAAATGCATCTGGAAATATTGTCATTAAGAAAAAAGGCGAGATTTTGCAAGCAGGCCCTGCGCTTGGCATCGTGATCGGCAAAAGTACCAGCCGTGTTGCGGAAAATGATGCTTTAGCACATGTAGCGGGTTTTGTGACTGTCAATGAACTGAGTCTTCCGGAAGACAGCTACTACCGTCCAGCCATTAAAGCCAAATGCCAAGATGGTTTCTGTGTACTGGGTACACCAGTCGCTGCAGATGCAGTGACAGATCTGAATAATTTGACGCTGCGTGTTTATGTCAATGGTGAGTTAAAGCAAGAAGGCAACACAGCCAATTGGATTCGTACACCTGCGCAAATTATTGAAGAAATTTCTGAATATATGCCGCTGAATGAAGGCGACATTATTTTAACTGGCACACCGTTTGGCCGTGTGGACTTAAATGCAGGTGATGAAGTTCGTGTGGAAATCGATCAGCTCGGCTCAGTGACAAATACAATTCAGGAAGAAGGGAACTAAGACATGAAAACTGCACGCATTCGCTATAACAATGAAATTTTAGAAGTTCAGGTCAATGATGAGCTTCAAGTGACCCTTCCAAATGGTGAAGTTGTAGAAGAAAAAGCAGTTGAATGGCTGCCGCCTGCAAACGGCACTATGTTTGCGCTAGGCCTGAATTATGCAGACCATGCACGTGAGTTGGCATTTGAACCGCCTAAAGAGCCGTTGATTTTCATTAAAGCGCCAAACACATATACAGGCCATAACGAAAATACTTGGCGTCCGGACAATGTTGAATACATGCACTATGAGTGTGAGCTGGTTGCTGTGATTGGCAAAACGGCGAAAAATGTAAAACGTGAAGATGCGTTGGATTACGTTGCAGGTTACACACTATGTAACGACTACGCAATCCGTGACTTTTTAGAAAACTACTACCGTCCGAATTTACGTGTGAAGAACCGTCATTCGACGACGCCAGTAGGTCCTTACATTATTGATAAATCATTGGTTCCATCGCCAAATAACCTTGTATTAAAAACTTGGGTGAATGGTGAGCTTCGTCAAGAAGGTACAACCTCAGACATGATTTTTGATGTGCCATTCTTAATTGAATACATCTCATCATTTATGACTTTACAGCCGGGCGACATGATCGCAACGGGTACACCAGAAGGCTTATCTGATGTCGTTCCGGGTGACGAAGTTGTCGTTGAAATTGAGGGCGTGGGTAAGCTGCGCAACTTCATTGTTTCAGAATCAGAATTTTTTAAAACAGCATAAGGTTAAAGGATTAACAGCATGATTAAGCATTGGATTGACGGCAAAGAAGTCGAAAGCAAAGAAACGTTTACCAACTATAACCCTGCAACCAACCAAGCGATTGGTGAAGTGGCCAGCGGCGGTCAGGAAGAAATTAACTTAGCGGTTGCTGCTGCAAAACGCGCTGCACCGGGCTGGGCAAAAACACCAGCCAAAGAACGCGCGCGTTTAATGCGTAACTTGGGCGACTTAATTGACCAAAACGTAGCGAAAATTGCGGAACTGGAAACTTTAGATACGGGTTTGCCGATTCACCAAACCAAGAATGTTTTGATTCCTCGTGCATCACATAACTTCAACTTCTTCGCTGAAGTATGTACACGTCTAAATGGTCATACTTATCCAGTAGATGACCAAATGCTGAACTACACACTGCACCAGCCAGTGGGGGTATGCGGTTTGGTTTCTCCTTGGAACGTACCGTTCATGACCGCGACGTGGAAAACTGCGCCATGTTTAGCATTAGGTAACACGGCTGTACTTAAAATGTCTGAGCTTTCGCCGTTAACAGCAAATGAGCTGGGCCGTTTAGCGCTGGAAGCGGGTATTCCAGAAGGCGTATTTAACGTGGTTCAAGGTTATGGCGCAAATGCAGGTGATGCACTGGTGAAACACCCTGATGTACGCGCAATTTCATTCACAGGCGGTACAGCAACTGGCCGTAAAATCATGGCTGGCGCGGGCTTAAAAAAATACTCAATGGAACTTGGCGGTAAGTCTCCAGTGCTGATTTTTGAAGATGCAGATCTAGAGCGCGCACTTGATGCTGCACTGTTCACCATCTTCTCTTTGAACGGTGAACGTTGTACTGCAGGCAGTCGTATTTTCATTCAAGAATCGGTATATGACGAGTTTGTTAAAGAATTTGCGCGCCGCGCGAAAAACATTTTGGTAGGCGATCCGCAGGATCTGAAGACTCAAGTCGGTTCAATGATTACCAAAGCGCATTACGACAAAGTAACGGGCTATATCAAAATTGGTATGGAAGAAGGCGCGAACTTAGTTGCAGGCGGTTTAGAGCGCCCAGCAGGTCTTGCAGATCATTTGAAAAACGGTCACTTCATTCAGCCAACTGTATTTGCTGACGTTGACAACCGTATGCGTATCGCGCAAGAAGAAATCTTTGGCCCAGTGGTATGTTTGATCAAGTTCAAAGATGAAGCTGAAGCGCTTCGTTTGGCAAATGACACTGAATATGGTCTAGCATCTTATATCTGGACTCAAGACATTGGTAAGGCGCACCGTATTGCTGCAGGCATTGAAGCAGGCATGGTGTTCATTAACAGCCAAAACGTGCGTGACTTGCGTCAGCCATTTGGCGGCATTAAAGGTTCTGGTACAGGCCGTGAAGGCGGTGAGTACAGCTTAGAAGTGTTCACTGAGCTGAAAAACGTATGTATCTCAATGGGTTCACACCATATTCCAAAGTGGGGCGTGTAAACGCTCCCTTCGGGAAATGAATAAAGCATTTTAAAATTTCAGGAAGAAAGAATATGGGTAAGCTCGCTTTAGCTGCAAAAATTACGCATGTGCCATCGATGTATTTGTCTGAACTGCCGGGCCCGCAAAATGGCTGCCGTCAAGCCGCGATTGACGGTCATATTGAAATTGGCCGCCGCTGCCGTGAACTGGGTGTAGATACTATTGTGGTTTTTGACAGCCATTGGCTGGTGAACAGTGCTTTTCATATTAACTGCGGCGCGCATTTCGAAGGCGTGTATACCAGTAATGAACTGCCGCACTTCATTAAAAATATGGAATTCGATTACGACGGCAACCCTGAATTCGGTCAATTGATGCAAGAAGAAATTGCAAAAACCGGTATTCGTGTTCAAGCGCATAACATCGAAAGCTTGCATCTTGAATACGGTACATTGGTTCCAATGCGTTATATGAACCAAGACAAAAAATTTAAAGTGGTTTCTGTCTCTGCGTTCCTCACGTCGCATGAACTGCAAGACAGCCGTAAATTTGGCGAAGGCTTGTTAAACGCGATTGAAAAATACGACGGTACAGTTGCAGTATTTGCCAGCGGTTCATTGTCACATCGCTTTATTTGGGACCGTGAAGCGCATCGCGGTATGGACTCTTATACCCGTGAGTGGGACCGTCAAGTCGATAAACACGTGGTCGGCATGTGGGAACGCGCTGAGTGGAAAGAATTCACAGACATGCTGCCTGAATATGCAGAGTACTGTTATGGCGAAGGCGGTATGCATGACACCGCAATGCTATTGGGCTTATTGGGCTGGGATAGCTACAGCAAGCCTGTTGAAATCGTAACGCCAGCTTTCCCAAGCTCAGGCACAGGTCAAATTAACGCGATTTTCCCAGTGGAATAACAGGAGTCCAGATCATGCCTCATTTTACAGCCGAATACAGCGCCAATATTAAAGATGACATCGACTTTCAGGACTTCTTTAATAAGGTAAATACTTTCTTGGGTGCAACAGGCGTATTCCCCTTAGGCGGCATCCGCAGCCGCGCAATCCGTATGGATGACTATGTGATTGCCGATGCCAAGCACGATTATGCATTTATCCATATGACCTTAAAGGTTGGGGCTGGTCGAGATTTGGAAACGCGGCAGCGTGTAGCAGAAGAACTCTTCGCGCTGATCGACGCATACTTTAAGCCTTTAAAAGACAAACGTCTGCTGGCGGTCTCTTTTGAAATGACAGAACTTGATCCGGTATTGAATTACAAATCTAACAATATCCATCAATTTTTGAATGCACAGAAATAAAAGGATTTATACATATGCTAGATCAAGAAAAAATTAAAGCGCTTGCACTCGAGTTAGACCAAGGCGAGAAGACCCGCACGCAAATGCGTCAATTCTCTTTGCAATACCCTGAAATGACCATTGAAGATGCATATGCTATTCAAAAAGAGTGGGTAGCGCATAAAATTGCCGAAGGCCGCAAGCTGATTGGTCATAAAATTGGCCTAACGTCGCGTGCGATGCAAGTGTCATCAAATATTACAGAGCCAGATTATGGCGCTTTGCTGGATGACATGGTGTTTGAAGAAGGTTCAGATATTCCATTTGAGCGCTTTATTGTGCCGCGTGTGGAAGTGGAACTGGCTTTCATTTTAGGTAAAGACCTAACAGGCCCAAACTGCACCATTTTCGATGTACTCGATGCAACGGATTATATTATTCCAGCCATTGAAATCATTGATGCGCGTTTGCATAACGTAGACCCTGAAACAGGGATTACCCGTAAAGTTTTTGATACGATTTCTGATAACGCTGCCAACGCAGGTATTGTTTTAGGCGGCCGTCCAATCAAACCGCATGAGCTGGATTTGCGCCGTATTTCTGCCATTTTGTACCGTAATGGTGTGATTGAAGAGTCGGGTGTATCTGCTGCAGTGCTGAATAACCCTGTAAAAGGTGTCGCGTGGCTTGCCAATAAATTACACCCGCATGGTGTGACTTTAAAAGCAGGCCAAGTGATTTTAGGCGGTTCATTCACCCGCCCAGTGGCTGCCCGTCCGGGTGATACGTTCCATGTTGATTATGATCAGCTGGGTTCAATTGCGTTCCGTTTTGTTTAAGGTGCAGCAATGTTAGATACCACAAACTACTTTAAGCAAAAACTGAAAACTCAGCAGCAGCTGGGTATGTGGCTGGGCATGGCGGATGGCTATGCAGCAGAAATTGCAGCTAATGCAGGTTTTGACTGGTTATTGATCGATGGTGAACATGCACCAAATGATTTGCGTACTATTTTGCATCAATTGCAGTCCATTGCGGCGTATCCAAGCCAAGCGGTTGTCCGTCCTGTAACGGGTGATGTAGGATTGATTAAGCAGCTGCTGGACATTGGCGCGCAAACTTTATTGATTCCAATGGTGGAGTCAGCAGAACAAGCTGAGCTGATGGTCAGTGCGACCCGTTATCCGCCAGAAGGCATCCGCGGAGTGGGTTCTGCTTTGGCGCGCGCTTCACGCTGGAACAATTTAACAACTTATTTAAATGATGCAGATGAGCAAATCTGTGTCATCGTGCAAATCGAGTCGAAAAAGGGCTTGGAAAATTTAGATGCAATTTTGCAGGTTGACGGTGTTGACGGTGTATTTATCGGCCCTGCAGATTTATCTGCTGCCTTAGGTCACCGCGGCAACCCAGGTCATCCGGACGTGCAGGAAATTATTCTTTCAAGCATTGGAAAAATCCGTGCTGCAGGTAAAGCAGCAGGTATTTTGTCTGCCGATGAAAAGCTGGCAAAACATTATTTATCGATTGGCACTGAATTTGTTGCAGTGGGTGTGGATACGAGCTTGCTGATGAAGTCGATGAATCAGCTGCTGGCAAAATTTAAAGAAGGCGCGGCGCCTGTAGAAAATGCAGCGCCGAGCGTCTATTAAGGAGAATATAGATGCAGCTTAAAAATTCTGAACTGCTTAAAACACAAGTTTATATTAACGGTGCATGGACCAATGCAGCAGATGGCAAAGATTTTGCTGTGACGAACCCTGCAACGGGTGACGAAATCGCCCGTGTTCCAAGTGTAACTGCAGCACAAGTTGAAGAAGCGGTTGAAGCTGCTGAAACGGCATTGGCTTCTTGGAAGCTGACAACAGCAAAAGAGCGTTCAAGCTTGCTGCGTAAATGGTTTAACTTGATTGTTGAAAATCAAGAAGACCTTGCTGTGATTTTAAGTACAGAACAAGGCAAGCCATTAGCAGAAAGCCGCGGTGAAATTCTGTATGGCGCAAGCTTTATCGAATGGTTTGCTGAAGAAGCAAAACGTACTTATGGCGATATCATTCCTCATGACAAACAAGGCCGCCGTTTAGTGGTGATTAAGCAGCCTGTAGGTGTTGTTGCTGCTATTACGCCGTGGAATTTTCCAAATGCCATGATCACACGTAAAGTAGGTCCTGCATTGGCTGCTGGCTGTACTGTGATTATTAAGCCTGCGTCTGAAACGCCGCTTTCAGCGTTGGCATTGGCGGCTCTTGCAGAACAGGCAGGCATTCCTAAAGGCGTGGTGAATGTTGTAACAGGCAGTTCGCGCGAAATCGGCGGTGTTTTAACCAAACACCCTGCAGTGAAAAAAGTATCTTTCACAGGTTCAACAGGTGTTGGCAAATTGTTGATGGAACAGTGTTCATCTACAATGAAAAAAGTCAGCATGGAATTGGGCGGAAATGCGCCGTTCATCGTGTTTGAAGATGCTGATTTAGACAAAGCGGTTCAGGGCGCGATTGCATCTAAATTCCGTAACAGCGGCCAAACATGTGTATGTACCAACCGTGTTTTAGTACATGAAAATATTCATGATGCTTTCCTTGAAAAATTAACCGCTGAAGTAAACAAGCTGAAAGTTGCGCCGGCATTTGAGCCAGGTGCAGAACAAGGTCCGCTGATCAATGAAAAATCAGTAGAAAAAATTGAAGAGCATATTGCAGACGCTGTCGCAAAAGGCGCAAAAATTGTTGCTGGCGGTAAGCGTCATGCTTTAGGCCATACCTTCTTTGAACCCACCGTTTTGTCAGGTGTAACACAAGACATGCTGGTGGCCAAAGATGAAACTTTTGCCCCCTTAGCGCCTGTATTTAAATTCAGTACCGACGCGGAAGCAGTTCAAATGGCGAATGACACAGAATTTGGTTTGGCTTCTTATATTTATACAGAAAGCCTCAGCCGCGCTTGGACGGTGGGTGAAGCGCTTGAATACGGTATGGTCGGCATTAATGAAGGTTTAATTTCCACAGAAGTCGCGCCATTTGGCGGCATTAAGGAATCTGGCTCTGGCCGTGAAGGCTCGAAGTACGGCATTGAAGACTATATGGAAATTAAATATATGTGCATGGGTATTTAAGATATTCAGGCTGCCAAAATAAGGATCTTCGGATCCTTATTTTTTGTATATAAGAATCAGTATTTAAATATGTATTGAAAAGATATGGCTGCGCGGGTGTAGTTGAGCTATTTTCTGTTGAGCGAAGGCTGAAAATGTGTGCTCAATGTATTTGCCGCAACGCTGTACAGCAGCCTTTAGATCATGCTGAGAATAAATGCATTTTCTATGCAATTTCCAGTGTTTTGTACCAGTATTTATTTTATATAAAGAGTAAATTTCGTCTAAATAGTTAATTTTAATTTTTTGGGAGCGTTGTCACGGCTTTACTTTTTCTCTTAAATTCAATTAGCTGTATGATTGTTTTTTTATAATTAAGACTAAAGTATGAAGTTAGTTAATAAGTTAAATAGTTGATATGCAATGGATTTTACGCCATGCTTGGAAAGTGCAAATTAAACTGAATTTAGTACCTTTCTTGCACATTAAAGATGTTTTAAAAATAAACGATGGATAAGGTTATCCACGGATGACGTAAGGATTCGAAGATGGAGCGCAATACAACGGATGTTGACACTATAATGTTGATAGGGCTGCACGAAGCGCTTACTCCAGAGCTGCTTCAGCAAATCTATTCAGACGAACCGGATGCTGTGAAACATTCAGATATCAGTTTTTTTAAGGCTGTTCTGCAGTGGATTCATTCACAGTTTAAAGGCCGCTGAGCACCAGTGAATATAAAGGGGATATTCCCCTTTTTTCCGCGTTAATTCCATTTCTAATTTTTATATGCCAGCAGGCTATAGTCTGCCGGACGGGCATTCTCATCCCCAAGTTTTATCGTTTTTAGAGAGGGACATCTCATGTCTACAGCACCTTATGCTGCCCAAGATAGAAATAAAATGTCTGCCAATGACCGTAAAGTTGCTTTTGCAACAATTATCGGTACAACCGTAGAGTGGTATGATTTTTTTATTTACGCTGCTGCAGCAGGTCTTGTTTTTAAAACATTATTCTTCTCACCGGCAGGCTCAACTTTAGGCACAATGCTGGCATTTGCGACAGTGGGTTTGAGCTTTTTATTCCGTCCTTTGGGCGCATTTCTTGCAGGTTACTTTGGTGACATTTATGGCCGACGTGCTGTTTTGGTTGCAACTCTTGTGGTGATGGGGCTGTCAACAGCTTTAATTGGATTATTGCCTACCTATGAAACAATTGGTATTTGGGCGCCTATTTTACTTTTGCTTCTGCGTATTTTACAGGGCTTGTCTGCAGGCGGCGAATGGGGCGGGGCGGTATTGATGGCGGTGGAACATGCACCTGTGCATAAGCGCGGCCGTTTTGGCTCATTCCCTCAAATTGGTGTGCCGTTAGGATTATTGCTGGCTTCGGGCATGTTTGCGCTGATGAGCGGTGTGATTGCTCCAGGAGATGCATTTATGGAGTGGGGATGGCGCATTCCTTTTCTATTCAGTATCGTCCTGCTGTTTTTGGGGCATTGGCTGCGTAAGTCTGTAGAGGAAAGTCCTGTATTTGAAGAAATTAAAGAACGTAAATCTGCATCTAAAACACCAATTAGAGACTTATTTAAAAATCACGCGGCTTTAGTTATCGTGGCTGCTTTGGTCTTTGCTGGAAATAGCGCGATCGGTTATATGACCACAGGCGGTTTTATTCAAAATTACACGACAAATCCTGAAGGGCCTCTGGCATTGCCGCGTACTCCAATTTTAATCAGCGTGACCGTTTCTGCTGCAATTTGGCTGTTGTTTACATGGTTCTCGGGCGGTTTATCAGACAAAATTGGCCGCCGTCAGACTTACATTTATGGTTTTATCGTGCAATTATTCGGTGTTCTTGCATTATTTCCATTGGTCAATATTGGCGAAATTTGGTCGGTATCTTTAGGTCTATGTTTCTTGGCTGTCGGTATTGGAATGACTTATGGCGCTCAGTCAGCATTTTATTCAGAACTGTTCCCTGCATCGATCCGTTTCTCTGGGGTGTCTATTTCTTATGCTTTAGGCGCTATTTTGGGCGGTGCATTTTCGCCATTAATTGCCTCATGGCTGGTCAGCTCTACAGGTTCAACTGACTCTGTAGCATACTATTTGGCAGGAATGACGATTGTAGGCCTAGTTGCAGCGATATTGCTGAAAGACCGTTCCGGTATTCCTCTTGGCCCAGATCATGAGGCATTGCAAAATGAGTCTGCCTTTACATTCAGCAAAGAAAAAAGCAAGCATGTTTATAGTGAATAAAGATTGAAGCATTGATGTGCAGTATTAAGAGCTGGGTTTATCCCAGCTTTTTTTATGGCGTTTATTCGTACGGCAGACAATAGGATGCCGCTGAGCGCAGATGTTTGGGTTTTATATCTAAGCTTTTAAATAAAAATTACACAATTAATTCATCTGAAAATATTTGCTTTTTAGGTAATTTGAAAAGTGCAATTTTAAGTCGGGAAAATACATTAAGCTTTGCCAAATAATACTGAATAATGGATTCAATACAGCAGAATGGCCTGCTATCTAGGGAATTGTGCCGATGAGTGCCTTTATGCTGAAAGGCACTATAAACGAAGGATATATAGAATGGAAAATACCATTGATTTGAATGTAAATCATGCATCAGACGTTCAGGATGATTATATGGCTGGTGATTTTAAAATGACTTATGTTGAAGCCAAAGCACCGCAAAATACTGTGCAAGAGTGCAGCATGCTGGAAAAAATTAAAGAAATTTTGCCGCAAATTGCAGCCAATGCAGAAAAGGCTGAACAGCTTCGCCATGTGCCAGATGAAAATATTGATTTATTAAAGCAACTGGGTTTTCACCGCGCATTTCAGCCGAAAGTATATGGCGGCTTAGAAATGAGCCTGCCTGAATTTGCCAACTGTATCGTGACGCTTGCAGGCGCGTGTGCAGGTACAGCTTGGGCATTTAGCCTGCTGTGCACACACAGCCATCAAATTGCGATGTTCCCTAAACAATTACAGGACGAAATCTGGCTGTCAAATCCAGATGCAACGGCCAGCAGTTCTATTGCGCCATTTGGTAAAGTTGAAGAGGTTGAAGGCGGTGTTAAGCTGTCTGGCGACTATGGCTGGAGCAGCGGCTGTGACCATGCGGAATATGCCATTGTCGGTTTTAACCGTTTCGATGCTGAAGGCAATAAAATTTATTCATTTGGTGTGATTCCGCGTAAAGATTATGTGATTCATGACAACTGGTTTGCGGGTGCAATCAAGGGCAGCGGCTCTAAGCAATTGCAAATCCGTGATTTATTTATTCCCGAATGTCAAATTCAAAAAGCCAAAGATATGATGGAAGGCAAGTCTGCAGGTTTTGGTCTATATCCTGACAGTCAGATTTTCTACTCACCATACCGTCCTTACTTTGCCAGCGGTTTCTCTGCGGTTAGCCTTGGTATTGCTGAACGTATGCTTGAAGCATTTAAAGCGAAGCAAAAAACACGTATCCGCGCTTATACCGGTGCAAACTTAGGTGCATCTACACCGGCACTGATGCGTTTAGCTGAATCGACACACCAAGTTGCAGCGGCACGCGCATTCTTGGAAAAAACGTGGGAAGACCACCGTCTGCATGGCGTAAATAAAGTTTATCCATCTCAAGAAACTTTGGCATTTTGGCGTACTAACCAAGCCTATGCAGTAAAAATGTGTATTGAGGCAGTAGACCGTTTATTTGCAGCAGCGGGCGCAACAAGCTGGCTGGACGGTCAGGAATTACAGCGTTTATTCCGTGATTCACATATGACTGGCGCTCATGCATATACCGATTATGACGTATGCGCACAAATTTTAGGCCGTGAATTGATGGGTCTAGATCCAGATCCAACCATGGTTTAATGAGGAGAAAAATATGAACTCATTAAATATTCAGCCTGAGGTTGGTTTTGATTCAAAAGCGTTTCGCCGTGCTTTAGGTAATTTTGCCACTGGCGTGACGATTATGACGGCACAAAATGCACAAGGTGAAAAGGTTGGGGTTACCGCAAACAGCTTTAATTCGGTGTCTCTAGATCCTGCTTTGATTTTGTGGAGTATTGGTAAGCGCTCGTCAAGCTATGCGGTTTTTGCTGAGGCAACTCATTTTGCTGTGAATATTTTGTCTGCAGATCAAATTGATTTATCGAATAAATTTGCACGCTCTAAAGATGACAAATATGCCAATGTTGAATTTGATCTTGGCGCGGGCAATGCGCCAGTATTGAAAGAGTGCTCTGCCGTCTTTGAGTGTGAGCGTTATGACATTTTAGAAGGCGGAGACCACTGGATCATTTTAGGCCGAGTGGTTAACTTCCAAGACAATGGCCGTTCACCATTGCTTTATCACCAAGGCGCGTATTCTTCAGTACTGCCTCATCCGAGCTTAAATATTAAAGCAGCGTCGCCTGCGGAAATTTTCCCGGGCCGTTTATATGACAACATGTACTATTTATTGACTCAGGCAGTACGCGCATATACCAATGACTATCAGCCAAAACAATTGGCATCAGGCTTCAGAACCAGCGAAGCGCGTATGCTATTGGTATTGGAAAGTAAAACAGCGACATGTAAGGATGATTTGCTGCGTGAAGTCGCCATGCCTTTACGTGAAGTAGAACAAGCTGCTGAAATACTTGTACGCAAAGGTTTGCTGGTGGATACAGGTCACTCTTATGAGCTGACAGAACAAGGTGACCAATCTGCACAAATGCTGTATGAAATTGGTGAAAATCATCAGCAGGATGTATTTGGGCATTACTCTGCAGAAGATAAGGCGTTATTTCAAAAAATGCTGAAAGAATTAATTGGGGTTTAACTATCTAATTATTAATAAAAAAGCTGCTTCGGCAGTTTTTTTATTTCAATGAACCCAAGGCAAAACACTTTCCAATAAGCTGATTGTTATTAATATATTAATTAAAAACCCTTGAGTAGCGTTTATGTACCAAAGCTGCAGGAGTGGACGTGGAAAAAATATCGAATGTGATGTGCTGGTGGTAGATTTAGGCGCATCAGGCATGGCATCCGCAATAACTGCTAAATTATTGGATTTAAATGTGGCGGTTATTTGGCAGTGTAAGCCTGTTTCAATTGATTGCTGATCTGTTTGGCATAGTGCATTGATTGATTTTAAAATTATAGGAGCTAGGATGGCTGGTCAACAACGCGGAATTCAAACAGTTGAATTAGCTGGTGAAATATTAAAGTTGGTATGTGCTTCAAAAAAGTCATTTTCCTTGAGTGAAATTGCAGCAATGCTTAATCTTGCTTCCGGTTCTGCTTATAAATATTTAGTGAGTTTGCAGCGTACGGGACTGCTTAAACGAAATGAAAGCACTTTAGAGTTTGAAGCAGGCTCACTGAGCCTGCGGTTAGGCCTATCTAAAATTAACCGCGACGGCATAGTGGTACAGTCACGTCAGGCTTTAGCTCAAATTGCAGAAAAATATGAGGTGAATGTCTTTAGCTCTTTATGGTCGAATATAAATGGCCCTACCGTCGTATTTTACCGTGAGTTTTCTAGTTTTTTTAACCTCGGTTTCCGTTTGGGGGAAAATTTAGCGCTGAGTACGGCAACAGGACGTTTGTTTGCAGCATACCATGCTGAAAATCTTGCACAGGCCATATTGCTAAAACCTTATGCCGATGCGCAGCAATTCAGTGATGCCCGTTTTTTACATGATTTAAATCGCATTCGCCAGCAAGGCTATTCTGTATTAATCGATACGCCTGATATCTGCAGTTATGCTGTTCCAGTTTTCAATCATGATAATCAAATGGTATTGGCCATGACTGTATTTGCAGAAACTCAAAGTGTTGATGCAGATAAAATCTCAATGATTTTAGAGGATTTAACGGCAATTGCTGGCGTACTGAAGGGGATGTGAGGTGGAAAATCTAAATCAAAATGCGGGTATTCAGAGTATTGATTATACTGCGCAAATATTGGAACTTTTTTGTCAGCAGCGGACAAGGTTAAGCCTGAAAAAAATTGCACAGCAATTAAATGAAAGCCCTGCAAAAATTTTCCGTTATTTGGTCAGCCTAACGCGAATAGGTTTATTGCAAAAAACAGCAAATCATGAATATGAAGTTGGGGATTTAGCTTTAGATTTATCATTCAAAGCTTTAAACCGATTAGATCCTATAGAAGAAGCAAGCCAGACAGCGCGAAGAATTTACCATGAAACCGGTTATGGCGCTGCGGTAAGCATTTGGGGATCGTTGGGTCCAACCGTGATCAGAACTTATGAGCCTGCGAGTATATATTCACAAATTCATGCGGGTTCAGTGATGTCGCTGGTCAATAGTTCAATAGGCAATACTTTTGCCAAGTTTTTACCGGAGCATGTTTTAAAGCAAGCTTTAGAGATAGATGCAATCCGGTATTCAGGACAAAAACTCAGTCTTAAAGATCGTGCGGATTTTATACAGCAGATACAAGCGCGGCAGGACATTTTGTTAACGCTGATGGACAATCAGCCAAGCTGCGGTTTAAGTTCGATCAGCATGCCCGTATTCAGTATTTCTGAAGAAATACAATTTGTCATTACGCTTTTCCATCATCGTGAAACCTTGCTGCGGCAGCAGGAGCAATTAAAAAATTATGTGTCTGAACAAATACTGATCTTATCCAAAAATATTGGTCTTAAATAATTGTGCAAAAATAAGAAAGTGTCTTAATTTATATTGATTAATATATTAATTTTTTATTTGAGTTGTGGTATCAGTTGCCGATTACAGCCAGTGCGGGTATTTCACGGCAAGATAAAACACGAGATAATTTTGTCGTGAATGCGGGCTATTTTTACAGTGTGAATCCGTTGGATTTGATACATGATTTGAATTATTTCAGCACGGATGATGCAACGGGTATTCGGCAATTTATCTGGTTGGAATATGGACAACTCGCAGAGCCGAAATCCATATTACACCAAACGCTTTATTTATGACCGAATATTTAGATAATAAGCATTGAGAGCGTAATTTACAGCTGGCATATAAAATTCCAGCTGGGCTTGCCAAAGAAATGGATATCAAGCTTCGGCAGGCCACTCATCGGGCGGCTAAAGACTATCGTTATAATGATATAGATGAATTGAGAGTCATCATCGGGTACCCATGATCATTTTAATTTTATGAAAAATTGGTAGAATAGTTAATATGTTAATATATTAGCCCTTTGCCATATGAAAAACATTAGACCATCATTAACGCTTGCTCTTTTAGAAGCCCGTGAAGCGTTAATGACACATTTTAGACCTGAACTCAATGAGATCGGCTTAACAGAACAGCAATGGCGTATTATCCGCACTTTGGCGCAGTATCAAGAGTTGGACAGCACCAGTCTGGCAGAGAAAGCTTGTATTTTGAAGCCGAGCTTAACAGGTATTATTAACCGTATGTTAGAGACAGGATTAATTGTGCGCCGCCGCTCCGACACGGATCAACGCTTTTCATTTATTTCATTGAGTGAAGAAGGCCAAAATACGTTCAGTGTTATGCGAGGCCGTATGGAGGCGCGTTATCAGCATATTCAAGATCGTTTTGGTGAGGAAAAAATGCAGCAGCTGATGGTGCTGTTAAAAGAGATCCAAACCTTAAAACAAGATTGATGGCATATTTTGAGAGCCCAGAAGCGCTTAAACATTTAGGCGCTTTTTTTATTTGAGAGCAGTTTGGGGTAAATTTTTAGCCAATGATAAACGGTATACGTGCATAGGCAGACTGCAAAAATCAGCATGACATTTGATGGCGCAATCAGGCTGGCCAATAAGCCGGCAAACAGCCCGCCCAAAGCATCAAAACCAAAGCGTGTAGAGGTGTAAATAGAGACCACACGGCCACGGAAAGATTCGGGCGTTTCTTGCTGTAAAATTATATTGGTTGAAATATTTGTGGTTGAAATGCCGAAACCTAATAAAAACATGGCAATAAGAAAAGCAGTATAGCCATGACCTACGGCCAGCAAGAGCAGGCCAATGGCACAAGCCAATATATTCAATAAAATTTTACGGTGAACTTGCTGAAAACTTTTTTGGCCTGCCAAAAGCATAGAAGAAATGAGAGATCCAATACCAGCTGCCCCCCAAAGAATACCTAAGGTTTTTTCATCACCTTGTAAAATATCTTTCGCATATACGGGCAGCAGAGCAACATAACTGGAAGCGGTAATATTTAAAATCACCACGGTAATCATGAGATATTTAAACGTTTCATGCTGATAAACATAATCAAAGCCTTCGCGCATGACACTTTTCATTTTGCCTGTGACGATAGTAGATTGAACATTTTTCATCAGCAGTACGCCAAGCGCTAAACTTAGGTATGACATTGCATTTAAATAAAAGCAATTTTCAGGACCGATAAGCGCAATCAGCAAGCCGGCAATGGGCGGGCCAATAAAACGTGAAGCATTAAAAATCATTGCATTTAATGCAAGCGCATTCGGCAGCGCTTTTTTATCATCAATAATCAGGCTGAGTAAGGACTGGCGAAGCGGAGTATCTATAGCGCTCAGAATGCCCAGCAAGAGAGATAAGCCAATTAGGATTGCAGAATTAAGCAGCTGAAAATGGTAAAACACACCTAAAGCAATTGCTTGGATAAATAATAAAAACTGAATGACGATCAGTGTTTTGCGTTTATCAACTTTATCGATCCATGCTCCTGCAATCGGACTGACGAGGAGCTGGGGAATGAGCGCGCAGAATCCGACAATACCAAGTAAGGCAGTAGAATGGGTCAGTTCATAAATGATCCAAGCCAAAGTGACCTGCTGAATCCATGTTCCTAAAGTAGATAATGAATGCCCAATAAAATAGTTGCGGAAATTGGGATAAATTAGAGAATGGAACAGGGTGCTTACAGCCACAGCAAAGTCTGCTTTTAATTAATATATTAACTACATTCTAAGCGATAGAGCGCTGAATATACAACTGCTGGCTTGCATATGCTGATGGATTGATTTAAAGGAAAATGGCGGGTATGAAAAAATACTAAGACATATATTTTGTTGGGGGGGGAAACTATGACGGTCTAGGCCATAGTTTCAAAAGCAAATTACTTCGCTTCAGAAGCAGCAGCTTCAGATGATGCAGGAGCTTCGGTTGCAATAGCTTCTGATGCAGGAGCAGCAGTGTCTGCAGCAGGCGCAGTTTGTTCAGCAGCGAAAGTTTGAGCCGCAGCAGTCATCACTAAGCCAGCAAACATTAATTGAGCTAATTTCATAATCTATTTCCTTTATCATACAAGTGTACTAATCAGTACAGTTTTGCAATATACGGATAAAGATGAAGTTTACTGTTAATTTGGGTGTGTTTTGTGTGTATTTGTGTTTTTGTTGAAATTATTTAAATAAAATACAATGGTTTACTTTTAAAGTTTTAAGATGTGGATTTAAGTTGCAATATTTAAAATGTGATACTTTTCACGTTTTTTAAAATTGCTTTAGACAGCGCGGGTTACGGTCCCTAATGTTTATATCAGCTATTAAAAGCTTAAATCTGAAATTAGCATTAAAAATTTTGACATTTTATATTCTTAGATTTGTTTAAAATGGAATGAGTGCTGAGTACAGCAGAACATCAAAATTTATGATTTTGGGGGCAGCAGAGATGTAAATAGCATTAGAAGTACAATAAATTTTGAAGTATGGTGCGCTCTGCGGGACTCGAACCCACGCCGGTCGCTTAGGAGGCAACTGCTCTATCCAGTTAAGCTAAGAGCGCAATTGCGGCTAATGTACTCTAATTTTAGACAAAAAAAAAGTTACTGCCTAAACAATAACTTTTTCATTTGCATTTATTTTAAGCTTTTTTGTACAGCAGCTTAAATAATATAAACATAAGCGTAATCCACACAGGAATCATAATCACAGCACCGCTTAGGCCTTGCGTCCACATGATGTAAAGTACAGTCGCAATAAATGCAAGAACTAAATAGTTGCTGGCTGGCGCCCAAAGTGCCGGGAATTTAGAAATAGCGCCTTCCGCTTTCATCGCTTTCATGAACTGTAAATGAGTCAGCGCAATCATTGCCCAGTTTAATACTAAAGCGCCAACTACGATGTAAATCAGGTTGCTTAAAGCATCTTCTGGCGCAACATAGTTCAGTACCACACAGCCAAAAATCAGCACTGCAGAGAACAATACTGCAGGAATTGGAACGCCTTGCTTATTGGTTTTTTCAAAAATTTTAGGTGCATTGCCTTGTTTAGCCAGACCAAACAGCATGCGGCTGTTGGCATACATGCCGCTGTTATAAACAGAAAGGGCTGCAGTTAAAATAATAAAGTTAAGCAAATGCGCCGCCCAGCCAATACCCATTTGGCTGAAGATCATGACAAATGGGCTCTTGTCTAAGCCGCCGAGTTCCAGTTGATTCCAAGGCACTAACGATAGCAAAATCGTTAGTGAGCCGACATAGAAAATCAGAATACGGAAAACGACTTGGTTGATGGCTTTAGGAATTGTTTTTTGCGGATTTTCTGCTTCTGCAGCAGCCATGCCGATCAGTTCGATGCCGCCGAAAGCAAACATCAAGAAAGCCAGCATGAAGAATAAGCCTTCAAAACCATGCGGGAAGAAGCCGCCATGTGTCCATAAGTTGCTGAATGATGCTGTAGAGTCGGCGCCAGCGGTCATCAGTAAGTAAATACCAAACAGAATCATGGAAACGACTGCTGTTACTTTAATAATAGACAGCCAAAATTCTGATTCGCCATAAAACTTAACATTGCCAAGGTTGACGAGTGTAATAATGACAAAGAACGTTAATACAGATGCCCATGCTGGAATATGAGGCCACCAATAATTAATGTATTTTGCAACTGCTGTTAACTCGGTCATGGCTACAAGAATATATAGAATCCAGTAGTTCCAGCCAGCTAGAAAGCCGGGGAATTTGCCCCAATACTTATTTGCAAAGTGACTAAATGAACCGGCAACAGGCTCATGCACAATCATTTCGCCTAATTGGCGCATAATTAAAAACGCAATTAAACCGCCAATTGCATAGCCCAAAATAATAGATGGACCGGCAGATTCAATCACATGTGCGGAACCTAAAAATAAGCCAGTACCAATTGCACCACCCATGGCAATCAATTGAATATGACGGTTTTTTAAGCCACGCTGAAGTTGAGAATTCTCTTTATTCAAGTTATTTCAGCCCGACAACGAATATGTGTTTCTGATTGTAAAGGATCGAAAGGAAATAGCCTAGTAGCTCAAAAATCATGATTTTTTTTTATTTAATATATAAAAATATTTTTAATTTCTTTTGTAATTAAAAATAATATGAATCAACAGATTAGTTTTATCTAATCTATGTTTTTTTAATTAATTCAATGGATTTTAGGCATACAAGTGTTGTTTTTTTATACTAAAGTCATGTGATTGATAAAACATCAGTAAAAAAAGGTATTATCCCTATCGCTGAAATCAGTATATTTGATTTGAAACAATGATAATGACCAAGGATTCGATAAAAATGAGTTTTGCGCCCCAAATAAAAATTCCCGCTACTTATATGCGCGGCGGCACAAGCAAAGGCGTATTTTTTAAATTAGATGATTTGCCGCAGGGAGCACAGCAGCCTGGCCGCATCCGCGATCAAATTTTGCTGCGGGTCATTGGCAGCCCAGATCCATATGGCAAGCAAATTGACGGTATGGGCGGCGCAACTTCAAGTACCAGTAAAACAGTCATTTTGTCTAAGAGTACACAGCCTGAACATGATGTCGACTATTTGTTTGGCCAAGTGTCTATTGATAAAGCATTTGTAGACTGGAGCGGCAACTGCGGCAATTTAACTGCAGCTGTAGGCGCATTTGCTATTTCTAATGGTTTGGTTGACGATGCGCAGATCCCTGAAAATGGCCTCTGCACTGTACGTATCTGGCAGGCAAATATTCAAAAAACCATTATTGCGCACGTTCCCATGGCAAATGGACAAGTACAAGAGATGGGTGACTTTGAGCTGGACGGTGTAACTTTTCCGGCAGCTGAAGTTCAAATTGAGTTTTTAGATCCGGCAGATGATGGGGAAGATGGCGGTGCAATGTTCCCTACAGGCAATGTAGTTGACCAGTTTGAAGTTCCTGATATTGGCACATTTGATGCGACCTTTATTAATGCAGGAATTCCCACCATTTTTATTGAGGCAGACGCGTTGGGCTATAAAGGCACAGAGCTGCAAGATGATATTAACAGTGATGCTCAAGCATTGGCTCGATTTGAAAAAATCCGCGCTTATGGCGCAAAGTTTATGGGCTTGATTCAGGATGTATCCGAATCTGCACAGCGCCAGCATACCCCGAAAATTGCATTTGTTTCTGCACCGCAAAGCTACACCGCCTCCAGCGGTAAAGAAATTGGTAATGCTGATACCGATTTGCTGGTGCGCGCTTTGTCTATGGGTAAGCTTCACCATGCTATGATGGGAACAGCAGCAGTTGCCATTGGCACTGCAGCGGCAATTCCAGGCACTCTAGTGAATTTGGCCGCTGGCGGCGGTGAACGTGAGGCTGTACGTTTTGGACATCCGTCTGGGACATTGCGCGTGGGTGCTCAGGCTGTACAAGAAAATGGCCAATGGATTGTAAAAAAAGCGGTGATGAGCCGCAGCGCCCGCGTACTGATGGAAGGATGGGTTCGCGTACCTGCCGATACACTGCAGTAAATTCAGTTCCATCAAAAAAGCCTCTTCATCTGAAGGGGCTTTTTTATGGGTTGGAATTTATATGTGTAAAAAAGATAAGTAATCCTAAAAATAATATATATTAAAATATAATAAGGACTGCAGTTATTATTAGAAGTGTTGTGTGATAATTGAATATTAATATTTGATAGCATTTCGCGAAGCTTCATCCTGAAAAAAGTGGCTGATTATGTTTGAAAATGCTTTGAAGGCAAAAGACTTTTTCCCTGCAAATTATACTTTATTGGATGTATGGCCTATGCCTGCTGCCTGTTTTTTAGCAACAGGGGAAATACTGTATGCAAATCAGCTGTATGCAGAAAATATACAGCAGGATTTGAGCGCTCTTATTCTGCAAAAGCTGCAAGAAAACAATGCAGAAAATATAGAGCTGGAACCATTTGGATATACGGAACAAGATAAGCATTTTTTACTTACCTTGAAAGTGCATGTCAATCCAGAAGGACATACACAAAGTATTTTGGTTTGCGGGACTGATATTACGCATTTGCGCATCAAGGAGCAGTATCTGCTGCGGCATAATCAGGAATTGCAAAAAATGGTTGAAATTGACCATTTGACAGGTGTGTATAACAAGCGCAGTTTTGATTTGCATTTACCAGAATGGCAGCATCGGCTGGATGATGGAGAATTGCAGCAATGCAGTGTAATTATGCTGGATTTAGATAATTTCAAACGGATTAATGATGAATATGGTCATGCTGCCGGTGATAGGGTATTGCGTTTAACCGCAATGCTGCTGTGTGATGTGCTGAAAATGTATAGTTATAGTGACAGCCTGCTTTTCCGTATAGGCGGTGAAGAGTTTGCTATCGTACTGCCGCATAAAAATTTAGAGCAGGCTTGTATTCTGGGCCAGCGCTGCTGTGATGCTGTCGCGGCATCTTCAAGTCATTTAACGGGCATTTTTCAGCTGACGCTGTCATGCGGAGTCGCATCTTATATGCAGCATCAGCGCTTGAATGAGGTTTTGCAGCAGGCAGATCAAGCGCTATATTTTGCAAAAAATAATGATAAAAACTGCACAGGTTTTTATCAGCAAGGCAAAATGCAGGTATTTCGCACATTGCTGTAAATCTATTGAAATTTCACGGCATTGAATTTGTTTTCTGCATAGAGAAAGCAGACAGAAAACAGTATCATGCAGCTAGCCAGATAAATATCTCTGCTGAGCATTCCGTTTGCTGAGCAGAGATATTTAAACCGAAATTTAAGCTTAATCATGTATTCGAGGTGAGTGTGTCATCCCTAACTGACGTACAAGCGCATGCACTGACAGAGGCGCAGCAGCGCATTTCTCAAGATTTATTAACGGCTTTAGATGCGTTCTATATTCCAGAGCCTTTAAAAGGCGCTGTGTATCATGCTGTGATGTTGGGCGGCAAGCGTGTCCGTCCTGCATTGAGCTATGCAGCAGCTGCATTAAAGCCTAATACCAATTATGCAGCTGTGCGCCGGGCAGCAGTTGCAGTAGAGTTTATTCATTGCTATTCACTTGCACATGATGACTTGCCGTGTATGGATAATGATCTGCTGCGCCGCGGTCAGCCGACATGCCATGCAGCATTTGGTGAAGACACCGCTTTGCTTGCTGGTGATATTTTACAGTCGATGGCCTTTGAAATATTAGGCAGCCGTCTGTTTGATCAGGGCCCAGCAGTTGATTCCTCAATTGTGCTGAAGCAAATGCAAATTTTAGCGACGGCATCTTCTAAAATGGTGAATGGTCAGGTACTGGATATTCAGGCTGAAGGCAAGCATGTAGATCAGGAGGCCTTAGAAAATATTCACCGCAATAAGACTGGCGCATTAATTTCTGCAGCCATTATGATGGCTGCTGTCACTATTTTTGACGGTACGGATGCTGCAATTCCAAAACTGCGTGAATTTGGTTTAGCGATTGGTTTGGCTTTCCAAGTACAGGATGACATTTTAGATATTATTTCAGATACGGCGATGCTGGGTAAAACAGCTGGTAAAGATCAGCAGGCAGATAAATCGACCTATCCTGCTTTGATGGGCTTAGAAAATGCGCAAGCTTATGCCAAAGAGCTGCATGATCAAGCGCTGAATGCATTGAGTTATTTTGAAGCGGAGCAGGCAGCTGAGCTGCTGAATATTGTGCAATTTTTACTGTCGCGTAAAAGTTAATTAAATTGCATAAAAAAGAGGAGCAGATGCTCCTCTTTTTTATGGCGGTCAGAGCAGTGCTGAAGACACTGCCGTCACTTTAAATTAGATACTTTCTTTGTAAATTTGATCTGCTTGATCAAAGCGGTCAGTCACGTCTTTAGAAGGCGCTTTGCCCATTAAGCTCACCGCAATAATGGCAATGAACGAGCAGATGAAGCCAGGAATAATTTCATAAACACCTGTGTCAGCCCATACATTTTTCCAAAGAATAACTATAACCGCACCAATGATCATGCCTGCAAGCGCACCATTCAGTGTCATGCGTTTCCAGAACAGTGAAAGGATGATCAGCGGGCCAAATGCAGCGCCAAAACCTGCCCATGCATAAGCCACAAGACCAAGCACTTTTGATTCAGGATTGCCAGCCATGACAATTGCGAGCACAGCAATTGCTAAAACCATAAAACGTCCAACCCAAACTAATTCTTTTTGTGTCGCGTTTTTGCGCAGGAATGATTTGTAGAAATCTTCAGTTAATGTGCTTGAGCAAACCAGCAGCTGGCAGCTGAGCGTACTCATAACAGCAGCTAAAATGGCAGCTAAAATGATGCCTGCAATCCACGGGTTAAATAGAATTTTAGTTAATTCCATAAATACCGTTTCTGGATTGGAATTCACCGCAGCAGCCAATTCAGGGTGCTGATGGAAGTAAGCAATACCGAAGAAACCGGCTGCTACCGCGCCGCCTAAGCAAAGAATCATCCACGTCATGCCAATACGGCGTGCATTAGGAATAGATTTAACCGAATCTGCCGCCATGAAACGTACAAGAATATGCGGCTGGCCAAAGTAGCCTAGGCCCCAAGCCAGGAGTGATAAAATTGCGACCCAGCTCAAATCGCCGATCATATCCATGGCTTGCGGACGGGCAGCTTCAAGCGCTAATGACACTTGGCTTAAGTCAGAGAATGATAAAATCACAACAACGGGTGTCAGCAGCAGGGCAAAAATCATCAGGGCCGCTTGAATAGTATCTGTCCAGCTGACCGCTAAAAAGCCGCCGATGAAGACATAGCTGATTGTTGCAATCGCACTGATCCAAAGCGCTGTGCTATATGACAGGCCGAACATGCTTTCAAACAGGCGTGCGCCAGCAACCATGCCAGAGGCGCAGTAAATAGCAAAGAAGATTAAAATGACAAAGGCAGAAACAATACGCAAAATTTTCTTTTGGTCATTAAAGCGGTTGGAAAAATAATCAGGCAGGGTCAATGCATTGTTTTGTACTTCAGTATGTACACGTAAACGTCCGGCAACCAGCAGCCAGTTGAGCCATGCGCCAATAATCAAACCGATGGCAATCCATGCTTCAGATAAGCCTGAAAGATAAATTGCGCCCGGCAAACCCATGAGCAGCCATCCGCTCATGTCTGATGCGCCTGCAGAAAGTGCAGTTACAAAGCTGCCTAAACGGCGGCCCCCTAAGATATAGTCAGAAAAGTTGCTTGTGGCGCGATAAGCGATGAGGCCTATCACAACCATGGCGACAATATAAAAGAGAAACGTAATTAGGGTGGGGTTGAGGGAGCTCATACGATATCCGTTGTCGAGTTGCGTAGCAGAGCGAAATATGAAAAGGCAAAAGCTGCACTTGGTTATTCCAGCTGCCTATGCATAAAATTTCAAAAATTATGTGAAATTTAAGCACAAATTAACAAAACGTGCAGAGTTTTCTTAAATCTAAAAAAATAGACAGCACAATGGCTGTCTATTTTTTCGAGTGAAATGGCTTAGCTGCCGCGTCCCATAACACCGCGAATGGTGTTCATGATATCGGCAGGAAGAACGACAGTTTTAGCATTGCTGGATTTCGACATATCCTGCATCGCTTTCACATATTGTTCGCCCAGCAGGTAAGCAACAGGAATTTCTTTATCGCCTACAGCAGATGTCACCATTTCAATGGCTTTTTGTGAGGCTTCTGCTAGAACAACTTGCGCTTCTGCATCACGGCGTGACGCTTCGAGGCGGCCATCTGCTTCTAAAATGGCAGCTTGTTTTTCACCATCTGCTTTGGTCACGGTCGCACGGCGCTGGCGTTCTGCTGCAGCCTGTTCTTCCATCGCAGCCTGCATGGTGTGAGACGGTTTAATGTCTTGAATTTCAACGGTTTTAAGTGTGATGCCCCAGTCGGAAATATCATCCGAAATACTGGCTTTTAAACGCGCTTTAATATGGTCACGTGAAGACAGCGCATCATCTAAGTCCATTTCACCGACGATTGAGCGCAGTGAGGTCTGTACAAGATTTTGAATAGCCCAAGTGTAGTTTTCAATCCCGTAAACAGCATTCACTGGCGTGGTGATGTTAATGTAGGCTACCGCATTCATCAGCAGTACGGCATTGTCACGGGTAATTACTTCTTGTGAAGGAATATCTAAAACAATGTCTTTGGTTGTCACTTTGTATGCCACTTCATCAATATAAGGGATGACAAAATTCAGGCCCGGTTCCAGCACGGTATGATATTTACCCAGACGCTGCACAATCCATTTATAGCCTTGTGGGACAATACGTACGCCTTTAAAAATAGTGATGGCAACAAAGGCCAATATGGCTAAAACAACGATCGTAGCTCCGCTCATTTATTTACTCGCTTTTTCATTATCGTTATAACTGTGCGCCTGCACAATCAGATCATTACCCATGATGTCAATGACACGGACACGGTCTCCAACTTGAACTTCTGACTGAGAACGGCAAATCCATTCTGCATTGCCCAATACAGGAATTGGGAAACGCACTTTAATTTGGTTCAGTTCCATGTTGGTTTGAATAACCATGCCCACTTGGCCAATGGTTGCTTCACGTGATAAACCGGCTTTGGTTTTATCGACAGACAGCGGTTTAATCACTTTAAACCATGCGACTGTGCATAAAATTGAAAGCACAATCCATGTCGTCAGCTGTACGGTAGGTCCCATCATGGGGAATAGGAAATACAAAATACCGACCATAATCGCGCCAACGCCAAACCAGAGCGCCGCAAATGCGGGGAGCAGGAGTTCAGAAAGAATCAGTAAAATGCCTAAAACAAACCAGTGCCAAGGTTCAAGAACAAATTCCATAATGCTGCTCATATAGTGGTCATTGATAAAAATGGGCGAATATCTATATCAATGTAGCAGATGAATAAGTATTTGAGTATGAAAAAAATCAATTTTTAAATGGGTTTGAATAGCCTGCTTTTTCAGCATTGCGGCATATGCAAGTTCGGCAATTTTTTGAGTTGGCGGCATGTTTGGATTGGGGACATAAAAAAGACCAAGCATGGCTCAGTCTTTTTTTAATTTTAGATCTTTTTAAAGATCTTGGTTTTAAAATTTTGGAGCAGGCGCAGGTTTTAAAGCAGCGGGTGAGGCTTTAAAGTCTGTAATGGCCTTTTGAATAGATCTGATTTTCAGCTGTGCAGCTTTTTCACCTTCTAAAATAGTTTCATTGCTGGCTTTCAAATCTAAAGTGCCAATATGGCCAACCTTGGGCTGAATGACAACATCGGCCTGATTCAGCTCTTCATTAATGCTTTGCTGACCCATAATGTTAATGGTTTGATCCAGTACGCCGAGCATATTCATGGCTTTGCTGCCATCGGGACGTGCAGAAATATCCACGGCGATGACGATATCTGCTCCCATGCTTTGTGCAGTTTTGACTGGAATTGGGCTGACTAGGCCGCCATCGACATATTTCAGGCCGCCAATTGCTGCTGGGACAAAGACATTTGGAATACTGCATGATGCACGGACTGCTTGTCCTGCATTGCCTTTAATAAATTCAGCTTTACGTCCATTGTCTAAACGTGTTGCAACGGCAGCAAAGCGGATAGGAAATTGTTCAATTGGTTTGCCGCCGATGCTTTTATTGACATAGTCCTGCAGTTTTTGACCCAGCAGAAAACCTTGGCGGTTTAAGGTTAAATCACGGATGTCAGATTCTTTAAAACCTAAAGCCAGCTGCTGCAGCTGATATGGGGTTTTGCCGCTGGCATAGAGGCTTCCGACAAAACTGCCCGCGCTGGTGCCAGTGACGATTTTAGGTTTTATGCCATGAGATTCGAGTACTTTTAAAATACCAATATGCGCAAAACCTTTGGCTCCGCCGCCGCCTAAAGCTACAGCTATTACTGGCTCACGCGGTTTAATCGGTGTGGTTTTAACAGGCGTTTGCGTGACTTTGTCACAGCCTGCAAAGCTCAGCGCTAAAACACTAAGCAGGGAATAATGCAATAGTTTCATGGTGTGCAGAAAATAATCTATAAAATGAACAAAAGTGGAAATATGCTGTGCGACATATCACCAAAAAATGCGCAGCTTTACTAGCGTTTTTTCCAATGCTTTTGTAACGGCTTTGCCAGCCATGCAGGATTTTTGGGTGAAAATTGGCCTGTGTAGCATGCTAAAATCTGTTCTAAATCCTGCTCAAAATTGCCAGTCGGTTTAAAAATACCTAAACAGCGGATAATTTTATTTTCATAATCAAATGCAAACATCACAATTGGAATTTGCGCCTCTAAAGCAATGTAATAGAAACCGCTTTTGATGGTTTCAGCCTGTTTTCGTGTACCTTCAGGCGCCATGCCAATCCATATTTTATCTTGAGCATGTACTATACTGCGGATTTGCTGGGTTAGGCCTTTGGCTGAATTGCGTTCCACAGGAATAACGCCAATCCATTCTAAGAGCGGTTTGAGCGGCGTATTAAATAAAGTATGTTTGCCAAAAATGGTAATACGTATGCCCAAACCCAGCAGTGCAACAAAACCGTGCCATGCATCAATATTGGAAGTATGCGGAGACACAATAGCAACGGCTTTAGGCAAATTAGGGAATTCACCTTCAAAACGCCAGCCCTGTGCAAGGAACAGCCGTTTAAAAAATGCTTTGCTAAGAGCTGAGCCGCGGGAAGGAACTTGTTCTGGCAGCGTTGGAAATGATTGAGGCATATTGATTTATAAATTTGAATCCAACAATATCATTAATATAAAACTAAGGCAGTTTGTCGGCATTGGCAAAAATAAGCAGTTTCAAGTCAACCTGGTCAGATAATTTGCCATTTATTTAAATTGGAATGTTCATGCTGCAAATGCGCAATATTTATGTGCTGCTATTTTCTCTGTATTGGGCACAAGGTTTGCCGGTAGGCTTTATGACGCATGCGCTTCCCGTCATTTTACGCACACATGGCGTGTCACTGGCGCATATTGGCGGATTTGGACTGCTGATGCTGCCATGGTCGATTAAAGTATTTTGGGCGCCATGGGTTGACCGTTTGGGCCATACGTCAATGGGGCATTACCGCTCGTGGATTTTACCGCTGCAGCTGATGAGCGCGGCAATTTTGATGATGCTGTCCTTTTTGCCTATTGCTGCTTTAAATGAGCCTGCTTATTTGCTGGCGCTGTTTGGTGCGCTGCTGAGCATGAATTTGGTCGGAGCTACGCAGGATATTGCAACCGATGGTTTGGCTGTACGCATTTTAAAGACTGAACAGCAGCATTGGGGCAACACCTTTCAGGTCGCCGGATCTCGGCTTGGGTTTATTGTTGGCGGCGGGGCAATGCTATGGGCGCTGGATTGGCTGCAGTGGCAAACCACATTTTTGTTTTTAGCAGGGCTGGTACTGCTGAATAGCCTTCCAGTTTTATTTTATAAAGAACCAGTGTTGCATGAGCAGCAGGAAAAACGGCCTGTCAAAATTGATTGGCAGGCGATAAAAGCCTATTTGAGTTACTTTGTACAGACACCCCAAATGGTGCGTTGGCTGGCTGTGCTGCTGAGCTTTAAAGTGGCAGATGGTTTATCTGGACCGCTGTTAAAACCGTTAATGGTCGATATGGGACTGAGTTATACCCAAATTGGCGTGTATATCACCATGCTTGGCGTAGCCGCTGCATTGGCGGGTGCAGGCTTAGCGGGCTTAAGTTTGAAGTTTTTCAGCCGTTTTCATGCACTGCTGGTGTTTTCCATTCTAAAAGTATTCAGCTTAACAGCCTATGCATGGCTGGCTTGGCAATATGAGCTGCAGCAAGCTGTACAGCCGTGGCTGATTTATTTGATTAATGCTGCTGAAGATATGATTTCTGCAATGCTGCTGGTGGTGATGCTGACTTTAATTATGCAATACAGCCGTCAGGCGCAGGCAGCCACAGATTTTACTTTTCAGGTGGCGCTGATGGCAACCGTGAGCGGGATTTTATATAGCTTAAGCGGCCTGTGTGCAGATTGGCTGGGATATGGAAATTATTTAAGCATCATTTGCGGCATTGCAATTGTATGCTTGGCGCCAATTTATCGCTGGAGGAGGCATAGTCTGCGCATGCCGCCGTCATAAGTTTTTCTGCAATGCTGAGGTGCTGATGAGGTTTTTCAGCAGACTTATATTTTATGTTTGAAATGGTAATGATGCAAAAAGCATTGAATTTATGCATTTTTAAATGTTTTTTAAGACTGCTTTAAGCTTCTTAAGTCTGAGTTAAGTTCGTAAATTTAAGGTTTGCTTACTTAGAGAAGTTTAAGATTCTTAAGATGTTAAGTTCTATACAGCAGGTTTTTCGGCGTGCGCCAAAGCTGACTTTGGGATGGTATAACCTCAGTGTCAGCCTTTGGCTGGCATTGGCTTTAAATATTGGCTTCTACCGTAAATTGCATGAGCTGACACCTTATCAGGGCATTAAGTCATGGCTGTTTTTAGCCGCCTCTGCAGCGGTTGTTACAGCAATGTACAATGTGCTGCTGCAGTTAATGCAATGGCGCTGGAATGCCAAAATAGTGACGCTGCTGCTGTTATTTGCGGGCGGTTTGAGTGCCTATTTTGTCAATAGTTTAGGTGTCTCAATTACTGTTGACCAAGTGCAAAATGCCATGCAGACAGACTCGCAGGAAGTGAGAGATCTTTTTTCTGTACGTTTGGTTTTATGGGCTGCGGTTATGGTGCTGCTGCCTATGCTGTTTTTTGGCTGCTTAGGAATACAGCCTGAAAAGGTGTCTGCCTCTTTAATGAAAAAAGGCCTTCATGTTTTAGGTTCAACGGTCCTGATCGGTTTGATGTTATTTGTTTTTTATGTCGATTTTGCTGCTGTTTGTCGTGAGCACCGTGATTTAAAAGGCATGATTTCACCGCAGAATACGATTGCATCTGCGGTTTCTTATTTTCATAAAAAAGCGCCCAAAGAAAACCTGCCGCTTTTAAAATATGGGGAAGATGCGCATCAGCTTGTGGATGTTTCTAAGGCGTCTAAACCTAAACTGATGGTCTTAGTTGTAGGTGAAACAGCCCGTGCTGAAAGTTTCTTTTTAAATGGTTATGCAAAAAATACCAATCCGGAACTTTCCAAACTGGATACTTTAAATTTCAGTCAGGTCAGTTCTTGCGGTACAGCAACTGCGGTTTCAGTCCCTTGCATGTTCTCTGGCATGCCGCGAAAAGACTACGATGAACAGTTGGCGGGACACAGGGAAGGTTTGCTGGATATCGTGCAGCGTGCAGGCTATAAAGTTGTTTGGATTGATAATAATTCGGGCTGTAAAGGCGTATGCAGCCGCATTGAGCAAGTCAAAATTTCACAAGAGCTGAAAGATAAATGGTGTAGGCTTGGGGGTGAATGTTATGACGGCATTTTAAATGATGCATTAAATCAATATATTGCAAACATTCCAGCAGATGACTATACGCCGCGCTTCATTGTGCTGCATCAAATGGGCAGCCATGGGCCAGCATACTATGCGCGTTCAGCTGCGCCATTCCAAAAGTTTAAACCAACTTGTGATACTAATGCGATTCAAGGCTGTACACAGCAAGCGTTAATAAATACTTATGATAATTCTATTGTGTATACAGATCATGTGTTAAGTGCAGTGATCAAGACACTGCAAGGCAATTCAAAATATAAAACTGGGTTCTGGTATTTATCGGACCATGGGGAGTCAACTGGTGAATACGGGATGTACTTGCATGGCGCGCCTTATGGCATGGCGCCGTCACAGCAAACCCATGTGCCGATGATTATGTGGTTTTCTGCGGACTGGAAAGCGGCGCAGCCAGAACAAATCACTTGCTTGGAACAGCAAAAAAGCCAAGAATTGAGTCAGGATAATTTATTTCCAAGCATGCTGAGTTTGTTGGATATTCAGACACAAGTAATTGATCCTGAAAATGATATGCTGAATAAATGTAAAGGCCAAATTTAAGAGAGCTGAATTCATGACAAAAATTTTAATCATTGAAGATGACTTCATGATTGCGGAGTCGACTCAGACTTTACTGAAGTATCAAGGCTTTGATGTCGAGTGGGTGAATAACGGCATAGACGGTCTGAAAATGCTGCAGCAGTCCGTCTTTGATATTGTGCTTCTGGATTTGGGACTGCCAATGATGGATGGCATGCAGGTGCTGAAGCAAATCAGGCAGATTTTTCCAGCATTGCCAGTCCTGATTATTTCAGCGCGAGATCAGCTGCAGCAGCGTGTTGACGGTCTGAATCAGGGAGCAGACGATTATTTAATAAAACCTTATGAGTTTGATGAACTGATTGCACGGATTCATGCCTTGTTGCGCCGCAGCGGCAAAGAGCAGATCAGTCAGCAGCAAAATGTGCTGGTTTATGGTGATTTAGTACTGGATGTAGAACAGCATTTGGCAAAATTCAAAGGCCAGTATGTCGATTTATCCAACCGTGAATGGGCCATTTTAATTCCATTGGTCACCCATCCCAATAAGATTTTTTCTAAGTCAAATTTAGAAGATAAACTCTATGATTTTGATAGTGAAATCAGCAGCAATACCATTGAAGTTTATGTGCATCACTTAAGAAGCAAATTGGGTAAGGATTTTATCCGTACGATTCGCGGCTTGGGTTACCGGCTAGGCCAGTTATAGATGAGCGTGCTGCAGGCCGCCGCAGGCAATTCTTTAAAACGCAAACTGATTCTATATATTTCATTTTTCAGTTTGGTGGTTGCCTGCGGACTGATGATGTCGGCATACCGTATTGCATTAGAGGAAACCAATGAAATATTAGATGCGCAGATGAAAAACTTAGCTGAGCGTGTTGCGCATCATGGTGTGCAGCCAGTGCAAAGCCAATATACTCCAGCAAGACATTATCACGAAGAAGACTTATTTGTAGATGTGTGGGCATATGACGCTGCAGCGGCAAAGCGTTCCGATGGCCTGCTGGTGCCCACTGTGCCTAAAGCGGGTTTTTATACCCATAAAACTTTGGACGGCATTTGGTATACCTATATTTTGCCTTATAAAGATTATCAAATTCAAATTAGCCAGCAGCAGTCAGTCAGGCAAAATTTAGCGCTGGAGCTTGCAGGCAGTATGCTGATTCCGTACTTGCTGCTGATGCCTTTCGTGATTTGGGGCTTAAGCTGGATGATCAGCCGTATTTTGCAGCCGCTGGATGATTTTCGGGATGAACTGGCGCAGCGAAGCTCTAGGGACTTGAAGCCGATATCTGTACAAGAGTATCCGCTGGAAATTATTCCAACCATTGAAGAAATGAATCAGCTGCTTGAGCGTATTGAGCTTTCGCAGCAGGAGCAGCGTCAATTTATAGCGGATGCAGCGCATGAGCTGCGCACCCCTATTACTGCTTTAGGGCTGCAAATGCAGGTACTGCTGCAGGAATATCCTGAGCATGAGGCTTTACAGCGTTTAAATCTTGGTTTGGTGCGTACACAGCATTTGGTGACTCAGCTTCTGAACTTAGCCAAGCAAGATGCTTTACTGGAGGACATTCAGCATTTGAAAGATTTTAATATTGCGGCAACAGCAGTCAGCTGTGTAGAGCAGCTGATTCATTTGGCAATGCAGAAAAATTTAGATTTGGGCATGGAGCGTCAAGAGGAGTTGATGGTGCAGAGCCGAGAGTCTGCAGTGCATTCGATCATTTATAATTTAATTGATAATGCAATTAAATATACGCCCGAAAATGGGGTCATCAATGTCTCTGTCTTTGAACAGGAACAAAAGGCTGTCATTCTTGTAGAAGACTCAGGGCCAGGGATTGATCCGCAGCTGCATGAGCAGATTTTAAAACGTTTTTACCGTGTTTATCACCACCAAGAGGCCGGCAGCGGTTTAGGCCTATCTATTGTGGACAAGGCAGTGCAGCGGATTAATGGGCAGCTGAGTTTTGCTGCAAGTGAAAGTTTAGGCGGATTGAAAGTGACTGTCATTATACCTTTAAAACCGTCAGCTTAAATTTCTTGCAGTTTCGGCTTGCGGTTAAAAGAGGCTTTAATTAAGAAGTTCTGGAGCTGGCTGATTCTCAAAACATCATTAGAATTGATTTAAATTGGCATGAACAGAAGCAAATAAGTCAGTATTGATGAATAGCCGTTATTTGATTTTAAATTATATTTTTATAATAAATGATTGTTTAACTTTTCATGAGTTTACAGCAAAGCAGCGGCGTTTAGGCCTCTTTTTTTTTGTTTTAGGCAAATGTGTAAGCTGAGTAAGTTGAATTGTGTGAATATCTAAAATGACTCACAAAATACAGTTATGTATGATCATGCTGTCCGTGCAGCTGAATGATTGGGCAGAAGTGAAGGCTCAATAGCTTCTTGATCATCAAGGCTTAAATGATATTACTGTTGGGGGGCATGACTGCGAACAGCTGCATTTTTTTCTTAAAATAGAAACTGGCATAGATGACGGCATTGATAAACCAGCAAAGCCAAAAGCTCCATAAATTATGGCTGAGAAAGTGGGCGCCTCGCATCATTTGTGCCCAGCCCATAGTAAAACCTAATATCGTGCCGGCAGTAAAATAAAACCGTGCGCGGGATGTATTGGTTTGGCGGTAGTAAAAATACCCTGTAATGAGCGCAAAGCCTAAAGATGCATGGCCGCCGGGGAAACAGTGGCCCGCATATGCAGAAAAGTCCCAAAAGAATCCCGTTTGATCTGGCAGTGTCATATTCCAAGGGCATGCATGCTGTGACTGGGACTTTAATAAGCCGACTGTGCTGGTGCAGAGCATAGAGACCCAAAACAGATAGCCAAATTCAAAGCGGCGTGTTTTCAGAGACGAGACTTTAAAAGACATGAGCCATGCGCTAAAGATAATGAGATATACAGCAGTCAGCAGATCTTTTACATAGCGGTGATTCAGTTCTGCCAAATACCAATTATTGCGCAGCGTAAAGCTGCCGGACTCTGAAATAAAGGGATGAATCAGCAGCAGGTCAATATCGCCGCCAATGGGAAAGATCGACTGCAAGATGACAAAACTCAGCATGGAACTGCCAAGCAGGAATAAGATGAATTTAGGCTGATCTTGCATAAGATTGAAACGCAATAATTTTAGGTTATTAAGCCAAAACTAGCTTAACTAAAACTTAAGAATGCAGCGCTTTCATCTCTTTAACATTTAAAACGCTATGCATAGCCAAGATCCTGCAAAAGTGGACAGAGTCGCCATGCTAGAGTGTGAGGAATATATTCGGAATTTTTTCATGCTCATCCGTGCAGTTTTATTCGATTTAGACAATACATTGACGCACCGTGATCAAAGTATTTGGGCATATTCACACTATTTAGCAGCGTATTATCAGCCGCTTCTTTTTGAAGCAGATCCGCAGCAGATAAAGTGTATTGTGAATCGGATTGATAATGGCGGTTATCCCGATATTCAACTGCTGACACATCCAAGTATTGGGGCTTCTGTGGCTTATGCGCTGCTGCAGGAGCTGAGCTGGCATGAACAGCCAGATTTTGAAGAGCTGACACAGTTCTGGTTTCGCCATTTCGGCAGCCATGCAGTGGCGATGACAGGAGCATTAGAATTATTGCGTCACTTAAAGCAAGCGCAATATAAGCTGGCCATTGTGTCTAATGGCAGCCATGCCACACGGTTAAATATATTGCAGGGTTTGGGTTTCAGTCACTTCTTTGATGCAATTATCAGCTCTGAATCTGCAGGAGTCAGTAAGCCTAAGCCTGAAATATTTTTATATGCCAGTGAGCGTTTAGGTTTAGAGCCAGAAGAATGTTTGTTTATTGGAGATCATCCAATCAATGATGTGCAGGGTGCTTTGGGCGCAGGTATGCAGGCGGTGCTGCTGGATGGTTTTCATGCAGATAAAGAACATGCTGTAAACACTAAGCGCATACAAAAGCTGGATCAGCTCTGGAAGTATTTATCCTCTGACTATGGACGAACAGATGACATTGAATGAATCAGTCTATTTTCAAATGCTAATCTAAGAAATATAAAAAAAGCTTGGCGTATAGTGCACCGCCAAGCTGTCAAGAGGAAACTGGTTGCAAACGGTATCAGAACATTTGTTCATCCGAATTTGCAGAAATACGGTGAATCGATAAATCCGCGCCGCGGTATTCTTCTTCTTGCGTTAAACGTATGCCAATTGCTGCTTTAAGCAAGCCGTATACTGCGAAGCCGCCTGCCAGTGCAATGATGATTGCAAATAGCGTACCAAGGACTTGCGAGATCATTGATACGCCGCCCAAACCGCCTAGCCGCTGCTGACCAAATAAACCGACAGCAATACCGCCAAATGCGCCGCAAACGCCGTGCAATGGCCAAACGCCCAGCACATCATCAATTTTCAATTTGTTCTGTGTATAAGTGAATAGTTTGACAAAAATCAGGCCCGCAATTGCACCAATCATTAGTGCGCCGAACGGATGCACAATGTCGGAACCTGCGCAAATAGCGACAAGTCCAGCCAGCGGGCCGTTGTGTAAGAAGCCCGGGTCGTCTTGACCTGCAATTTTGGCTGCAATTGTGCCGCCGACCATTGCCATAAGTGAGTTGATAGCCACTAAACCAGAAATAGCATCCAGCCGCTGTGCGCTCATGACGTTAAAGCCAAACCAGCCGACAATTAAAATCCATGAGCCCAGTGCGAGAAATGGGATCGATGAAGGTGGATGTGCGCTGATGCGGCCGTCTTTTTTATAGCGGCCATGGCGCGGGCCTAATAAGAGCACGGCAGCAAATGCAATCCAGCCGCCCATGGCATGAACCACAACCGAACCGGCAAAGTCATGGAAACTAGCCCCAAACTGGCGTTCGAGCCAAGCTTGCAGGCCAAAGTTGCCATTCCAAGCCATGCCTTCAAAAAATGGATAAATCAGGGCAACCAGCAGCAGTGTTGCAATAGCTTGAGAGCGCATTTTTGCGCGTTCTGCGATTCCGCCGGAAATTATGGCTGGAATCGCTGCTGCAAAGGTCAGCAAAAAGAAGCAGCGCATCAGGTTATAGCCATGATCATCTGCCAGTACAGCGCCTGCATGGAAGAAATGCTGCCCATAAGAAATGTAGTAGCCGACAAAAAAGTAAGCCATAGCAGAAAACGAAAAGTCCGTTAAAATTTTACTGAGCGCATTGACTTGGTTTTTATGTCTGACCGTGCCCAGTTCTAAAAAGGCAAAGCCTGCGTGCATAGCCAGCACTAAAATTGCACCGAGGAGGAGAAATAATAAGTCTATATTTTGCATTGTGCGCTCCAATATAGTGCGTTATGTCACAAAAAGAAGATCAGTATATCTAGGCGCTTGATTTCGGCTAGGGGATGAGGCAAGGGAAATTTTGATTGAAAAATAGCAAAAATCATCAAGACTCGATATAAAGCAAATACAATAAAAATGCACTGAAATGGTGCTAAATTGAATATTCAATGTTTTTATAAAGTTGATATTTTTCAAATATATATGTTTATTAATATGATTAAAAAAATATATGATTTGTAAAGGTGCGAGAATGTTGCCAATTTTGAAAAGGGCAGGAGCTTAAAAAAATAGAAATCAATATCGGGCGGGTTCGGCAGATTTTGCACTTCAACAGTACAGTTTGAGTTTTTGTTCTATGGTCTGATGCTTTGATATGCAAATATTCAGGCTTTATTTTTTGGCTGCAGCATACAGCTGAGCAATACATATTGAGTTTTTCACGAAGGCTCAAGTAAAAAAGCAGATCAAATGATCTGCTTTTTTTATGTGTTCAAGGCACAGCTGTTTAATGCAGAATCTTATCTAAGAATTGCTGTGCGCGTTCTCCGCGCGGTGTGTTGAAAAACTCATCTTTGGTGCAGTCTTCAACGATTTTGCCCTGATCCATAAATATAATACGGTTCGCGACGGAACGGGCAAAGCCCATTTCATGCGTTACGCACATCATGGTCATTCCTTCTTTGGCTAAACCGACCATGACATCCAGCACTTCATTAATCATTTCGGGGTCGAGGGCAGATGTAGGCTCGTCAAACAGCATTGCTATCGGGTCCATACTTAAAGCGCGGGCTATGGCGACACGCTGCTGCTGTCCGCCAGACAGCTGTGCTGGAAATTTAGCTGCCTGGGCGCTCAGGCCGACACGGTCTAAATAAGCAAGTCCTTTTTTCTTCGCTTCGGCTTCAGAGCGGCCGAGTACTTTAACTTGCGCAATGGTTAAATTTTCCGTAATGGATAAATGCGGAAACAGCTCAAAATGCTGAAAAACCATGCCGACACGGCTGCGTAATTTGCTTAGATCGGTTTTCGAGTCATTAATTGCAATGCCGTCAACCCAAATTTGTCCTTGCTGAAAAGGTTCTAAGCCATTGACGGTTTTAATCAAGGTTGATTTGCCAGAACCAGAAGGGCCGCAAACAACGACAACTTCGCCTTGGCTGATTTGTGTGCTGCAGTCAGTCAGCACTTGAAAATCTTTATACCATTTACTGACATTTTGGAGGTCGATCATTACTTTTTGTTCACTCATACAGTTAACCTCCGTTGTAATTTTTTCACTGCATAGGTTGCGATAATACTGACGGTGAAGTACACCAAACCAGCAAAGAAAATGTATTGGGTCAGCAGTGACATCAGGTCACCTCTGACGTAGCTGGTACGGAAAAAGTCCAATAGCCCAATGGCATAAACCATGGTGGAATCTTGAAATAAAATAATCGTTTGCTGCAGCAGCAAAGGCGTCATTTTACGAAAAGCCTGCGGCAGCACAATGAGGCGCATAGTTTGCGGATAGGTCATGCCCAGCGCATAAGCAGCTGCAGTTTGCCCTTTAGGAATTGACTGAATACCTGCACGGACAATTTCAGAAAAGTAGGCGGCTTCGAACAGCATGAATGCGACCATACTGGAAACCAGTGCTGTATCGATGGTCAAATAATTGCCAGTAATGCCAGTGTAGATAAAAGGCACGGCAAAATAGAACCACATCAGCACCAGCAGCAGCGGAATTGAGCGGAATAAATTGACATAACCTTTGGCAAACCAGTTTAAAACTTTAATAGACGATAAGCGCATCAGCGCCAATAAAGTACCGATGATCACGCCGCCGATTGTGGCCGTAATCACGACTTTTAAAGTAATACTGAAACCATGCCATAAGGCCGGTCCAGACAGCTGCAAGTCTTGGATAAACGCAGTGAGCCATTCCATTATTTATCTCCTGCGATTAAACCCGGAACACGGAAGCGCTTTTCAAGGAAGTTCATAAAAGCGATCAGGCAGATATTGATTAAAATAAAAGCCAGTGTGACGTAAGTATAAATTTCAATGGTATTTTGCGTGTACTCACTGATGGTTTTCATTTGCGAGATAATTTCTGCAACACCGACCAATGAGGCAACAGAAGTATTTTTGACACAGTTGGTCAGCTCAGAACTGAGCGGCGGCAAAATGGTACGGAATGACTGCGGCAAAATGACATAACGGTACAGCTGTGTGATAGAAAAACCCATGGCATAGCCTGCATTGATCTGTCCTGCAGGAACAGCTTCAATACCTGTACGCACCTGCTCGCAAACACGGGCAGCAGTAAACAGTCCTAGCCCAATACTTGCTGAAATTAATGCTGTCGTATTTGCGCCTAAGTCATTCATCCACCAGCTTTTAATTGCAGCAGGCAGGAAGTTGGGCACGACATAGAACCAAATAAAAAGTTGGATCAGTAAAGGGATATTTCGAAAAATGGTCACGTATGCAGTGGCAATGCCGCGTGCTGCAGGGCTTGGCAGAGTACGCATAATGCCTAAAATACTGCCCAGCACCATTGCGATGCTCCATGCAATAATTGCAATCACAAACAGCCAGCCCAAACCTGTAATCACCCAATTTAAATAGGTCGTATCACCAATACCTGTGGACTGAAAGAGTACACCCCAATTCCAGCTATAATTCATAATGACTCCTTAAAAGTGCCAGCCCTATAAGACTGGCACAGAGGCAAGTTCAGGGTGTTTAGGGTTTATGCATCGCGGTCATGCGGGTTGCTGATCAGCTGTTTCAGCTGGTCAGACATTTCAAAGTTCAAGTTAATATTTTTAGGCGGAATAGGCGCTTTAAACCATTTGTCATAAATGGCATTGATGTCACCAGAGCTGTAAGTTGTTTTAATGGCATTGTCGACCACTTGTTTAAAGCCAGTGTCGCCTTTGCGCATCATGCAGCCATAGATCTCATGAATAGGCGCTGTCCCAACAATTTCCCATTTGTTTTGATCATTGGCTTTTGATTTTTCTCCAGCAAGCAGAATGTCATCCATCATAAATGCAGCGGCACGGCCGTTCTGCAGCATCAGGAATGATTCGGCATGGTCTTTTGCAGAAATAATTTCACCAATACCCAGCTCTTTTTCATGCTGGCGGATATAGCGTTCAGAGGTCGTACCGGCAGTGGTTACCAGCTTTTTGCCTTTAAGGTCGGCAAAATCTTTAATGCCAGAGTCTTTTGCGGTTAATAAGCGTGAACCAACCTCAAAGAAACCGACAGAGAAGTCCACTTGCTGCTGACGTTCTTTATTGTTGGTTGTCGAACCGCATTCCAAGTCTACTGTGCCGTTGGACACGAGCGGAATACGGTTTTGACTGGTGACTAAGTTATAACGGACTTTTAAATCCGGCATATTCAGCTCTTTTTTCAATGCTTCAACCACTTTCATTTGCAAGTCATGCGCATAGCCAACAGGCTGATTGGGATTGTCTGCAATATATGAAAATGGAATAGAAGAATCGCGGTAGCCAAGTACGACTGTGCCTGACTTTTTAATTTTATCTAAAGTGCCCGAGCTAGAAGCAGATGTATCGCTGCTGGCGCTTTGTTCAGCAGATGGCGCTTTGTTGCCGCCGCAGGCAGTTAGGCCAAGCATGATTGAACTTGCGCAGAAGAGTGCTGTCAGCGTACGTTTTTGTGTCATGTGTAAAACTCCTTTTTATATGATGTATTGTTTGCTGCAGTTTTGATAAAGCTATCTAAATCCGTTTTTTTGTAAATGCTGCTGTTTTCTTATGTATGTAAAACATACTGTAAATCATCTTAAGCGAGATTTGAGCATCAGCTCAAGCAGAATTGTTTACGGAATTGTTAACAGTAACTCTTTAGGATTTAAGATATTTTTGAAAAAAAATGTGAGCGGGGAGCAGAGCAATAAATATGCCAATTAGAAAAAACGTAAATTTGGGAATACAATTTATAATGTTCTGGAATATCAGTCTGCAGCGGTTTATAACAGCGAAAAAATAGTGAAAATATGAATAAAATAGATGAGAAATAATGATTTATTTTTAAATTTTTAGCGCTGCAGTATTGGCTGTACATGCATGCAGCAGGGGAATTTATCTAGACCAAAGTATTAGGATTTAGTCTTTTCCTCATGAATTATTTATAAGGTCAGAAAGGATGTAAAGCAGATAAGTGAAAGAGCGCAAGCACGTTAATTTTTCGATTTCTGCTATATTGTTAAACTAAAATCAATTACTTGAGTGCAGGAGCTGCTCAGAATGCTGAACATTGATAGTTTCCGCAACCGCTTACTTATTTTATTTGCGGGCTTGGCGTTTATTCTGGGCTTATGCATCACACTCTATATCGGCTATAAGGCTTCTGCACAAATGACTGCAGCCAGCGCTCAAACATTGAATTTAGTGGCGAAAGGCATCAGTACGACATTGGCAAATTCGCTGACTGAACGTGAACGGGAAATGCTGCTGCTGAGTGAGTCGCCATTTTTTATGGAAACTGATTTTAAAGATGAGCAAATACAGTTAAAGCTGGATCAGGTGAAGCAGTCCTATAAATATTATGCATGGCTAGGCATTGCCAATCCTCAGGGAGAGGTCACTGTGGCCGCAGACGGCATGCTCCAGGGCGCAGATGTTTCTTCACGGCCGTGGTTTAAGGAAGGCTTAAAGCGGGTTTATTTGGGCGATGTGCATGAAGCTGTGCTGCTGGCGAAAAAACTTAAAGCGATTAACCCGAATGAACCTATGCGCTTTATTGATTTTGCAACGCCAATTTATGACGCGAAAAGTAAACAATTGCGAGGCGTTTTAGCTGCTCATGCAGACTGGAGCTGGGCAAGTCAAGTCATGCAAAGCGCATTGCCGGAAGATGCAGCTGAAAAAGGCATAGAAGTCTTTATTGCAAACAGCAAAAGCGAAATTTTATATCCATATAAAAGTATTGGTCAGGTCACATTGCCTGAAAATAAAACCGCATCAAAAACCTATTTCATCGATGATTGGCATGAAGGCGTAGACTATTTAACGACGGATGTTCCTGTTATATCTGATACGAAAATGAGTTTAGGCTGGCACGTGATTATCCGTCAGCCAGTATCTGCGGCTTTGGCCAATGTTCGCGCGACACAGAAGCAAATCGCTCTGATTGGTTTTGTCGTGGCTTTATTTATGCTGATTATTACTTACCGTTTAGCAAACCGTTTTAGCCGTCCGATTGAAGAGCTTGCTCAGCGCGCTTATTCGGTGGAAAGAGGTCAAGATGATGTTCATTTTGAAGCAAAGACCAGTATCAGAGAGATTCAAGGACTGTCGCGGTCGTTGAACAGCATGACCACTACACTGCTGTCCCAGAAACATCAGCTGCAAGAAGCTAATACGACACTGGAGCAAAAAGTACAGGAGCGTACAGCAGCGCTTAAAGAAGCCAATTTAGAGCTGGAAAAATTAGCGCATTATGATGGGTTGACAGGTTTGCATAACCGCCGTGCATTCAATGATTATCAGGCTTATTTATTTGAACAGTTTCAGCGCCAGCAGCAGCCTTATGCAATCCTGCTTATGGATGTCGATTTTTTTAAAAAAGTGAATGACAGTTTTGGGCATGAAATGGGCGACCATGTGCTGCAAAGTGTTGCCAGCCTATTGGCAGCGGAAGTGCGTTCTACAGATTTTGTAGCGCGTTTTGGCGGTGAAGAATTTATTGTACTGCTGCCAGTGACAGCACTGGATGGCGCATTACTGCTGGCCGAAAAAATTCGCTGCCGTATCGAAAATGAAAAAATTATTGAGCATTATGCAATTACAGTGAGTATCGGTGTCAGCGCGGTATTGCCGGCGGATCAGACTGCAAATGAGGCTATCCGCCGTGCAGATCAAAATTTATATCGGGCGAAAGAGCAGGGCCGAAATAGGGTTGTGGCTTCCAAGGAATAAATAAATCGAGGATTCTTTTTTTAAAGGTTTTTTATTGTCAATTTAGTCATCATGCAGAATAGTGCTGTTCTGTCTTATGAATAATACAGGTTGTGAGCTGTTCAATACGCGCGGCATGTTGAGTGAGTTTCTTTTGTAAATCAGGCCATAGCTGCTGGGAATGTTTTTTTAAATAACTGGAAATAATTTCTTCGGAATGAAAAAGCTCAAATGCAAGCTGATTCAGCTGCTCGTCATAAATATTGCTATGGACAAAAATATGTAATTCTTTGGCAAAAACTGGAACCAGTTTTAAATAGTCTGATTCCAGACTTTGAATTGCATTCATTTCTTGCTGAGTTTGCTGTTGAAATTCATGTAAAAAATGGCAGGTGCTGTCACGCAGCCGGTACAAGGTTGGCAGTAAAGTAATCAAAAACTTTTGGCGCTGATTTTCTTCTGCCTGCAAGGCATTTAAGCGCTGTTTACGATCAAAATAAAGCGGAATGGCCACAGCAACAAAAATTGCAATCACTGAGCCAACGGCTTGTACCCATGCTGCGAGCTCTTGATTAAAAATTAAATTGGCTTCTGTTAAAGGCATATTTTTACTCTATTTTTATCATGAGTTGAGTTCACTGTATAAGATGCAGTCTAGGCTGAATCGAACATTTAAGATAGGCTTACGAGCTGTGTCGCCCGTTTTTATGATTTAAGTTTGAAAAAGCTTTTCATGCTTAAATTAGAGAAAAGTACTTTATGTACGAAAAGTTGCTAAACTTTCAGAAATTTAATTTCTTATCGCCGCTATGTCTTTTGATTTAAAAATAAGTTTACTCCCTGCATCGGCAAAGGATGGATTATCTGCGCAGCATAAAAAGTTAAATCAGTTGATTGAGTGTATTGAGCAGCAAAAACAAAATTTACAGCTTTGGAAAAATGCTCAAACAGATATTCAAAGTTATATTCAGTTTAAACTTATACCAATTTACGCGCAGTTATATCTCATTTGGTTTCAGCAGCTTGAACAGCTTTGGACGCATTTGCAGCAGCAAAGCTTTTCTAAAGCGGATATGCAGTCAATAGATTATAAGCTGTATAAACTTGCGCAAACTTTAAAGAAGTCTAAAAATTTAAATCAGCCGCAGCAGGTTTTAGTCGGTGAAGTCACCGCTTTTTATCTGCAGCATTATGCTCATCAGCGTAAAAAAGCAAAGTCTGCTGCATTCAGTCAGCCGCAAGCAGCGGATGATTTAACTCAGGAACGGATAGAACCAGAAGATAAAACTCAAACTGAATATGAGGAATGGGACAGCGAACAATTTCAAGCACAAAAAGCTGCGCATCAACGTAAACGGTTACAGCAAAAGCGTGAACAAGCGCAGAAGCAAGCAGAGCAGTCGCTGAAAACGGTATATTTAAAAATTACAGCAGCGATTCACCCAGACCGTGAACTTGATGAAACTAAAAAAGCAGAGAAAAATGAGCTGCTGCAAGTTGTGAATCAAGCTTATCAGCAGCAGGATTTATTTTATTTACTGAAATTGCAGTTACAGCTGGACACCAATAAAGGTAAAACTCCTAAAGCATTAACAGATGAGCATATCAAGTTTTATAAAATGGCGCTTGAATCTCAAAGCCAAAATTTAGCCAGCCAGATAAACGATATTACCGATACTTTACATTGGAGTGAAAACCCCAAACCTAAAAATATGCAGGTGAAAGATGTATATCAGGTTATTGATACAGAAGCGGCAGCGTTAAAAGAACAGCTGAAATGGGAGCAAGAACGCTTTAATTATATGAGGAAAGTGAGCGGGCTTGAGATGCTGCTGGAGCGCGGGATTTTATAAGCGCAGCGCTGTGCTGCAGGCTGACACGCAAGTTTTTTTGATGTGTTGAGCGCTAAATAATGCAGTGCTGAGATATTTGAACTCAACAAAAAATCCCTGCAAATGCGGGGATGTTTTGTATTGAATGAAGAGCTTAAGCTATTAGTCAATAGACTTGGACAGCTTGTAATTTAAAGTGGTTTCAATTGCTTGGCCTGTTTCTTTATCACGAGCTTCTGCAAAGTTTTCACCAATAAAGAATTTACGTTTTTCAGCATTTTGATCGAGTGTAATCACAGAGGAGTTATGGGTATCAAAACTGAATGAGCCAGTTGTTTTAAACTTGTTTTCAGAGCCTTTCCCTAAATATTTTTCTGATAATTCATAGCTATAGTCAGGTTTTAACTTTAATTCAACTTCAATGCCTTCGCAGTCAGCGCAAGGGAAAATACCTTCATATTCACCTGCCCAATCTAAAGAAGATTCTGCTGTATCGCCAGTGGGCTGTGCTGTTTCTTGAGCCGATGAGGCTGGCGCGGCTGATACAGGAGAATTTTCAGTTTCAGGTGCTGGATTATTTTTACTGCAGGCGCTTAAGGCTAAAACAGACATCGCTGTGAGAACGATTATTTTTTTCATATGGTGTACCGCTGTAAGAATTTAGCTTAAAAATAATAGATCAATTTCAGAACATATATGGTGATCTTGAAGCTCAAGGGCATAAATGAAAAATAATCAGAGAGGTTTAACGGTTGTCTTTTAATTGGTGTTTTATTAATCAAGTTCGGCTTTCTAATTTTGGCAACATCAGTACAATCAATGCCTCACAAAATGGGTTGAGCGTTTAACGTGTTTGAAAAATTAGCAGAAAGCAGTTTGCATGCAATGGGTTGGGAAATTGATAATCATTGGCCATTAGATTTAGATCAATGCGTGATGATTGCAGCGCCTCATACCAGTAACTGGGATGCACTGTATGCGCGTTTAGCGTTAAAAGCTTTAGGTGTAAATGTCCGAATTACAATTAAAGACAGTTATATGAAACTTCCTTTTGGCCCATTTGTCCGTGCAATGGGGGGAATTGGAATTGACCGCAGACCCAAACAGGCAAGCGAAGAGCGTTTAAGCATGGTTCAAGTCATGTCAGATTTATTTAAGACGCATGATAAACTGGTTATGCTGGTTACGCCTGAAGGTACGCGCGCCAAACAGGAAAAATGGAAAACTGGGTTCTACCACGTTGCTGTTACAGCAGGTGTGCCTATTGCATTGGCATATATGGATTATGCGAAGAAAAAAACGGGTGTAGGAAAAATTGTATATCCTACAGGGGACTATGAAAAAGATATGGCTGAAATTATGGCCTTTTATGCAAGTATCAGTGCAAAATTTCCTGAACAGTTCAGTGTAGATTTACGCTATAACGGTTAAGTTTAAAAAACAGGATTCTCATCCTGTTTTTTTTGGGGCTTAAACTAAGGTTGAGATAAGGCTGTATTTATTCGGCAGTTTCTGAGCGCGGAATGCCGCCCAGATTTTGGCAGGATGCTTTATAAATATTAAATTGCTGTTCTATGACTTGGTCTAGCGGAAGGTCAAATAAGGCATCGCCAGCTTTATAGCTTTCTATATAAGATAATGCTTTTTGTTTACTTGAGCTTAATTTTTGTTCATGAAAGCTGGTGATTGAACTATGAGACATTTGAGAACTTTCAATATTGGCGCATTTAAACTGAGCTAAAAGCTTTTCTGCTTTGCGTATTTCACCAGAACTGCCAAATATGCAGCCGCTCAAAAGGGCGGTTAGGCTTAAAATCGCAAGGTTTCTCATCAGGTAGGACTGCACAATATTGGGGGGAGTGATATTGTATAAATAAAAATGTGAATATTCACAGTATGTTTACCAAATGTAAAATAAAACCTTCTCATTGCTTTGGATATGACGGAATAAGCATTTATTAGTAATATTGTAGTGCACATAATGGCAGAAACGCATGATGATCAGCTGAGCGCTACAGCAGGGCTGTTGCTAAGATCAAACAGCCTGATATAAATAATAGGCTTAAAACACCATGTTTAAATTGGCGCTCTGAAATTTTATAAAACAGCTTTGCTCCCAGTATCGCAGGCAGGCTGACGGACAGCAGCAATACGCCCATATAGGGCAAATGCACTGTTTTTATTGTAGATTGAGCAAAATAAGCCATGAGGGTAAAAAGCTGAATGGCAAAATTAAAATGCCGTAAAATATAGCGCTGTTCAGATTTGCTAAGGTTTTTTAGCATCACCCATGCCGAAGGTAAAGCGCCGCAAAATCCGCCTAAGCCGCCCAAAATCCCGCCTAAAAATCCAATCGTGCTGTCAGCCCATTTTCCAGACTGTTGAACACGCTGCAGCTGCGGGCTGAACAGCAGGACTGGGCACCATAATATGAGAAAAACTCCAAGTATGATTTTAAACGTATCGGGCTGAATCATTTGAAGCAAATATGTTCCGAGCGGTACACCAATCAGACCCGCAATAATATAAGGAAGAACAAGTTTTTTTGACAGCCGGTGTTTTTGTTCATTTGCTAAAGAAATCATATGACTCCATACAGAGGCAAAGACCACCAGCGGCGCCGCCAATTGCGGGGGTAAGACCCATACCCAGAAGGACATTGCAATGAGTGCGAAAGCAAAACCTGTCAGGCCTTGTACAAAACCTGCAGCCATCGCGCCAAGTATAAAAATGAGCCAAGTCGTCATATGTCAGAAAAAAGCAGAGTTGCCGTATTTTAGACAACTCATGTGAGCTGCGGGCACTTTCTTCTGCTGTATTTATTTTAAAGTACAGAGATAAGTCTTAAATATTGAATAACGGCTATGATTGGAAAAATAAAAGACACATGAGGTGCCTTTTATTGAGTGATTGAGCAGCTGTGTAGAACTGTTATGCCGATTTTTTATATAAACCTGCACGGACAGTACCTGCTTTAGTTTCTTTAATCTGCTCCCATGATGCAGGCAAATTGAGCTGACTTAAATCGCGGTCTGCCTCTACATAAATCAGTCCTTGATCTTTAATCAGAGGATCAGCCGATGCGGCTAAGTCTTGCCATAAATCTAAGCTGTAGGGCGGATCTAAAAAGACTAAATCAAATTGCTGTTTCAGCGTGGGCAATACTTGCTGTGCGGTAGAGGCTTTAAGCTGCGCTTGAGATTTGGTCACACGTAAAAGCTCTAAGTTCTGTGTCAAAAATTGTACTTGATTGCGGTCAGGTTCAATCATAACGACACTTTTTGCGCCGCGGGACAGCGCTTCAAATGACAGAGCGCCTGAACCTGTGCAAAGATCTAGAACATCGGCATTCTGTACATCCCACATCAGCCAGTTAAATAAAGTTTCTCTGACACGGTCTGGCGTTGGACGCAAACCGTCAATCGATGCAAATGGCAGCTGACGGCGTTTCCATTCTCCGCCAATAATACGCAGTTGATTTTTCATGGTTGCTCTCATTCTTCGCTGGTATTGGCAGCCGGTGCTTGGGCTGTTCTATTTACTGGCTGAGCTGCTGTTGCAGCGGTGTTTGGATTGGCATTTGGGTCTGCAGACAGTATGCTGCTGCCGCTTGGCAGCTCACCGGGCTTGATGCCTGCAGTCATTAAACCGCCGCTGATTTGATGGTTTGCTGGACGGATTGGATTTTTCTTACGCTGCAGCAGCCAATAGTCAAAAATAGGGCGGGCAAGCTGTGCGGCAGAACCGCCATGACGGCCGTTTTCCCAGACAACAGCGATGACAATTTCAGGATTCTCTGCAGGCGCAAAGCCAACAAATAAACCATGATCCAGCTGGCGGTCAGTCAGTAAAGCTTCATTATAACGTTTGCCTTGAGCAATACTTTTAACCTGTGCAGTACCTGTTTTACCTGCAATATGGTAAAGCGGGGTTCGTATGCCGCGGCCTGTACCAGATTCAACGACATCAACCATTGCGTCGCGCATTTTGACCCAGTCTTCCTGCTTTCCGTTAAATTCAATTTTACCGTCAGGCGCATTGTGTACCGTGTGGACTTTCGCGCCTTTACTGTCACGCAGTACGTGCGGTGTAACATGGTCACCAAAGTTTGCCGTAATAGCTGTGGCTAGAGCCAGCTGCAGCGGTGTAGCGGTAAATGCGCCTTGTCCAATACTCACAGAAATTGTTTCACCTTTGAGCCATTTGGTATTTCGGGTACGCATTTTCCATTCAGGACTAGGATAGAGGCCTTCGCTTTCACTTGGTAAATCTACGCCAGTTTTTGAACCAAAACCAAATTGGCGCATCCATGTATTCATACGTTCAATACCCATGCGGTAAGACAGAACATAAAAATATGTATCACATGAAACGATTTGGGCTTTATGCATATTCACTGCGCCATGGCCAGACTTTTTATGGTCACGGAAGCGGTGGCTGTCGCCTGGCAGGGTAAAATAGCCGGGATCAGAAATCGCTGTTCCCCAATCGACTAGACCATGATGAATGCCGCCCAAGCCAAACATGGGCTTAATGGTTGAACCTGGCGGATAAGAACCTTGTACTGCACGGTTATATAAAGGCTGATCTAAATTGTCACGCAGAGCACTATAGTTTTTAGTGCTGATGCCGGTAACAAAAAGGTTAGGATTAAAGCTGGGGCTAGATACCAAAGATAGAATTTCACCCGTACGCGGGTCCATGGCAATAATAGCGCCGCGGCGGCCTGCCAGCTGTTCCGAAGCCACGGTTTGCAAGCCATAATCTAAAGACAGAAACAAATCATTGCCGCGAATAGGATCTTTACGGCCTAAATGACGCAAAACATTGCCATGCGCATCTGCTTCCACAGACTCATTGCCGGGAGAACCATGCAGCAGCTCTTCATAAGACTTTTCAACCCCGATTTTACCAATCAGGTTTGTGCCAGCGTATAAGTCTTTATCAATGCTTTTTAATTCTTTGTCATTAATACGGCCAACATAGCCAATTACATGCGCAAACAGTTCACCGTGGGGATAATAGCGCGTCATTTGCGTTTCAATGTTCACGCCAGGGAATTGGTATTTAACTTCACTGAACTTAGCAATTTCCGTTTCGTTCAGATTCAGCTTTAAAGCAACGCGTTCAGTTTTTTTAGATGTTTTAATACGGCTTTTAAAACGTTCGATATCTTCGTCAGCCAAACTTAAAACTGGAATCAGGCGTTCCACAGTATCATCGATGTCTTCAATATCTGCACGGCTCATGGTGGCAGAAAATACTGGATAGTTATCTGCTAGCAGCACGCCGTTGCGGTCATAGATATAGCCGCGAGCCGGCGCTAAAGGCTGCAGGCGTATGCGGTTTTGGTCAGATGCTGTAGAAAACTCTTCAAAACTGGTAATTTGCAGATAGGCATAGCGCGAAACCAGCAGCAGCATAAAGAACGTCACAATACCTATAGAGATAAGAACTCGATTGCGGTAAATGCGCTTTTCTTGCTGAACATTTTTTAGAGGAAAGTGCTGCTTCATACGCGATAGGCTTTACTGAAAATCTGGACGGAAATTAAGAGCAACATTCTAACGCAAAAGTCATTTTTTAGATAAACAAAAACTCACGCTTTGACAGAGTCCGTTTAAACTTTGACTTTACAGACAATAAAAAACCTCAGTGCAGTATATATGCAGCTGAATAATTCTGATAAAGTCAAAAACACATAAAAATAGGGCCGTTCTAAAAATATAATTAAGGAAGATGGTGAAAATAATGAACAAATTTTGTTCTTTTATGTTGTGTGTAATTGCAGCGAATGCAGCTTATGCGCAAGACAGCGGCTATTTGCCAGAAGCAAAGCTGACAGATAACCAAGCATCAGCTTGGAATTTAGGGGCCGGTTTCACTCAAAAAATGGTGCATTTAAATGCTGAATGGGTAAATCCCTATGGCATTGCCTATGTAAAGGGCGGTGTATTTTTAAATGGCGACCATACGCCGGGCGGGCAGCTTGGTTTTCGTTATCCTGTGCATTTCACAGGCAAAGATAAAAATGGCTATTACATTGGCGTTTATGCAGGGCATTTGGACAGCAAATCTGTAGATGGCGAATATGAAAGCCGTTTAGGCGGCGGTGTTGATTTATCATATGTCATGATGAGCCGTGAGCGGATCAGCACATTCAGTATTGGCCTTGGCGCAGGTGAAGAGCTGAAACATCGTGACGGCACGATTGCAGAAGAAACCGAACCGCAGCTACAATTCTCCTATACTTTAAGTATTGGTTTATAGTGACAATCCTTCCAAGTGATCTCTTTAGAATTCATTGAATAAAATTAAATATGGAAATTATGCATGCTTGAGTACGTGAGCGGATTATGGCTAACTTTTACACTGCGACCAGATTTTTGGGCCGTGCTGAGCATTATTCCGGTTACAGCATTCGTAACATGGGCGCATGTATGGATGGCGCTGAAAATGGTGTTTTACCCAATTAACTTTTGGGGCTTCCATTTGGGTCCGCTGCCGGTAGGCTGGCAAGGTATTGTGCCGCGTAAAGCAGGGCGCATTTCGGGCATTATTACTGACAATACATTATCTAAATTGGGTTCTTTGCAAGAGTTCTTAAATGCAATGGATCCTGAGGATATGGCGTGTATTATCGGCGAGCAGGTCGGTTTTGAGCTGGAGCATTTAATTGATGAGGTGATGATTGACCGCAATGCCGTGCTGTGGGAAAACCTGCCATATTCGATTAAACGCCGTATTTATGCCCAAGCGCATAAGCAATTGCCGGGTATTTTAAAGGAACTCGTGACCGAACTGACCATGAATGTAGAGTCACTGGTGAACATGCGTGAAATGGTAGTGCGTCAAATGGAAGGTGACCGCCGTCTCATGGTGCGGATGTTTCTAAAGGTTGGTCAAAAAGAGATCAATTTTATTTGGCATATCAGCGCGCTGATCGGCATGTTCTTCGGTATTTTCCAAATGATCGTTTGGTTCTTAGTGCCTTGGCACTGGACCGTTCCGTTTTGGGCAGCCATTTGGGGCTTCCTCACAAACTGGATTGCGATCTGGATGGTCTTTAACCCTGTAGAACCGCACTATATACGCTATCCGCAGTTTTTTGCCTTGACGCAAGACCGTAAATTTCCATGGGTTAAACCGGTTATTCCGCGCATTGGCACCTATAATATTCAGGGCGCATTTATGAAACGTCAGGAAGAGGTTTCAGATGTATTTGCCAGTGTAGTGACTGAAGAGCTGATCACATTGAAATCTATTATGACGGAAATGATGTACGGCACCAAAAAGGAAAAAACCCGCCGTATTGTGAAGCGCCATATTAATGAAATTATGGAAACACCGCTGGTTCGAACGTCATTACAGCTTTCTTTAGGGCCAAAAGAGTACGCAAAACTCAAGACGGACTTGATTGACCGCTCAATAGAAATTACGATGGTGCCTGTATGCGACCCTGCTTTTAATGCGAGCCGTGCACAGAAAATCTTTCAAATGTTCAAAGATCGTATTCGTGAGTTAACGCCTAAAGAATTTCAAAATCTGTTACGTCCTGCATTTCAGGAAGACGAATGGATTCTGATTGTACTGGGCGGCGTCACGGGTTTCTTTGCTGGTACAATACATTTGTTCGTGGCTTTCTTATAATGAGATGCCGGGGGACACAGTCAATTACTGTGGTCGTGGCGTCATACAAATTGTTTTAAATGAGGATGTTTATTTATGCGCATTATTTTACTCGGACCACCTGGAGCAGGTAAAGGTACACAAGCTCAGCTGATCTGTAAGCGCTACAATGTCCCACAAATTTCAACCGGTGATATGCTCCGTGCTGCAATTCGTGAAGGAACTGAATTAGGTCTTAAAGCTAAGAGCGTCATGGAAAGCGGCGGTTTGGTTTCTGATGAATTAATCATTGGTCTAGTGAAAGAGCGTATTGCTCAGCCTGACTGCGTAAATGGCTGTATTTTTGACGGCTTCCCGCGCACGATTCCTCAAGCAGAAGCTTTGGAAGCGGAAGGCATCAACATTGATCACGTAATTGAAATTGATGTTGCTGATGAAGAAATCGTTCAGCGCCTTTCTGGCCGCCGCCAGCATCCTGCATCTGGCCGTGTTTACCACATTGTTTACAATCCGCCAAAAGTGGAAGGTAAAGATGATGAAACGGGTGAAGACCTTGTTCAGCGCCCAGATGACGAAGAAGCAACGATCCGTAAGCGTCTAGGTTCTTACCACACTGAAACTGAGCAATTGGTCGGTTTCTACCAAGGCCGTGCGGCTTCTGGTGAAAATGCGCCAACGTATAACAAGCTGAATGGCTTGCGTCCAATCGAAGAAGTTCAAGCAGATTTGTTTGCAATTTTAGATCAGTCAAAATAAACAGCTTTTGTGAGTTTTGACAATCAAAGGGCCCTAAGTCATATTAGGGCTCTTTTTTTATGTGCCTGAATGAAGGAAATGATATGCAGCCGATTTTGGTGATTTTAGCCATGCTGGCAGCAGCTGCATTGCTGCTGGGCTTGCTATGGATGAGCTATAAGCTGTTAAGGACTTCTATGGAGCAGGAAAATAAACAGCGTCAAAAACCTGAATATCGCCTGCATCCGAAGCTGCAGCAACAGCAAAAGGATGATGCTAAAGAGGATTAATTGCAGTGATGCTGCAAAATAGAGGCCTAGGCCTCTAAATTTTTTACAGGAATGCTGCGCGGTGCGCCAAACTCAAAACGGTCTGGCCAGTTGCATACATCAGATACAATGCATTCATTGCACTTAGGTTTGCGTGCAATACAGCAGTAACGGCCATGCAGGATAAGCCAGTGGTGAGAGTCAACGATAAACTCTTTAGGAATAACTTTTACGAGACGGTGTTCGACTTCCAGCACGTTTTTACCTACTGCAAGTCCAGTGCGGTTGCCTAAGCGGAAGATATGCGTATCGACGGCCATGGTCGGCTGGCCAAAAGCGGTATTAAGCACCACATTTGCAGTTTTGCGGCCGACACCGGGTAAGGCTTCCAAATCTGCACGGTTATTTGGAACGATACTGTTGTGCTTCTCTATAAGCATCTTGCAGGCTTTAATAACATTTTCTGCTTTTGAATTATATAACCCAATGGTCTTAATATATTCTTTTAAGCCGTCTACGCCCAGCGCATAAATCGCTTCAGGAGTGTTGGCAACAGGGAACAGCTTATCTGTGGCTTTATTGACGCTAACGTCGGTTGCTTGAGCAGACAGGGTAACAGCAACCAGCAGTTCAAAAGGACTGGCGTAGTTCAGCTCTGTTTTTGGGTTTGGACGCTGCTCACGCAAACGCTCAAAAAACGTTTGGATTTGCTTTTTAGTCATATTTTTAACGGCCATGCTTAAGCTCCTTGCAGCTGTATGAGCTGCAGGCTGAGCTGTTCCAGCAGCAGACGCTTTTTCTCATCTTCTCGGACGGACAGCTGTTTTTCTAGTTTTTTAATCTGCACCCGAAGTTTTGCCAGTTCAATGGTTGTCTTTGCATCTAGTACAGGCGGGGCCTCTTTATGCATGAGCTGAATATCGGGAACGTTGTCTGTTTGAGATGCAAACTGTGCGAATAATTCGGTATCGATTTCAGCGCGGACGATAGGCCCTTTGCGGTGAACACGGCGCTTTTCTTCACGCTGAATATGTGCATAGTAACGTGAACGCAAGTCATCCTGTTCATCAATCCGCGCTTGTTGATCAGGAATGGCCTGCAGGTCTTCAACTAAGTCAATACAGTCTACTGGACAAGGCGGTATGCAAAGCTCACAGCCCGTGCAAAGATCAGTCAAAATGGTATGCATCAATTTGCCTGATCCGATAATCGCATCGACAGGGCAGGCGCTGATGCATTTAGTGCAGCCGATACATTCATCTTCACGGATGATGGCTTTCATGCGCTGCGGGCGGCCATCATTTTGAATGGGCCAGACGCTTTCTTCGGCAGGCAGCTTTGAGCGGTTCAGCAGCTCTGCTAGAGCGTCAGCTACGGGCTGTCCGCCTGGCACGCATTTATTGGCCTCTTCACCTTCCGCAATTGACTTCGCATAGGGCAAGCAGCCGTCGCGGTGCCCGCATAGTCCGCATTGTGTCTGCGGCAATAAAGCGTCAATTTTTTGGATTAGGGAAATTTGAATATTCATGTATAACCGAGGGAACTGAAAGGACAGCTGAAGCAATAGATCAGAATGCAGCATATTAGCATGTTTTTATTTGGATTTCCTGTGCGCAAAAATGAACCTAAATACGCATTAAAAATGGGCAAAAACTGACATTGATTTATTATTAAAAGTTATTTTATTTATAACAAAAAAGACTAAGAAGTTAAAATAAATCCTTGTTTATCATTAAATATTAAAGTTTTTTTAAAAAACTATTGCTGAATAGTTACAAAAGATATTTAATGTTTTGCGCCAAAATATATCATTGATTGAAATTTTGACCAATTTTGATCCATTTCTGCTGAGGATTAAGCGTTGAAATACAACAGCCTTAACGACTTCCTAGATTACGTAAAATCACGTGATGCTCATCAACCAGAATTTCTTCAAGCTGTTGAAGAAGTAATGACCAGCCTTTGGCCATTCATTGAAAAGAACCCGCAATATGCTGACCATGGTTTGCTAGAACGTCTAGTCGAGCCAGAACGTGCGATTCAATTCCGTGTTTCATGGGTAGATGACAAAGGTCAAACTCACGTAAACCGCGCTTTCCGTGTTCAATACAACTCGGCAATTGGTCCTTTCAAAGGCGGTATGCGTTTCCATCCATCTGTAAACCTTTCAATTCTTAAATTCTTAGGTTTCGAACAGACTTTTAAAAATGCCTTAACAACGCTGCCTATGGGCGGCGGTAAAGGCGGTTCGGATTTTGACCCTAAAGGCAAATCTGAAGGTGAAATCATGCGTTTCTGCCAAGCGTTAATGATTGAGCTGTACCGTCACTTAGGCTCTAACACTGACATCCCTGCTGGAGATATTGGTGTAGGCGGCCGTGAAGTTGGCTATATGGCTGGCATGATGAAGAAGCTTAGTAATGACACTTCAAGTGTATTTACGGGCAAAGGCTTATCTTTTGGCGGCTCTTTAGCGCGTCCAGAAGCGACTGGCTTCGGTACTGTGTATTTCGCTGAGGAAATGCTCAAGACCCGCGGTGAGAGCTTCAAAGACAAAGTTGTGACAATTTCCGGTTCTGGCAACGTTGCTCAATTTGCTGCTGAAAAAGCAATGTATTTGGGTGCGAAAGTAGTTTCACTTTCTGACTCGAATGGCACAGTTTACGTGAAAGACGGTTTCACTACTGAACTTCTATGTGAAGTGATGGAACTTAAAAATGTAAAACGCGGCCGTATTTCAGAGTTTGCTTCTAAACATGGTTTTGAATATTTAGAAGGCAAGTGCCCTTGGGGTATCAAATGTGATATCGCATTACCATGCGCAACTCAAAATGAGTTAAATGGCGATGATGCAGCAACGCTTATTGCCAATGGCGTAATCTGCGTAGCTGAAGGCGCAAACATGCCATCTACTTTAGATGCTGTTGAAAAATTCATTGAAGCAAAAATCCTTTATGCGCCAGGTAAAGCGTCAAATGCTGGCGGTGTTGCAACTTCTGGTCTTGAAATGTCTCAAAACGCAATCCGTTTAGGCTGGACGTTTGAAGAAGTTGATGAGCGTTTGCATGCGATTATGAAAGAAATTCACCGCAACTGCGTGAAATACGGTACACAAGAAGACGGTACTGTAAATTACGTAAATGGCGCAAACATTGCTGGCTTCGTAAAAGTTGCTGATGCAATGCGTGCTCAAGGTGTATTCTAAGTAAAATTAGAGTAAATAAAAAACCGAGGCTATAGCCTCGGTTTTTTATTGGAATACAATTTTATTTAACGGTTTCACGTTCAATAATCATATCCTGTACATAAGCATATTTTGACTGATCTGCAGCTGGATTTTTAATTTCATAACGCTTAATGCGCACAACTTGACGTTCTGCCGGGTTGTGTGTAAAGCCTTCAATGCCGCTGTAGAATAAAGTCCAATCTTTATCAACTTGAGTTTTTACGCCATTTTCAGCATATTTAATTTCGCGTACCTGTAAGCATGTTTGCGGGGCTACGCCTGTGCATTGTTTAGTTTGAGGTGAAATTTCTAGGAAAATCGTTTCACCTTCAGTTTGGTATTTATTTTCTGGCGTCATTTTGCCTGTAAATATATATTGCTTAGCATCACTTGCCGTTAATGTTAACGTCGGTGCATCTGGATTGTCGAGATTCAGCACAAAAGGTGTTTTGCCTGAAAGAAAAATAGACTTAGCAACATTTTCTTGCTGCATCGCATTTTCTGAGCAAGCCATCATGGTCATGGCAAAGCTGCCTGTTTCCAGAAGATTTGAATTGGCTTTCCATGAGCTGTTCATACCGTTACAGCTTGTAGATACGTGAATATTGCCATTTGCATCAAAGTTCAAAACAAGCGGTTTTGGCGCGCCAGTATCTGTGCTCCATGTATAAGATGCTAAAGTTTTAGATGGGTTTTGCTGCTGTAAAATAGACACGGCAATGTCTCCTGCCTTTTGAATATCATTTGATTGACAAGCGCCAAGAGCAAGAGGGAAAAGGGCAATTGCTAAAAATTTTAATTTCATGTTCTGATTCGTCAAATAGCTGATAGTCGATAACAGTTACTAGAATAACGCATTCACTTGCTAAAATAATGAATACATTCAGCGCTATTCGGTATCAATATGTATCTATAGATACTTATTTGCTGTTATATGAATATAAATTATGCATTAGCTGATTTGCTTGGCGGAAATTTAATCTTTAGGCTTCCATGCAGAACTGAAGCCGTTCTGTCTGCTGTGCAGGCGCTTGATTTTGAGAGTGAAATCTTTCAAATGATGACTTCACCCTTTTTCAGCTTGAACTCTAGACTGTATACAAAATAAAGATGAGGGGCAAAGCGGAGTTTAATCAAAACGGTAAATATCGCGGCCTAAAGCGCCCATGGAATAACTATGGTGCACAATGTTGAAACGCGGGCCTGTGCCCATTGCGAAAAACAGCGGCGCAAAATGTTCCAGCGTTGGATGGTTACGTGTTACATGAGGAATGTTTTCCCAGTCTAAAACCGCATCAAAGTCATTATGATGCAATTTGCTGACCACATAATTACGGAAGCTTGAACACCATTTAGGTACTGGAGTGTTGGCAGCATGCCATTGAATTTCACGCAGGTTGTGGGTAATGCTGCCAGAGCCGATCAATAGAATTTGTTCAGCGCGTAAAGGCGCAAGCGCTTCACCAATTTTATAAATCTCTTCAGCGCTCATATTCATGGGCAAAGAAATATCGATCACAGGAATATCTGCATCAGGATACATATGAAGCAAAGGCATCCAAACACCATGATCATGCGGTCGGTTGCTATTGGCATGAGCACTGAATCCAGCATTGGCAAGGCGCTGTAAAATATTCTCTGCCAATTCAGGGTGGCCTGGTGCAGGGTAGCGAATGTCATAAAGTTCTTGGGGAAAGCCGCGGAAGTCATGCCAAGTTTCTGGACGCGTTCCAGTATTAACTTCAAGCGCATGGCTTTCCCAGTGTGCGGACATTACGATAATTGCTTTGGGGGTCGGCAGGTTTGCTGCAAGACGCAGCAATGCAGGACCAATTTGCTCAGGGTTTATCGCTAGCATGGGGGAACCATGAGAGATAAAGAGGCCCGGGAGAGTTTGCAGTGCGGCAGTCATGTATAAACCTGAATTTAACTAAAAAAAGGGAGAGTTCTAAGGGACAGTAAATATCGTCCCTTACTGTTAGTCATCAGCCTGCACGATGGTAGGGATGGTTGTTGTTAATACTCATTGCGCGGTACAGCTGTTCAATCAGCATCACGCGAACCATAGGATGCGGCAGAGTCAGTTTAGATAAAGACCAATGCCAAGCCGCAGCTTTACGGACGGCTTCAGAGTGGCCGTCTGGGCCGCCAATTGCAAGTACAATATCATTGCCTTCCAGCATCCAGCCTTTCATCGTTTCAGCCAATTTTTCAGTACTGAATTCTTTACCGCCAACTTCCAGCGCAATGAGTACTTCATTTTGCTTCATCGCATTTAAAATACTGTCGCCTTCAACTTGGCGGTATTTCAAAATATCTGCTTCTGAGTCGTTCTTTCCGCGTTTCGCCATTGGCAATTCAATGATTTGCGTTTGGACAAAAGGTTGAATACGTTTGAAATAATCTTCAAAACCAGTCAGTACCCAAGCCGGCATTTTTTGACCAATGGTCAGAATACGAATTTTCATAACAAACAGCGCAACAACAGGAAAGCATTATTATAGCGATGAAACTGAACATTGCTAATTTTGGACACAATTTGCAATTGAATTGATTCCGCCATTGTTGATTTAATATCCATATAACAACTGCAGCGAATATATGGGCGGGCAAATAACAATGACAATAAGACCAGCTGCTTTGAGCCAAAGCATGATGAAAATTTTCACGATATGCTTTGCCGCAGGCAGTGTTTGTAGCATTCAGGCAGCAGCGCCTGCAGACAGTAAAAATCTGATGATTTATATGGAGCAGCTGATTGGCGCTGGCGCAGGAAGGCATGCGGAAAATATACAGGAGCTGAACCGTGTATCTGCATGGATACGTGAACAAATGCGTCTTTTTGGTGTGCCATGCCATTATCAAAACTTTAGCGTTAATAATCTGCCATATAGAAATGTAGTCTGTTCTCTAAATACAGGGCATAAAGAGCGGGTGATTGTCGGGGCGCATTATGATGCTGAAAAAGGCAGTACAGGCGCTGACAGCAATGCATCTGGCGCGGCTGGGGTAATTGAAACGGCCCGTATCGCTGCTATGGATAAAGCCAGCTTAAAGCGCAATATTGATTTTGTATTTTATACATTGGCAGCGCCGCCGTACTTAGGTACTGAAAATATGGGCAGTTTTATACATGCAAAAGGGCTATCTAAGCAAAAAGTAAATATTGCCGCTGTATATATCATGGATATGATTGGCTATTATGACCAAAATGAAGTGCAGCAGTATCCTTCTGGGCTGAAATGGATTTATCCAGCACATGGCAATTTTATTGCGGCTGTCGGCAATTTACAGTCACGTGATTTGACCTATGCCTATTGCATGGCGATACGGAAACAAAATCAGCTGCAATGCGAAAGAATTATTGCACCGAGTTTTGTACAGGAGCTGGATTTTTCAGATCATATGCATTATTGGAAATATGACATTCCGGCAATCACGATTACAGATACAGGCGCGTACCGAAATAAGCGGATTGAAACAGGTCAGGACAGTTTGGACTTTTTAGATACAGTGAAAATGGGGCAGGCAGTGAATGGTTTGGTAGACGTGTTATTCACCAATTAATGCGGTAACTGCTTTAGTTTGGTTCAGGTTCAAAATAAAAAACGCAGTCCTGAAAGCCTTTGGACTGCGGTAAAAGGTTCCCCGCCTGGAGATGCAGGAAACCATTTGGATTAATAATCCAGTGAAAAAGAAACATACAGCGCGTATGTATTCTCTATTTATATATGGGGGATATGCAGTGTATTTCAAGTTTTTTTTAGAGTAAATACGCCATTTTTCTTAAATAGTGTATTTTTATTAAAAATAAATATTTATTTTCATATGCTTAGATTTTTTAAAAGATTGAGAGAAGCTGTACAAATAGATATTGTTTGTAGGTCGAAAAATGGTCATTAATTCGTATTAATATGAATACTGAAAGTCCCTTCTCTCTGGGATGAGGAGCATGCTCCGCAAGAGAATGAAGGAAATTTTTTCATATAAACTTCTCCCTCTTGCGCGTAATAACGCTCATCCTTGAAAAGGAGAAGGAATATTAAAAGTGTTTGATGATTATTGTGTTTATTTGAGCGTGTATTTTTCAGCTGTAAAGAAGCCCTGTTTAAAAACAGGGCTTCTTTTATTGGTTAAAGATGGCGCTTAGTGACGCGCGGCCTTACCTTCTTCAGCAGTTTTTACAATTGGCGCTTTTACAAGCGGTTTTGGTTGTGAAGTTAAAGCCAGCTGCAAAATTTCATCAATTGATTTCACAGCTTTAATTTCTAAGCCTTCTTTCACGTTGTCTGGAATTTCAGACAAGTCGCGTACGTTGTCTTGCGGAATGAAAACCAGCTTAATGCCGCCGCGGTGAGCTGCAAGAAGTTTTTCTTTTAATCCGCCAATACGCATTGCCCGGCCGCTTAAACTTGTTTCACCTGTCATAGCAACGTCAGGACGAATGGCAATTTCAGTGAAAGCAGAAACCAGCGCTAACGTTAATGCTAAACCTGCAGATGGGCCATCTTTTGGTGTCGCGCCTTCAGGCAAATGCACGTGTACATCGGTTTCTTCAAAGCGGGATGCCTCAATACCCAGCTCATCTGCACGAGTACGCACCACAGTCATTGCTGCTGTGATTGACTCTTTCATGACATCGCCAAGTGAACCTGTAGTAATGAATTTACCTTTACCCGGTACAGCTGCAACTTCAATGGTCAGCAATTCACCGCCGACAGAAGTCCAAGCCAAGCCATTTACACGGCCTACTTGCGCTTCTTCTTCAGCCATGCCGAAATCAAATTTGTGCGGGCCTAAGTAGTCAGGCAAGTTGCTTGATGTCACTTCAAGCTGAAGGTTCTTCGCTTTTTTGCTGACCGCTTCTTTCACCACTTTACGTGCAATTTTAGACACTTCACGCTCTAGGCTGCGCACACCGGCTTCACGTGTATAACGCTGTACGATGTCGCGAATCGCTTCTTCATGAACAGTCAGCTCTTTTGCACGCAGGCCATTGTTCTTCATTGCTTTAGGAACAAGGTAACGCTCAGCAATATTCACTTTTTCATCTTCGGTATAACCCGGCAGACGGATCACTTCCATACGGTCCAGCAATGCTTCAGGAATATTCATGCTGTTCGCTGTACAGATGAACATCACTTCAGATAAGTCCAAATCAAGATCTAAATAATGATCATTAAACTTGTTGTTCTGTGATGGATCGAGTACTTCAAGCAGTGCAGAAGCAGGGTCGCCGCGGTAGTCTTGCGCCATTTTGTCAATTTCGTCGAGTAAGAACAATGGGTTCTTCACGCCGACTTTTGTCAACGACTGCACAATTTTACCTGGCATCGCACCAATGTATGTACGGCGGTGACCGCGGATTTCCGCTTCATCGCGCACGCCGCCAAGCGCCATACGGACGAACTCACGGCCTGTTGCTTTTGCTACAGATTCACCCAGTGAGGTTTTACCAACACCTGGAGGACCCACTAAGCATAGAATCGGACCGCGTAATTTTTTCACGCGTGACTGCACTGCAAGGTATTCCACAATGCGGTCTTTAACATCGTCTAGGCCGTAGTGGTCTGCATCTAAAATCTCTTGCGCTTTGGTCAAGTTAATGCTGACTTTGCTGGCTTTATTCCAAGGTGTATCTAAAATCACCTCTAAATAGTTGCGAACAACAGCAGCTTCGCTTGACGCAGGCTGCATTGCTTTTAATTTACGGAACTCGTTCTCAGCTTTCTTGCGGACGTGTTCAGGCAAGTCTGCTTCAGCCAAACGCTTTTCAATTTCTGCAACGTCATCTTCTGCGCCGCCATTCATGTCAGAAAGTTCACGCTGAATCACCTTCATCTTTTCATTGAGGAAGTATTCGCGCTGATTTTTTTCCATTTGACGTTTTACAGAATCATGCAGTGTTTGTTCAATCTGCTGTTCTTCAGACTGCTGCAATAAATAAGTCATTAATTCTTGCAAATGCGCTTCAAAGGCATCGTGCTCTAAGAATTTTTGTTTCACGTCAATGTTCAGCGGCACACGTGTCGCAACAAAGAACAATAATTGCAGCAAGTCATCAATTTTATTGGCAGCTGCAATCAGTTCACGTGCATTGCGCAGTTTAGCCTCAGCATATTGAGCAAACAGCGTGCGCAGTTCCTCAACACGGCTTTGCTGTGTATCTGCGTCCGCGTCGATTGTCATTGGGCTTAAGCTGTGCTCAGCGGTTAAATAGTCATTGTCATCAATGATTTTTTCCAGTTTAGAGCGGTGCAAGCCTTCAATTAAGACTTTAATGCAGTTCTCATCATTTTCGTGATTTACAACTTGCACAATCTTCGCGACAGTACCGTATTGATATAAATTTTCGTGATCAATTTCTTCTGTAAGCGAATCTTTTTGTGCAACGACAAATACGAGATTGTCACTGTTACGAGCTACATTTACTGCATTGATGGATTTTTCGCGGCCAACAAATAATGCAATTTGCATATGCGGGTAAACGACCACGTCGCGCAGCGCTAAAAGCGGTAAAACGCTAGGAACTTCAAGTTCTAAGCTTTCTTCATTCATAATAAGTTCAGACATGGGCACTCCTAATGAGTGACAACGGTGTTGCCATATTTTTTATAGTGATGGGTATTTTTTAAATTACAAGGGCAGGCCAAGACAAATTGTATGAAAAATGAGTAAATACATTTTTTAAGGTATTTACGATTTACATAAAAAGAATACTTAGCGCTTAAAACGCAGATATTGCTGAGGTGTCAGCAGCGCATCCAAGGGCTGATCCCAAGTCTGGCGCGGCAGTTTTTCTTTAAGCAGCTGCAATTGGTGTGCAAGACCTAGCCGGAAAGGCTGCTGCGGCGCTGAAGCAAGCGTTTTGTCATAGTAGCCGCCGCCCATGCCTAAACGGGTGCCATGATGGTCACAGGCTAAGAGCGGCATCAGCAGCAGGTCCAATTTTGTGACATGCAGGCCGCGGTTATGCATGGGTTCTTTCATGCCTAAACGGTGGTGTGCAAACCGTTTGCTGCGGTATTGATGCGGTGAAATCACAGCCCAAACCAGACGCTGATTCATATTGCAGATCATGGGCAAATAAACGGTTTTACCGAGGGCAAAGCAGCGCTGGATTATTTTTGCCGTGTGTATTTCACCAAAAGCATGTAAATAAAGGCCAATATACTGTGCATGCTGAAACTCCGGCAAGCGGATCAGCCGATTGAGTACGGCCTGTTCTGATTGGCACTGCTGAAAGCGTGAAATTTGACGGCGCTGTTTGCGCAGGCTTTTACGAAGTTGTGTGAGTTCAAGCGCTGAGAGAGTCATGTCGCAGGTTTGCTGGCTTAGTTTGCATTACAGTCTAAAGCTTTGTTTTCCAGTTGCAAAGCACATAAGCGGCAGCCGTTTTTAGCAGCATTTGGTCGGAATGCAGTTTGACGGTTTAATTTGCATTTGTATATTTTATATAGGCTGTGCTTGGGTGTTTATGTATTAAGTCTGCTGCAAGGACAGTATAAAACAAGAAAAGATGGCAGATTGCCGGAGTAAAAAATGAAAGGAACGATAAGAAAAGCAGGAAAATTGCTGGGGCTGTGTGCCGTTTTATGTACGGCAGGCAGCAGCATGGCAGCGCCGCCAAATAGCCAGCAGGTATTCTTTGTCGGCAATAACTGGGATGGCACAGTAACGGTCATCCGCTCATCAGGCAATTACGGCAAAATTGGTGTGATCAATATGGTGCCCGACCGTAAGGAGCGCTTAAAAGAAATTTATTTAAACCCAGTGAAACTGGTTGCTTATAGCTATATCAGAAATACTGCTGGTGAAGGCAATGATCAGCTGGTGGATGATATGTATTCTACGCCTGACGGTAAATCGGTCGTTGCATCGCGTCCGAGTTATGCAGATGTGGTGTCCATTGATATTGCAACAGGAAAAATCAATTGGCGCACACCTGTGGAGGGATTCCGTGCTGATCATATGGCGGTTTCGCCAGACGGGCAGCAAGTGGCTGTTTCTGCATCTTCGGGAAATGTTGTGCATGTCTTGGACATCAATACAGGTAAGGAGCTGGGCCGCTTTGCAACGGGTGATAAACCGCATGAAAATATTTACTTTGCTGGCGGCAGCAAAATTCTTAATTCTGCAATTGGCAATGTTGAAACTGCGATGGATGCGCAGTGGCAAGATTTTACCAAGGGTAAGCGTTATCTCACTATAGCGGATGCGAAAAGTTATAAAATATTGAAAAATATTGATTTTAGACCTGCATTAGATGCATTTGGGCGTAAAGATTTATCTGACTCTGTGCGGCCTATGGTGTTGAGTAAAGATGAAAGCAAAATCTATGCGCAAGTGTCATTTTTTAACGGCTTGATTGAGTATGATTTGAATCAGGACAAAATCTTGCGTATTGGCCAGTTGCCGGGCAGCAGCAGTATTCCTTCTGACCGCACTAAGTGGGTCAATGACTCACGCCATCATGGTTTGTCCATCAGCGCAGACGGTGAAAAACTTTGTGTTGCAGGAACCATGGATGATTATGCGACCATTGTAAACCGCAGTACGCTTGCTGCAGGGAAACTCATTTCTGCAGGGAAGCCATATTGGGCAACCCGAAGTCCTGATGGTAAAAGCTGTGTGATTTCTGAAAGTGCCAATGATGTTGTGACTGTGATCAGTTTTGAGACGGGTGAAAAGCAGTTCAGTGTGCCTGTAGGGAATCATCCGCAGCGTGTGCGCATAGGATTTGCGCCAGCTGGATGGTCAACTGACTAAAATAATTTTTCGTTTTTTATTTGGGTACAGTGCTTTGAATGCCTGCTCCAGTGAATGGGTTTTGGCTGCTGCAGGCAGATTCCATTGTGTAATTTGAGAATAATAAAACAGGGATGGGGGATGAATAACGCAATGCAATATGCAGGATTGATTGTTTTGAGCATGCTGCTGGCATTTTTGGCAGTGAAATTTATGCAGCCAAAGACTGAACCTCATCTGCAGCCTGAAAATATAAAGCTGATGACAGTGCAGTCTGATGTGCCTAAAGCGCAGCCAGAGCCACTGAATACGCCATCGGGCTTAAAACTTAGTCCAAAACCATTGAGTGCAGACATTTTGCAAGAGCGGGAAGCTGTTTATTTGGCTTTTGCAGCGGTTAGCGAGCAGCTGAGTCATGGGCAGGCGGTGAATGAAAGAGAGGTGGATGTTTTGCTGCAGCGTCAGCAGGCTCTGGTGCAAGCGGGTGCCGTAACGGTGAATGAAGCTGTCAGCTATAGTCAGTTTTTAAAAAAAGCGCTGCCAGATATGGCACGCAGTATTGATCTGTATATTTTGAGTTTGGAGCAGCAAAATAAATCGTAATTTATTTTATTAGAATATCGAGATGTTCTTTTTTAGACTGCACTGTAATGCATCAGCAGGTGCTGGAATAGGGCACATTGTGTATTTTTTAGCAGGTTAATAAATTTGCAAAGGCCATTAATATGTAAGCTGGTACTGCCTATGCGGCAAATATTGAACAAAATACAAAAAATGCAGTCATTAGGCTAAAACATGGCACAGCATTTGCTTAATTTAAGGCAGTCGAGAGACTTTGAAATTTACAGGTAAGCCGCATAAAGCTTTGGGCTGAAGCTATCTAAAGTCATGTAATGACGGGATAGTACCATCTTCAGTCTGATCGCTGGTTTGTATGTAAGTTTTAATGCTAATAAAGTGATTAAAATAATTTTTGTATAAAAATTCAGCACAAGAGCCTTGCTCAGGCGGGCTCGCATTTTTTTGCATTCATGTTAAGCGCCTAATTTAAAATTTATTAGGCAGTTGACCAGTAAAAGATATTCTGACCACGTTTTAAGGTTGATTGACGAAGCAGCAAGCCATCATAATGTATTCATAAAAAAACTCCCTTGCGGGAGTTTTTCTTTTTGCTTGAGGGATTAGCTGTTTTTAGCCGCAAACTTTGCGCGGGCTGCATGCAGCTTTTTATAGCTGTCAATTAAACGTAAATGACGGTCTAAGCCTTTCAGCTTCATATTGGTTTCGGTGAGGCCGTAGAAGCGGATACTGCCATCCATAGAACCAATGACAGCATCCATGCGCTCATCACCAAACATGCGGCGGAAGTTCGGTTCAAAGTCATCTAAGTCGAGTTCTTCGTCTAATTCAACTTCAAGCACAACATTCATACACTGGTAGAACAGGCCGCGTTCAACAGTATTGGTATTGTACTGAAGGAAGGTTTCAACGAGTTCTTTTGCTTCTTCAAATTCTTGCAGCGCAATGTAAATGAGAAGTTTAAGTTCTAGAATAGTCAATTGGCCCCAGACAGTATTGTCATCAAACTCAACGCCAATCAGAGTTGCAATTTCGGTATAGTCATCCGATTCAATTTCCTCAAGACGTTCAGCTAAATCTGCCAGCTGCTCTTCATCCAGACGGTGAATGTTTAAAATGTCTTCACGGAAGCCGAGCGCTTTATTGGTATTGTCCCAAACTAGATCTTCAACCAAATAGACTTCCGAATAACCAGGAACCAATATGCGGCAAGCTGTTGCGCCCAAGTGTTCATACACCGCCATATAGACTTCTTTGTCCATATTTTTCAAAATGTCGAACATGGCAGCAGCTTCTACAGCATTGGCATTTTCACCTTTGGCAGTAAAGTCCCATTCAACAAAATCATAGTTGGACTTTGCGCTGAAGAAATGCCATGAGACTAAACCGCTTGAGTCAATGAAGTGCTCTACAAAGTTATTTGGTTCTGTTACTGCATTGGTGCTGAATGTCGGCTTAGGCAGATCATTTAAGCCTTCAAAACTGCGGCCTTGCAGTAATTCGGTTAAACTGCGTTCAAGTGCAACTTCAAGTTTTGGATGTGCGCCAAATGATGCAAATACACCGCCTGTGCGCGGGTTCATTAGGGTGACGCACATCACAGGATATTGGCCGCCCAGTGATGCATCTTTTACTAAAACAGGGAAGCCTTGCTCTTCTAGGCCTTTAATGCCTTCAACAATACTTGGATACTTGGCTAGAACTTCTGCAGGCACATCTGGAAGGGTAACTTCGCCTTCTAAAATTTCACGTTTTACAGCACGTTCAAAAATCTCAGATAAGCATTGTACTTGTGCTTCTGCTAAAGTATTGCCAGCGCTCATCCCATTTGAAAGGTATAAGTTTTCAATGAGGTTTGAAGGGAAGTAAACGGTTTCACCATCGGACTGACGGACAAACGGCAATGAGCAAATGCCGCGCTCAGTATTGCCTGAATTGGTGTCATACAGGTGAGTGCCGAGCAGTTCATCATCTGGGTTATAAACAGCCAGTGTATATTCATCCAAAATTTCTTCTGGCAGTTCACCTTCAGGCCCCGGCTGGAACCATTTTTCATCTGGGTAATGCACAAACTCAGCATTGGCAATGTCTTCACCCCAGAATTGGTCGTTATAGAAGAAATTGCAGTTGAGGCGTTCAATAAATTCGCCTAATGCAGAGGCCAAAGCGCTTTCTTTGGTTGAGCCTTTACCGTTGGTAAAACACATTGGTGACTGAGCATCACGAATATGCAAAGACCAGACATTTGGCACAATATTACGCCAAGATGCAATCTCAATTTTCATACCTAAGCCCGCTAATATTGCAGACATATTGGCAATAGTTTCTTCCAGAGGAAGATCTTTGCCTGCAATGCGGGTTAAGTTGCCTTGAGCCAAGTTTGGCATTAATAGAGCTTGAGCATCTGCGTCGATGCTTTCTACTTCTTCAATAATAAATTCAGGGCCGGTTTGAATGACTTTTTTAACTGTGCAGCGGTCAATCGAACGCAAAATGCCTTGGCGGTCTTTTTCTGAAATATCTGCCGGCAACTCTACTTGGATTTTAAAAATTTGCTTATAACGGTTTTCTGGGTCAACAATATTGTTCTGAGACAGGCGAATATTGTCCGTCGGAATGTCACGCGCTAAGCAGTAAACTTTGACAAAGTAAGCTGCGCAAAGTGCAGATGAAGCGAGGAAATAATCAAATGGGCCCGGCGCTGAACCGTCACCTTTATAGCGAATTGGCTGGTCGGCAATTACCGTGAAGTCATCGAACTTGGCTTCTTGTCGAAGATTATCGAGATAATTAACTTTGATTTCCATGAGGAAGCACCTAAATTCTTAGTTGTCGTCACGGACAAATAAGCAGTAAAAATGGTTTAAGCCGAAACGAGAGATAGACATTGGCTTAATAATATGGGCGGATGCTTAGATGTAAAACACTGCGGTTTTACATGGAGCAATCCTGAATGGCGCATATTATAGATGGAATTTGACGTGATGCTAACTTTAACTCAGCTATTCATGTGCTTTCAGTTATTCCGTGGAAGTTTATAAGGGTGCTTCATGTGTTTGGTTTGAGGTTTTATTGTACAAATGGATTATTGAAAGCTTTTTAACCGTATAATTTTTAAATGAGTAGGTTTAAACCGAAGTGTCATCGAGTCCGTATGCTGATTATATTAGAATCATGCAAAATCTTATATCTTCGTTCAAGATAGATCGTTTTATTATGGTTTAAATTTTTTGATGCTTTATTTGTGATTAGCTGAAATTTTATAAAATTTATGCGGATATACCTATTTTCGGCTGTAATTTGAACAAGCAGTGCTGTATGGGTATAAAAATATTTGCCAAGCATTCAATTTGTTTATATTATTTCGGCCATGGAAGCGTGGCAGAGCGGTTTAATGCACCGGTCTTGAAAACCGACGAGGGCTTATACCCCTCCGTGAGTTCGAATCTCACCGCTTCCGCCAAATTCGAAAAAGCCCTTGTTATTACAAGGGCTTTTTTCTTGCCTGCAGTATTACTCCACATCAAATTTGGGATATAAAATAGTGCAGATATTTGATTTTTCACCTCAGCTGCAGCCTAAATTTGAGTCATTAGGGTGGCTTTGATTTTTAAATTTTTGGGCAATAAAGCTGTCTAAAAGATGCTTTTAAATTAATCAAAAATGACTTAATGATAAATTTATGTGACATAGTGATAAATTCAAACATTATTTAATTTGTATTTTGCTATGAGTGAAGAGTCAATGGATGGCTCTATAACAATGACTCAGTATGGAGCAAATACAAATGAACTTCCTCGATGATAGCCTATTCCCTGAAAATCAAGAAAAATTGGTAATTCAGGTTGCACCTTATGGTCCGCAATGGTTACCAACCGATTCAGATGATATTGCAGTCACCATGGATGCACAAATTCAAAAGGCGATTGATTGTTATAACGCAGGTGCCACGGTTCTGCATGTCCATGTCCGTGAAGAAGATGGTAAAGGCTCGAAAAAACTCAGTAAGTTTAATGAAATGTTAGGATTATTACGCCAAGCTGTGCCTGATATGGTACTTCAAGTTGGTGGATCAATTTCTTTTGCTCCTGAGTCTGAAGGTGAAGCAGCACAATGGTTAGACTATGACACACGTCATATGTTAGCTGAATTAAATCCAAAACCTGATCAAGTCACGATTGCCATTAATACCAGTCAGATGAATATTTGTGAAATGCTGACCCCTGATGATGTCGTTGGAACAATTTTAGAAAAGCCTGAATATTTTAATGCCTATTCAGAAATGGTGTCAGATGCGCGTCCGTCTTTCTTTATTGAGCATTTAAAGCGTTTGCAGGCAGCACAAATTCAGCCGCATTTTATGTTGGGTCATGTACATCAACTTGAAACAGTAGAACGCTTAATTCGTAAAGGTTTATATACAGGTCCATTAAACTTGAACTACGTTGCGATTGGCGGCGGTGCAGCAGGGCTTGATCCTTCCGATTTAATCGAATTCACTAAACGTTCACCAGCGGGTTCGATCCTGACTTATGAAAGTGCAATGCGTGCGGTATTGCCAATTAATACGATTGCTATTGCTCTCGGTATGCATGTGCGTGTAGGAATTGAAGATACTTTATGGGGACGTAAAGGCGAACGCATGACTTCAGTGGAGCAAATTGAACAAACGGTTCGTATTGCCCGTGAATTGAATCGTGATATTGCAACAGGCAAAGAAGCTCGTGAGATTTATAAGATTGGTCAGACCTACGACAGTGCAGATGAAACAATTCGTCAATTAGGTATGGCACCAAATCGTAAACCGGGACAACGTGGTTTTACTGTACCGGGACTGTAATCTCTCTTTGAGTGTTTAAAAAAGATCAATAACACTGGGTTCATCGCTTGTTGTGAAAACAGCGATGAACCATATGAATATTACACATGGATTCAAAAATGGATTTTAATAATAAAGTTGTACTCGTGACGGGTGTCGGTCCGGGGCTTGGAAAAGCCTGTGCGGAGGCTTTTGCTCAATCAGGTGCAAAATTGGTCATATGTGATGTCAACCCAGACACGTTACAAGAGACGCAAAAAAGCGTTGAAAAATATGGGGCTGAATGCCTTGCCGTGCAATGTGATGTATCGTCAAGCGTAGCAGTGGCAGAGATGTTTGAACAATTGGTTCAGCGTTTTGGGACTTTGGATGTGCTGGTTAATAATGCGGCAATTACGCCAAATTCTGAACTGGATACTCAGCGTCGTAACAAACTTTATCGTTATATGTCTACGCCTGAGCCAAGAGAATCATTAGGTTTTACTAGCTCTATCAGCGATGACGAATGGCATCGCTATTGGGGGGTAAATGTGCATGGCGTGTTTTATTGTACCCGTGAAGCTTTGAAAATTATGGAGCCAAAGCGCTCAGGTAAAATTGTCAATATTGCTTCGATTGCAGGACTTTCAAGTAAAAGCGCACATAGCCCACATTATTGTGCGACCAAAGGTGCTGTCATTTCATTGACCAAATCGATTGCTTATGAAGTGGCAGGTTCAAATATTTTTGTCAATGCCATGGCACCGGGTGGCGTTGCAACACCTCGTTTTAATGAATATCTCGATCATATTGGCGAAGAAGCCTGTAATCGTTTGTGGCAAGGCATTCCTTTGGGACGTTTTGGCACAGTTGAAGAATATGCAGGCACGGTGCTGTATTTAAGCGGTGAGCATTATCTTGTTGGACAAGTCATTAGCCCAAATGGCGGCGGTGTGATTTAAACGTGGAAAAAATTATGAATCAAACTCCAAATTATAATGCTTTACGTGCCGCAGGCATTTTTGATGAATCCCTTGATGCAATGGCAGAATGGTCGCCAGAATGGACTGAAAAGTTTATGGCATTAGTGCAGGATACACAGCTCAATAATGTGCTTGATCCCAAACTCGTTGCATTGATTCGTTTAAATATTGATGTGACAGCAACACATTTATACGCTCCAGGCGTACAGCGCCATATCCGTGAAGCATTACGTTTAGGTGCAACTCGTGCAGAAATTTTAGAAGTGTTTAAACTTGCCAGTGTGGTCGGTATTCATGCCTGTGCATTGGGTGTGCCTATTTTAGAAAAAGAATTGGCAGATGCAGGTTTGGCGGATGATGCGGTGCAAGCACCTGCAACCCCTGTGTGTGATGCGGTTCGAGCGCAAGGCATGTTTAATCTATTGTGGGAAACCATTTATCGTTGGGATCCTGTGTATTTGGAAAACTTCCTAAAAATGGGTTTTGGTCTGTGGAAAGACGGCATTTTACCGCCATTATGGATCGAATTTTTGTGTATTGCAGGTGATGCAACCGTAACGCATATGTGGGCACATGGCACACAGCGTCATATTGAAGCAGCATTGGCTTTAGGTGCAAGCCGTGAGCAAATTTTAGAAGTTTTGAAAATTGTCAGCCTACAAGGAATTGAAGCTTGTGAAATGGCAGTCCCAATGCTTGATGAAATTTTGAAAGACATAGAGTGAGTTCATGCTTCTTTAAATTGGATTTTTAGAAATGAACGCAGGGAACAAATAGGGATATTAAAAAGATTAGGAGAATACACGTGAACTCTGTCAATGAAGGAATATCGATTGAAAGTTTAAATATCACGCAGGACGAACAAAAGAAAACGTTTCGTAAAGTTGCATTCAGATTATTGCCATTTCTATTTTTAGCTTATGCCATTAATGCGATTGACCGTATTAATATTTCTTTTGCTAAGTTAAGAATGTCAGAAGACTTACTGTTAAGTGATGCCGCTTATGGGATTGGCGCGGCAGCATTTTTTGTCGGCTATCTGATGTTTGAAATTCCAAGCAATATGTATATGCAAAAAGTGGGAACACGTGCCACATTGACTCGTATCATGATTTTATGGGGCATTGTTACCATACTCATGAGTACCGTCGAAAGTGCAACCAGTTTTTATGTATTGCGTTTCTTGCTCGGTGTGGCTGAAGCAGGTTTTTTCCCTGGAGTTATTCTTTATTTGACGTATTGGTTCCCTGGATCATTACGTGGTCGAATCACATCAGTCTTTTTTATGGCAGGCATTATTGCAGGTATTGTCAGTGGACCGCTTGCGGGCTGGATCATGAGCAGTTTTCATGGTTGGATGGGCTTAAAAGATTGGCAAGCGCTGTTCGTACTTGAAGGTATCCCAGCAGTCATATTGGGTATTATTGCGTGGTTTTGGCTGGTTGATCAGCCTGCAAAAGCAAAGTGGTTGAATGCACGTGAAAAGTTAATTATACAAAACAGTTTGGCTGCCGAAAATAAAACTGTGGCGAAAACGCATGTACCGTTGAAACAACTGTTATGTGACCCACGTGTATTGATGGCAGGTTTTGTATTCTTCTGTATTTATTCAGGTACAAATACCGTGGCGTATTGGATGCCGACCTTAATCAAAGAATTTGGTATTCAAGATATTCGTCAAATTGGTTTAATCTCAAGTTTGCCATATATCACTGCTTTAGTCGCAATGTATATCTTAGGCCGCAGTTCAGATAAATTTTTAGAACGTCGTTGGCATTTAGCAATCACAATGTTGGTGGGTGCAATCAGTTTCTGCTTGCTTGGCTTCTTCCAAGATCAAATTGGCATGTCTGTGGGCTTAATCACGATTGGCGCGGCTGCATGTTTATCGGCTGTACCATTGTTTTGGACGATTCCACCTGCTTATTTATCCAGTACCGCAGCTGCAGCAGGGATTGCGTTAGTAAGTACTTTGGGCGGCATGGCAGCCGTACTTAGTCCGATTCTGGTGGGCGCAATTAAAACTCAATCAGGCAGTATTTATATGGCATTTTCAGTGATTGCAGTACTGTTGGTCATTGGTGCGATCACACTCTTACTGGGTATCCCTGCGCGTTTATTACGTGAACATAAAGCGTAATCCTTCTTAAACAATCCAACTGAAAAACAAAAAAGCGCTCCCTTAAAAAAAGGGGGCTGAGGACAGTCATATCTAAATGGAGCTGATATGGTGAATAAATTCGTAAATTTTAATGGAATGAACCGCAAGCTGAATCATCGTCAATGTTTAATCGCAAGTGTTTTGGCAGTGTCGATTGCTCAGATTAATAGCGTGCATGCAGCAAGTTTTGATGTGTATGAAGACTGGAAACTTAAAAGCCATACCACACTCAGTATGGGAACCAGCTGGAGCATGCAGACACCGTCAGCATCTTTGCTATATGCGCCTGATGCTCAGCAGATTGGCAAAAATGGGCATAGTATTGATGCCAATGGTGACAATGGACGACAAAACTTTAGTCGTCATGATGTCATCTCGCAAGTGGCAAAAGGTCTGACTGAAGTCAGTTTAAGTGATGGTCAACAAGGCGCTGTCGTCAGTGCAAAATACTGGTATGACCATGCTTATGAAACAGGTCAAGGCGATTTTGAGGCTTTTGATGACAGTAAATGGCCTGACCTTGCCAAATTTAAAGGCATTGAGTTGTGGGATGCTTATCTTTGGAAAAAAATGGCATTGCCAAATGGTCAGCCTTTGGAAATTAAGCTCGGTAAACACGCTTTAAATTGGGGGAAATCCCGCTTTTTCCAGAACGGAATTAACTCGGTAAATGCGATTGATGTCGCAGCAATGAACCGTCCGGGAGTTGATCCTAAAGAACGTGTGATTCCTGTGGAGATGTTGTCATTTAATTTAGGCTTAAATAAAAATCTGCAAGTAGAAGGTTTTTATCAATATAAATTTAGACCATCTGTTTTGGATGGCTGTGGCACATTTTTTCAGATTTCAGATTTTACCCCTGAAAGCTGTGGCCCGATTACCATTGCTGTCGTGGGTGATCGTACCACGGAAACAGCGATACAAAGTGGTAGTTACATTCCCCGTGGTGAAACACAATCTCCAAAAGATGGCGGGCAATATGGTATTGCATTGAAACAAACCTTTCCAAGTTTAAATAACATGGAATTGGGGCTGTATTATGCCAATTATCATAGTCGTTTTTCTGCATTTGAAGGCAAAGCAGCCACAGGTTTAGGGGCGAAGTATTTTAATACAGCAAGCTATTATGCTGTTTATCCCGAAGATGTGCGTATGTTTGGCGCAAGTTTAAGTGGGAAAGTGGGCACGACAACCGTTTTTAGCGAGTTAAATCATAAACCGAATCAGCCTTTAGGTTTTAACGGCACAGATTTGGTTCAGTTTCAGATTCTTGCACCCAATTCACCCTTTACAGAAGCTGGAATAAGACCTGAATTTGGTGCACATGTGGATGGTTATGCGCGTTTGCCTGTTTCGCAATGGTCATTTGGCGCAGCAGATACAATGCAAAATGTATTTGGTGCAAAGAGCTTGGCTTGGTCGGCTGAATTTGCCGTGAATCATATTGGTGATATTGATGGACAACGTTTTGGGCGTAGCAGTGCTTTTGGACGTAGTGAATTGTCCACAGGAGCATATGACCCTGTGACTGGAGCGAATGCCTGTATTTCTGCCAATTCAGGGAATTTATCAGCGGAAGAAATTGCCAATCTCAATACACAGTTTTGTAATGCCAAAGATGGCTTTTTTAGTGAATGGTCAGCGGGTTATCGCTTACGAGGTGCTTTGACTTATCCAAATTTATTAACTGAAACGGTGGTGAGTCCAAGCGTGACCTTTAGACATGATGTGACAGGTTATGGGCCTAATTTTCAGGAAGGTCAAATGGCGGTTGGTGTCGGGATCTCTGCGACCTATCAAAAGAAATATTCTGCAGAGCTTGCGTATAACAACTTCTTTGGCTCGAACGATTTCAGCACCATAGATGACCGAGATTACGCATCCTTGGTGTTTAAGATGAATTTCTAAAATCACATTCAACTCTAACTCGCTGCAGTTCAGCTGAAGGATATTTTAGTTTTATTGGCTGAACTGCCCAAATTTTTTCAAAAAATATGTATTGCACTTGTCTGAGCATTCAGGCGGGTAAGCGCCGTATATTTCAAAATAAGCTAGGTAAATAGGTCATGCTTTATCAAATCCAAAAAAAATATCAGCTTTCAGAGCGATTTGTCAGCATCACGTTCTTTTTTGTACTTTCAGTTTCTGCTTTTTATTTGGCACAAATTGAATATCTGAAAAGTCTTGGTTTGGGTCTGCTGACGATCTCAATGTTAATTGGTCTGCTATTTGGTAATGTCATGCCATATAAAATGCATGCACTGTTGGAAGACGGCATGGTTTTTTGTAAGCAAAGGCTGTTGCGCATTGCAGTTGCCTTTTATGGTTTTCGACTTAGCGTCCAGCAGATTCAAGCTTTGGGCGCCCAAGCCTTTTTGATAGATGTCATTCTAATTGTGACGACAATGGGATTGGCTGTGTGGATGGGCATTAAACTGCTTAAATTAGACAAAGAAACCAGTATTTTGATTGGTGCAGGGCATGCTATTTGTGGTGCTGCAGCCATTTTAGCAACCTCAAGCATTGTGAAAGCAAAAAATGAACAAGTGGCTGTTGCAGTCAGCTGTATTGTGTTATTTGGCACCATTGGCATGTTTGTATATCCATGGATCTACCAGTATGTCTCACATGCTTTTGTTACGGACCGTATATTTGGTATTTTTACGGGCGCTACACTGCATGAAGTCGCGCAAGTCGTTGCTGCTGGTCAAGCCATGACACCTCAAGCAGCAGAGGCAGCAGTCGTGACAAAGTTGATCCGTGTTTTGTTATTGGCTCCATTTTTACTATTGTTATGCTATTGGCTGACACGAAACTCTTCTTCGAACCAGTCAGCTGGACCGATTGCGCTTCCGATATTTGTTTTTGGCTTTATCGCATGCATGTTATTTAATTCTTTGGTGAATATTCCTGAATATATTCATGCCGTTATTATTCTTGCTGATGACTTGGCTTTAGCAACAGCGATGGTTGCTTTAGGCGTGAGTGTACGTATTGTTGATTTGAGAAAGGCGGGTTTAAAACCCATACTTTTAGCATTTGTTTTAACGCTTCAATTAATGATTGTGGGAGGCTTTTTAAGCCTGCTTTAAGAAATTGTGAAGGTATATGGGTCATACAAGTCTGAGGATGAATAACTAGAGGATTCAAGTGAAAGTGATGTTTATACTTTAGTGAATATCGCTTTCAATCATTAAAAACTATGCTATATCTCATGAAAATAAAATGAACAATTCGATGAGTATGAATGAGTCAATATTGCGCATGGATGGGTATTTTTAAGCTGAGATAAAGATGGCCCTTGGCGCACAGATATGTATCACAATGGTTTTCTGCATTTGCTAGGCACTGTGTAGATAAGAGGTTTTTTGTATGAAAAAGATCAATACCACAATACAAGAAAAATCAATTCCTTTAGGTGCATTGGCCGCATTACCTAAAATTCTCTTAGAAAATGGTGTAGACCCATGGGCGTTCTTCAGCCAATTTGGCATTGAAGAGAATGATTTCAAAAACAACCTGAAACCTTTACCGTTGCAGTTGCACGGTAAAATTCTTCAACTTGCTCGAGAATTACTTCAATGTGATCACATAGGGCTATTATTGGGAAAAAGGGCAAGCCTGACCAATACAGGTCCATTGCGTTTTTTAGTGCTGAATGCAGCAACTTTACGTGATGCTTTAGAAAGTCTATTTGATTATGGTCGGCTTTGGTATAAAGGTCTATATCTGTCTTTGAAAGAAGATCAGGGATATGCTGGCATTCAAATGAGTATCGAAGGCGATGCTCCTGATAAAGAACAATTACAAACCGCATATTTAGTGGCGACGGTTTCAATTATGGAAATGGTGTTAGGCAAATCTTGGCATCCAACTCTGGTTCGTATTTCATATCCAAAGCCAAAGTCAGCACATCTCTATGAAAAATTTTTCGGTTGTCCTGTATGGTTTGGACAGTCTCAGCATGAATTATTATTTCCACAAAAAGAACTCGATCAACAACGTTTAGGGCATGATAATCAGCTTGATGATTTTTTGCGTAGTCATTTAAGCGAGTTGCATCATCATAAACGAATTGATTTGCAAGCACAGGTGTGTCAAGTGATTGAAAGTTTATTGCCTCATGGCACCTGTACAGTAGAAAAAGTCGCTGAATACTTTGCTGTACATCGTTTCACACTGTATCGCTATTTAAATGAACAAAGCACTAACTTTGAATCATTACTCGATTTGACGCGAAAGAATAAGGCAGGGCAGTTATTGGAAAATAGCAGTATGTCTGTTTTGGAAATAGCGAGTTTGTTGGGCTATGAGGCACAAGGTAATTTTACGCGTGCATTTAAGCGTTGGTACGGTGTATCACCTAGACAGTGGCGGAAGCTTTCTGTAAATCATCATGCTTAAGCTTTTCAATCCTGGCTCCCGAAGGAACCAGGATTACCTAAAAAATAAAAAATGAAGAGCTAAAAGTTCTACATCTGTGGGTAAATTTAATCATCACCACATGATTTCATGTGTTACCCGAGTGATGTCTTTGAATAGGTAAATTTTGTTGTGTCGCTTATTAGTCGATATCCAATAGTGCTTCATGAATGTTGTTCACCATAAACTTGAGCATCGGGCCAATTTCTTTTTCAATTCGTTCAGCAGAAAGCTGAAAATTAGGTGCGCCACAGTTAAATACAAATAGACCATGTTTAGAATTTAATAACGGCACAGCGACCGAATTAATATCTTTTTTCCATTCACCTAAGGATATGCAGTAGCCATGTTGCTCATAATCCTGAAAGGCTTTTTGTAAACCGAAGTGAATCTCATCCCAATTTTTTGGATGCTGTTTTTCTAAGGCCGTCATCAAAATCTGGCGTTCAGTTTCAGGAGTTGCCGCAAGGCAAGCACGTCCCATTGCACTACTATAAAGTGATAAGGTTGAGCCAATTTGACGACGCATCATACTGTTGGTTTGAATCACATCTAAATACAACATATTCAAACGATCACGGGTTGCCAAAGCCACAGGCGCTTGTACTTGCAGGCTCATTTCCTGCATAAACGGATGCGCTAAATTACGAATCACAATATTGGAAAGCGCAGCATAGCCCAGTGCTAAAACCCCAATATCCAGCATATATTTAGAAGAATCTGGCAATTGTTTTAAATAGCCTAAGGTAACTAAGGTGTAAGTAATACGCGCAATTGTAGGTTTAGGTAAACCTGTAAGCTGAGCAAGTTCCTGATTGCCAAGCACTTGCTTTTCAGCAGAAAAACAACGTAATAGCTCAAAGCCGCGCGCAAGAGAAGCAATAAATTGCGGATTGTTATCCCGATGTATATGTGAAATTGGGTCAAGCCGAATTTCTTCCAGATTAAGGTTTTGATTCATCTGTGGACATACTTTTTGAAATTTATTGCTATCTTATTTTGCTTTGCAAAATTAAGCCATCATCATTTAAATAAAGTGATTGAAAACGGTATCAAGCAGCAACGTTTTCAATCACCATCGCCAAACCTTGACCTACGCCAATACATAAGCTGATCACCGCATATTTTTTACCGCTGCATTGCAGTTCACGTGCCACAGTCAAGGCTAAACGTGCGCCTGAACAACCCAATGGATGACCAATAGCAATCGCACCGCCATTCGGATTAACACGAGGATCATCAAAGTCAATGTTCAGACCTTTTAAACAGGACAATACTTGAGAGGCAAATGCCTCATTGATCTCAATAATATCCATGTCATCTAAGCTAAGATTGGCACGGGCAATGGCTTTTTTAATCGCTTCAATGGGTCCTGCACCCATAATGCTTGGCTCGATCCCTGCGGCAGCAGCGGACAAAATTTTTGCCATCGGTTTTAAAGCATATTTTTGACCTGCATCTTCAGAACCAATCAATAAAGCTGCTGCACCATCGTTAATGCCTGATGCGTTACCTGCGGTGACCACACCACCTGCAAACAAAGGTTTCAGTTTAGCCAATGCCTCTAAAGTTGAACTTGGACGCGGATGTTCATCTTCTTGAACCCATTTGGGTGGCAATTTTTTGCCTTGAGCCACTTCAATCGGCATGATTTCATCATGAAAAAATCCAGCTTCTTTGGCTTTTTGATATTTGGCTTGAGATTGGGCTGCAAAGCTATCGGCTTGTTCACGACTGATGCCAAATTTAACCGCAACATTGTCGCCAGTTTCAGGCATGCTGTGTGCACCATATTGTTCGGTGATTTTTGGATTGGGGAAGCGGCTGCCAATGGTGGTATCAAATATTTTGACATCACGACTAAAAGCACTTTCAGCTTTTGCCATCACAAAGGGTGCACGTGTCATACTTTCCACACCACCTGCGATATATAGATCACCTTCACCACAGCTAATGGCACGTGCAGAATCAATAATTGCACCCAATCCACTGGCACATAAACGATTCACTGTTTGACCTGCAATAGTGACGGGTAAACCTGCAAGTAAGCCTGCATGACGTGCCACGTTACGGCAATCTTCACCTGCCTGATTGGTATTGCCTAAAATCACATCTTCAATTTCATGTCCTGAAAGTCCAGTTTTTTCAATCAGTTTCTGAATCACTAAACCCGCTAAATCATCAGGACGAATGCTGCTGAGTGCACCACCATGACGACCAATGGGTGAGCGAATGCCATCGTAAATATAAGCATTTAACATGTTTAAAAATCCTTTTAAGCTGGTGAAAATGTAAGCGGTAAATTTAGGGCAACACGACGTTGCAACCATGGGCTAGGGCGGTAACGTGGGTCAGAGGTAATAGCGTTAATACGTTTTAGGATCAGTAAAATTTTTTCCGCACCTAAATGATCACCCCATGCAATCGGACCAAATGGATAACCTAAACCTAGCCGCACAGCGTCATTAATATCGGTAACCGTTGCAATCTGTTGTTGGGCAATGTCACAGCCGAGGTTAATGATCATGGCTAAAACTCGCTGTGCCACAAAACCTATACTTTCCTGAATAATGGTCAGCGAAGTTTGATCTGCGCTGAAAATGGCATGTGCTATTTCAATACATTCAGATGACGTGATTAAAGAGGGCATCAGCGTGCGGTGTTTATTAAAATTATAGAGCATGTCAATTGCCACGCTCTTTGCAGGGTCAGTGGCATAACGCAGACAGGCATGTGTGGTGTCTTCACCATAACAAGCCAAAATACATAAACTATCTGGGTTTGGAATTTCCGCAGCATCTATGGCAATGTTTAACTCTGTTAAATATTTTTCTAAAATTTGACGATCTTGAAGGAAATCAGCACCAATCCAGACCGTTGGAAAATTTGATGGCACATTTGCCGATACAGTCGAGTTGGTCGCTTCTGATTCCTGAGCTGGATACGTATAAAACCCTTGCTGTGTCTTCCGTCCGAGTGAGCCTGCTTCCAGCATCTGACGGGTTAAAGGATTGGGCTTATAACGTGGCTCTTCATAATATTGATGATAAATCGACTCCATCACAGGATGCGAAACATCCAATCCTGTTAAATCAAGCAGTTCAAACGGCCCCATTTTAAAGCCTGCACCATCTCTTAAAATACGGTCGATATCTTCAACAGTGCTGACATTTTCATTTAAAATTTTTAAGGCTTCAGTGCCATAAGCACGCCCTGCATGATTAATAATAAAACCCGGTGTGTCCTTTGCAATCACAGCTCGATGCCCGAGTTTTTCCGTGAGCACCTGTAGTTGCTGAACAATGGCAGGGTCTGTTTTTAAACCACCAATCACTTCAGCAACTTTCATGAGTGGTACAGGATTAAAAAAGTGTAATCCTGCCACACGTTCAGGGTGGGCACATTTGGCTGCAATACTGGTAATGGACAAGGATGACGTATTTGACGCTAAAATGGTTTGTGCTGAAACAAGACTTTCAAGTTCTTGAAAAAGCTGTTGTTTGACTGCTAGATTTTCAACAATCGCTTCGATAATCAAATCACAATCTGCAAGTTCTGCTAATGTACTCGCAACAGACAGATGTTGAATAGCTGTTTGGCATTGTACTTCTGAAATTTTATTTTTTGCCTGTAATTTTTCAAAGGTTTGACTCAATTTGTCTTTGGCGCGTTGTGTTGCACCTGCTTGAGCATCATATAAAACAGTAGAAAAATGGGCTTGTGCAAAAAGTTGTGCAATCCCACTGCCCATAATCCCTGTGCCAATAATGGCAACTTTTTTAATGTCATACGTCATTGCATCTTACTCATTATATTTTAAGGCTAATTGTTTAAATAAATGTTGATTGATCAGGAAATTTATTTACCTGAATAGTGCGGACGACGTTTTTCTAGAAAGGCATTCGCCCCTTCTTTTTGGTCTTCGGTGGAAAATAATAACTGGAACGATTTACGTTCTAAGGCAAGCCCTGCTTGTAATGGAACATCCTCACTCCACAAAGCCACTTCTTTGAGTTGCTGCAAAGCAATCGGAGGGAGTTTGGCTATGTTTTCAGCCATCTTGATTGCCGTTGCGATGGTTTGATCATCTTCAGTGACTTGAGAAACTAAACCAATGCGATAGGCTTCATCCGCAGGCACCATGACCCCAGTCATGAGCATGCGCATGGCATGAAATTTCCCAACTGCTCTAAACAATCGTTGCGTTCCACCTGCACCAGGAATCACGCCCACCTTAATTTCAGGCTGCCCAAAAATTGCACTTTTACCTGCAATAATAATATCGGCATGCATCGCCAGTTCACAGCCACCGCCTAAGGCATAGCCATTCACAGCCGCAATCACAGGTTTAGGGCATTGTGCAATCGCATTCCAATAGCGTTCGGTATGTCGCAGCATCATCTCAGTTGAACTCGCCGTTGCCATTTCTTTTAAATCTGCACCTGCGGCAAAGACGTGATCGCCGCCAGTCAGCACAATGGCATGAATATCATCAGCAAAACTCAGTGTGCTGAAAATCTGCGCCAGTTCTTTTCTGACTTGTGTATTCAGGGCATTTTTAGCCTCAGGACGGTGAATTTTGACGACCGCAACTTGAGCAATGCTGTAATCGACCTGAACGTATGCTGAATCATTTATTTTGTTGGTAAAATCCATTTTTGTTTCGCAATGCAAAATATATTTAAATTAATATTGCTTAATTTTTATCAATTTTCAAGATTAAATTGCTTAAATTTTCCTTTTAAACTCTGGTTTATTGATTAACTTATTGAAAATAATTGAAATAAATATTTAATTCCGCAATGCAAAATAAATTTAATAAAAATATTGTTTTTTTGATATTTTTTTGACTTAATAATAACGAAATGGAATTAACTTGGTTTAAGTTTGAAATTGAGCAGCTTAAACATAAAAATTGAAAATGAGGAGATAGTGATGATTCGTGATCAGGATTTACTGGAACAATTACTTGGAACAATTCGTGATTTTGTCAAAAATGAACTGGTGCCTTTGGAGCATCAAGTGGCAGAAACCGATCAAATTCCTGAAAACATCGTACAACAAATGCGAGAACTTGGTTTATTTGGCTTAACCATTCCTGAAGAGTTTGGTGGTTTGGGCATTACCATGGAAGAAGAGGTCAATGTGGCGTTTGAGCTGGGTCATACCTCACCTGCATTTCGTTCTTTAATTGGGACAAATAACGGCATTGGTTCAAGTGGAATCATCATTGATGGTACGGATGAGCAAAAACAGAAATATCTGCCTAAGTATGCCAGTGGTGAAATTATTGGCTCATTCTGTTTAACTGAGCCCGATGCAGGTTCGGATGCTGCATCATTAAAAACTTCAGCAGTCAAAGATGGTGATTATTATATTTTAAATGGCACCAAGCGTTTTATTACCAATGCGCCACGTGCAGGTACATTTACCGTGATGGCACGTACCAATCCAGAAATCAAAGGTGCATCAGGTATTTCAGCATTTTTGGTCGAAGCAGGCACAGCAGGTCTAAGCCTTGGGAAAATTGATCAAAAAATGGGGCAAAAAGGTTCGCATACCTGTGATGTGATTTTTGAGAATTGCCGTGTCCATAAAGATCAATTGATTGGTGGCGTTGAAGGCGTAGGCTTTAAAACTGCCATGAAAGTCTTGGATAAGGGGCGTTTGCATATCGCTGCGTATAGCGTAGGCAGTGCGGAGCGTATGCTGGAAGATGCTTTGAATTATGCGATTGAGCGTAAACAGTTCGGTCAGCCGATTGCGAATTTCCAACTGATTCAAGCCATGTTAGCCGACTCAAAAGCCGAAATTTATGCTGCAAAATGTATGGTTTTAGACGCAGCTCGTCGTCGTGATTTAGGTGAAAATATCAGCACCGAAGCATCATGTGCCAAAATGTTTGCCACGGAAATGTGTGGACGAGTGGCAGATCGTTGCGTACAGATTCATGGTGGGGCAGGTTATATCAGTGAATATGCGATTGAGCGTTTTTACCGTGATGTGCGTTTGTTCCGTTTGTATGAAGGCACAACGCAGGTTCAGCAAATCATTATTGCCAAGAATATGATTAAAGCCGCAACAGCTTAATTTTTATGATGAGAGGTGGAGGGGTACTTCATCTCTTTTTCAGTCATCAAGGTTTTGACAATTAGGTTGATGGATAATGATCAATAAAATTACAGGCGATATTGAAGCTGTTCTTAAACAAATTCCCGATGGTGCAACCATCATGACCAGTGGTTTTGGTTTGGCAGGGCAACCGATTGAACTGATTGAAGCTTTAATTGATGCAGGTCCAAGAGAACTGACTTTAATTAATAATAATGCGTCTTCAAGTGAACGAGGCATTGCCAAATTATTATTGTCGGGTTTAGTCAAAAAAATAGTCTGTTCATTTCCGCGTTCGTCAGGTTCGACTTTATTTGGCGAGCTGTATCATGCAGGAAAAATTGAACTCGAACTTGTCCCTCAAGGCAATTTAGCCTGTCGTATTCAAGCTGCAGGAGCTGGTTTAGGCGCAGTATTTACTCCTACAGGCTATGGCACAAGCTTGGCGGAAGGTAAAGAAACTCGCACCATTCATGGTAAAAACTATGTTTTAGAATATCCTTTAAGTGCTGACTATGCCTTGATTTATGCCGATCAAGCTGACCGTTGGGGCAATCTCGTGTATCGCAAAGCTGCACGTAATTTTGGACCGATCATGGCAAAAGCAGTCAGCACCACCATTGCACAGGTCAATGACATTGTAGAACTGGGCACATTCGATCCTGAAGCGATTATTACCCCCGGAATTTTTGTGCAGCATGTGGTGAAAGTGGAGGATATTGTATGAGTTATAAAAAAAGATCACGCCATGAAATTGCCCAATTGATTGCACAAAATATTCCTGAAGGTACTTATGCCAATTTAGGCATTGGTTTACCCACTTTAGTGGCTCAATATCTACCGAAAGACAAAGAAATTATTCTGCATTCTGAAAATGGCATCTTAGCTTTTGGTCCGCCACCTTTGCCAGAAGATGAAGATACCGATTTGATTAATGCAGGCAAAGAGTTGGTCACTTTAAAAGATGGTGGTTGTTTTATGCATCACGGTGATTCTTTTGACATTATGCGTGGCGGGCATCTAGACGTTTCAGTTTTAGGTGCATATCAAGTGGCAATCAATGGTGATTTAGCCAACTGGCATACAGGCAAGGATAAAGACGTTCCTGCGGTGGGTGGGGCGATGGATTTGGCAGTGGGTGCAAAATCGATTTATGTATGTATGGAACATACCACCAAAAATGGCATTGCCAAGATTGTTTCTAAACTGAGTTATCCCGTGACAGGGCAGCAATGTGTAGACCGTATTTATACCGATTTATGTACCATCGAACTTAAAGACCAACAAGCTTATGTGACTGAAATGGTGAAAGGTTTAGCATTTTCAGAATTACAAGCACTTACGGGTTGCCCTTTGATTTTCGCAATTGAATCAACACATTAAAAAATAGCTTTTTCATATTTGAGTTCAATATGACCAAATGATTATTTTGAGTGACTCAATGATAAAAACATATTTTTAAATGTGATGTATTGATGTCATGAAAAATAACCGTCAATTTTTAAAATTATTTACATAGTTATAAGGATATCTCTATGCAAGGCAATATGATGTTTCAACCGTTATTAATCAGCAGTTTAATTGAACATGCTGAACAATATCATGGTGATACTGAAATTATCTCCAAAAATACCGATGGTTCTATGACGACCACGGATTGGAAACACATTTCTCGTCATGCTAAACAATTTGCACAATGTCTAAAAAATTTAAATGTAGAACAAGGGCAGAAAGTCGCAACCATCGCATGGAATAATCATCGTCATTTAGAATCATGGTATGCCATTTCAGGCAGTGGATTGATCTGCCATACCATTAACCCACGTTTATTCCCTGAGCAATTGATTTACATCATCAATGATGCGCAAGATCAGGTGATTCTATTTGATAAGACATTTTTACCTTTAATTACAGGGGTTAAAGAACATATTTCATGTGTCAAACATTTTATTTGTCTGGATGATTATGATGAAGCCATTGTAGAAGCTCTACCAGAAGTCCTGTTTTATGATGATTTAATCCATGCACAAACAGCAGATTTTGTTTGGCCTCAGCTGGATGAACAATCGGCAAGTTCAATGTGTTATACCTCAGGGACAACAGGCAATCCTAAAGGTGTGTTGTATAGTCATCGTTCTACCGTTTTACACAGTTACGCAATCAGTCTGCCTGATTCTCTCAATTTATCCGCACAAGACGCAGTCTTGCCTGTCGTCCCAATGTTCCATGTCAATGCTTGGGGCACACCTTATGCTGCGGCAATGGTTGGGGCAAAATTGGTGCTGCCAGGGCCAAAACTTGATGGAGAAAGTCTGGTCAGTTTAATTGATGAATATCAGGTCAGTATTGCTTTAGGTGTTCCAACCATTTGGCAAGGTTTATTGCAGGCTGCAAAACAGGTCGGCTCAACACTGTCAAGTATGAATAGAAATGTTGTGGGTGGTTCAGCATGTCCGCCATCCATGATTGAAAGTTTTAAACATGATTTTCAGTGTGACACGATTCATGCTTGGGGAATGACTGAAACCAGTCCATTAGGTACAGCCAATCAATTGAAAGCAAAACATGCGCAGTTGAGCCAAGCAGCGCAATTTAAATTAAGGCTGTCTCAAGGTCGTCCACCATTTGGTGTGCAATTACGCTTGGCTTCTGAGGAAAATGGTACAGAAACTGTACTGAATGATGGTTGTACGGCAGGTAATTTACAGATCAAAGGGCATTGGATTGTCGAAAGTTATTATGGTCAAAAGCAGAATGCCTTAACTGAAGATGGCTGGTTTGATACAGGGGATATTGCAACTTTGAATGAAGATGGTTATCTCACCATCTGTGATCGTTCAAAAGATTTAATTAAGTCTGGCGGTGAATGGATTTCATCTGTGGAGTTGGAAAATATTGCCATCGCCCATCCCGATATTGAAGTGGCTGCGGTTATTGCTGCACAACATGAAAAATGGGATGAACGTCCAATTTTAATTGTAAAACCTGTGGCAAATAGTCAAGTGACTGAAATGGATATTATTGAATTTTATTCAGATAAAATTGCCAAATGGCAAATTCCTGATCGAGTTGTTTTTGTAGACACGATGCCAATTGGAGGTACAGGGAAAATTTTGAAAAAGGATTTACGTGAACAGTTTGGTTCAGTACTGAGTAATATTGCTTAAGTAAGTGTGCTGCAGCACTAATTTGTGTAACTTAGGGAAATCCTATTTTTCAAAAGCCGTATGCAGCAAAGCTGTAAATAAAAAGCCCTAAATCATCAGGGCTTTTTATTTACATCCTTAAGCGGCTTTTTCAGGCAGATCGAACCAGATCACTTGCGTATCTTCCAGAGCTTCAATTTCACTATGCTCTAGAAAGGCAATTGCGCCGCCAGTTTCAACCGTATGCTCCGCAATTTGCACCTTGCCTTCAACCACATGCACATAGTTTAAATACTGCGTTTGCGCTACAGACAGTTTTTGACCTTTAGTCAGTACAGCTGTTTTTATTTCGGCATTTTGACGGATATGCATCGGCGCGTTTTCATTTGGCCCGCAAATCAAATGCCATTGGTTTGGCGCTTCGTGCGGATTTAAACGGATCTGCTGATAATTCGGTTTCGCATCACGCTCATTTGGTATGACCCAAATTTGCAGTAAATGAACGTGTTCATCGCCTTGGTTCATTTCACTGTGACGGATACCTGTACCAGCACTCATCAGCTGCCATTCACCAGCAGAAATGCCGCCATGATTGCCCATGCTGTCTTTATGGGTAATAGTGCCTTTGAGCACACAGGTCAAAATTTCCATATTGTCATGCGGGTGCTGGCCAAAACCTTGATGACCATCAATCAGATCATCATTAATGACGCGCAGCGCACTGATCCCCATGTATTTAGGGTTATACCAGTTGCCAAATGAAAAGCTGTGTTTCGAATTTAACCAGCCAATATTGACATGACCGCGGTTTTCGCTTGGATGTAAGAACGCATTCATGGTGTTGTTCCTATCATATTTTTTAACTTGGGTTCATTTTACTGTTTTATTTAGACCTTTAAAGCGTCATATACATGATATTGTGTTGCGAAAATGAGACGGCGCCATTTATCTTAACTTACAAAAAAGCTGTCGAAATGCAGGCCATTTGTAGCTGATGCCTTGTTCATATTCTTTTAAAAACTTTGCATAAAGCACCGTTTGCTGCTGCAGCCAAGGATTGCCCCAGTGTACAGCTTTAGGTGCGGCCTTATCGTTAAATACCCAAAAGTCATTTAAACAGGAACTTGGCTCAGGCGTTTCGCCTCTTTGAGATTCACGGTACTCGTCTTCCATTTTTTCAGCATCAATTGCTTCATATTCTTCTTTTAGAGCCGCGCGTTCACTGGGGCTAAGCATATATTTTTGAGTGTGTTTACTCAGCTTACCGTGCTGATAGTCATACAGGTGTTCAATATCATAGGGCTTGATTGTGCGATATTCACCGGGCGTTTTGGTCTGATATTCAATAATATTGTTGTCATAATCGGCAGATTTTTCATTCAATTTTGGCCCGAAACTCATACCATTTTCAGGGTTTGGCGCGATAAAAGAGGTGCGGTGCAGCAGTTTGCCTTGTGCTGTTACTTCAATCAGCTCATAGCTGATACGGTAGGTATTGTCTGCAAACATACTATGCAATGAGGCATTGTGCTGTTTTTCAGCCAGTGTGAGGACATAGCGGCTTCGGAAAATCAGGATTAAGTTTTTGCCATGCTGCTGAATGCTGAAAAGTTGATGATCTTTCAGCTGATTTGGCAATTGAGGCTTTAAGTTCAGCGGCTGTTTGGATGAGCCGTAGGATTGTGTTAGCGCATAGAAATTCATATCTGCTAAACGGGTATAGAGCAATGCCGGATGTTTTGATTCGGAAAGCGGGTAGTAATACACAGCATTTTTGCCGTTAATGACAAAATAGCGCGGATGATGTAAATAGTTTTGCGATGAGTCCGTATGAGGATTATAGGTTTTATCTCTGATTTTTTTCTCATCTGACCAGTTTTCAGGGTAAGTCGAGTCATCGCCGTCTTCTAGCGAGGCATTTATATAAATGACATTTTTTTCTTCGATATCCAGTTCTGCATGCGCTGGAGTTAATGCTGTAAAAATTAGACTCGAGGCAAAGCCTAAAGTGCAAAAAATCTGTTTTAAACTTGGTTTCATATTGAACCTTAAATGATTTTTATCGTGATGTTTTGATATTAATAAACATGCTGTATAACAGCAGTTTAAAATGCAGCGGCATAAAAAAAGTGCTTTTCCCGAAAGAAAAGCACTTTAATTGTGTCTGAGCGATTATTCTAAGAATTTAACCGTAACGCCAGATTTTACTTTTTTACCTAAATCATTGGCATCCCAGTTTGTCAAACGGATACAGCCGTGTGATGCAGTTTTAGAAATTGCAGACGGGTTTGGCGTACCGTGGATACCGAAAGATTTTTTGCTCAAGCCAATCCAGATGTTGCCTACTGGACCGTTTGGACCAGGCGGTAAAGACAGCGGTTTTGTGTTATTGCCTTGTACAAAGTTAGATGGAGAGTAACTGTACCAAGGGTTTGGCGCTACACCAGTCACTTTATAGGTGCCTGTTGGAGACGGTGTGCTTGCACTGCCGATGGTTGCAGGAAAAGAACCAATCATTTGATTGCGGCTGTTAAATAAATACAGCTGTTTAGCGCCTTTATGCGCCACAATTAAATGAATGTCTTCAGGCACTTCATTGCGGATATTTGCAACAATAATTTTTTCGCCAGCTTTTTTGAATGTTGCTTTAGGATTCAGTTTTTTCAAAAAGTCTTCATCCATGTGGAACTTCTCACCCAGCATTTCAGTTACGCGGGTGTAATAGAGGCCTTTCATTTTTGCTTGAAGCGCATAGTCGCGCGGAATTGACTGTGCATAAGGACCTTTGAGGTCTGCTTCAGTAATGGTGTATTCAATAAATGCAGGTTTGCTGCCTTGTTTCGCAATTAATGCATCCCAAGTTTCTTTAGTCAGAGTGCCTGTCGGTTTTAAACCGTTCATTTGCTGAAATGAAGCAATAGCCTTTAATGTATTTTTACCGCTTGTGCCGTCAATTGCGCCAGGAGAAGCATGTGCATTATTCAGCATAATATGTGCGCGGGCATAAACAGGGAATTGGCCTTTGCCAATATTGTCATACCAAGCTGCATTATTCAGATCATTTAAACCCCATGCTGCTTTTACGGCATTTGCAGGGGCAGCTGCTGCTGAAGACGCTGGCGCATCGCCAATAGCCGCATTTTTATCTTCTGTATTCTGCAGATTATTCAATGTGTCAGATGCTTGATTCAGATCTTGTTGTTCTTGTGCTGTAATATTGGCAGCTGGCGCAGATGCGGCATCAGCAGCTAAAGGATCAATAGGGTCTTGAACAGCGACATCCGTAATAACTTTTGGATTTAATGGTTGTTCAGCGGTAGATGCAGCAATAGCTGTACCAGCAAATATGCAACTTAAACTCAAAGCGAGCATTGTGCGAACGAACATAAAATTCAACCTTAAGAATTATTTATTTACTATGTGAAAAAACTTTGCCAAGTATTACAGAAAAAAAAAGCCGATGCAGTATTTGTTTTGTGTAATTCTCATTTTTAGCATTGAGCCTGATCGTTTTTTAAAGAGCTTAGAAGTTACTAAAATCACAGCCTTTTTGTTATGATGGCTGAAATCTCGAAAACTGTTAGGAAAGTGCATGACGACCTTAAAAAATGATCGTTTTCTGCGAGCCTTGTTACGCGAACCTGTTGATACAACACCAGTATGGATGATGCGTCAGGCTGGGCGATATTTGCCGGAATACCGCGCAACACGTGCTGCAGCAGGTGATTTCCTTTCACTGTGCAAAAATCAGGATTTTGCATGTGAGGTAACTTTACAGCCTTTGCGCCGTTATGAGCTGGATGCTGCGATTCTTTTTTCAGATATTTTGACGGTGCCTGATGCATTAGGTTTAGGTCTGTATTTTGAAACTGGCGAAGGTCCAAAATTCCATAAAACGGTACGTACAGAACAAGACGTCGCAAATTTGCCTAAAATTAATGCCAAGTCTGATTTGGACTATGTCATGAACGCCGTAACAGCGATCCGTTCAGCATTGGGCGGGCAAGTGCCTTTAATTGGCTTTTCAGGCAGTCCTTGGACGCTGGCGACTTATATGGTTGAAGGCGGTTCAAGCAAAGATTTCCGCTTTACTAAAAATATGATGTACGCACAGCCTGAAGTCATGCATGCGCTGCTTGCGCATTTGGCTGATGCAGTGACAGATTATTTAAATGCGCAAATTGATGCAGGCGCTCAAGCCGTTCAGATTTTTGACAGCTGGGGCGGGGCTTTGGCGCACCGTGAATACATAGAGTTCTCTTTGAACTATATGCAAAGAATCGTCAGCGGTTTGCAGCGTGAAAAAGATGGCCGCAAAATTCCAGTAATTTTATTTACCAAAGGCGGCGGTCAGTGGCTGGAGCCAATGATTGCAACGGGTGCAGATGCATTTGGCTTAGACTGGACAACCAATTTGCAAACTGCACGTCAGACCGCTGCAGGCCGCGCTGCGCTGCAAGGCAACTTAGACCCCGCGACTCTATATGGTTCGCCGGCGTCTATTGCCAAAGCAACCAAAGCGATGCTGGATGATGCTTATGCCAATGGTGAAAAAACGGGTTATGTGGCCAACTTAGGCCACGGCATTACGCAGTGGGTCGATCCAGAAAATCCGCGCGCATTTATTGATACTGTGCATGAGTACAGCGCGAAGTATTTATAAGCGCACCGTGAGATTGATTAGGATTCATTTGTGATTGCAATTTTTAAATCATGTTTTGAGTTCTCATATAAGGCAGCTTCGGCTGCCTTATTTGGGATACTGCTGTTGATTGCCTTTGCGCTGACCGCGTTTATGGGCAGCCATGAGTATTATGGCTTTTTCCGTTATGACTATTTGCTGTTTTATGCATTAATCATTCAAGTTTGCCTGCTGTGCCTGAAAATGGAGTCTTGGGCAGAAGCGAAAGTAATCGCCTTATTTCATATTGTGGCAATGGTTATGGAAATTTTCCTGACCCATCCGCAAATTGCATCATGGCAGTACCCGCAGCCAGCAGTTTTTAAGCTGTGGACTGTGCCGCTGTTTGCCGGTTTTATGTATTCGGCTGTAGGCAGCTTTTTTGCACGTTCTTTAAGGCTGTATCAGGTTTCTTTTGAGAAGCTGCCGAGCTTTGCCAATATGATTGCTTTGGCAGTGCTGTCTTATATTAACTTTATGAGCAAATTTTTTATTGCCGATTACCGAGCTTTGCTGTTTGTGTGGAGTGCAGTGATTTTCTGGAAAACTAAAATCACCTTTCGTTTGAATCAGCATCAAATTCGGCTGCCCATGCTGCCTGTTTTGGCGCTGTTGGCATTCCTCATTTGGATTGCAGAAAATATTAGCACCTTCTATCAAATTTGGCTGTATCCAACACAAGTGGATGCATGGCATATGGTTGGCTGGGGTAAATTAGGTTCTTGGTATTTGCTGCTGCTGCTCAGTTTAGTGATGGTGCTGAAAATTTTAGGCCGCAGACAGAGCAATGGCAATTGGCTGCTCAATTAAGACAGGTATATTTGAGAGAAAGCTTTTGCCTTAAATTTGCTTTGCGTTATCTGTCATATAGCGGTAATCTTCGAGTGTACAACACAACATTATTGTACTTATTTGAATCTTGAATAATTAAAACATTAGAAAAGTCCTAGGAGGATATGCGATGATCAAGAAACTAGTTTTGGCATCAGTTTTAGCGATTGGTTCGACAGCGGCATTTGCTGATCCAGATGTTGGCTGCGGCGTAGGTTCAGAAGTATGGGCTGGCCAAAAAGGGGTTATTCCAAAGATTTTGGCGGGAACAACAAATGGTATTTTCTCAAACCAATTATTGGGGATTACGTTTGGTACTTTAGGCTGTAACCAAGGCGGTACTGTTACAGCTCAAGCAGTGACATTTACAAATGAAAATGCTGAAGTTTTAGCGCGTGAAATGGCTGTTGGCGAAGGTGAGAGCCTCAATGTTTTAGCAGAATTGCTCAATATTAAAGCAGAAGACAAAGCACGTTTTTTTGCAGTGTCTAAGCAGAACTTCTCTGAAATTTATTCGGCTGAAAATCAAAACTCACTTCAAGTTCTTGCGACATTACAGTCTGTAATGGCAAACGATGAAGTGCTAAAAGCATACGTTTAATTGATTTGAGAGCCCTATCTTGGTGATGGGGCTTTTTTATGCCCTTATAAAATATGACAACTTAAATCATGCTGCTTAGATTTTTTTTAGCTTCAATCAGCTTTGCTATGACCGGTATGGTTTATGCAGACGCACATTTAGAAAAATATATTGCGATTGCAGAGCAAAACAAGTTAGACCAAGATGTGACTTGGCAAAGGTTAATGTATAGTGAAGGAAAAAATCAGAGTGAGGTTGCATATTCGGGTTATTTCTTTGCCAAAGATGGCCAGACGAATTTAAAGGCAGAGTTACGCGCAAATATAGAGGCGATTTTTCAGCCAGCTGTTGCTGATCAATCCATCCAGTGCCGTTTTCCTGCGCGCAGCCAGTGGCTAATACAGCAGCTGAAAATTGATCCGCATATTTTACCCAAAGCCGAATGTCCTCAGCTGGAGCGCTGGATAAGTGAAATTAAACCTTATAAAGCGACTTTGATTTATGCTACTGACTTTATGGGTAATCCTAGCTCAATGTTTGGGCATACTTTGCTGCGTTTAGACCCGAAAGATCAAAAGCAGTTAAATTTGGTTTCTTATGCTGTTAATTATGCAGCAACGGTAAATCAGACTGATAACTGGTCTTATGCTTGGAAAGGGCTTACAGGGCAATATCCCGGGGAATATTCTTTGCTGCCTTATTACCGTAAAGTAAAAGAATATGGCGACTTGGAAAGCCGTGATTTATGGGAATATGAACTTAATTTCAATGAACAAGAAACGACATTTTTAGTTAAACATATTTGGGAAATGCAGCACGTCAGTTTCCCTTATTATTTTGTCAGTGATAATTGTGCTTATCGGTTATTGGGATTAATTGATTTGGTTCGGCCAGATGCAGTATTAAAAGATCAATTTAAAAGAACAAGTATTCCTGTAGAAACATTAAAAGCATTAAAAAAACAGAATTTAGTCAAAGATATTTTTTATCGGCCAGCTTTAGAAACGCAGTTGCTTTCTCAGGCTGAGCAGCACGGACAGTATTTAGCTCAGACAGCTCATCAAATTGCATTTTCAGAAGTGCAAGCGATGTCACAGCAATTAGCTGCTTATTCAGTGTCTGATCAAGCAAAGATTTTAGAAATGAGCTATGACGATTTATATTTGCACTTTATTGCAAGAAAAGTCGAGGAAGCTTTTGCACAGCCGCGGCTGCGTCAGCTGCTGATGCTGCGCAGCAAGATTCAGCTGGATAAACAGCGGGAAGATGTAAGCCCTCCGAAGGCTGATCCGAGCCAAGGGCATAGTGCGCGAAATCTTGCCGTACATACAGGTGAAGTGCAGGGTGAGCATGTTGTGCAGCTGAGCAGCCGTCAGGCTTATCACGATTTAATTGATCCGCAGCAGGGCTACCGTATTGGCACGCAATTGCTGTTTTTAGACGGTTCAGTGCAATTCAGAGATGATGAGTTGAAATTAACGGAGCTGAACCTGCTGTCGGTAAATGCTTATAATCCCGTTACACCATTTAAAACGCCTTTATCTTGGGGTTTTGATTTAGGCTGGAAACAAGAAGCGCTGGAGCAGGATGGGCAATTCAGTGAGCGGGAGCAGCATGGCGCGGCATATCTTAATACGCAGGCCGGTTACAGTTGGGCTAATGCAGCGCGTACACACTTATGCTATGGCCAAATGCAGCTGCAAATACAGGGCAGTAAAGCTTTAGATCAAGGCTGGCGTGCGGGAGCAGGGCCAGTGTTTGGCTGTCAGAATATATGGAGTGAAAAGGTGAGCAGTACGCTGCGTGCAGAACTGCCATTTTGGTCAGATTCCTCACAGTTGAATTTGCGTTTAAATACTCAAGTACAATATGCAGTTTCACCGCAGCATGCGTTACGTGCTGGTTTCAGCTATCAAGAGCAAAATGCCCAAGATTGGCATCAATGGCAGATCGGTTACAGTTATTACTATTAGGTGCATAGCTCTGTTCAGAAAGTGCAGAGCAGTACATTACGCTGCTTAAAATGAAATATAACTAAAACTTAACAATCGTAATAATGTGTAATTTCATTATATTATTTACCTGTTTTTTGTAACTAAACAGCGGTATTATTCTTGCTTTCATATCCAACAGCTATTGTACTATGAGCGCCGAATCCGTGGACTTGCTTTCTGCAACCTGGAAAAATATTTGTGAACAATATAATGAAGCAGATCACATTTTTACACTTCAATTTATAGAAAAGAATATTGAACATTTTGTCACTGCATTTTATAAGCAGATGATGGTTGAGCCTGAGTCAGCTGATTTTTTTTCAGACGGCATTATTTAGAAACGCTTAATAGATACACTTAAAGTATGGCTGCTGGAAACCTTCAGCGTTGCAATAACTGGCAATTATGCCGATGCAGTGAAGCGCCAGCAAAAAGTCGGTGTTGTACATGCAAGGATCGGTATTCCATCTTGGCTCATTATGCGCGGTGTGCGTGAAATAGAACGTACTGCTTCTGAGTGTATTGCACAAAATGAACGTGAAAAACATTTTGTGATGATGAGCTATCTTGTACAGCTGATGGGTTTTTCTACGGAAATTATGTGCCGTACTTATGAAGATAAAACGGCGAAACATCATGAAGTGAAACACAGCTACCGTTTATTTTCTGCTATGCAGGACGTGGCCGTACATAAAGACCGTCAGCGCGGCAGCTTATTGGATTGGGAAAATGATTTGATGTTTAAAATCTTTTCTGGACAAGGCAAATTTTTCCAGCAGCTGTTTTCGAAATCTGAATTTGGATTATGGTTCATTCACAAAGCTTCCTATGCTTTTGCGGGATCAGAACAGGTCTCTTTAATTACGGCGCGTATTTATGAAGTAGATGCACTGACCGAAGAATGCATGAGCTTGAAAAGTAAAGAAGAGCTGATGCTGATGGTGCAAAAAATCCGCAGCATTAACCGTGAAATTCAAAATTTGGTCGATCAGCTGTTCCAGGTCACGGAATATATTGAGTCTGGCAATGATGCGCTGACCCAGCTGCTCAACCGCCGTTATTTAAATACGATTATTGGCCGCGAAATAGGCTATGCGCGTAAGCATAAAACGGCTTTGTCACTTTTGGCTTTAGATGCAGACTATTTTAAATCGGTTAACGACCGCTTTGGTCATGCAGCAGGGGATCTTGCATTGAAATTTATTGCAGAGACTTTGCAAAAATATACCAAAGGCAGTGATTATGCTTTCCGTACTGGCGGTGAAGAGTTTTTACTGCTGCTGGTGGACAGTGATTTGAGCCGTGCGAAGCATATTGCAGAAAGTATTCGTGAATGTATTGAAGATGCTGCGCTGCAGACGGCTGTTGGAGAAAGCTTTAACTTTACCGTGAGTATTGGCTGTACACAGTATGATGGTCATCCCGACTATCAGCGTTTCTTGGATTCCGCTGATCTGGCGCTATACAGTGCAAAAAACCGCGGGCGTAACTGTGTTTATGTGACTGAAGTACAAAAAATGGCTTAATGATAAAGCGCAGCGCCTATAGTTCAGGCGTTACGCCATTCACTGTTAAAACTATTTAAGCTTCAACCACGGCATAATATTTTTTAACTTTTTGCACAACTTCAAATGTACCCTCAAAGCCTGGCGGAATAATGCCTGCTTCACCAGCCTGAATATCAACAATAACATTCGAGTGTTTGTGATGCAGGCAGACATGACCTTCAATGACAGTGAAAAATTCCTGTTTGTTGTCTGCAAAAACAATATTCCATGCGCCAATTTCACACTGCCAAATACCGCAATCCATATTGGGGTGCGCATAAGCGCTATAGGTATGGCGCTCAGGATTGCCTTTGACTAGACGGTCTGGGCGCGGAAAGTCTATAGTGCATTCACTTTGAGTCAGTCCTTTACCTGCAAGCCAAATGTTAGACATGGTTATTACCTCAATTGTTGAGCATATTATTTTGCAATTAGAGCGATAAAAAAGCCCCAACAGGTGTTGAGGCTTGATTTATATCGGGTATCAGCAGCTTTCAGGCACAGCGCTTAAAAACTCGCGGCGATCTTCTTTATTGGTTTTAAAGTCACCGACAAAAGACACTGTGCGTGTCGTTGACTCTTGCTTGCCTACACCGCGCATCATCATGCACATATGAGCAGAGTCAATGACCACAGCAACACCGCGGGCGTTTGTCACTTCTGCTACGGCTTCTGCAATTTGCTGTGTTAAATTTTCTTGGATTTGCAAACGGCGGGCAAACATTTCTGTAATGCGGGCAAATTTAGATAAGCCCAAAACATTACCTTCTGGCAGGTATGCAATATGTACACGGCCATAAAACGGCAGCAGATGGTGCTCACACAATGAATAGAATTCAATGTTCTTCACTAAAACCATTTCACGGTTATCAGAAGGGAAAACCGCATTATTGGTCACTTCTTCCAAAGTTTGGCTATAGCCAGAGGTCAGGTATGAAAAAGCTTTAGCAGCACGCATAGGCGTATCTTTAAGACCTGGGCGATTCAGATCTTCACCAACGGCAGTAAGAATGTTTGCGTAGGATTGCTGCATAGACATAAATGTGTTCACTTACACAGAGAGATTCAACAAGGACGGCATTGTAGCAGAAAACCGTTACAATGCCCGCTTTTAAGGAAAAATCCGATTACTGTTTAAACTTTGGGTTCTTTTCAGCACGTTTTAACAGTACCAGAACAGCACCTGTGCCGCCTTGATTTTCAGGCGCGCTGACAAAAGCCAATACGTCGCGGTGCTGACGAAGCCAGCTGTTGACATGGGTTTTTAAAATCGCTTCTGGGCCTTTGCCATGTACAATTTTCAAAACATTTTCGTTGTTGTCTTTGGCCATTTGAATGATTTGCAGTACTGCGGTACGCGCTTCTTCAATGGTGCAGCCATGCAGGTCTACTGCTTCAAACCAGCGCAGATTGCCAGCTTTTAAGTCTTCAAAAACACGGTGCTGTAAAGTTGCAATGCGGTAGCTTAATGTGGCTTGACTGGCAACTGGGTTCAGCATGGCTTGGGTATCAGACAGCAGCGTGTCATCTGTTTCCAATGGACCTGTTGCAGAGGCGCGTTTTGCTAGAATTTGTGCATCAGGCTTTTTCTTTGGACTTTTAATCATTTGCGCTGTATTGCTGGCTTGCATTTTTTGCACGCCTTGCATTTGTTTGCGGAAAAAATTTAAATCTTCCTGCTGTTCCTGTTCGGGTGTTTTTTCTATAGGCGCAACGGGTTCTGGCGCGGGCGCAGGTTTGCTGATTTGCTTTTTAAATACATTCAGTAAGTTGTATTGTTCTTTAGACAGCGAAGAATCGTGTTTACTCATAATGAAAAAACGAGGGAGGATTTAAAAATATAGTGAAATTATAGTCTGAAATGACATTGATTTGAACTGCATTGGGCATTGGATAAAAAGCAATTTGCTTCAAGTAATGATTGCAGAGGGCATACCGCTTACAGCTGTGGAATTTTGGCTGTAAGATATATTTTTCAGCATAAAAATAGGGCCAAATAAATTTGGCCCTACATCAAATAAGCAAATGAACTTATTTAGGTGTGCCAAATAGTTCTGTAAATGCCTGATCTGGACGAGGCTGCTTCATAAAACTTTCACCGACTAAGAAAGCATGAATGTCATTGTCCTGCATCATTGCGACATCTGCAGGTGTTGCAATGCCGCTTTCGGTTATGAGCAGGCGTGATGGATCAAGCAGCTGTTTCAAACGCAGTGACGTGTTTAAGTCCACATCAAAGGTTTTTAAATTGCGGTTATTTACACCTAGCAGGCAACGGTCGTCTAAACGGAGCGCTCGTTCAAGCTCATCTTCATCATGCACTTCTACCAGCACATCCAAATTATGCTCGAACGCTGTCTTAGACATTTCTTCCAGCTGCTGATTTGAAAGGCATGCGACAATCAGTAAAATACAATCCGCATGTAAAGCACGCGCCTCAATCACACCATATGGATCAATTAAAAAGTCTTTGCGCAGGGCAGGCAGCTCGCAATGCGTACGCGCAATCTGAATATTTTCATCCGCACCTTGGAAAAACTCCACATCGGTTAAAACCGATAGGCAAGCTGCGCCTGCGTCTTGATATTGCTGTGCAATTTCTGCAGGGTTGAAATTTTCACGGATCACGCCTTTAGAAGGAGAGGCCTTTTTAATTTCTGCAATGACACCCGGACGTTTGCTCAAAAGTGATTGCACGAAACCGCGTACAGGTGTTGCCGCCTGCGCCAGTTCTTCAAGGTCTTTATAGCTTTTTTGCTTTAAGCGGGCAGCAAATTCTTCCTGCTTGCGGTCAACGATTTTACCCAAAATGGTATTTGCGATATCCACCATGATTTTCTTCCTTGACGGCTTAAGCTTGGTAATGCTTGATTGTTTTTGTAAATTCAGACAGCACATCCATTTTTTCCAGCGCCTGACCGCCGTAAATAATGTCATGCGCAAGCGCTACACCCAGTTTATATGTTGGCGTTAAACCAGAGATATAAATACCTGCGCCTGCATTGAGTGCAATCATATTGGCCGCTTTCTCGCCTTTGGCCGATTTTTTCTTGCCTAAAGCATCTTTAATTAAAGCTAAACTTTCTGCAGAACTGTCAATAGATAGACCTGTTAATGTTTGTGATTCAATATCAACATCTTCAGGCTGAATCTGCCATTCCGTGATTTCATCATTTTTCAGCTCTGCAACATAAGTGCTGGATGCGAGGCTAATTTCATCTAAGCCGTCTTTAGAGTGCACAACCATCACGTGCTCGGCGCCAAGCTGTTTCAGCACTTCTGCAATAGGGCGGCAAAGTTCAGGCGAAAATACACCGATGACAAAGCGTTTTACACCAGCCGGATTCGTAAGCGGGCCGAGTAAGTTAAAAATACTGCGGAAACCCAATTCTTTACGTGGGGCAGCAGCATATTTCATAGCTTTATGGTGATTAGGCGCAAACAGGAAGCCAATGCCAAGCTCGCGGATACAGCGCTCAGTTTGCTCCATGTTTAAGTCTAGGTTAATGCCTGCTTTTTCCAGTAGATCTGAAGAGCCTGATGATGATGACACACCGCGGCCGCCGTGTTTTGCAATGGTTGCGCCAGAGGCTGCAATCACAAAAGCAGAGGCAGTTGAAACGTTAAACAGATTTTGGCCATCACCGCCAGTGCCGACAATATCGACCAAATGCGGTAAATCACTGACATCAATTTTAATGGCTAATTCACGCATAACGCGTGCAGCCGCAGTGATTTCATCAATACTTTCGCCTTTTAAGCGCAGGCCCATCATAAGAGCGCCAATCTGAGCATCAGTTGCGTCACCATTCATGATGGTGCGCATCACTTCTTCCATTTGCGGCTGAGTGAGTTCAATATTTTTCGTAATATTATTTAAAGCTTGCTGAATATTCATAGTCTTAATAGCATCAATTATTTGTAAATTTCGAGGAAGTTCTGGAAAATTTTATGGCCATGCTGACTCAAAATTGATTCAGGATGAAACTGCACGCCTTCGACAGGCAATGTCTTATGTTTTACGCCCATGATCTCTTCCATCGAGCCGTCTTCTTCATTTGTCCAGCAAGTAACTTCTAGGCATTCCGGCAAAGTTGCCTGATCAATCACTAATGAGTGATAGCGCGTTGCGGAAAAAGGAGAAGGTAAATTGCTGAAAATGCCTTTATTGCTATGGTGCATGTCAGATAAGCGGCCATGCATGACTTTTTTTGCACGCACAATATTGCCGCCAAAGGCTTGGCCAATAGACTGGTGGCCTAGACATACGCCCAGCAAAGGTATTTTACCGGCGAAGTGCTGTATAGCTGGAATAGAGATGCCAGCTTCGGAAGGTGAGCAAGGGCCAGGGCCAATGACTAAGTACTTCGGTTGCCATCGTTCAATATCCTCTAAAGTGACGGCATCATTACGTACTACTTTTACTTCCTGATTTAACTCGCCAAAATATTGGACGATGTTATAGGTAAAAGAGTCATAGTTGTCGATCATCAGAAGCATGTTAGATGTAACCTTTTGAAATTTATCTCGGTAATTTCTTGATATGGGTGTTGAATGACGCATCTGCAAAAAAAGCAGTTTTGATGCTTAAGTTAAACATAAAGCGTTTAGCTTAAGCTGAAGGCTAATATAGCAGTTTTTAAGCGGTATTTATTCGTTTTATAGGAAATTCCGCCAAATAATGAAGAAATCTTTAAATTGTTCTAAGTAAGTGATTTATTTATTAATAATGTGATTTTTTAATATGCTATATCAATAAAATAAAAATATGAGTGAAATCAAAATGCCAGCACTTTATCTGCTTAAATAGATGCTGATCGTATTGGGCCTTTGAGTATTTTTAAGACTTTATCTTTTGTATTAAAAATATTGAGTATTTTTTAAATTGAGTAAAATACAGGTTTTATTGGTTAGACGCGCATACATGCATTTCATTTTAGATCTCATTGAGTTATTTAAAATTAAAAGATTCATAGTCAGTCAGAGGATTGCAAATATACAGAGCCTTTCTTTGTGAGCTTTTCAATTTACGCCTCATTTTTGAGTGCCAGTCATTCCTAAAATACCAATAAATCCGAAAAATACATTTTAAAAATATAAAGTGCTTATCGTTATTTGTTATTGATAAATTGAGGTTGCGTAAGCGGCAGCAAGCGCAAAACTCATGCTGAAGAGGGCGCTAATTTTTTGATCTGAAGCTGTGTTTTTTTGCAGCTATTTTTCCGATTAAATATGCAGTTTTGATTTGAAGTCTATCTAGGCTGTGTGCGGAAATGAATGATTATGCTGTTCAGTGATACAATTTGGTGCATAAGAAATCGTTTGTATTTTGGGTTTTGTAGTCCTGAAGTGCTTATAAATAAAAGCTTTGAGCGAATTTGTAAAAAAAAATATATTTGAATGATATTTTATAAAATAAATATGCACTATAAATGAGCATAAAGCATTTTTTTTGCAAGTTTTGCGCCGCACACGTATGAATATGGTGCATTTGTTATGGCAGTCAGTATAATAAGCGCAAAGCAAAGCGAAGTAATCTTAAATTCTGATAAGGATTTCAGTATTTTAACTTTGCTTTTAAAAGTTGGTACGGTAATTGCTTTACAACTACCAACTACTAACACGCACATCACGAGTGCAACAAAAAATCATCGGAGCAAAATGAGCATGGCGAACAAGGTCCTTCAACTCATCCAAGAAAGTGGCGCAAAATGGGTCGATTTTCGCTTTACTGATACTAAGGGTAAAGAACAACACGTAACTTATCCTGCAGATTCAATCGACGAAGATACGTTTGAAGATGGCAAAATGTTTGATGGCTCTTCAATTGCCGGCTGGAAAGGCATTGAAGCATCTGACATGATCCTACGTCCAGATGGTGAAGCTGGTTTTATTGACCCGTTCTTTGCTGAGCCTACAGTTGTTGTGACTTGTGACGTGATCGAACCTTCAACTGGCCAAGGTTATGAACGTGATCCGCGCTCTATTGCTCGCCGCGCTGAAGAATACCTGAAATCTACAGGTATTGGTGATACGGCTTTCTTTGGTCCAGAACCAGAATTCTTCGTATTTGACGAAGTAAAATGGGACATCGATATGTCTGGCGCACGCCATACATTAATCGCTGAAGAAGCTGCTTGGTCTACTGGTAAAGATTATGAAGCTGGCAACTCTGGCCACCGTCCGCGCGTAAAAGGCGGTTACTTCCCAGTTCCGCCAGTTGATTCTTCACAAGACATGCGCGCTGATATGTGCGCGCGTATTGAAGACATCATGGGCCCAGGCCGTGTAGAGGTACACCACCACGAAGTTGCATCTTGCCAGCTTGAGATTGGTGTAAGCTTCAACACGATGGTGCGTAAAGCTGACGAAGTGCAGCAGTTCAAATATGCTGTTTGGAACGTTGCTCACCAATATGCTAAAACTGCGACTTTCATGCCAAAACCAATGGTGGGTGATAATGGTTCTGGCATGCACGTGCATGTTTCGATCTCTAAAGACGGCAAGAACTTGTTTGCTGGTGATGAATATGCGGGTCTTTCAGAAACTGCATTGTATTTCATCGGCGGTATTATTAAACATGCCCGTTCATTGAATGCAATCACAAACCCGTCTACTAACTCGTACAAGCGTTTAGTACCGCATTATGAAGCGCCGATTATGCTTGCTTACTCAGCGCGTAACCGTTCGGCTTCTATCCGTATTCCTTACGTTTCTAGCCCTAAAGGCAAACGTATTGAAGCGCGTTTCCCAGATCCAATGATGAACCCGTACTTAGGTTTTGCGGCGCTTCTTATGGCTGGTCTTGACGGTATTCAAAATAAGATCCACCCAGGCGAAGCTGCAGACAAAAACCTGTATGATCTTCCTCCTGAAGAAGAAGCTAAAATCCCTACAGTGGCTCATAGCTTAGATATGGCTCTTGAAGCGCTTGAAGCTGATCACGAATACTTGCTTAAAGGCGGCGTGTTCACTAAAGAAATGCTTGATGCTTATATCGAACTTAAAACTGAAGAAGTTCGCCGTCTTAATACGACGACTCACCCAGTTGAATTTGATATGTACTACAGCCTGTAATTCGAACTTGAATTTAAGCTTAAAAAAGCCCGCGTTTATCGCGGGCTTTTTTTGTGTCTTGCGTTATGATGGCTGTATCTGAAAATTTATAGAGCAGTTATGGCTAAACCGCGTAAAAAACATATTGGTTTTTTTCCTTGGATTGATCCTAAAGATCATACAAAGGGTTTTAAACTTAACTTTTCAGAAGTGACATATTTAGAAATAGGCCGTACTGTAGAGGGGTATAAGCAGGCTCAGTTTGTCGAACTGAAAAACCCTGAGCTGGCGCTTGCTTTTGATTATCCTGAAAATTTTTACTTAAGTGCTGAAGGGCTGATTTTAGTGAAAACACCGCAAGGCAAATTTGAAGTGATTGCAAAAACAGACAATGCCTAAATATGCATCATTTAGATGACATATTTTATTGCACATTAATCTAAATTGAAGCGTTCTAAATTGTCTGTTTCATAAGGCGCATCTTCTGCTGGGTAGCGCAGTGATGTATTGCCTTGAGTTTTGGCAATCGACCAGATAATGCTTTCACCAGCCGGCAGATTTTGACTGGTTTGTTGATAAAGAGGATCTTGGAGGGCTTGTTTTGCAGAAATAAAGTCCCAGCCATGTTGCTGAAAAGACCTAACTGCATCCGTTAAAAATGCCGCATTAATAGCATTCACATGCAAAAGCAAAACATGCTGCGGCGAACGTTTTAATGTGAGCATTGCAAGTTGATCATAATAATTTGCTCGGTCAAGCAGGTGGGTAATATAAGCTTGTTTTAGGCGTTCTAATTTTGCGGTATCGCCATGTTTTAGATAGTCTAAATATTTTCGATTATAAAACCAGTCACTAGCATCAATACTGACAGCGCCTAATTGGTAGCTGTTTTCATGCAGCCAGCTTTTTACAGCATTCCGTTTTTCAGCAGTATTGCCTTCTTTTAGAAAGGGGAAGCGGTAGATACGTTGATAATGAGGTAAATCACTAAATGCGGTATCGGCCATTTGGATACTTTGAATATAGCTGCCAGCTGTGACATTGGGGTTATTTAGATTTTGGTGAAAGGCGCTGTGATTGCCAATGGTATGCCCGTTGATGCCCCATGACCGAATCAGCTGCTTGCCCTGAGCGTCGCCAATTTTAATCAGGCTTGGAAATACAATAGTTTGAATATTTTGATCTTTCAGCTGCTGTAAAATTTTGCTGTTAATGTGTTCTGCCTGAGCATTGAGTGCAGGATTTAACCCATCATCAAAGCTGAGTGCGATCGATTTTGCATTTATTGAAAATGAACAAAAAATTGCTGTAAGGCTGATGAAAAACTTTTGGGTCTTTAAATGGATCATTTTGCTTTAAATAGATTATTTATTTTAGCCAGCATAGTAGCATTGATGCGTGTGGAATATTTGTAAGAGATGTAATTTATGGTTTTGAGAGTATATTTAAAACGTGGTGAGCAACAGGTATTTATGAAAAATACAGCTGAGTCCGTTAAACTAGGCAGGGTTATTTAAGGTAAGCAGAAACATGCAGGAACAGCACGGTTTAACACGTGAGAGTGAAATTCCATCCGCATTGAAACAATGGCTTTATGCTTCCGGCTCATTAACATTGCAATTGACTGAATTGGCTGGCGGCCAGTTTGCAGTTCAGCCTGTAACAGAGCATTTTCAGCGTTTAAATAGGAAAGATGCGCAGTGGATGAATATGCCTTTTCATCATACTTCTTGGGTACGTGAAAGCTGTTTATATGGCAGTGAAGCTGAGCCTTGGGTAAAAGCAAAAAGTATTTTTCCTATTCTTAGTCTGCACAGCCGTGCACGTATTTTTAGGCATATTCGGACAAAACCCATCGGCTTTTTTTTATTTCAACGGACAAGCCCTGCTTGTGAGCGCCGAGTGGTGCGTCTTGCTGATGGCTGGACACGTCAGAGCTGTTATACTTGGCATGGCTGTAAGTTCATTGTACAGGAAACTTTTTTGCCTGCTTTTGAACGGTTTTTACAGCAGCGATCAAACATCATTGAATAAAGGACTGTCATGGCCGCAGTGCAGCAAATTTCTTGGCGTCAGCGTTTAGAAGCATATTATTATTTGTGCCGTTTTGATAAGCCTATTGGCACAGAGCTGGTGTTCTGGCCAACCATGTGGGCGCTTTGGATTGCCAATCAAGGTACACCGCAGTTAGGTGTTCTTATTCCAATGATTTTGGGTACGGTGTTTATGCGTGCAGCGGGCTGTGCAATTAATGATTTTGCAGACCGTAAGGTGGATGGCGCGGTTGAAAGAACCAAAAACCGTCCGTTGGCAACGGGTGTAATCAGCGCTAAAGAGGCAATTTATGTTTTTGTCTTTTTAGTAGCGGCTAGCGCCTGCATGCTATTTTTTCTGCCTATCGAAACATTTTACTGCTCTTTCGGAGCTTTGTTTTTGGCTTTCATTTATCCATTTATGAAGCGCTATACGCATTTGCCGCAAGTATTTTTAGGCGCGGCTTTTTCATGGTCTATTCCTATGGCATATACTGCTGTGGGGCATCCTTTGGATCTGACGTGCTGGCTGCTTTATTTTGGCAATTTGGCTTGGACGGTTGCATACGATACGCAATATGCCATTACAGACCGTGAATATGATTTAAAAATTGGTGTGAAATCGACAGCGATTTTATTTGGCCGATTTGATATTCAAATCATTTCATTGCTGCAGTTGCTGAGTATTGTACTGATTGGTTCGGCTTTATATCTCGAAAATCTATTTTTCCCATTCGGTTTAATTGCCTTGTTTGCTGTAGCTGTTGACTTTATTTATCAATGGAGAAAAACGCGTCATCGAGATCCGCAATTGTGTTTTTGGGCATTTAGACATAACCGCTGGATTGGTTTTATAGTTTTTGCAGGTATATTTGCCGCGTTGAGTGTTTAATGTCATTGATCTGAAACATTTTAAAATGATCAAAAGCATCCTATTCGGGTGCTTTTTTTTATGCTTAATTAATAAAGATCTCAGGTTGAGATAGTCGCGATAACAAAAAAGAAGGATAGGGAATATGAATGTAAATTTAAAAAACAGCTTGTTGGCAACGATGTGTTCATCGGCACTATTCTTAACGGCTTGTGGCGGGGACGGCGGTGATTTTACATATACAAAGTCTGACGTGGCTGCTTATGGTGTTGATGCAGATGTGTCGGTATTAGCAGGGAAACATGAAATTTTAACTTATAAAATGCAAAGTGTGCTGAAAACGGATATTGATGCGACGACATTAGTATTTATTCCGAAAGGCACTGCACCAGCAGGTGGCTGGCCAGTGGTAGTTTGGGCGCATGGTACTACAGGGGCAGCGGATAAATGTGCGCCTTCAAATAATCCATTGGATGGCGGTGAAAAGGATTTAGTCAAAGAACTGCTGTCACGCGGTTATGCTGTAGTTGCGCCAGACTATGAGGGGTTGGGCAATACAAAAGTAGCGCATCCTTATTTGAATTTGAGCAGTGCGGCAGTTTCTATTTTGGGTGCATTAGATGCGGCTAACAAAAAGTATGGTAATTTATCTAAAAATTGGAGTGTTGTAGGCTGGTCACAAGGTGGTCATGCTGCATTGGCGGCAGCAGAGTTCCATAGTGCTTTGCCAACATATAATTATAAAGGGGCAGTTGCTATTGCTCCTGCTTCGTATTTGGCTCCGACTTTAGAAAATGGGATGGATTATGCCTTAGGTTTAGCCCAATCAGGACCGCAGGGGCTGACTGAAGCTGTGCCAATTGCGGCGACACTATATACTTATGCGGCCATCGTAAGTTCTGGAATCAAAGCAGGGAATACTGCATTTAACTATAATCAGGCCTTCTTAAATGACAAAACCTCAATTGCCAGTCAAGCAGAAAGTTTATGCTCACCTGAATTGGCACGTATCTTTGCTGGGGATATTCAGTCGACATTGGCGGGTAATGGCGGGGATTACTCGAAATATCAGGCACTGCAGCCAAAATTCTTAGATGATGCTGATATTAAAAAATATCTTGCGGAGAATACGCCTGCAAAAGTAAAACTTGATAAGCCAGTGGTTATTTTCCAAGGTACAGCTGATACGACTGTTCCGTATCTCATCACACAGCAGTTAGAGAGCTATATGCTAAGTCAGAAAACGGATGTACGTTTGATTACGAAGGTGAATGAAACACATGGCACCTCATTCTCGAATAATATTGCAGAAATTTCTGACGAAGTTGATGAACTGATGAACTAACTTTGCTATCAGTGAAATAAAGGGTCTTTAGACCCTTTATTTAATTCAGAACTACAGTTCTCAATTTATTACAAATTAAATGCAAAGCCTAATGCTTAGAGTTTTTCCTATAGCTTGCATAGAGTTTTAGCAGCTCAATATCGAAATCTATTTCTATAATCTGTACATCATGATTTAAAAATTTCAGTCAATATTCGGGTGCAAAGCTGTAACCCATGCCCACATTAAAAATAAATATGCTGTAATATATAGGTGATCTAGCGCATATTGCAGTGCGGAATTTATTCTAAAGTAATAATCTTATTAGTTTTTTAGAATACTGGTAGTGTGCTTTGTTTGCTTGGTATCTGAATATTAAAAACCGGTTTTAGAGCTGGTTTTTATTTTTTAACAAGATATAAGCTGTAAAAAGTATAACTTGAGGCATTTGTATTTTTTGCTATATTGTTTGGCCAAATTGACTTAGATGATGTGAGAAAGCCAATGACTCAGCCAGATGTAAAGCCAAACAATAAGAAAAAAATTATCCTAATGACTTTAGGGCTTATGTTTCCTGTATTTTTGGTAGGTATGGCTTTTTTAGCGGTTAAAAGCGATGCAAAAAATCAAGCTGAATATGCCCGTCAAAAAGCTGAAATGATGGAGCGCATTAAAGCTAAAGAAGCTGAGAATGTTCAGTTGACACAGCAGCAGGCTGCAAGTGAAGCCGAGCTTGCAGCATCGGAAGCGGCTGAAAAATAAAGCTGGTATAAGCAGAATGCGCTTGAGCTAATCTGCTTTTAATGATGTAAAAGGCCTATTTGAATAGGCCTTTTTTATTGGATGTCACTTTTGAGTGTGCTGATGCTTGGGATGTGGGTATAGCGGATGACGCGGTATCCTGCTTCTTGCAGCATAGCGTCCCGTTCAGCATCTTCTTGCTCTTTGCCGAGGTGTGAGGGGTTGTCCAGCTCAATAACTGCGACTACATTGAAGTCTTGATCTAAAATGACAAAGTCAGTGACTTTACGGTTGAACAGGTTGCGTATTTTGTATTGGTGGTTCGTAATTAAGGCACTGAAAGCAACTTGAGCTAATACATGATATTGCGGGAAAGCGCTGAGGAGGCGTGTATACATTTTGCTTTCGAAAGCGGTAATGACACGGCGCGGATAGAACTTTTGCTTTTTATAAAAAAGATGCGGGAACAGCAGGCAAAGCAGAGTAAGGCTGGCCAAACAGCCAATAATGAAGAAAATGGATTGACTTAAATTGAACACGGTAAAAAGCTTAATATAAGAAAAAGCCCACGTCATAATGCGTGGGCTTTTTTAGAATTTTGGCTCTCCCACCTGGGCTCGAACCAGGGACCTGCGGATTAACAGTCCGTCGCTCTACCGACTGAGCTATGGGAGAATCTGGAATGAATTGTATGGGGCAAAGTCAGTCGGGTCAAGTGGTTCAGACGCTAAAGCACTATTAAATAGTTTGATTGGATTAAAAGTAATCAAATTTACCAGTTAATGTTTAGGATTCAGCTGCTTAATGGCTTGAGTGCAGTGTTCTGCTGTTCTGTTGCGGGATGCTTTGGGGTTTAGCTACGCCTTAACTTTAGTTTGCAGCTGATGCCGTTGAGTTTGCTAGTTCATAGGTGTTTTTAGGTGAATTAAAATAGGCGCTCATACACATAAGTGAAGCTTGTCTGGTGTTTTCAGATTATTAGGTACATTGGAAAGCAATAAAGACTGCAAAAATTAAAGTGATCTAAAAAATTAAATATTTCAGCTATGGTCAATCTATTTTTTTTATTTCCTTACAGTTATTTATGACCAATACACAACTTATTTAACATACTGTAAGTAAATTATTTTGAATAGAGCGGGGGCTTAGCTGGCTGTTGTAAATGATTGGATGGGGGGTATAGACGAAAAAAAGCCCATGTCATAATGCATGGGCTTTTTTAGAATTTTGGCTCTCCCACCTGGGCTCGAACCAGGGACCTGCGGATTAACAGTCCGTCGCTCTACCGACTGAGCTATGGGAGAATCTGGAAGGCATTCTATGTGTCTCAAGCGTTGTGGTCAAGTATAAGAATGGAAAAAATATACTTTTTACTATTAATTGATTTAAAAAAGGGCAATAAATAGAGTTTAAGCAGCGAAACCAGTTTTTTACTGTGCTATACGGAACTTAATTATTTTAAAGCAAGATGAGCTTGAGGTTAAAGCAGCGGCTATAAAAAAAGCCCAAGTCATAGTGCTTGGGCTTTTTAGAATCTTGGCTCTTCCACCTGGGCTCGAACCAGGGACCTGCGGATTAACAGTCCGTCGCTCTACCGACTGAGCTATGGAAGAATAGATGGCTCTCCAACCTGGGCTCGAACCAGGGACCTGCGGATTAACAGTCCGTCGCTCTACCGACTGAGCTATTGGAGAATCTGATGCGCATTTTAGGGATGAAAGCTAAGGCGGTCAAGTGAAAATGGAAGATTAAGCACTTAAATGTTTTTTTATTATCCAAAGTGAGATTTATTGCTTATTAATTGATTCTTTTGGGCTTTTGGTAGGGTTAAAAGTTGTCAGAATACTTCAGCTTTTATAGTTAGATGAGTGATGGATGGGGTTGAGAGTTGGGTTACGTTAGATTGCTATTCTATTCCAAACATGCGGAAAGCACTGCGTGCCGAAATTCTATGCGCAAGATTTTAACTTAAATAAAGTAATTTTTTGATCTTATATAGGATGAATCATAAACAGGAAGTAATGGAAAAATTATTTTAAGAAAATTTAACCAGACTACTTGTTATTAGTATTACTTATGAATTATTATTTTTATATGTTAATTATTGATATGAGGTTTTGTATGAAGTTAGGTGATAAAGTAGTCTTAAAGACACCTTTTTCATCTCCAATAATGATTGTTCGTTCAATTAATGGAGATGATGTGTGTTGTGAATTTGAAATTAATGGTTGGACACAAGAAGTAAACTTAAAAGAAAATCTTTTAAAAACTAGTCCGCCAGAAGTACCTATAGGTATGATTGAAATTGATATTTTTGGTTGGAAGAGTGAATAAAAGTACATCTCACCACTTAGTCGAAGATATCTTTAGTGGTGAGACCACTTGTGCTTTAACGATAGCTTGCTTCTGATTTTTTAACCTTAACATTTTTAAAGTCTAGTGAGTTTATTGCAAGGGAGACATCAATTTCTCTAGAATTGTTTTTAGGGCCTAAAATAATTTCTTTGATTGGATTTATATCATGATAGAAGTCTATATCTATGAAAGGCGTAGGGGTTGATCCATTCATACGAAAATTGATTTTATATTCTTTGCATTTCTCGCCATTCTCAATCCCGCCACCAAATGTATATCGAGGATTTTTTGAATCTGATCTATCTATTTGAATTACATGAACCATCCGTATTTCTTGTTCTTCTTTGAATGCGGAGTTTTTAAAGCCAGATAACCTAACTGAAAAATCCACACAGAGATCAATAAAACTGTCATGACCTTTACTTTCATTCGGATTATCAATTCTTCTCTTGTACATATACCAAATAAAATTTTCAACGATCTGTTTTTGTTCTTCTTTGTTGTAACAAACCTCAATGAATCTAGTCGGAAGTTTGCTCAAATATTTGGCAGAAAATCCTATACTATAGCCTGAGGCATCTAGAGCATAAGCTCTCCATTGACTTAAAACATCCCCATCCTTAGAAAAGCAGCAGGCTAGACTTAAAGTAAAATAACTTTCTTGGAAAATAATTTTTGTAATTTCTTTTAGAAACGCAAGATCAATACTTTTTTCATGCTCTAATTGATTTATAACTTCAACCCAAATGTTGTATCCCCATTGTTTTTCCATGTGGTCATTCATTTGATATAAGCTTGAAAATCTTAATTTTTTACCACTACATATTGCCAAAAATGTCTCAGGTGAGCAGTAATGGTAAAAAATAGTATCTTCAGTGTATGTATCATTAATTCGCATAATTTCTTTGTATTGATCGTCCACTAAGCATTACTCTTTTTTGAAACTATCTATGATTTATATAATACAGCGTATATAAAATATTTTATATTTAAATCATGGATTTATGGTTTTTTGTAAGTCAAGTTATAGTGGTTGGAGCTTTTGAGGATTTATCATATTCAACGAATTATATGCATATTATGTTTGATGTTTTTTTTAAACTAAAAACAGTATCGTCAATTGCTTTTTCTAAATTTAAAATTGAATACCCATAAAAAAATCACCCATTCAGGGTGATTTTTTATGCTGAAATAAAATCAGAAGATCTTATTTTTCAACACCAGCAGCTTGGCCAGCGTATTTAGCATTTGCATAGTCCCAGTTCACTAGGCTTTCTAGGAAAGTAGAGATGTACTTAGGACGAGCATTACGGAAATCGATGTAGTAAGCGTGTTCCCAAACGTCAATCGTCAACACAGCAACTTTACCGTGAGCAAGCGGCGTGTCAGCATTTGAAGTTTTAAGGATAGATAGGTTACCATTCACTTCGTCAGCAACTAACCAAGCCCAGCCTGAACCGAATTGAGTTGTAGCAGCAGCTGCAAATTCTTCAGCGAATTTTTCGTAAGAACCGAAAGCTTCGTCAATTTTAGCAGCCAAAGCGCCAGTAGCTTTACCGCCGCCGTTTTTAGCCATACAGTTCCAGTAGAATGTGTGGTTCCAAACTTGCGCAGCGTTGTTGAATACGCCAGCTTTAGAAGCATCGCCAGCTACAGCTGTGATGATTTCTTCTAAAGATTTGCCTTCAAGATCCGTACCAGCAATTAGGTTGTTCAAGTTAACAACATAAGTGTTGTGATGCTTGTCGTGGTGGAATTCTAAAGTTTCTTTGCTGATGTGCGGAGCAAGATCTTCGTAACCGTATGGTAACGCTGGTAAAGTAATCGTTGTCATGTTTTCAATTCCTTGCATTTTGCTGGGTTTTGACATTAAGTGCGCTTATTGTAATAGATAATCGAGCCAAATTGCGCATTGCTTATAAATAAGAATACAGAATAAAGCTCGAAATTAAACGTATAAGGCCAAATGTCAAAAACAGGCTTATTTGAAAAATTAAATCGGATTGTTTAATTCGAAATAACTATACTCAATATTGAAATGTTCTGAAATAGCCTTTCCAAGGCGCTGGACGCCATAACGCTCTGTCGCATGGTGGCCGCAGGCATAATAATGCACACCTAACTCTTTGGCTTCATAGAAGGTGCGTTCACTGACTTCACCTGAAATATACGCATCACAGCCTTGCTCAAAAGCTTTAGAAATATAGTCTTGCGCGCCGCCCGTACAGAAACCGACTTTTTGAATACTGGTTTTGTCAGCAGGCAGGTGAATGGCATCAAAACCTAAGTGCTCTGACAAAAGTGCTTTAAATGCTTCAGGCGACATCGCTTCTGCAAGATAACCAATATTGCCAATTGGGTTACGCTCAGTTGGGTCAAGCGCTTCAATATTTTGCAATTCTAAAATGTCTGCAATGGCTGCATTATTGCCAAGTGTCGGATGGCTATCTAGCGGGAGGTGGTAGCCGACCAGTGAAATATCATGCTGAATCAGGCTTTTGATGCGTTTTCCGCGCATACCGGTAATTGGGTAGGCTTCACCTTTCCAAAAATATCCATGATGGACTAAAAGCATATCTGCACCAGCAGCAATAGCAGCATCAATGGCATCTTGAGAGGCAGTCACGGCAGCCAAAATTCTACGAACCTCAGTTTTGCCTTCAATTTGCAGGCCATTGGGCGCGTAGTCTTTAAATTCGTGTGATTTTAAAGTTTGATTGCACCACTGAATAATGTCATTTAATTGCGCCATACAGATCTCTTTAGTAAAACAGGGATAATGAATATCTAAACATGCTTTTAATTGTAACTAAAGCATGACAAAACTCTGTGTTTATTTTCGTGCTGATTCAGGGTTTTGCATTACAATATGTCATAAATAACTGAGTCATCAGACAATTAAAATATTTTTAGAGGAATGAAGCGTGCGCAGGACGTTTACCTGGTTACCGTGGGTACTACTTATTTTAGTCATTGCAGGATTTCTTGGATGGCAGCAGCTGCAGAAACCCAAAGCGCCAGTTGCGCCAGATGGCGTAAAAATGCCTGCTGAAAAAGTAGAACCTTTAATCAATACTTCACGTACTGGCGGAGTGGTGTCTTATAGCGCTGCTGTTAAAGTTGCCGCGCCAGCCGTAGTCAATATTTTCACAACGCAAAAAGTGAAACAGCTGGATCATCCGCTATTAAATGATCCTGCTTTCCGTGAATTTTTTGGCAACCAAGTGCCAGATCAGCTGCGTCAAGAGCCGAACGAAAACAGTTTAGGTTCTGGTGTCATTGTGCGTCCAGACGGTTATATTTTGACGAATAACCACGTTATTGCCCAAGCAGATCAGATTATTGTCGCGCTGCACGATGGCCGCCGCGCTTCTGCAGCCGTCATTGGTACAGATCCAGACACAGATTTGGCGGTAATTAAAGTTGAGCTGAATAATTTACCTGTTTTGCCATTTAAACTCAGCGGCAATGAAGTCGGTGATGTGGTCTTGGCGATTGGCAACCCATTTGGCGTAGGTCAAACCGTGACTCAGGGTATTATTTCTGCTACTGGGCGTTCAGATTTAGGGATTAATACCTATGAAGACTTTATTCAAACGGATGCCGCAATTAATCCTGGAAACTCGGGCGGTGCACTGATTGATGTTGCGGGCAATCTGATCGGTGTAAATACCGCGATCTTCTCGCAGTCGGGCGGTTCCTTAGGTATTGGCTTTGCGATTCCTGCAAAAATTTGCCAGCAAATTATGAATGCTATTTTAAAAGATGGCCGTGTAGTGCGCGGTTATATGGGCATTAGTGTGATGCCTGTTTCGCAAGATGATATTTTTGAGGCGAAACAGCAGGGCGTAATTGTGGCAAAGGTTGAGGCTAATGGGCCAGCAGCCAAAGCGGGCTTCCAAAAAGGCGACAAGGTTTTAAAAGTAGATAATGAAGTGATTAGTTCGGCTTCTCATTTGATTAACTATGTTGCGATGCAAGCGCCAAACAGCACGGTACATGTGTCTATTGAGCGTAATGGCAAGCCAATGATGCTGAGTGTTGTTGTCGCAGAACGTAAGGTTCAAAATCATAGTAATGACGCGCAATTTATTCCGTTGCCGCGTTAGGGCTTAGCGCTTCATTTGATGTGTAAAAACGCCTTCAATATTGAGGGCTTTTTTATTGGCGGTGAATAGCAGTGAAAAAATTGCAATGCTGAAGGAGCGGTTGTAGACGGATTTCTTAATGCTTTGCTGCAAATGTACTGCTGAAGTTAACGCTAAGTTTCAGATATGCTGAATGAAATAAGTGAAAATGAGAAAATGATGACATTTATAACAGCAGAAACAGCCAAAGAATATTCAGCAAATGTTAATTTAAATATCGAGCTGTATAAGTTGAGATTGGCTGAATTAATTGAGCAAAATGCAAAACAAGGCAATACTGCTGTATTTACAGTGCTGCCAAAGCATTTGCCATTAGAAGAAATTCGAGCGATTTCAGCGGAGCTTACACAGCTGGGCTATCAAGTGCGTTTTGAGGTCAATGAATTTTTTTATAGTTTTAATGTGTATTGGATTTAGCTGCTTTAGTTTGAAGCTAAAAGGGAACATAGTATTTAAACAGGCATGTTTTTTCTAAATGAACGTTACAGATTTGAAAATCTAAGAACTCATAAAAAAACCGCAGTCAGCAGCGGTTTTTTTATTTCTTAGAGCAGTGTTTTATTCTGCTTTTTGGTATTCGTTAATGACCTCTAAAGCTGCGCGGAAAGCTTCTTGTGTTGCAGGCGCGCCGCAGTATGGTAGGCTGTGCAGCAGGACTTCCTGAATTTCTTCTACGGTTGCGCCATTGTTTAATGCGCCGCGGACATGGCCTTTCAGCTCTGTTGGACTTTTTTGCGCCGTTAAAAATGCAATGGTAATAAGTGAACGGTATTTACGCGGTAAAACACCTTCACGCTGCCAAGTCGAACCCCAAGCATGTTCATTAATCCAGTCCTGCAAAGGCTGGGTAAATGGTACAGTATTGTCCTGTGCGCGTTTTACAAAGCTTTCACCCATAACCTCTGTTCGTACTTTCAGTCCATTTTCATAATCTTGCTGAGACATTTTTACCCTCAATACTTTATTTTTCTGCTATAGCCTATACCTATCATTGCGCAGCGCTATTGGCTGAAGGTCGTACAGCTGCAAATTCAACAGCCTTTTGGACTGCTGAATTTGAAAGGCTTACCGTTTGACTAGAATCTCAGAAATGCTTCAGGACCATCCTTGTGCGTTACAGCAGAATTTTGTGTAACACTAAGCTGTGCATGCGGATTGTCCAGTTCTAATTCATCTTCCAGCTGTGTATCAAAAATATCAGTCAGCATACTGTCATATCGCTGAATGTTGTAGCTTTTCAGCTGTTCGGCTTCTTCAGGGGTAATAAAGTTGCTATTGAGCGCATCGTTAAGGTGCTCTTCAAAGTTCAAACCTTTAAATTGTCCTTTAGATTCAGCTTTTTTAAATTTGTCCCAAAGCGGTTCAATGTTCAGCAGCTGTAAAAATGCTGCTTCCATTCGGCCATTTACATCATGCGGCTGTACAGAATAGTGTACATGTTGCTTTAACTGCTGACGGAAAGCATTGTCCTGCATAAATGATTCGGCAACTTGACGTTTCAGCTGGTCGCTTGGTTTTTTCAGCGGGCAGCCAAAGGGGAAGCAAATGAATTTCACCAGTACAGCGGCTGGGCGGCTCGGAAAATTATTAAACAAGCCATAAAATGCTTCTTGAGCTTGATAAAGCGCCTTATCTAAAGCCAATTGAGCGTGTAATTGTTCATCTTCTGTTTTTGAACCATGTTCATAAAATTTTAAGATTGAAGTTGCAATAAACATATAGGCATGTATATCGGCTAAACGTCCAGAGAGCATTTCTTTGCGCTTAATATCACCTGCCAGTAAGCCCAGACACATATCTGCTGTGAGCGCAAAGTCTGCACTTAAGCGGTTAATGATTTTGTAATAAGGTGCTGTGAACTTGTCGGCATATTCAGAAGCTTGCCCTGATCCGCCTGTAAAACCATAAGCAAAGGCGCGAGCAGTACGGTTAAAAGTATATGCAAGGTGCTGAAATAGCATTGTATTGAAGGTTTTTAGCGCCGAGGATTTATCGTCAGCTTGCAGCAGCTGCAGTTCTTCATATAAATAAGGATGACAGCGCATAGAGCCTTGTCCAAATATCATCAGTGAGCGGCTGAGAATATTTGCGCCTTCTACGGTAATAGAAACAGGTATGGCTTGATAGCTCAGCGCAAGAAAGTTGCGTGGGCCATGCTGTACAGCGCGGCCGCCAACAATATCCATGCCATGATTCACTACGCGGCGCATGGTTTCAGTCGCATAGTATTTGGCCATAGCGGTCATGACGGCAGGTTTGCCGCCTTGGTTTAAGCCGCAAGTCACCATGTAGCGAAAAGCTTCTAGCATATAGGCATCACTGGCAATGTCGCTGGATGCTTCCTGCACACCTTCGAACTTGCCGACAGACAATTTAAACTGCTGGCGGACTTTGGCAAAAGCGCCAACATTTAAATAACTCATTTCACTGGCAGCAGTCGATAAGGCCGGCAGGGAAATCCCGCGGCCAACCGCTAGGCATTCCATGAGCATGCGCCAGCCTTTACCTGCATTTTTTACCCCGCCGATAATCCAATCCAGCGGTATAAATACATCTTTACCTTCTACGGTGCCATTCATAAAAGGGGAGCCGGGATTGTGTCTTGCACCAGTTATCACACCCTTATGACTGGCTGGCAGCAAGGCGCAAGTAATGCCGTAATCTGTTTTCTGCGTATCTCCCAGCAAATGTTCAGGGTCATACAGTTTAAAAGCTAAACCAATAACGGTGGCTACTGGTGCTAAGGTAATCCAGCGTTTAGAGAAATTCATGTTTAAGCCCAGGACTTGCTGGCTTTCGTATTCGCCATAGCACACTACGCCTGTATCAGGTATTGCACCTGCATCTGAGCCAGCTTCAGGGCTAGTCAGGCCAAAGCAGGGGATTTCTTCACCCTTAGCTAAGCCGGGTAAATAACGGGTCTTTTGTTCTTCTGTTCCATAGTTGAGCAGCAGTTCACCTGGGCCAAGTGAGTTTGGCACCATACAGCTTACGGCTGTTGTGAGCGAACGGGATGCAATTTTGCTCATGATGCGGCTTTGCGCAAAAGAGCTGAATTCGCGTCCGCCAAACTCTTTGGGAATAATGAGCCCTAAAAAACCATTGTCTTTAATAAACTGCCAAGCTTCGGGCGGTAAGTCTTTGTGCCTATGGTGGATCTCCCATTCATTCACCATTTTGCATAGTTGCTCAACTTCATTATCCAAGAAACTTTGCTCTTCTACGCTTAGCTGCGGATAAGGATAAGCATCAAACTTTGCCCAGTCAGGCGCTCCCATAAACAGCTCTTTTTCCCACCAGCTGGTGCCGGCATCTAGGGCTTCTCGTTCGGTACTGCTCATGCTGGGCATAGCTTTTGCCAAAGTGCGGTATGCAGGCTTGCTAATAAACTGCATTCGCAAAGGTTCAATGAGCACAATTAAGCTGATGAGCATCAGCGGAATACCCAGCAGCAATGACCAAGGGCTTAGAAAGGCAAGGGCAATAGATACAGCGATAAGCGCTGCTGCGCCTGCGAATAAAGATAGCTCGAAGTAAAATACAGCCCATAAGGCTAAAATAAGTAAAATGACACTGAGGATGAAAAGCATTCGTGATAGCTCCAGTGTTGAGAGCACAGGCTTTATGTCAGCAATTTGCGGTGTTTTACGGGAGTTGGCTGCTCCCTATTATGTTGCAATGAGCGCCTGTGCCGAGTGAAATGTATGTATGATAAAAATGAAGAAATTAAATAGCTTACTTTAGATTGATTAATAATTGGTCTAAAAACAACCTGAATAAAGCTAAGAAATGTTTTATTAGGTAAGTATAGAATTCAGATGAAATAGGTGTGATAAGTCGGCTCAAGACGGGATTTTCTTCAAAAATAAAAAGCCCTCATTAATGAGGGCTTTTGTACAGTTCAAAGCAATTTAGACTTAAGCTTCAATGGTTTGAACCGCAATTTTTTTCGCAGGATCTGCTTTACGGCGTACAGCAGGTACAGGTTCGCCATAGTATTGACGGTCTGCAAAATAACTTGAACGAACCATTGGCGCCGCCCAGATATTCTTAAAGCCTAACTTTTGTCCGTGCGCTGTATAGCGTTCAAATTCTTCAGGTGTGACGAAACGGTCAATCGGCGCGTGTTCTTTTGAAGGCTGTAAATACTGACCAATTGTTACATAATCAACATCGTGTGCGCGAAGGTCATCCAGCAGAGCAATCACTTCTTCTTCAGTTTCACCAATACCAACCATGAGACCGCATTTTGTCGGCACATCTGGGCAGTATTCTTTAAACATTTTTAACAAGTCCAAAGAGTGCTGATAGTCAGAACCTGGACGCATTGCTTTATATAGACGAGGTACGGTTTCGATGTTGTGGTTAAACACATCAGGCGGGCACTCGGTCATAATGCGAAGCGCAATATCCATACGGCCGCGGAAGTCCGGCACCAAAATTTCTAAGAGTGTTTTGGGGCTCAGTTCACGGGTTTCTTTAATACAGTCTACAAAATGCTGCGCACCGCCATCAAGCAAGTCATCACGGTCTACAGACGTAATAACGGCATATTTCAAACCTAAGTTTGAAATGGTTTCTGCCATGTGGCGAGGCTCATCAGGATCAAGCGCATTTGGGCGGCCGTGGGCAACGTCGCAGAATGGGCAGCGGCGAGTACAGATGTCGCCCATGATCATGAATGTTGCCGTACCGCCGCCAAAGCATTCAGGCAGGTTTGGACAAGCAGCCTCTTCACATACGGTATGCAGCTTTTGTGCACGCAATGTCGTTTTAATGCGCTGCACTTCTTCCGGTGCAGACATTTTTACACGGATCCAGTCTGGTTTACGTGGCGTTTCAACCGTAGGGATAACTTTTACAGGTATACGAGCGACTTTTTCTGCGCCACGAAGTTTAACACCCTGTTCAGGTTTACGGTTTTCAGACATATTCAACTTTTCCACTGTTTTAGACGGGGAGAGATACGAAAATTACTGGCATTATTATAGCTGACTTGGGCTGGAATAGGGTAAAAACGGTATTCATTTAAAAAATGTTGTTATCATCCAATATGTGTGAGCTAAATACAGCAAAAATGCAATAATTGCGTCATAATATAGTCCATATAAAGCTATTTTGAATTTCTGATTTTATTAAGGAGCCTTGAATGCCACGTAAGAAAGAGGTCGTTAGTGGGAATTTCGTGAAATACGATGCGGTAGTTCTCGGTTCAGGCCCTGCGGGTGAAGGCGCTGCAATGAAGCTGGCAAAATCCGGCAAGCGCGTAGCAATTGTGGATATGCGTGAACAGCTTGGCGGTAACTGTACGCATGTGGGCACAATTCCAAGTAAAGCATTGCGTCAAACGGTATCGAGCATTATCCGCTACCAGCGTGACCCAATGTTCCAAAAAGTGGGTGAATGGAAACAGTTCACCATGAAGCAAGTGCTTCGCAATGCGCATAAAGTGATTCAGCTGCAAGTAGATACGCATTCACGTTTTTATGACCGCAACAAAATTGATATCTATCATGGCCGCGCTTATGTACAAGACAAAAATACAGTCTTGGTATTCAGTGCAGACGGTATGACTGAAACATTAGTGTTTCAGCAGTTAGTCATTGCAACAGGTTCGCGTCCATACCGTCCTGAAATTTTAGATTTTAATCATCCGCGTGTATTTGATTCAGACAAAATTTTGGATCTGGATTTCTCAATTAAGAAAATCATTATTTATGGCGCGGGTGTGATCGGCTGTGAATATGCATCTATTTTCATTGGTTTAGACCATAAAGTTGATTTGATCAACACGCAGCATAAGCTTCTTAGCTATTTGGATGATGAAATTTCTGACGCGCTGTCTTATCACTTGCGAGAACAAGGGGTATTGATTCGCCATAACGAGCAAATTGATTTCTTAGAAACTTTTGATGATCATGTTGTGATGCATACGCAAAGCGGCAAGAAAATTAAAGCGGATGCGATTTTGTGGTGTAATGGCCGCTCAGGCAACACAGATGGCTTAGGCTTAGAAAATGTAGGCTTGAAACCAAACAGCCGCGGTCAATTGACGGTGAATGAACAATACCAGACAGAAGTAGACAATATCTATGCTGCCGGTGACGTGATTGGCTGGCCATCCCTTGCTTCAGCTGCCTATGACCAAGGGCGTAATGCTGGCGGCAATATGAGCGGTGAAGAAGGCTTAAAACCTGTAACGTCTATTCCTACAGGTATTTATACAATTCCGGAAATTTCGTCGATTGGTAAGACTGAACAGCAGCTGACTGAAGAAAAAATTCCGTATGAAGTGGGTCAGGCATCTTTCCGTTACTTAGCGCGCGCGCAGATTACAGGTGATACGGTAGGTGAATTGAAAATTTTATTCCACCGTGAAACTCTAGAAGTTTTGGGCGTACATTGCTTTGGTAATAATGCGGCTGAGATTATTCATATTGGTCAAGCAGTGATGAATAGCCCGAACAATACGATTAAGTATTTTGTGGAAACAACATTCAACTATCCAACTATGGCGGAAGCTTACCGCGTGGCGACGTTGAATGGTATGAACCGTTTGTTCTAAGTTTTAAAAATGCTTAGATAAAAAACCTGCAGGCTAAGGCTTGCAGGTTTTTTATTGCCAATTTTTTATTGTATCTGGAAAGCTTAAACTTAAATGCTAAGCTAAGGTTCTTGATTATGCTGGGGTTCTTAAAATTTTTCAGCTGGATGGATGTGGCTAATGGGCTCATTAGTTTAATGCGTGAAGCAAAGAGTAGTAAGCAGCGCCGCTGGCAATCAGGCTCAACCAAACAGGCAATTTGCTTTTTAATAACAAGATAACCGCTGCGGTAAATAGCCAATCCAGCCACTGCACAATGTATTTTTCTCCCATTTGAACAATCAGGCAGAGCAGTAAGCCTGTAACCGCAGCATTAATCGTACTGACTGCTTTAAACAGTAATTGGCTTTGCATAAGCTTAGCCCAATAGGGCAGCAGCCCATACAGGAGCAGGAATGACGGCAAAAATATGGCAATAGCAGAAATGGCTGCATTTAATGTAAGTGAGGGTGTCATAGGCAATAGAGCGCCAATATAACTGGCAAAACTAAAAAGCGGACCTGGCATGAGCTGAGCAAATGCATAGCCTGCATTAAAGCTTGCGCCAGAAAGCATGCCGTTTGAGACAAAGTCCTGATGAAGAAATGGCAGAATAATATGACCTCCGCCAAATACTAAAGAAGAGGTACGGTAAAAGCTTTCTACAGCATATAAAAGCGGGCTGCTTTCAGTGTCAAATAATGCAAAATATAAAAATGGCAGGGCAAAAAGGATGAGCCATATAAAAGCCCAGCGTGTATGGTTACTTTTTTGCAATGCTGCTGGATTTTCAGGGGATTTATATTGAGTATTTTTTTCTTGATCTAAAGCAGGTTTTTTTGAAAAGAATAGTCCGCACAAGGCAGCAAGTACAATGACTAAAATTTGATTGATCGGCAGCTGCACAATGTAAACAAACAAGGCCGCAGCGAGCATTAGGGCATAATGGCCAATATTTTGGCAGAAGCTCTGCATCATTTGCCAAAAAGCCCATGCTGCAACAGACAGTACCAGCAACTGTATTACATGGAAAAAAGCAGGATCTAAGGCGTCAAATACCTGAATGCCTAAAACAGCAGTTAAAGTCATCAGCAATACAGATGGCAATGTAAAGCCTAACCATGCTGCTGCGCCTCCCCAATATCCCTTGAGTGTATAACCAATGCTTATGCCTAGCTGGCTGCTGCTTGGGCCAGGCAATACTTGGGCTAAAGACAGCAAATATGCATATTGCTGTTCACTTAACCATTTTTTGTGCTGTACAAAGTATTGATAAAAAATGACTAAATGAGCAGCAGGTCCGCCAAAAGCAGTGCAGCCCAGCTGAAAAAATATGATAAATAGATGAAGCAGACTTAGTTCATGCCCTGCAGTATTTGGCTGTTGTGAGGGTAAGTCGTGCATAGTAAAAACTGCTATTGAATACTGAAATGAGGAGCTTAGGTTTAAATATGGATGAATTAGATTTTTTTATTCTAGCTGTAAAATGTTTCAGCTCAATGACATATTTGGGTGTGAAATTGTCAGTTGGCGCTTTGAATAAGCATATTTATAACGTACACGCTTAAGAGCTGGGTATGATGATATTGTTATAATTTTACATGGTGCTGATTTGCGTAAGGATGCTTTTGTGGTTTTCAAATACTTTTTACAGTATGTGATTTAGAAGGGGTGGCCTCCTGTTAAGCTGAAAGGTCTGGAAAACAAGGAAATCAGCTAAGTTTTTGTTTTATTTTTTTTTATAAGTGTGTGATTCGATTTCTTTGGGCTGATTTGGCGTGTTTAAGCATAAAACCTACTGGAAACTGTCAAAGTTTTGACACTCTTCAGCTATATTTTATGTGAATGACAGTATTGAAAAGCCAATTTAACCGTATTGCATCAACAACGTTAGTGGGCGCAAAAAGCCTGCTGAAAATCATTAAATAATGCAGGGGTTTGCATCCATAAGACGGCAGACAGTAACAGCAGCATAGAAATACCGAATGCTATGGAAAATTTAAGCCAAAACATAGAATTATTCATTGACTACGTTATCCTCATTTACCCAGAAATGTACCAGTACGCCCAATACGCTCAAGGCAATAGATACGCCCCAAATGATATTGTAGTTGCCAGTCATATCGTGGTTAACACCGCCCAGCCATCCGCCAAAGAATGACCCAATTTGATGGGTAAAGAACACAATGCCGCTGAGCATCGTTAAATACTTTACACCAAACATATTTGCCACAATGCCGTTAGTGAGCGGAACAGTAGAAAGCCATAATAACCCCATACTGATCCCAAAAGCGTAAATTGTCCATGTGCTTAAAGGCAGCATAAGGAAAGCAATAATAGCAATGCCGCGTAAACCGTACAGCAGCATCAACAAGTGAGGTTTAGAGTATTTTCCGCCCAGCCAGCCAGCGCCGTAGGTGCCAATAATATTAAATAGGCCGACAAGCGCTAGAAAAATTGTTCCAGTGGTTGCATTAAAGCCATGGTCAATGAGATAACCCGGCAAATGGATGCCGATAAAGACAACTTGGAAGCCGCAAACTAAAAAGCCTAGGGCTAAAAACCAAAAGGGTTTATGGTTTTTCACAATCACTAAAATTTGTTTAAAACTTAAACTTGGCGCATTTGAAGCTGTTTTAGCATTAGGGTTGATATACATCGGCGCTTTTAGCATCCAAGCTAAAGGCACAATCAGTGCGACTAAAATGGCGCTGACAATTAATGCTGCAGACCAGCCGATATTTTGCAGCAGCAGCAAGGTCGACGGCAGCATAATAAATTGGCCGAATGAACCTGCTGCGCTGGCAATACCCATGGCAAGGCTGCGTTTTTCAGGATGCGCTGCACGGCCAACAGCAGAAAGCAAGACAGGAAAGGACGTAGCAGAAAGAGCAAGGCCTAAGATTAAGCCAACGCTTAAATTAAGCAATAATCCTGTAGAACTGAAGGCCATAAGCAGCAGGCCAATAGTATATAAAACGCCGCCAACAGCAACGACAACTTTACTGCCGTACTTATCTGCAAAAGCGCCTGTAATCGGCTGTACAGCGCCCCAGATTAGGTTTTGCATGGCAATTGCAAGGCTGAATACATTGTGCCCCCAGCCAAACTCATGACTCATGGGTACTAAATACAGGCCAAATGCATGACGGACACCCAGTGATAGCGCCAAAATAATAGCGCTTCCAATTAACATATAAATCAGAGGTTTGGAGAAGCGGGTATCTGTCATAAGTGTCATACTGCGAGAAATTTACAGTTATTTTAAGTCAAGCCGCTGCTGAATACGATTAATAAAATTTCACCTAACGATAAAATTAAGTTATGTAACAGCAATCATAAATTTAATAAAAATAAAAAAAGACAGCAGGTGCTGTCTTTTTTAAAGAATCATTTGAATATTAGAAGCGGTAACCGACACCTGCATACGCTAGAATTGGGTTGATCTCAATATCTGCTTTAGAGCGGATCAGTTCACCATGCGTAGCATCTGTGACCGTAATGGTCGTGTCATTGCTTAGGTGAGCATAGGAAACTGAACCGACAGCAAACCATTTGTCATTAAAGTCATAAGTGAAGCCGGCAGTTACAACTGGAGCAAATGCATCAGATGCTTCTAAGTCCACTTGAGGATTCGCTTTACTCTTTTTACCCTCTAGCGCAGCGCCTGCATTGCCTTCTTTAATGTTGGCAATCATGTGGCCTGCAGCAATCAAATCCTGTTCAATGCGCGGATTCATCTCAAGCTCATTGAAATAAGCATACATCATGCCTATACCCACATAAGGGCGGAATTTATTTACTCCAGTTTTGCCAAAGTGATATTGGAACTCAAAAGCCGGTGTCCATGCGCGTGCAGAAGCGGCAGCGCCATGAGCGCCTAAGTCTGTAATTTCAATATCATTTTTTAAATCAATATTTAAAAACTCTAGCGGAAGTTTACCAATTTGCGGTGTCGCAATTGCGGCAAAAGGCGCATAAATTTTACCTGAGCCATTTAAGTCTACTTTTGGCGGAATACCAGCTTTCATTTCAAATGAAATGTTATCTGTAAAAAAGTAGTTGGTCATAATGCCCAGTGTAGTGACATTATCCGCTTCTAAGCCTGTACCGGGGTTGTCCCAGCTTTCTAGACCAGATATGGAAGATGAACCGCTGAGGCCAGAACCTAATGTGCCGCCAGTAAAAATACCTGCAAGCTTAAGCGCAGCGGCCAAAGCACCTTGCTGCTTTTTGTCATTTAAATTATTTAGAACGGTATCAACTTGAATGTCGCCATTTTTAGCAACCTCGCCATTCTTTACAGCAGTATTCACTTTAAATGGTTGTGCTTTCCCTTGAGGCATAACATGCAATGCGCCTACAGAAATAGAGAAGCGTTTAAAACCATCCCCGTCCTTTAGGCTGAAATAAGGTGAATCAGCATGACTAAGTACAGGTAAAGCAGCAACAGATGCTGCTACGCAGAGTAAAGTTTTTTTCATTTTGGGGACTCCATGTCCGAATGTAGCTAATAATTTTTCTAGGCTGTCATTATGGAAATTAAACTGCTTAATGATTGTTCATAAAAACAATGTATTAAGTAGTGCTCATGTTAATTTTATAAAGTTTTGTATTATTTAAATGTTGTTATGTGGGTATTTATGTAACCTTTTTAACAAGGGTTTTACATTTAAATGTTATTGGGTAAATATTGTTCATTTTTCTGTATTTAGTCAAGTTTACTTTTTATTTCTGTCTGATTTTGCGCTTAATTGGTGCGCCGTATTAAAAGCATTTGGCAAAATGATGCAGTTTAAAATGCGGGAATGGATCTCATTTTATGAAATTTCTGCACACATTTGGAAGAGGTGTGCCGTGTTTAATATTCGACTATGTGACCGTTTGGACTCGCAGGTGTCGGGCGGCATCGATTTACGCTGTAAGGGCTGAGTTTGGATGGAAATTTAGATCGTTTTGGCGGGATGATGAAAGATTTTCGCAAGCAGTTGGATTTTTTTGTACAATAGGCGCAGAAATTATTGAGTGAATCACATGAGCACCCAGACTCCTCCCAAGAAAAAGGCTTTGGTTCAGCTGCCTTTTCCAATGAAAAAAGCAGATGAAAATGCTGCAGATGAAGTATTGGAAGATTTGCGTCCAAAACCGCAGCGCTATGCAGACCGCACGTGGATGCCGCCTCGCGGTACACGCCGCTCAATGGGCAAGCGTTAATAAAAAAACCTGCATTTTTGCAGGTTTTTTTATGTCATTGCTGCGCTGCGTAATATGCTCTTTTCTGATGATACATAACCGCATCGGCGCGTTTTAAGGTGTCTTCCAGCCGCTCGTTCGGCTGGGAGCAGGCATGACCAATAGACAGGCTGATGGGGTGCGCAGCATGAAATTGGTTATCGATCAGCATGAGTTCATTTAGGCTATGCAGGCAATTGTTCAGTGAAGTGAGGTCAGCATTTGGCAGCAGGATGACAAATTCATATCCGCCAATTCTTGACGCGCTGTATTGAGTATTTTTAATCAGCTGCTCTAAAACATGCCCCATACGTCGCAGCAATTCATCACCTGCATCATGGCCAAATTGGTCATTGATATTTTTCAGGCCATTTAAGTCAATAAAAATACAGGAAACTGGGCGCTGCATGCTGCGTTCTAAGCGGTTGACTTCATCGATATAAAAAATACGGTTATACAGTTTGGTCAGCGCATCATGCTTGCCTAAATATTCCAAATAATTTTCTGCTTTTTTACGCGCAGTAATATCGACTAATGCGACTTGAACCGTATCCCATGTTTGTTCCGCACCGGGGAAAACCGTAAATTGAAGCAAAACATGGCGGATACTGCCATCTAAAGCATAATTCACCGCCTCATGCTGATGGCGGGTTTTGCCTTCCCATAAGTCCAGCAGCTGCTGACGGAAGGTTTGTGACATTTCATTGCTGAAAATTTTATGCGTATTTTTCAGCAAGATTGACTTATCTGCTGCGCCAAACAAATCAAGGGTTGCCTGGTTCACATCGATAATCACAATGTCTTTAATGCATTGCTGGATAAAGTCTGGATGCACGTCTAAAAAAGTATTGAAATCTTCAATGCCGATCGCGCGCAGCTGATCCAGCCGTTTTTTAATGCTGCTGAAATCCTCTACCCATAAAGAGGTAGGCGAATATACGAAACGCGCTTCCGCCAGCATGCGGTTTTTTTCTTCCAGACGGCGCGCATTTTGAAAAGGCGTAATATTTTCTGTCGTAATCAGCACTTGTGACCAATCATGCAGATACTCAGGCAATATTGCACATCGCAGCTGTATATCCAGCCGTTCACCGGAAAGTGTATAGTTGACGGCAGTGTTGGTAAATTGTGTCCTGCCTTCCCATAAATGCACCAATTCTTCAACATGCGTATGAAGCATGTCTTCACGGAAGATATGTTTCAAGTTCTCTCTAAGTTCTTCTAGGTTAGAGGCTTCATATAGTTTCAGTGTTTGCGGGTTAACTTGTAAGATATTGATCTTTCTTGCGCTTTGCTCTACTTCTAAAGGGTTATTTTGCAGATACTCACGTAAATCCTGTATGCCTTGCGCACGCCAGCTTTGCAGCTGCAGTTTAACAGCGCTGAAGTCTTCTAGCCAAAGCGGGATAGGGGACATATTAAAAACAGGATTGTCTAGCTGAATCATGATCTATTCTCGGGAGAGTATATATTTCACATGCAGATGCGAAATGCTCTTATATTTATAAAGTGTGCTGCATTTCACAAAATAACTGAAAAAAATAAAAAAAGCCAATCTTTGCAGACTGGCTTTTTGAGCATTTATTTTTTGGCTTTATTGGCGGGTTTTGGGGGCTGAATTTCGCGGTTGCCCAGCCAGACATCGGCAAAATCTTTTTCATTAATGCCGTATAGCTCAAGCAGCGCTAAAATTACACCGCCAAAAATCATTGGGCCTTCTGAGTTATTTTGGAATTCAAAAATTTTGCCGTTTAGATTATGCAAAATATCTGCAACTTCAAACTCACGGTCACGGCCATTGCTGTCAGTTGGATACATTTGTGTATTCAGCACAATTTTTGCAAGGCTTTTTTCATTTTCAGACAGGGCCAGGACATCAATCAGCTCATCTGTCACTGGTGTGAAAATAACAGAGTCTCGGTAAATCGTATGAAGCAGTTTTTGAGTCAGTTTTGGCAGCGGCTTTTCCACAAAAGGCCGAAAAGAGGCAGGAAAAATAACATTGTGGGAAATACCTTTAAACATCGGGGCGATTTCTTCAACTTTGTAGCCTGCAACGCCGCAGCCAATAGAGGTTAAAAAGTATTGCTGCTTTGGATGATTTTTTGTATAAATTTTAAAGTCATCGACATAGTGCTGAATTTGCGACAGCGGCATCTGCTGCAAGTGTTCATTCATGGTTGGTATGGCAAAACTTTGACCTGACCAGCCGCGTCCAACACCTTTAAGTGCGCCAAAGTGCTCCATTGCGGTACGGGCAGCGCCGCCAGCATGCGTGCCAGCCATGTTGCTGCCAAATACAAAGACAGTATCTTCCGGTAAGGCTTTGATTATGCTTTCGTCATGGTAATGATAAGTCATGCTGATTCACTTGAACTTAGAGTTATTATCCATGGTGCAATTGCTGGAGCGCTGGGTCAAGTCATGTGCATATTTATTTTTCTGATTTAAAGCGCATTTTTATCCATCATTTTATAAATAGCCTGAAATCAGCGGGCTGCAAGCGGGTGTAGTGAAGTCATGAGGCTGATGAAAGATTGCGCTGCGTCATAAAGCGGCTGCCAGATTAAAACAAATGCAGATTAAGCATTGTATCGCTTTCATTTGCCCTCATAATTGAACATGAAATTTATAGCGTGAAATAGCCGAATATTATGAGTGATAGCCAGCCTTTCGAATTAGTCACCCACTTTGAGCCAGCGGGTGATCAGCCTCAAGCCATTCAAAAGCTTGTGCTGGGTGTGGAGCAAGGCTATCGCGATCAGCTGCTGCTTGGGGTTACGGGTTCAGGCAAAACCTACACCATGGCGAATGTGATTGCGCAGACACAGCGCCCGACCATTATTATGGCGCATAACAAAACACTGGCAGCGCAGCTGTATGGAGAATTCAAAGCTTTTTTCCCGCACAATGCCGTGGAATATTTTGTCAGTTATTATGACTACTATCAGCCTGAAGCCTATGTGCCGTCTTCAGATACCTTTATTGAAAAAGACTCATCCATTAATGATCATATTGATCAAATGCGTTTATCCGCTACGCGTGCGCTGTTAGAACGTAAAGACGCCATTATTATTGCATCCGTTTCTGCTATTTATGGTTTGGGTGATCCGAATGCTTATATGAGCATGCTGCTGCATATTGTGCAGGGTGACCGTATTAACCGTGATGACATCATCCGCCGTTTGGTCGAAATGCAGTACACCCGCAATGAGTTAGAGTTCTTGCGCGGTACTTACCGTATCCGCGGTGAAATTATCGATATTTTCCCTGCCGAATCGGATCAGCATGCAATCCGTATTGAGCTGTTTGATGATGAAGTAGATTCGATCCGCTGGTTTGATCCTTTAACGGGCAAATTGGTGCGTAAAGTGCCCCGTGTGACGATTTATCCGAAAAGCCACTATGTGACGCCGAAAGATAATTTGCGCCGTGCAATTGATACCATCCGTGAAGAGCTGGCAGAACGTCTAGGCTTTTTCCGCGCCAATGACAAGCTGCTGGAAGCGCAGCGTATTGAACAGCGTACCCGCTATGATTTGGAAATGATGCAGCAGCTGGGTTATACCAACGGTATTGAAAACTATTCACGTCATTTATCAGGCCGTCCTGCAGGTGAAGCGCCGCCGACACTGTTTGACTATATACCGGATGATGCGCTGCTGATTATTGATGAGTCGCACGTGACTGTGCCGCAGATAGGCGCAATGTATAAAGGTGACCGTTCACGTAAAGAAAACTTGGTGAATTATGGTTTCCGTCTGCCTAGCGCGCTGGATAACCGGCCAATGAAATTTGAGGAGTGGGAGCGTATTGTTCCTGCCACGATATATGTCAGCGCAACGCCAGCACGTTATGAGCTGGAAAAGTCCGAACAGATTGTCGAACAGGTGGTGCGCCCGACAGGCTTAGTTGATCCGGAAATAGAAATCCGACCTGTACTGACACAAGTGGATGATGTGCTGTCTGAAATTAATAACCGTAAAGAGCTGAACGAACGTGTTCTCATCACGACATTGACCAAACGTATGGCAGAAGACCTCACTTCATATTTAAAAGAATATGGCGTAAAAGTGGCTTATCTGCATTCAGACATTGATACGGTTGAACGGACCAAAATTATTCATGAGCTGCGTTCAGGTATTTATGATGCTCTGGTCGGAATTAACCTGCTGCGTGAAGGCTTAGACATGCCTGAAGTCTCATTGGTCGCAATTTTAGATGCCGATAAAGAGGGTTTTTTGCGTTCTGAACGTTCTCTGATCCAAACCATTGGCCGTGCAGCGCGTAACTTAAACGGCAAAGCCATTTTATATGCAGACCGTATAACAGACTCCATGCAAAAGGCGATGGATGAAACGGAGCGCCGCCGTTTAAAACAGCTTGAATTTAACCAGCTGCATGGTATTACGCCGCGCAGCGCAGTACGTCAGGTCGTAAAAGATTTGGATGACGGTGAAGTTCTGACGGATGACCAAATTGAAGCAGGCGCAGAGGATCAAGCTAAAGCATTAAGCGCAGATGAAATGCATTTGCTGTCAGATCCGAAGCTGCTGGCAAAGCATATGAGCAAATTGGAAAAAGAAATGCTGAAAGCTTCGAAGGAGCTTCAATTTGAACAGGCGGCCCGCTTACGTGATGAAATTCTGCGTTTGAAAGCGCAAATGCTGCAGTAAGTCAGAAATAAGAGATTGATTAATTTTTACACAACCTAGACAGAGGCATGGGTTTTACGCGTTATTGTAAATAAGCAATTGTGAATGAAATACGGTTTTAAAGATGCAGGTAAAACTTGATGATCAATAATAATCTCCCTAAAGCTGGCTTTAGACTGGCTAAAATTCTTGCGGGCGGCGCTGTACTGGCGGGGCTGGGTGCTGTAACAATGGCTTATGCGCAAACTAAGCCCTTAAGTGTCGTAGAGCGGGTAGAGTTAGACCGCTATTTGGGTGTTTGGTATGAAGTAGCCCGCAAACCGCTGTCGTTTCAAAATAAATGTGCACGGGATGTCACCGCAGTTTATACCTTGAATGAAAATGGCAATGTGCAGGTAGAAAACAGCTGTGTTATGAAAGACGGCACACCGGCATCGTCTTTAGGTGAGGCATTTGTAGAAAATGCGCCATTTAACAGCAAATTGAAAGTCAGCTTTTTACCTGATGCGATCCGCTGGCTGCCTGCGGGCCGCGCTAATTACTGGATACTCAAATTAGATGATGACTATCAGACCGTTTTAGTGGGTGAGCCTAGGCGTAAATATATGTGGGTGCTTTCACGGACACCGCATCCTGAACAGCAGGTCATTCATGAATATTTAGAATATGCAAAATCAGTAGGATATGATTTATCCGATTTGATTCGGACAAAACAAACTGGAAAATAATGCTGAATTTATAACAGATGTAAAAAACCATGCTTAAGCATGGTTTTTTATTTGCTAGAATATTAAAGCTTTATTCTGCATGCTGCAGAGGCTGCTTAATTAATCAACTTGAGGTGAATGATGTATAAAGGCGTTGCTTTGTCTGTATTGGCATCAGTCACTTTTGGGGTGCTGTATTTTTATACGCAGTTCCTGCAGCCGCTGGACAGCGAACAAACCTTTGCTTGGCGTATGCTGGCAACTTTGCCTTTCCTCACTCTTTTTATGTATTTTACGGGTGACTTAAAGCATGCAGCAGAAATTTTTAAGCGCAGTGTACGTCAGCCAGTATTTCTTATTTGGCTGATTTTCAGCTCTTTGCTTTGTACAACGCAATTGTGGCTATTTTTATGGGGGCCGATTAACGGCCGCGGGCTGCAAGTTTCCTTGGGCTATTTTTTATTGCCTTTGGTCATGGTTCTGGTGGGATGCGTACTTTATAAAGAAAAGCTGTCGCATTGGCAGATAGCGGCGGTTATTTTAGCTGTGCTGGGTGTTGGGCATGAAATCTGGCGTATTGGCAGCATTGCTTGGGAAACAGCTTATGTTGCCGTGGCATATCCTTTGTATTTCTTTTTGCGCCGCGTATTTCAAACGGACAATTTAGGCGGTTTTTGGTGGGATTTGATGCTGATTATCCCCGCTGCAATTTATCTAGGCTTTTACTATAGCGACAGCATGCCGCTTATTCTGCAATTGCCGCATTTGATTTGGGCCGTGATTGGGCTCGGGTTTTTAAGCGCTTTAGGGCTTGGAAGCTATATCTTGGCCAGCCGTATGCTGCCTTTTGTGATTTTTGGCCTGCTCAGCTATTTAGAACCTGTCCTGCTGGCTTTTGCATCGATTATGCTTGGGGAGCGTGTAGAAGCGGGAGAATGGCTGACGTATATACCAATTTGGCTGGCTGTACTGCTTTTGGTTATAGAAGGGACACTGCATTTGCTGAAGCAGCAGAAGCATAAAAAGGCGTTGGCTAAAAATATTGAAGGTATGCAAAAAAGGCTGGAAGATCAATTGTGATTCCAGCGCTATTTGAGATGTGAAACATTAAATTTATATTAATCGTTCATAATTGAATTTTGATTTTACTCAAAAAATAAAAAAAACGTAATTTTTCATTCATAGATGGTTTCTCGGTATTGATTAAAAAATGATAACTGTTTAACATTTGCAAAACATTAAAAAAAACCATTCATATTTCAAAAAATAATTTTTTGAGGGCTAGACGATGCAAAACAGCAGTATTCCGTATCAAATACGCGCCGCATTATTACAGCTAGAACCTAGTCTGGATGTGGATTGGAACGAGCGTTTAACCGCCATTTTTAATGATGTAGATATGGCGCTTCGTGAAGAAATTGACAGTCAAATTTTAAGATCTAAAGAAATTGTCTGGAACAGAATGACAAACACTTTTGAGTTTAAAGCACAGTCCAGTCTTGCAATTTTAAAACATGGTTTAAGCAATGAGCGGATGCGCGCAATTGCTAAAACCCTAAGTGAATCGCTTGAAGATTTAAAAACATTAGATGACAGCGCTCAAATTGCAGATTATTTAGAAAATGCAATCGAGCAGATTGATCAAATCCAAGTGGACGAAAATTTTCTGCTGCAGCGGGAAAAACTGCTGATCCGCCGTACATTTTTGCTCAACGCAGCGAAAGTCATCCGCCGTATGCAGATTACGCCGCCGCAGGGTGTCCGTCAGCTGAGCGAAGCGCAAATTAAATGTTTTATTATTGAAGTGTATATAAAGCAGCAGCTGCTGGGGTATTGGTTCAAGCCATTGCTGAAACGTAATTCACCGTTTATGAAGCTGCCGATTTTCAGATACTATTTAAGCAAACAGCAAAAAATCCGCCATTTTGAGTTGGTTAAAACCTCAGAGTTCATCTTTGTGACAGCGCCTGTTATGCAGGTCGAACATAACCCGTATTCTGTACGCCGTTTTTTAGCCGAAGAAAAAGGCGCGATACCAGATCAAGTTTTTTTGAATGTCATTGTGCTGGATTTGGCCCAAGCTGGCGAAAATGATTATATCGATCGTTTTAAAGCGCAAATTGAGTGTATGGTGACCATTCAAAGTCAAATTCATGTCGATGTGATGGACTTGGTCATTCAGCTGGAAGAAGTATGTGAAAATACTTTAATTCCAATGCTGATTGAACCGATTCAATTTGTTGCTAAAAATGCTGATGTGGTTGCGCAGATGCATTTGAAAAAATTTGAAAATGCATTAACCAGTGACTTTTTCAAACCTGTGCATGAAGCGGTTAAAACCCATTTGTCACATATTGAGGAATTTGATTATTTATATTTAAATGCCCACCGCTTATATTCTGAATTGCTTGCATATTATCGTGAGTTTAAAGAACAGCCTGCGCTGGTATTTAATCCGAATGTACAGCAGTTTGAATATAAACTGGTTGGCTTTTTAAAGCTGATGGAAAAACGCAGACAAGATACTTTTGTGCCGCTGAATCAGGCAGAATGGGATGTGATGCATCAGCGTTCGCTGAAACCGCTGCAGGATATCCGTTTTGTGATTACGGAAAGTTTGCTGGATTTCCGTGAACTGACCATCTATACCAACAAGCTGAAACGCCAAAGTGCAGAAAAAGCCTCTTTCTTAAAGCGCATGACTAAAGGCCAGCAAGCGGAGCGTGATTTGCTGGAAGCGCAGAAAGCAGGGCAGCAGCTGAAACATAAAATGTTTATGAGTATTCTGCAGGCGCCGCGGATGAGTCCTAGATGTTCAGTTTTCTTAGAATTTGAAAGCTTGCATAACTTTAGCGACAATGAGCGCCACTATGCTTTTCCTTGCGGTGATAATGGCCTGACACGTTTGCCTATTTTATTGCGCTTGCCAGATAATTATACTGATTTTGACGTAGAAAACTTCAATGCGTCTATTCATTTTGATTTGAATTTTTCTGTAGCATCTAAAGCAGAGAAAATGAGCTATGAACTGAATTACTCGACCTGATTTAACAATTTGATATAGGCTGTGACGAATTTAGAACTTAATAGCGCGTGATAAATAAGCAATTAAAAATTAATTATTTTTTTGCTGTAAAATGTATATTTAAATGTTTTAAAAATAAAATCATCAAAATAATTACAACTATTTTTCTAATTTATAGTGAATATATAGGAAAATAGTCTCATCAAAATCTGCTTATGGATTCTATATTTTAGATAATTCCATTACAATTGTCGGGTTTTGAATTTAATGCCTAGATATACAATTAATTAGAGGACGTATCTGTGAGCAAAGAGACTATTATCGCCCTACATGCAGAGCACCAAGGTCGCTGGAAAAACCGTGAAGAAATTGCGGAACAAATGATTGCTTTGATCGGTAAGCTATATCGTGAGAAAAACATCGCAACGACTATTTACGGCCGTTCTTTAGTTAACCGTTCGGTTATCCAAATTCTTAAAGCGCACCGTTTCACACGCATGATGGACGTTGAGCTTTCTGTTGTAAACACTTTCCCAATTCTTGAAGCATTGGCGAAAATTGAAAACATTGGCACAGCTGAAATTGACCTAGGCAAACTTGCTGTAGAATTTAAAGCAAAAGGCGGCGATATCGACGCATTTGTTGCTGAATCTGTTCAGTCAGCACAAGGCCGTCCGACTGCTGTAGAAGGCAAAGACGTTGTTCTTTACGGTTTTGGCCGTATTGGCCGCATCTTAGCGCGCCTTATGATTGCTCAATCCGGTTTAGGCCGCGGTCTGAACCTAAAAGCAATTGTTGTGCGTAAATCATCTGACGGTGACTTGGAAAAACGTGCTTCTTTACTTCGCCGTGACTCTATTCATGGTTCATTCTCAGGTACAATTTCTGTAGATGAAGAAAACGAAGCAATTATTGCAAACGGTCAATTCATCAAAGTTATTTATGCTTCTAGCCCTGCAGAAGTTGACTACACAGCTTATGGCATCAGCGATGCGCTTGTAATCGATAACACGGGTAAATGGCGTGATGCAGAAGGTCTTTCTCAGCACCTTAACTGCCCAGGCGCTTCACGTGTAATCTTGACTGCACCTGGTAAAGGTGACATGAAGAACGTTGTTTATGGTGTTAACCAAGGCGACATTCTTGATGAAGATGCAATTATCTCTGCTGCAAGCTGTACAACGAATGCGATCACTCCAACACTTAAAGTGTTAGATGACAAATACAAAGTATTAAATGGTCACGTTGAAACGGTTCACTCGTTCACAAACGACCAGAACTTAATTGACAACTACCATAAAGCTGACCGCCGTGGCCGTGCTGCGACACTGAACATGGTAATTACTGAAACTGGTGCGGCTAAAGCTGTTGCTAAAGCGCTTCCGGGCCTTAAAGGCAAATTGACTGGTAACTCTGTACGTGTCCCGACTCCAAACGTATCTCTTGCTATTCTTAACTTAACACTTGAGAAAGAAGTAGAGCGTGAAGAAGTGAACGAATACATTCGTCAAATTTCGATCAGCTCAAGCCTTCAAGGTCAGATCGGCTATACAAACTCTACTGAAGTTGTATCGTCTGACTTTATCGGTTCACGCACTGCAGGTGTATTTGATGCGCAAGCAACGATTACTTCTGGCAATCGTTTAACTGCATACGTTTGGTATGACAACGAAGTTGGCTATAGCTGTCAAGTATTGCGTATTGCTGAACAAATGGGCGGCGTAAGCTACCCTAAAATCCCTGCTGAAACTAATGCATAATTAGTCAGTACGGAATAAAAAAGAGCCTCATATGAGGCTCTTTTTTATGTTTAACATGTTGCCTGCTGTGGATCAAAATATTCAGCCCAGCAGAGGGAAGCTTAGCCAGCACGATCAGTTAGGTGATTAAAGCAAAGCTTGTTGCTTAAATTATTAAAAATAAGTACATGAAATAATTTAAAAAAATGCTACATAAAGTTGACGATTTTAAGCAGACTAAAATACTTGGATTTGAAATAATATAAAAAAGATAAAAGAAGTTAAGGAATAACTTTGCAAATAAAACATATGCTGGGTGGATTGATCTTTATCGTGTTTGCAGCAATCTGTGGTGTATTGCTCGCAATCTGGGTATTTAAGCATTTTAATATTAATATTCCATTGGAAAATCAAAGTGTCCGTATTGATTTGCAGGAACCGCTGCAAGCAAAGGTGAAAATTCATGACGCGCTGAATGTCGATGTTACAGGGCGGGTCAATGCAGAAATTCCAATTCGGGAAAATTTAAATATTCCTTTAACTCAAACTCTGACACCGCGGGTATTTTTTGATAACCAAGTGCCGATTAAAACCGTTATACCTGTACGTGAGACACTAAAAGTCAATCAAAACATGCCGATTGATACAAAGGTGCAGGTTAATGTAATGGGTAAGGAGATTACACTGCCTTTGAAAGGGATGATTCCAATTCAGTTGGATGTACCTATTCAAATAGATGTGCCTTTGGAACAAAAAATTCATCTTAAGTTTGATGCGCCTGTACGTACACAGCTGAAAGAAAATCTGCATATACCGCTGGAAACAACGTTAAAAACCAATATTCCCATTGAAGGCAAACTGAATGTGCCAATTAAAACAGCGTTAAAGGCAACTGTAGATGTCAAAAATACTTTGCCTGTGAAAATTAAGCGCGGTGAATTGATCATTCCATTAAAAGATATGTCACTTTCTCAGCGCAGCGCACATCAAGCGGGGCAGTAATCATGCGGATCTTCCGTTCATACTGGCATTGGCTGATTGCTTTTACAGGCACTGCTGTTTTAATTGCGGTCTTATTTTGGCTGTATCTGAATATTCAGGCATCACTGAAAGTATCAGCACAGCAAGCGGATATAGAGCTGTCGCATTCATTGCCTACGGTCATTCATGTCGGTAATTATTTGGAAACGCATGCAAAGGGCGGCTTAAATACATCCATCGCTTTAGACCGCAAGCTGAGTTTGCCTTTGCAGGGTAAATATTTAGCCAATTTGGCCTTTAGTGTGGAAGTGCCAATTACAGTAAATTTAGACTACGAAACACCGCTGCGTATTAAGCAAAATATGCCGCTGGAAGCGACGACTGACTTGATTTATCAAAACAAGCTGTTGCCGAAGTTTCCGCTGAAGCTGAATATTCCTATTGATTTAGAAGTGCCTTTTCGTATTCAGCGGCAATATACCGTGCCAGTCAAGATTGTATTTAATGGCCCTGTATATTTTGATTTTAATGAGCCTGTACATTTACACGTGCGTCATGCAATTTCACCGCAGCTGAATATTAATGATCCGATGACTATGCGTAAAGTCGCAGCCTTTCATGCCACGATGTATAACACCGAACGTAACAGCAAAGCGAATTTGGACATGCAAATGAATGTGCCGTTAAAGAATATTCATCCTTAAACAGAAAACCCGCTCAGTTTGAGCGGGTTTTCCTTCAATTAGAGTGATGCAATATTTGCGCTGTGCACTAAACTTTTGATTTGAGACTGGATAGATATGGTCTTATGGCCAATCAGCTGTTCCAAGTCTTTGCTGTCACTGAACATGACGCCATTGGCTGTTTCTATATCCGCTTCAGTAATTAAGTTCACTAAACCTTCAGGCAATCCTGCTGCTGTTAGGCCTTGAGCGAGCGCCGCGCCGCCAATTTCTAGATATTCAACAGGCTGTCCAGAAACTTGAGTAATAAAAGCAGCTAAATCAGCTTTACTGAAGCTTTCAGAACCAGCCAGCTCATAGATTTTTTGTTCATGACCTGCAGATGTGAGTACTGCAGCAGCAGCTTCTGCATAGTCTGCACGTGAAGCAGAACTGATTTGACCATTTTTAGCTGCGCTCAATAATTTTCCAGAAGCAATGTATTGTTCAAGCCCAGCTAAATAGTTTTCGCTATACCAATTGTTGCGTAAGAGAGTGTAGTTCAGCCCGCTGGCTTGAATTAAGGCCTCTGTATCGCGATGTTCTTGTGCTAAGCCTAATGGATTGGTATCTGCGCGTAATAAGCTGGTATAAGCAATGTATGGCACGCGGGCTGTTTGCGCGGCTTGAATGACGGCTTGATGCTGCGGCAGGCGGCGTCCAATTTCATTGGCAGAAATGAGCAGCAGTTTGTCTATGCCTTCAAGTGCTGAGACTAAAGTTTCAGGCGCATCATAGTCAAAATGGCGCAGTTCAATACCTTGAGCTGCTAAATCAGCAGCTTTGTTTTTATTTCGGATTAAGGCGATAATTTTGTCGGCAGGTACCCGTTTTAATAATGCTTGGATCACCAGTTGACCAAGCTGGCCTGTTGCGCCAGTAATTGCAATTTTCATCTTAAAGCCCTCTGTGAATTTGTATAAAAAATAAACTTGATGGCTAAATCATATTCTGTTAACTTACTAAATGAAAGTACGTACCAAAAAGTAAGCTTATTACCCAGAGGTGAGATTTAATGAGTGCTTATGCTTCAAGTAAATTGTTAGGTCAAGTTTTGTCCAGTGAGTGTCCATCTAGAGGAATTTTGGAGCATCTCACCAATAAATGGTCAGTATTGGTATTACGCTGCTTAAATGATGGTGTACACCGTTTCAGTGAGCTGAAGCAGCGAATTGAAGGCATTAGTGAGAAAATGCTGGCGCAGACGCTGAAAATGCTGGAAAACGACGGTTTTATTTTGCGTACGGTCTATCCAGTTGTACCGCCTAAAGTGGAGTATCAGCTGACATTGACTGGTTCACAAGCAGCAGAAAAAGTGATTTATTTAATTACTTGGATCGAAACTAAACTCCCAGAGATTTTGGAGCATAAAACTGCAGCTGTTAATCCTCAGTAATTTAGCGTTATAGGGCAGATTCATATTGCATGCATATGCCCTAAATTTTTTATACTGGTTTCATGGTTTTAAAATCATAGCGGTCAATCAGCAGAATACCCAAAGCAAAAACAAGGGCAGAACTGACACAGCCGTACCAGCCCCAGTACTGCCATGCATAAACAGCAGTTAATGAACCCAAAGCCGCGCCTGAAAAATAAATGGTCATATACACGGCATTAATGCGTGAGCGCGCAGTTGGATTAATGCGGTAAACCAGATTTTGATTCAATACATGAAAAGCCGTCAGCCCAAAATAACTCATCAGCACGCCAAGGGCATAAGCTGCAATATTCTGCTGTGCAAAGGCCAGCGGAATACAGGACAGCAGCATGAGGCTGATGCAAAGAATAGCTACTTTATTTTCTTTACCTTGGCCGACGGTGCGCCCTGACCAGCTGGATGAGTAAATGCCAATCACACCCAATAGGCCGAATAGGCCAATTTGAAAGTCGCTAAAGTAATAGGGCGGGTTGGCTAAAACAAAAGTCATTGAGGTGAAAATCATCGATAAAATAGCAAAGCCTAAAGCGCCTGCGCAGGCCCGCCGTATTAAATGCGGTTCGTCTGCTGCCAGCTGAAACAGTGAACGGTAAATCTTTGCAACAGTCAGTTCGGTATTCGGTTTTGTTGCAGGCAGCTTATTCCACATGAGCAGGGCGAATAAAAGCGTGGCTATGCCGCTGCTGAAATACACCATATTCCAAGACCAAAAAGTTGAAATAAAGCCTGCATAGGTGCGCGATAAAATAATGCCCATGACAAGGCCGCTCATGAGTTTTCCCACAGTGGCAGCGCTTTGTGCGGGCGTGCTGATACTGGATGCAAAAGGAATTAAAATTTGTGCAGAAATTGCGCCAAAAGTTGAACACAGTGTAAAACTGTAGAGCCAAATTAGGCTGAAACTAAATGAAAGCAGTATTTGAGAAAAACCTGCAAACACCATCAGAAAAACAATTAGCTTTCTTTTATTCAGTAAATCACCCAGAGGAACTAAAAGCAGCAGGCCTAAGCCATAGCCGATTTGCGCCAGCACGACAGATAAGCCAGCTTGGTCTGTTGTGAGGCTTAGGCTGTGCTGAATAGAATAAATTAAGGGCTGATTAAAATAGGCAGAACCTGCACATAAGCCGCAGGCTAAAGCCATGAGCAGGACAAATTGCGAAGAAAGTTCAGGCTGAGCGTTGCCTGCAAGCGGTTGATGCATCGAATATCCCTAGAGCAGCGTGGCTGAACTATAGCGGGGTGTTTGAGCTAAAACAAATAACATAAAGCGATCACATCATATACGGCAGCAATAAGTACAGCGCCTGAAAAAGCAAAGAGTAAAAATGAGGAGAGCAGAGAATAAGAAGTGCATATTTTGCAATATAAATGAGAAATACTCAGTGAATGCTGAATAATTCTATTCGAGAAATACTTTAAAATATGGCAGAATAGGCGGTTTTAAAGTTTTTAGAGGATTGGCAATATGCGCTTTGTTGATGAAGCAGTCATTACCGTAGAGGCTGGCGACGGTGGCAATGGCGTAGCCAGTTTTCGCCGTGAAAAATTCGTACCGTTCGGCGGCCCTGACGGCGGTGACGGCGGCCGTGGCGGCAGTGTTTATATTCAAGCAGATGAAAATACAAGTACGCTCGTAGACTACCGCTACACGCGCCGTTTCCGTGCGGAACGCGCTAAAAATGGCCACGGTGCGAACTGTTCAGGCCGCGGCGGTGCAGATACTGTACTTTTGGTACCGGTGGGCACAACGATTGTAGACACTGAATCTGGCGATATTATTGGCGATTTAATTTCCAGCGGTCAGCGTGTGCTGGTTGCTGCAGGCGGCGACGGCGGCTTGGGCAATACGCATTTTAAATCATCGACGAACCGTTCTCCGCGCCAGTGTACGCACGGCAGTAAAGGTGAGTTCCGTGAAATCCGTCTAGAGCTTAAAGTGCTTGCCGATGTTGGCTTATTGGGTATGCCTAATGCGGGTAAATCTACTTTTATCCGTGCTGTATCTGCGGCAAAGCCAAAAGTTGCGGATTATCCGTTCACAACGATGGTGCCGAATTTAGGCGTTGTCGATGCTGACCGTTACCGTTCATTTGTGATGGCGGACATTCCAGGCCTAATTGAAGGCGCTGCAGAAGGTGCTGGTTTAGGTATCCGTTTCTTAAAGCATTTGGCGCGCACCCGTATTTTGCTGCACATTGTAGATGTACAGCCAATCGACGGTTCAGACCCAGCATACAATGCAAAAGCAATTTTAAATGAGCTGTTGAAATTTTCCCCAACGCTTTCGAAGTTGCCGGTTGTATTGGTATTGAATAAAGTAGACCAGCTGGCTGAAGATACGCGTGATGAATGGTGCCAGCACATTTTGGATGAGCTTCAGTGGAAAGGACCAGTATTTAAGACTTCTGGTTTAACCTTTGAAGGTACCAAAGATGTTGTGTACTACCTCATGGACACGATTGATGAACAGCGTCAGCGTGAAGAGGAAGATCCAGAATACGCAGCAGAAATGAAAGCCTTCCGTGATCAGCTTGAAGCTGAAACGCGTGAACAGACGCTTGCTGCGAAAGAAGCGTATCGTGAAATGCGCCGTCAACAGCGTCTGGCAGGTTTGCTGGGCGATGACGAAGATGATGACGATGGCGAAGATGAGGCAGAATCGTACTACGTGCGTTAATTGCTTGAATAAGAGTAACTGAGGACAACATGATAGAAGTGGCAGATGGACAGCGGCAGTTTAAGAATTGCAAAAGGATCGTTGTTAAAATCGGATCTGCATTACTCACAGCAAACGGTAAAGGTTTAGATCTGGATGCAATCTCGCATTGGGCGGGACAAATTGCAGAACTGCACAATGCAGGACATGAGATTATTCTCGTGTCTTCTGGAGCTGTAGCTGAAGGTATGGTTCGAATGAATCTGGACAGCCGGCCCACAGATCTGCCAAGTCTTCAGGCTTGCGCCGCTATTGGTCAAATGGGGTTAATTCATACTTGGTCAAGTGTGTTAGAGCAGCGCTCTATCCGCACAGCACAAGTGCTGTTAACTCATGATGACCTTGCTGATCGCCGCCGTTATTTGAACTCATGTGATGCTTTGCAAAACTTGATTGAGTGGCGTGTGATTCCTGTCATCAATGAAAATGACACTGTTTCTACAGACGAAATCCGTTTTGGCGATAACGATACGTTGGCTGCGATGGTGGCAGGTCAGGTACATGCAGACCTTTTGGTGATTTTAACTGACCAAGAAGGCATGTTTGATTCAGACCCGCGCAATAATCCAAATGCAAAACTGTTCCATACAGTACGTGCAATGGATGAGTCACTGTTTGATATGGCAGGCGGCGGCGGCAAGTTTGGCCGCGGCGGCATGCTGACCAAAGTGCGCGCAGCGCGTCTGGCTGCCAAGTCTGGCTGTCCGACAGTGATAGCCAGCGGTGACAGTGATCATGTGCTGTCACGTGTAATGGCTGGCGAGTTGCTGGGAACATTATTCATTACAGATAATGACCGCGTAACAGCGCACCAGCAATGGCTGGCAGCGCATTTACAGACTGCAGGCCGTTTAGTCATTGATGATGGCGCGGTAAAAGCTATTCGTGATAATCACCGCAGCTTATTGCCTGTAGGCGTAAAAGACGTTGAAGGGCATTTTGAGCGCGGTGATGTGGTTGAATGTGTGGACATACAAGGACACCGCGTTGCAGTGGGGCGTGTCAATTTCAGTTCGCGTTCTGCGGAAATTGTAAAGGGCTTAGCATCCGATAAGGTACATCAAGTGCTGGGTGAGGCGCGCTCGCTTGAGATGATTCACCGCAATCACATGTCAATTTACTGATTCAAGTTAAAAAACAGCTCTTCGGAGCTGTTTTTTTATTCCTTTTTTGTACAGCAAGAGGAGTTTCAAAACATAAAGCTGCCAATAACGTTGAATTTTTGGCGCCGCGGTTCATTTATTTTGAAATTGGGCCAGCAAAAATAAGTGAGTAAAACCTGTCTTAACGCAGGCGTTATCAATCAAAAGGCTTATTTGATAATGCCTTTTTCTATAAATAATCTAAATATTTTTTGGTAGATAGCCATCACCCAAGCCATAATTTGTTCTTTATATTTATTCCAGACATTCAGCCCTGAATAGTTGACCGCCCATGCAATAAAGAAGCCGCCTAACATATCAATAGGGAAATGTACGCCGACATATACCCGTGACCACGCGACCAGCCAAGCGACTGCCAAAAGCAGGCGCCCGATATCCCGCCGTGCAGAAAAATAATATGAAAATGCAATACTGCTGAAAATAGCCATATGGTTGCTGGGAAAAGAACCCGTAGGTGAGTGCGCAATTAAAGTTTGGCCTACATCCATGACAAAAGGGCGCGGTGTATTAAAAGCTAAAGATAAAATTTCACCAATCGAAAGGGAGAAGAATGTAAATATAAATGCTTTGAAAATATATTTTTTTGTAGTGCTGCTGCCGCGCAGCCAGCATAGAATAAATATAAACAGCAGGATATAAATGAGATCATGAGCAATGAAAATAGCATAATTCATCATGAAAGCTGAAGCATTGTCTGGGACATTTAAAAGATAAAAAGCTGATAAATTCAGCTGCTCAATAGACATAAGTATGAGAAAGAATTTTAGTGAGTGAGTGAATTTAACAAAAGCAGAAAAAATGAATGTAAATAAATGAAAATATCTGTATTTAAAATAGTATTGCAGCTGTGCTTTCTGCATAAAAAAGGCGTTTAAGCAAACTGAATTTGCTTAAACGCCTTATCTGTTTTGGAGGGTTTTATTTTAATTGAATTGAGCCATTGGCATTGACTGAGATTCTAGATTCGCCAGATGCCATTTCCTGTTCAGGAACAGCATCAGCCATAGCTGCTTTCATCATTGCCATACGCGGAGCAGGCTGGCCGCCATAATTATTGGTATTCAAGTTCAGGTTTACAAGATTGTAGCCGCTTTTATTCCAAGCCTGAGCGAGGGTTTGCGCGCGCTGCTGGAAGTTTTTCGAGGCTTCAACCATCAGCTCATTTTCAACTTTTTTGCGCTGTGTGTCGGATACGCTAAAGTTAATCGATTGGGTTTGAAAGTTTTGCTGCAGTTCACTGACCAGCTGGCTGGCAGCTTTAAAGTCTGTACTTTCAATGCGGATTTCTGCGCGGCCGCGCCATTCTTTCAGCTTTCGGCTGTCGTTGTCATAAATGGGGTAGGTTGATTGAGAACCTGTTTCAACTTTAACGGTTGGATATTTGCGTCCTGTTGTCACAGCTTGGCTCATCAGCTGGTTAATTTGGCTGGCAAGTTCTGCGGGCTGTTTATGTGATTTTTCAATGAACAAAACGGCATGCATTTCATCATTGGAGACTTGGCGGACCGCCTCGGCTTGAATGTTAATCAAGTTGTAGTTGAGCGTTTCATTATTTTGCGCAAAAGCTGCTGTGCTGAATGCGGCGCTTGCCAGTAAAGCGCTAAGGGCGAGTTTATGCATGTTTAACCTTTTTTTGAGTATTTTTTAATCTAAATACATTGTGTAAAATAGTAAGGGTGAAACGTGTGTAATTAAAGAAAAAATTGTGGCGGCTTTGTAAAAAACAGATGTTTTTTGAATAAAATTTAATTTTATTAAATTATTTAAATAACATTTACTTAGGTGTGTTTTTAAAGTTTCTTTACTTGATTGGATATTGAACTTTGATATATTGCCAAAATGGACTATTTTCTTTCACTTGTCACAATGTAAGATGATAATTCACTCTAATGGTCGGTTTGATCCCTTTTTTCAATTATGAAAGTGGATAATTGCGTACAAAAGTTATTTATTTTCTTGAAAAAATCTGTATCATCCGCCTCCTAGTTAGCCAATACATTAAGCTGAAGAGCTAACTGGAAATTCATAAAGCGCCGAGTCAAAGGACCAAAAGTCACCCGACTTATTTCTTTCAACCCATATCAGAGATGGTAATTCGATATGAGCGTTACTTCCGTAAACACTGCCACTGAGTCTACAAACGAATACTATTTAACTCGCCAAAGTCAAATGGAATCCAATGTTCGTAGCTATCCACGTAAACTTCCACTTGCGATAGCAAAAGCTTCAGGCTGCTGGGTTACCGATGTTGAAGGTACAGAGTACCTTGACTGTTTAGCTGGGGCGGGCACATTGGCTCTAGGCCATAACCATCCTGCTGTTATTCAAAGTATTCAAGATACGCTTGCGAGCGGTCTGCCATTGCATACTTTAGATTTAACAACTCCATTAAAAGATGCGTTCACTGAAGCGCTGCTAGAGCAATTGCCTGGCGGTAAAGAAGAATATTGCCTGCAGTTCTGCGGTCCATCTGGTGCAGACGGTACAGAAGCAGCAATTAAACTCGCAAAAACATATACTGGCCGAAGTTCAGTTATCAGCTTTTCTGGCGGTTACCACGGCATGACGCACGGTTCTTTAGCAATGACAGGCAACTTGTCTGCTAAAAATGCTGTAAATGGCTTAATGCCAGGCGTTCAGTTTATGCCTTACCCGCATGAATACCGCTGCCCGTTAGGCTTAGGCGGTGAGGCTGGTGTTGACGCTTTAACTTATTTCTTTGAAAACTTCATTGAAGATGTAGAAAGCGGTGTAACTAAGCCTGCAGCTGTGATCCTTGAAGCGATTCAAGGCGAAGGCGGTGTAGTTACTGCACCTGTAAAATGGTTAAAGAAAATCCGCGAAGTAACTGAAAAACATAACATTGTGTTGATTCTTGACGAAGTTCAAGCAGGCTTTGCGCGTTCAGGTAAAATGTTCGCATTCGAACACGCTGGTATTGAACCGGACGTAGTCGTTATGTCTAAAGCAGTTGGCGGCAGTCTGCCTCTAGCTGTACTGGGTATTAAACGCAAGTTTGATGCATGGCAGCCAGCGGGCCACACGGGCACTTTCCGCGGTAACCAGTTAGCTATGGGTACTGGCCTTGCAACAATCAAAACAATCAAAGAACAAAACTTGGCGCAAAATGCCCAAGAGCGCGGTGATTTCTTACAAGCTGAAATGAAAAAATTAGCTGCAGAATTCCCATGCATCGGCAACGTACGCGGCCGCGGTTTGATGATTGGTGTTGAAATTGTTGATGAGCGTAAAGCAGCAGACCACATGGGTTCTTTACCTGCTGACGGTCAACTTGCAGCGGCGATTCAAGCAGCATGCTTTAACAATAAATTATTGTTAGAAAAAGGCGGCCGTAACGGTACTGTTATCCGTCTGCTTTGCCCGCTGATCATTACTCAAGCTGAATGTGAAGAAGTAATTGTCCGCTTTAAGAAAGCAATTGCTGAAGCTCTAGTAGCTGTTCGAGGCGCTTAATAATGGTTGATTTTGCAGAACACCGTAAGGCGTTATTCTGCAATGATGCACAATCCATTGCTGACTATCAGTCAGCAATGGGCGAAGCGGTGAAAGCCGTTTCTGCATGGTTGCAAAATGACAAAATGTATACTGGCGGAAGCATTAAAGAGCTTCGCGGCGCAATTGCGTTCAATCCTTCAAAAGAAGGTATGGGCGTTCAAAAGTCATTGGACCGCATGGTTGAGCTTTTCTTAAATAAAAGCTTAAAAGTGCATCATCCGCATTCTTTAGCGCATTTGCACTGCCCAACAATGGTGACAAGTCAAATCGCGGAAGTGTTAATCAATGCGACTAACCAATCGATGGACTCATGGGACCAAAGCCCTGCGGGTTCATTGATGGAAGTTCAGTTAATTGACTGGCTTCGCCAAAAAGTAGGCTATGGTGCAGGTCAAGCAGGTGTATTTACCTCTGGCGGTACGCAGTCGAACCTCATGGGTGTCTTGCTTGCGCGTGATGCGTGCATCGCGAAAAACTGGAAAGATGAAAACGGCAATCCGTGGTCTGTTCAGCGTGATGGCGTGCCTGCGGAAGCTATGCGTAACGTGAAAGTGATTTGTTCTGAAAATGCGCATTTCTCTGTGCAAAAGAACATGGCGATGATGGGTATGGGCTTCCAGTCTGTTGTGACTGTTCCTGTAGATGCGAATGCACGCATGGATATGGACGCACTTGAGAAGATGATGGCTCACCTTCAAGCTGAAGGTAAAATTGTTGCTTGTGTTGTTGCGACGGCAGGTACAACTGACGCTGGCGCGATAGATCCGTTGAAAACTGTTCGTGAAATTACCAATAAGTATGGCGCATGGATGCATATTGATGCAGCATGGGGCGGTGCTTTAATTTTATCGAATGATTTCCGTGACATGTTAGACGGTATTGAACTTTCTGATTCAATCACGCTTGATTTCCATAAGCATTACTTCCAAACGATTTCATGCGGCGCATTCTTGCTTAAAGATGAAGCAAACTACCGTTTCATGCATTTTGAGGCTGAGTACTTAAACTCTGCGTATGATGAAGAGCATGGTGTACCTAATCTTGTATCTAAGTCACTGCAAACTACTCGCCGTTTTGATGCTTTGAAATTGTGGATGACGGTTGAAGCGCTAGGTGAAGAGCTGTACGGTTCGATGATTGACCATGGTGTAACTTTAACACGTGATGTCGCTGAATATATTACTGCGACTGACGGTTTAGAGATGCTGGTTGATCCTCAATTTGCATCAGTATTGTTCCGTGTGATCCCTGAAGGCTACCCAGCTGAATTGTTAGATACATTGAACCAAAACGTAGCAGACGAATTGTTTGCGCGCGGTGAAGCGAACATTGGTGTAACTAAAGTAGGCCAGGTTCAATCTTTGAAAATGACGACTTTAAGCCCAGTAGCGACTTTAGACAACGTTAAGAATTTGCTTGCTCTTGTACTTGCAGAAGCGGATCGTATCAAAGGCCCAATCGCTGACGGTACCTATACACCTGCAATTGACTAAGCGTCATTTTGTTGTTGTAGAAAAAGGAGCTCATTAGAGCTCCTTTTTTATTGTATTTATATTCGTTGAACTGAATAGAAAAAATCATTCTTAAAATGAGAAAAAAGCACTATTAAATAGGATCGTGAAAAGAAGCTTTGCTGCATAAAGCTGTGCTCAAAATTTTCTTCAGCAATCTAATTTTGGAATGAATAAACCTACAATGTATGTATTTCATACATTTGTATTTGGATCTATGCAATGTTCATTTATTTAATTTAGGAACATTATTGTTTTGGCGCAATGCAATGAAAAATGGGTGTGTAGCAGCTTGAAGTATTATGAATTGGAAACTATGGAATAGTATTTTTTTTGATTTTTAATTGATTGTTTATATGAAAAGTACAGTTAAAGTAGGGTCACTAACGCCATAGCTTGCGATAAAATGTACTGTCTATGGCAAAGAGCTTATTTTTCTTAAAATGAGATGATCGAGGCGGGTAACTTGTTCTGCGGGTTGCTTGTGATATTTTCACAATAATTCTTAATTTCGATATTTTCATACATCATAAAATCGTCATAAAGCTGTAACCTGATTGTCATAATCTAAAATCAAAATGCAACTATCGAAATAAGTACAAAACTTCAAACAACAAGTGGCGTACTCCAAAAAGCATGAACTAAGAGAGATCAGAATGCGCTTTAATAAGATTGCACTTGCATTGGCATTAACAGGGGCGGCTGCTGCAGCAACTGCAAACGCAGCACGCGACACAGTACAAATTGCTGGTTCTTCTACAGTGCTTCCATACGCAAGTATTGTTGCAGAAGAGTTTGGCAATACATTCCCGCAGTTTAAAACACCCGTAGTGGGTTCAGGCGGTTCTTCAGGCGGCCTAAAGCAATTTTGTAACGGTGTTGGCGACAACACAATTGATATTGCAAACTCTTCACGTGAAATTAAAGATACAGAATTAGCTGAATGTAAAAAGAATGGCGTAAACCAAGTATTAGAAATTAAAATTGGCTACGACGGTATTGTATTTGCTTCTAACTCAACGAAAGCCGCTTATAAACTGCGTCCGCAGCATGTCTTTGCTGCTTTGGCTGCAGAGCTACCTTCTAACGGTAAAATGGTAAAAAACCCGTACACCCGTTGGAGTCAAATTGATAAATCACTGCCGAATGAGGCGATCACTCTTGTAATTCCAGCTTCGAATCATGGTACGCGCGAAGTGTTCCAGGAGAAAATGGTGGATGCAGGCTGTGAAACTTATGCTGCAATTAAGTCTTTAGATAAAGATGCGAAGAAAAAAGCATGTTCAACTTTCCGTAAAGATGGCCGTGTTGTCGAGATTTCAGGTGATTACACTGAAACATTGGCTCGCTTGAAAACCTCACCAAATGCAGTGGGCGTATTCGGTTTAGGTTTCTATGATCAAAACCGTGACAAGCTGCGTGTTGCAACAGTAAATAATGTAGCGCCATCTGAGCAAACGATTTTAAATGGTTCTTACCCTGTATCACGTCCGCTGTTCTTCTACGTGAAAGGTGAGCACCTTAAATCAATTAAAGGCTTACAGCAGTACACAGAATTTTTCTTAAGCAAGAAAGTTTCTGGCAAAGGTTCAAAATTAGACCGTGCAGGCTTGATCTCTTTATCTGATAAAGAGCGTGCTGCAGTTCTGGCTAACTTTAAGGCTGGCAAAGCTGTTAAATAAAATGAATGAATCAGCTGGTGGCAAGTTGAACTTGCCATCGGCTTTTTTGCATAGATCGTTTTTTCAAACAATGACAATTGGAAAAACAGTGGAGAACACATGAATCTGCTACTTTTGGGTGTGTTGCTGGCGATTATCGCCGTCGCTTACCAAATTGGCTTAACCAAGAGCCGCAACCTAGCAGGTAAGGGGCAAAATTCTGCAATGCTGCACTCACGTCCGGGTTATTACGGAGCGTTGGTTGCGCTGTGGTGCGGTATCCCTGCTTTTTTAATTTTGATTGTTTGGAACTTGGTCGAACCGAATATTTTACGTCATCTGATTTTAAGCAGTGTTCCTGCAGATGTCGCTTCTCATTTAGATCCAGCAAGCACTAATGTGCTGATGGACCGTGTTCGCGCCATTGCTTCAGGTTTTGGTGTAACAGATACTCCTGCGGCTTATGAAGTTGCGGCAGCGGAGCAGTTAAGTAAGGTACAGACGATTGGTACTTTTGCGAAAGTGGCGGTGGTGATCAGTGCTGCATTAATAGGTTTAGTGATTGCGAAAAAACGTATTGCTTCACAGTTCCGTGCGCGTAACCAAGTTGAAAAAATCATTAACGTCGCCTTAGCGCTATGTTCTGGTGTTGCTATTCTCACAACAATTGGCATTGTAATGTCTATGTTTAGTGAGGCAATGCGTTTCTTTAGCTTTGTAAATCCAATCGACTTCTTTTTGGGAACAGAGTGGAATCCTGGATTCAGCACTTCAGGCTCAGCTGAAGGCAGTTATGGCTTGCTGCCATTGCTGTGGGGAACCCTTATGGTCAGCGGTATTGCACTGCTGGTTGCGGTGCCGCTGGGACTCATGATTGCAATTTATCTTGCTGAATATGCATCGCCAAAATTCCGCTCTTGGGCAAAGCCGACCATTGAGGTTCTGGCGGGTATTCCAACCATTGTTTATGGTGTATTTGCTTTAATGGTCATTGGCCCTTATGCCAAAAATTTAGGCGCTATGATTGGTCTAGACATCAATGCAACCAGCGCGTTAACAGCTGGTTTCGTGATGGGCATTATGATCATTCCATTTGTATCATCGCTTTCAGATGACATTATTACTCAGGTTCCTCGTGCATTGCGTGACGGCTCTTTGGGCTTGGGTGCAACCAAATCTGAAACGATCCGCCAAGTGGTGTTACCTGCGGCGCTGCCGGGTATTATCGGCGCTTTCTTATTGGCAGCATCTCGTGCGATTGGTGAAACTATGATTGTGGTGCTGGCTGCCGGCAACAGTCCATTGCTGCACATTAACCCTTTAGAAGCGGTATCAACAGTTACCATCACCATTGTGAATCAATTGACAGGTGATACAGACTTCGCCAGCCCGCAGGCATTGGTGGCATTTGCATTAGGTTTAACGCTGTTTGTAATTACATTAGGTCTGAACATTATTGCACTTTACATTGTGCGTAAATATCGTGAGCAATACGAATAATGACTACTTCAAACACTTCACCTTTGGATCTTCAAGCAGATCCGCGAGCAGCGGCTGAGCAGCGTGAAAAACGTAAGAAAGTCATTGAAAGCTCGCTGGCTAAACGCCACCGCAAAGAAAAATCATTCCGTATTTTTGGCTTTAGTTCCGTAGTCATCGGCTTGCTTTTTGTTGTGCTGTTATTCAGCAGCATTTTAGCGAAAGGCTTGCCTGCTTTTTGGCAAAGCAGCATCAGCGTCCCTGTTTATTTTGACCCTTCAATAATTAATGCTGGGGCGAAACCTGTACAGCGTCAAGGTGAATCACCGGCGCAATATGAACAGCGTTTTATTGAATGGCAAATGAATATGGGAATGGTGGACTGGGATGCATTAATTATCAACGGCATTATAGCTAAAGATAAATCGCTTGAAGCGAACCGTGATGATTTAAGTACGATGTATACCAGTTCGGAGTCTTACCGTTTGCGTGACATGGTCTTTGCAGATCCATCGCTGATTGGTAAAACCAAAGATATTAAAGTGCTTGCTGACGCCAATGTTGATGTGTGGCTGGCAGGCAATATTGACCGCTCGCTGCCTGATGAGCAGCAGCAGTTAAGTCCTGAAGTGCGTCAGCTTGCAGATAAGCTGGAAGCCAACGGTATTATTGAAAGCACATTCAATACGAATATTTTTGCAAGCCCGGATTCGCGCAGTTCACCTGCAACGTCAGGTTTGGCTGGCGCATTTATGGGTTCACTCTTCATGATGATGATCGTGATTTTGATCTCGATCCCTGTAGGCGTTGCATCTGCCATTTATCTTGAAGAGTTTGCGCCAAAGAACTGGCTGACAGATGTAATTGAAGTCAACATTAACAACTTGGCTGCTGTTCCATCGATCGTATTTGGTCTTTTAGGCGCTGCCATTTTTATTGGCTGGATGCACATGCCGCTTTCTGCACCATTGGTCGGCGGTTTAGTGCTGAGCTTAATGACCTTGCCGACAGTCATCATTACAACACGTGCATCACTGAAAGCTGTGCCGCCATCTATTCGCCAAGCAGCTTTAGGTTTAGGCGCATCTCGTTTGCAAACGGTTTTTCATCATGTGCTGCCGCTGGCGCTGCCGGGTATTTTGACTGGCGCGATTATTGGCGTCGCGCAAGCACTGGGTGAAACAGCGCCGCTTTTATTAATTGGTATGAGTGCCTTTGTTGCCAGCGTACCTGCGACGCCGCTGGATCAGTCGACGGCATTGCCTGTACAAATTTTCTTATGGCAGGGTAATGAATTGCGCAACTTCTTTGAAGGGCGTACAGCAGCGGCAATTATTGTACTTCTTGCGTTAATGATTGGCTTAAACAGCTTAGCCATCTGGTTACGTAAGAAATTTGAAGTTCGCTGGTAAGAGGATATGATTATGAATACAGCTGTTGAAAATTCCTTAGATCAGGATAAGTCAGTGAATCAAAAAGAAACGCAATTTACATCGTTTGAACAAACAGCATCACAGCCTGCGACTTCTTTTGTTTCGCAGTTTGATACCCAAGCTGCTGCAAAGAAAGATCAGCAAACTTCAAATGTCAAACTGAGCACTTCAGATGTACATGTGTATTATGGCGAAGCAGAGGCCATTAAAGGCATTGATCTGAACATTTATGAAAATGAAGTGATTGCTTTTATTGGCCCGTCTGGCTGCGGTAAATCAACCTTCTTGCGTACACTTAACCGTATGAATGACACGATTGATTCATGCCGTGTGACAGGTAAAGTCATGCTGGATAATCAAGATATCTATGATCCGAACTTGGATGTGGTATTGCTTCGTGCACAAGTGGGTATGGTCTTCCAAAAGCCGAACCCATTTCCAAAGTCTATTTTTGACAACGTTGCTTATGGCCCGAAACTGCACGGTTTAGCGCGTGACAAATATGACATGGAAGAAATTGTAGAAAACAGTCTGCGTAAGGCGGGTCTGTGGGATGAAGTGAAAGACCGTTTAAGCCAGCCTGGTACAGGTCTTTCAGGCGGTCAGCAGCAGCGCCTATGTATTGCGCGTACCATTGCAGTCAGCCCAGAAGTGATTCTGATGGATGAACCGTGTTCTGCGCTGGATCCGATTGCAACAGCAAAAGTAGAAGAGCTGATTTCAGAGCTGTCAAAGCAATATACAATTGCGATTGTGACGCACTCAATGCAGCAGGCGGCGCGTGTTTCTGACCGTACAGCTTACTTCCATTTAGGTGATTTGATTGAAGTGAATTCAACTGAAAAAGTCTTTACTCAGCCAGATCATCAGCTGACTGAGGCTTATATTACAGGCCGTTTTGGTTGATTTTTTTGAATTTTTATATAACAAAAACAGAGCTTTAAGCTCTGTTTTTGTTTTGAATTAGGTCTGAAAATATTGTTGCTGATATGCCGTTTGCGGTTCTGTTTATATTAAAAAGCTGTAAATATAAACAAAAATATTTAAAAAATTGTCTATAAAGTCATGGTTATAGCGGTTAATTTGATTTAAAAAAATCATGCATATTTAAATTAGGGATGGTTTTTATGCCTAGCTCAAAGCAGGACATTATTCAATTTTTACAGCAGTCATTTCCGCCAAGCTTAGAAAATGCGGAAATTGTTGAAGTAAGTGATAAAAGCGCAGTGATGCTTTGGAAAGTCAGCAGCATTGATCTGCGTCCAGGAGGCACAATTTCAGGGCCGACAATGATGGCGCTGGCAGATTTAGCAATGTATGTTGCTATATTGGGGGAAATAGGTTTGCAGGGCCTAGCGGTGACAACCAATATGAATATCAATTTTTTACGTAAGCCCTCAGGCAATCAAAACCTGCGCGGTGAGTGCCGGCTTATAAAGGTGGGTAAAGTACTGGTTGTGGGAGAGGTCTGGATTTATTCAGTTGATCTGGATGAGCCTGTGGCGCATGTGACAGGAACCTATTCGATTCCTCCCGTACGGTCAGTTCTCTAATATTTCAGCAGCGCGGCATTTTACCTTTCGTCTGATTTTAATGTGCGCTGCGTCGTTATTTATTAAATTATTGACAGCTTTTTTGCAAGAGCAAGCGTGTTGTCACAAAATGTAAACTTCGAAAAATAAATAAAAAAATATAATAAAAACAGAGATACAGAGAGAATAGTCATGACATCCGCAGATCATGAAGTTTTGGGGTTATTAAAAAATAGTGTCCAGCCGCTTTCAGTCAAGCTAAGTGAAATGCTGAATGAGCACTATTCACATCAGACGGAACGCCGCGGCTGCGGTTATACCCAAGCTACGCGAGTATTGGCAGAGTATGTAAATAGCGCCCGCGACAGCGAAGATTTTCAAGATTTAAAATTATTTGAAAACTGGGAAACGAAGCAGCTGCGTAAAATTATAGAGCACAGTGCAACGCATCATTTAGATTTATCGGATTGGCATAATCTGGATCAAAATACGCAAGTGCAGGCGTATTTGGCTGTAGCAGATGATGGTGAATATAAAACAGCATTAGATACAGAATACCGAAGACAGGCTGCGCTGCGTAATTTAAGCCAAAAAGCGACTTTAGAAGAAAGTAAGTTAATTTGCAGTCTGATTGAAGACGTTCTATTGCCAAAGTCAGCCGCCAATACGGGACTGGTTGAGTTGAATAATATCAGTGACAAGCCCAAAGTCGGATCTTGCCCGATGGCGGAAAATTTCTTTTTAAAAATTGCCCATCGCCAATTGCTGCGTCAGGGTGAAATCAATATTTTTGTAGATGATGATGGCCAGCCTTTGCTGATGGAAAAAATGAATATGGGAGATGATCACTCCTGCATTAGCTTAAAACCGCTCATTATGAATGGTATCCGCTTGCCAGTCGGTTCGCTTTTTTCTGTAAATTATGACCGTGCCGAAGTGGCAGATAAAAGGCCAAATAAGGAGTTTAAAGGTTATGTTATGCATCATACAGCCATTAACGGTTTTTGGTTTTTAAGGCTGACAACACTGGCGGTCTCACCTGAAAACCGTAAACGCGCTTTCAGTACGCACTTTGAACAGCAGGTTGCAAATGGTTTATTCAGTCCGGGAACGACTGAAATGCAGCAATTGATTAATGTCGCGCTTTCACAACTGGATTAGTCCTTATGCTTGATGTTTGTTATTCACCATCCTATTTTGCAAAAACGCATACCAATAGTATGGAAAAGCTTAAAGCAGTTGCTGATGCTTTAAGTGAGCTGGGTCAAATTCAGTTTCATGAACCTGAACCGCTGAATATAGATATTTTAAAACAGCTGCATGCAGTAAATTATGTCGATGCATTTTTAACAGGTACACCTGAGAAACTGGCAACTTTTGCTGGTTTTAAGCCATGGAATACACAGCTGCGTGATGCTGTGCTGCGGATTAACGCTGGGCAGATTTTGGCTGCTGAACTGGCTTGGCAAAAGGGCATATCTGCGAATATTGCGCAAGGCTTTCATCATGCAGTGCATGAATTTGGCGGGGCATTTTGTACTTTTAACGGTTTGGCGCTGATTGCGCAGCATTTTCCAGATAAAAAAATTTTTGTTTTGGATTGTGATCAGCATGGGGGAAATGGCACAGCGGAATTTACTAAACAGCTGGACAATTTATTCAACTTCAGCATTTATGGCTTGGCTTTTGGCTGTCCGACCTATGAGCGTTCAATCACACGGCATATCCATAAAGATAAAGGTAACTTTGCTCAGTATACTTTAGCTGTACATGAGGCTTTTCAAAAAGCAGAAGATTGGGGTGCAGATTTAATTGTGTATCAGGCAGGCATGGATTGTCATCAGGCAGATCCATTCGGCTCCAGCTGGTTCAGCAGTGAATTGATTCAAAAACGTGAGGAGATGGTCTTTAAGCTGGCAAAAAGGAGCCAGATACCGCTGATGTTTGTATTGGCAGGAGGCTATCAGAAGCTGGATGATTTGGTAAGCCTGCATGTTTCAAGCTTTCGTGCGGCGTTACAGGTATATTATTTGGACTCATAGAGATTGCCATACAAAAAACCGAGTCATATTGATTCGGTTTTTTGTATTTTGGGCTGGTTTTAGCCTGTAATTTCCACAATATTCACCAGAGGGCATTGTGTTTGAAAGTCGGGCGGTGTCAGCACAGTTTTACGCAGTTCAGGAGCTAAGTCCGGATAGTCTAAAGTAAAGTGTAAGCCGCGTGATTCTTTACGCTCCATGGCGCAGCGGACAATCATTTCAGAGACAAGCACTAAATTGCGCAGTTCGATTAGGTTCTTACTGACCTGATAATCTTGATAATATTCCGTAATTTCACGCTTCAGCATTTCTATGCGGTGCAATGCCCGCTGCAAACGTTTTGTAGTGCGGACAATCCCCACATAGTTCCACATGGTTTGACGCAGTTCATCCCAGTTCTGCAGAATGACGACATCCTCATCTGGATTTGTTACTTGCGAATCATCCCATGCAGGTACAGCAGGCGATGAGTAGTCCGCATGATAGCTGTCCTGAATATGTTTAGCTGCACTCATGCCATATACAAAGCATTCTAAAAGTGAGTTGCTTGCCATTCGGTTTGCGCCATGCAGGCCGGTATAGGAGGTTTCACCAATTGCATACAGGCCGGCAATATCGGTTTCGCTGTGCTCATCGACGACAACGCCGCCGCAGGTATAATGCGCTGCAGGTACGACAGGTATCATTTCTTTGGTGATGTCGATGCCCAGCTCCAGCAAGCGTGCATAAAGTGTAGGGAAGTGCTCTTTAACAAAGCTTTCAGGTTTGTGCGTGATGTCCAGCCAGACATGACGAATGCCCAGCCGTTTTATTTCATAGTCAATTGCGCGGGCCACAATATCACGAGGTGCAAGTTCTGCGCGGTCATCAAAACGCAGCATAAAGCGCTCACCGTCAGGCAAACGTAAATAAGCGCCTTCGCCGCGCATCGCTTCGGTAATTAAAAATGAGCGCGCTTGAGGGTGGTAGAGGCAAGTGGGATGGAATTGGTTGAATTCCATATTGGCAACACGGCAGCCCGCACGGTATGCCATAGCAATGCCGTCACCCGTAGCAATGTCAGGGTTTGATGTATATAAATACGCTTTCATTGCGCCGCCGCAAGCAAGTGCGGTAAAGGGGGCAAGGAAAGTATGGACTTGATCTGTATGCTCATCTAAAGCATAGAGGCCTATGGTGCGGTTGGTTTCATCTAAGCCAAGTTTTTGGGATGTGATCAGATCGATCGCAATATAATTTTCAAAAATTGTAATATTTTCTTTTTCTTGCGCACGCTGTACTAAGGTGGTGGAGATGGCGCGGCCTGTTGCATCTGCAGCGTGAATAATACGGCGCTGGGAGTGTCCGCCCTCACGGGTTAAATGCAGCTGAGCATCTTCATCAAGTGTGAATTGAACGCCATGATTCAGCAGGAAATCAACCGAAGGCTTGCCGCCTTCTACTGTTTGTTTAACAGCGCTCAATTCACATAAATGAGCGCCTGCGATCATCGTGTCATCGATATGCTGTTCAATCGAATCCGTTTCATCTAAAACTGCTGCGACACCGCCTTGGGCATAAAAAGTGCTGGCATCGGTGAGCGTGGATTTAGCTAATACAGCAATGTTGAAATGGTTTGGCAATGACAGTGCTAAGCTCAGGCCAGCACCGCCGCTGCCGACAATAATCACATCAAAATGATGCGTTGTTTCTAAATTAGGCATATCCATCGAGCTAATTTGAAAAAAGTTTGATAATAACAGCGGTTTTTCAATTAAAACGCAAGCCTTAGTGCATGTTTAAATGATGAATATTATTCATAGACCGTGTATTTTTAAGGAATAATTAAATTGTTGTTTATAAGAAATTAATTAAACATTTTATTACGCATGAATAACGAGCTTTGTGATAAAAACTAACGTATTTCAAAATATCAAAATCAGGGTAAATACTTGGTATGAAAAATCAATATCTACAAAAAGGTTTATATGCTGCTGTTTTTACAGCAGCTTCAGTTCAGGTGAATGCAGCTGCTCCAGTGGATTTTTCAAATTTGGTGGAGCAGGTCAGCCCTGCTGTGGTCAGCGTGAATGTTGTGAAGAAAATGACTCAGGAAGAATTGCTGCAGCAGCAGGTGCCTGAAATTTTAAAACGCTTTTTTGGCAATCAGGTCATTATTCCTCAGCAGCGTATGCCGCAGGAAAAAACGGCGTTCGGCAGCGCATTTTTCATTAGTAAAGATGGTTATTTGCTAACGAATCACCATGTGGTGGAAGATGCTTCAAAAGTGACGATTGTGCTGAATGACCGCCGTGAAATTGATGCCAAAGTTGTGGGCAGTGATGAACGCACAGATGTTGCATTGCTGAAAGTGACAGGCGGCAATTTCCCCGAACTGCGTACTGGCAATGTTGATCAGCTGAAAGTCGGTGAGCCTGTATTGGCGATCGGCTCACCATTCGGTTTTGACTATTCTGCTTCAGCAGGTATTGTCAGCGCAAAAATGCGCAATATGATGGGAGAGACATCCGTACCGTTTATTCAAACCGATGTTGCTTTAAATCCGGGCAACTCTGGCGGACCGCTGTTTAATCAGCGCGGTGAGGTTGTCGGAGTGAACTCGCGCATTTTCAGCGGTACCGGCGGTTATATGGGCTTGTCATTTTCTATTCCAATTGATGTGGCAATGGATGTGGCGGATCAGCTGAAAAAGACGGGTAAAGTCACCCGTGCATATTTGGGCGTGAGTTTGCAGGATATCGACCGTAATTTAGCCGAATCATATCATTTGCCTAAGCCAGAAGGCTCACTCATTACGCAGGTAGTGCCGAATTCACCTGCAGCAAAAGCTGGATTTAAAGCTGGTGATGTTATTTTGAAATTTAATGGGTCGCCGATTTCACGTACAGCAGAATTGTTGAACTACTTGAACCGTGCTGTACCTAATCAGAGTATTCAGCTGGAAGTGCTGCGTGATGATGCGCGCCGCAATATCAGCGCTCAGCTGTCTACTGCGCCGGATGATACTCCAGCAAAAGCAGAGGTGCAGGCACAGGGGGCAAAAGGCCCAGTGCTGGGGGTAAGTATCCGGAATTTGAGCCCAAATGAGCTCAGCCGCTTAGAAATTAAAGGCGGTGTATTGATTGAAGATGTGCGCCGTGACGGTATTGCTGCTCAAGCAAAAATTTTACCGGGCGATATTGTTACGCAAATTAATAATAAAACTGTCAATAATTCGAATGAATTTATTGCGGCAGTATCTGAGCTGAAAAAAGGCACGATTGCCCGTGTTGCAATTATTCGTGAAGGCCAGCGTGCAATTGTCGGTATGCGCATTCAATAGTTTAAGGGATTTGAATGTATTAAACCGCTTCAGATGAAGCGGTTTTTTATTTAATGTTCAGATTTTGCAATTTACCTGAGCTGAAATTGGCTTAGACTAAGCCAAATATGAAAGATATTTCCAAGGAAAGAATGAGCAGCGTATTTGATTTAAAGCTAACTGTGCAGCCAGAGCATATCGATGTGCTGGGACATGTAAATAATGTGGTCTATGTCAGCTGGATGCAGGATGTGGCCACAGCGCATATAGAACATTTGGGTTTAGGGTTGGCGCAATATATTGAACTGAAACATGCCATGGTGGCTGTTGAGCATCATGTGCAATACCGTAAAGCAGCTTTTGAAGGAGAGGAAATCATCTTGCGGACTTGGCTGAGCGACATCAATGCGCTGTATTCATACCGCCAATATGTTTTCTACCGGCTTAAGGACCAAACGGTATTGTTTATGGGAAATACGCAGTGGGCATGTGTTGAGATTGCAACGGGCCGCCCTAAACGCATGTCGCCAAGTTTTACGCAGGCCTATCAGCCAATCTCGGCAGCTGAAAATCCTATGGATTTCAGTCAATATCATCCCGTTGTTGAAGCATGATGCTATTGAGGAAATAGCATATGAAAATATCGAAAGAATAAAGCCGTAAAGGAGTTCATTATTTTCGATACTTTAAAAAAACCATCTGCTATAATCCTCAGCAATTTCAATTCGGCTTTTGTTGTGCATCGTTCTTTGTTTGCATAACGCTTTATTTTGTTCAAGGTAGCCCATGGCGCAAGCTAAAAAATCTGTTGATATAAAAAACATTCGTAACTTTTCGATCATTGCGCACATCGATCATGGCAAGTCGACACTAGCTGACCGTTTTATTCAAACGTGCGGCGGTTTGCAGGATCGTGAAATGCAGGCTCAGGTTCTTGACTCTATGGAGCTGGAGCGTGAGCGCGGTATTACTATCAAAGCTACTTCAGTCACCTTGTACTACACGCATCCAAATGGTGAAGAGTATCAGCTGAACTTTATTGATACGCCGGGGCACGTTGACTTTTCTTATGAAGTATCACGCTCTTTAGCTGCTTGTGAAGGCGCTTTACTGGTTGTTGATGCCGCACAGGGCGTAGAAGCGCAATCTGTTGCGAACTGCTATACCGCAATTGAGCAAGGCCTAGAAGTTTTACCTATTCTAAATAAAATTGACTTGCCGCAGGCTGAGCCAGAACGTGTTATTCAAGAAATTGAAGATATCATTGGTGTTGAAGCGACTGATGCGCCGACGTGTTCAGCAAAAACAGGTTTAGGTATTGAGGGTGTGCTTGAGCGCTTGGTTGATGTGATTCCTGCACCTGCAGGTGACCGTGATGCGCCATTGCAGGCTTTGATTGTCGACTCTTGGTTTGATAACTATTTAGGCGTTGTCTCTTTAGTGCGCGTTAAGCAAGGCCGAGTGCGCAAAGGCGACAAAATGTTGATGAAATCAACAGGCCAAACGCACATTATTACCTCTGTGGGTATTTTTAATCCGAAACATACAGAAACTGGCATGCTGGAAGCGGGTGAAGTCGGTTTCGTCATTGCAGGCATTAAGGATATTTTTGGCGCGCCAGTCGGTGATACCATTACCTTAGCAACAACACCTGAAGTTGCGACATTGCCAGGTTTTAAAAAGGTGAAACCGCAAGTTTATGCAGGCTTGTTCCCAATTGATGCGAGTGATTTTGAACCGTTCCGTGAAGCGCTTCATAAGTTGCAAATTAATGACTCTGCATTATTTTTTGAACCAGAAAGCTCAGATGCATTAGGTTTTGGTTTCCGCTGCGGCTTCTTGGGTATGCTGCATATGGAAATCGTACAGGAGCGTTTAGAGCGCGAGTACGATTTAGACCTGATTTCTTCTGCGCCAACGGTTATTTATGAAGCTGTAATGAAGAGCGGTCAAACCATTTACATTGACAGCCCGTCAAAAATGCCAGACGGTTCAACTGTAGAAGATTTGCGTGAACCGATTGCGGAATGCCATATTCTTGTTCCTCAGGAATACCTCGGTAATGTAATGACTTTATGTGTTGAGCGCCGCGGTGTGCAAAAAGACATGAAGTTCATGGCAAACCAAGTGTCAATTACATTTGAAATCCCAATGGCTGAAGTTGTCATGGACTTCTTTGATAAATTGAAGTCATGCTCGCGCGGTTTTGCATCGCTTGACTATAACTTTGTCCGTTTTGAATCTTCGTCTTTAGTTAAAGTTGATGTGCTGATTAATGGTGATAAGGTGGATGCGCTAGCAATGATCTGCCACCGTCAGGATGCACGCCATCGCGGTATCGCGCTGGTAGAGAAAATGAAAGATTTGATTCCGCGTCAAATGTTTGATGTTGCGATTCAGGCAGCAATTGGTGCGCAAATTATTGCCCGTTCAACAGTTAAAGCAATGCGTAAAAACGTATTGGCTAAATGTTATGGCGGCGACGTGTCTCGTAAGAAGAAACTTCTGTCGAAACAAAAAGAAGGTAAGAAACGTATGAAACAAGTGGGCAGTGTAGAAATCCCGCAAGAAGCGTTCCTTGCTGTATTGAAAGTAGAAAGATAATAAATACTGAGGTCATTTAGCTCATGGATTTTGATTTTAATTTAATCCTTGTACCAGTCACATTGGTGTTCTTTATTGTGTGGCTGTTGGATAAACTTGTCTGGAGACAAAGACAAACCAAAGGCAAGGGGAATGAAAATGTCATTATCGCATGGGCATATGATTTCTGGCCTGTATTGGCTGTTGTTTTAATCCTGCGTTCATTTTTGTATGAGCCGTTTAATATTCCTTCAGACTCTATGGTTCCGACTTTGGAGACTGGGGATTTTATTTTGGTCAATAAATTTGAATATGGTGTACGTTTGCCAATCATCAATACAAAAATTATTGATACAGGTGAGCCTGAGCGCGGTGATGTTGCAGTGTTCCGTTACCCGCCGCAGCCGACAATCAGCTATATTAAGCGTATTGTAGGTTTGCCGGGTGATCATATTGTTTATGATCATGGGCAGCTGATTATTAATGGTCAAAAAGTTGCTAAAGTTCCAGCTGAATTCAGCCGTGAAAAAGATATTTTAGATACACCGGCTTCGATTTATCATAAGGAAACGTTAGGCAAACATACGTTTACCATGCGTGAGCTTGAAGGGGTAAATGTCGCCCGTCAGGCGCCATTTATCAACTATGTTGAAAATGGAAAATATGCTAATGAAAATGGTTTATATTGGGAAGTCAAAGTTCCAGAAGGTCATTACTTCGCGATGGGAGATAACCGTGATCAAAGTGCTGACAGCCGTTTCTGGGGATTTGTGCCTGAAGAAAACCTGACAGGCCGTGCTTTCTATAAGTGGATGCATAAAGAGCCTGGTTTTAAATTGCCGTCATTTAGCCGTAACGGTACAATTGATTAATGCATCATTAGGAAAATAAAAAATGCGCAATCAAAAAGGGGCATCGTATATCGCGATATTATTTGCAGTCATTGGTTTAGCGCTTATTGCTAAAGTTCTTATTGCAGTGTGGGGGCCTTATTGGGATGACCGTGTTGTAGATTCTCAGATTGAAGAGTTAATACAAAGCAGTCCGAAAAATATTACACCTGAAAAATTTAATTCTCAGATGTCGCAGCGTTTAGAGATGAATAATGTCCGTGATTTGAAGTTTGAGGAAATTGCGAAGGTGTTAAATGTGGATGGCCTTCAAGTCAAAAAAAATTATGAGATAAGAAAGCCATTCTTATTGAATATAGATATTGTGTTAAAGTTCGAGAAAGATTTTGATCAAAGCTCAGTCAAAGCTAAATGAAGTTCGTTTAGCCAGCCGTATCGGTTATCAGTTTAAGCAGCCAGAGCTGCTGCAGCTGGCCTTGACCCACCGATCGGTGAGCCATAAACATAACTATGAGCGTCTAGAATATCTAGGCGATTCATTGTTAGGTATGATTATCGCAAATTATTTATACCATGCTTACCCTCATGAAAATGAAGGCCGTCTAACGCGTATGCGCGCAACATTGGTGCGTCAGGAAGCATTGGGTAAAATTGCAAATGATTTAAAGCTCAGCCAAAACTTAATTTTAAGTACGGGTGAGTTGAAATCAGGCGGTCATCATCGCGAGTCTATACTCGCAGATACTGTAGAATCAATTATTGGCGCAATCTATGTCGATTGTCAGGATTTAAAAATTCTGGAGCCCGTTGTACTTAAATGGTATGCGCCATATTTAGATAATATTGAGCCTACAGACCAGCTTAAAGACCCCAAATCACGTTTACAGGAATATCTTCAAGCGCGTAAAAAACCTCTCCCGGTTTACGAAGTGATTGATATTCAAGGTGATGCGCCAAATCAGCATTTCAAAGTGGAATGTACGGTTGCAGGCTTGCCAGTATGCTATGGTGAGGGATCAAGCCGCCGCTTTGCTGAGCAGGCAGTAGCGGCAGATATCTTAAAAATTTTGGAGCAAAAGTCTTAATGACTACTCATTCCGATCACATCGATGCTGATCACGAGCCGCAAGACAGCGGCAATGACTTAATTAATCAGTTCTTCAGTTCACAAGGAACAACCATTCCTTCTGATTATAAGAGCGGTTTTGTTGCGATTGTGGGCCGTCCAAACGTTGGTAAATCAACGTTGATGAACCATATTTTAGGACAAAAACTTTCGATTACTTCACGTAAGCCGCAAACGACACGTCATAAAATCGTGGGTATTGATTCGCGTGAAAAATCTCAGGCCGTATTTGTGGATACGCCAGGGATGCATAAAAAAGAAGTGCGCGCTATCAATAAAATGATGAACCGCGCAGCGCATTCAGCACTTCGTGACGTAAACTTGGTTTTATTTGTGCTTGATGCAGATAAGTGGACTCAAAACGATGAACTTGTTTTGGAGAAGCTGAAAAATGCAGATATGCCGGTGATTCTTGTGATCAATAAAATTGATACGCTGGAAAATAAAAACCATGCATTGCCATTGATTCAGTCACGTGCAAAACTCATGAATTTCGCAGAAATTGTTCCTGTATCGGCTTTACGCGGCGCGAACTTAGATCACTTGCGCGATACGATTGAAAACTATCTTCCTTTCCAGCCGCCGCTATATTCTTTAGAGCAGCTGACGGACCGTTCTGAGCGCTTCTTAGCGTCAGAGGTAATCCGTGAAAAAATTATGCGTCAGCTGGGTGAAGAGCTGCCTTATGATTTAACGGTGCAAATTGAGTCATTTAAGACTGAAGAAGCAACGATTAATGAAAAAACTGGCCGTCCTAAGCCTGCATGTACTTATATTGATGCAACAATTTTTGTCGACCGTCCAGGCCAAAAAGCGATTGTGATTGGTGAAAAAGGCACAAAACTGAAGAAGATCGGTATGGATGCGCGTGTGGACATGGAAAAAATGTTCGAGCAAAAAATCATGCTGACACTTTGGGTTAAAGTGAAAGGCGGCTGGTCTGATGATGAGCGCGCATTAAAAAGCTTAGGATATAGCGATATCTAAGCAGCAGTAAAAGACTAACTTTTATAGGAATAGATCATGTTGAAAGTGGCAGCAATACTTGCTTGTATTTTGTTTTTACAAGGCTGTGTACATAAACTGGTGACTGTTCCTGTAAAAGTAGCCTATAAAACCACAAAGGGTGTTGTGAAGGGCACGGCAGCAGTTGTGGGTGCAGTCATTCCTGATGGCGATGACGAAGAAGATCAAAAAGAGAAAAAAGATAAGGATTGATGTTTTAATTCATGCGTAATGAAATTCTGCATGGTTACTTAATCCATCACCGCAAATACCGTGAACGCAGTCATATTGTGCATCTATTTACGCAGGAACATGGGCGAGTGGATGGTATATTGCGTCAAACTCCTCCTCCTCAATATCAGCCTATTTGTTTGCAGGCTTCTGGTAAGTCGGACCTTAAAAACTTTACAAAGCTGGAAATCATCAATCAGCCAATTTTCTTTTTTGGTGATGCCTTTTTTTCTGGCTTCTATCTTAATGAAATTTTGCTGCGTCTTTGCCCGCCAGAGGTTGAGATGCCGCAAACATTTGCGCAATATGCAGAAACTTTACATCATTTGCAGTCACTGGCCTCCCATGTTTCGCCAGATGTTGAATTAAGGCAAATACTCAGGCGTTTTGAGCATGAGCTGCTTGAGGAGCTGGGCTATCCCTTGGATTTCACTGTGGACTCAAATCAAGAGCCTATAATGGCGCTGCAAAATTATCAATTTCAACTGAATGATGGCTTCATGCCTGTTATTCAAGCCAGTCGGGTATCTATGACTGGACAGCAGGTGCTGTCTATGTCTGAATATGAAAAGGGTATGGATTTTAGTCCAGAACAGTTACAATTGCTCACGAAGCTTTACCGGCAAATGATTACTTCTTTGCTGGGTGAGCGGTCGTTGAAAAGCCGTCAGCTTTGGGTGCAAAACTCTCAATCAAAATCGTAAGTTAGGAATATATTATGGCTGCTTTACTTGGTGTAAATATTGACCATGTGGCGACATTGCGCCAAGCGCGTGGTACCGCTTACCCAGATCCTGTAAACGCGGCGCTAATTTGTGAACAGGCTGGCGCAGAAGGTATTACACTGCACTTGCGAGAGGACCGCCGTCATATTCAAGATGATGATGTGCGCCGCATGCGCCCAGCTTTAAAAACCCGTATGAACTTAGAGTTGGCGGTGACGGATGAAATGGTTGCGTTTGCAAAAGAAATTCAGCCGCATCATGTTTGTTTTGTACCTGAAAAACGTCAAGAAGTAACAACTGAAGGCGGTTTGGATGTTGTTGCTAACTTTGAAGCGGTCAAGGCGGCCACACAAGAACTTTCAGCAATTGGCTGTGATGTTTCTTTATTTATTGATGCAGACTTAGCGCAAATTGATGCTGCGGTTGCATGCGGTGCGCCGACCATTGAGATTCATACTGGCGCTTATGCAGATGCTCATACACCTGAAGCGCAGCAGCGTGAACTCGAGCGTATTGTTAAAGGCGCTGAATATGCGGCAGCGAAAGGCTTGGTGGTGAATGCCGGCCATGGTCTGAATTTGGATAATGTGACCCCGATTGCTAAAATCCCGCAAATTCATGAGCTGAATATTGGTCATTCTTTAATTGCAGATGCTGTGTTTGTCGGTTTGGCTCAAGCAGTGCAAGAAATGAAAGCTGTAATTAAAGCTGCCCGTTAAGTGATTTAAATTTATGTCAAATATTGATTATGATGCATTAATGAAGCCAGTCATTGGCTTCTTAGGCTGTGAGACACCTAAAGAATGGCTGGATGAGGCGGTAAACAGCTTGGATATCCTGATGCAGGATCATGCAAATTGTGAAAAAAAAGCTGCCAGTACAGCAATGAATCTGATGTTTCGCTACAACTTCTATGCAGATTTGCAAGTTCGGCTGGCACAGCTTGTGCGTGAAGAAATGCTGCATTATGAGCAAGTGCTGGAGTTGATGAAAAAGCGCGGGCAGGAATGGACTGCAATTAGTGCGGGACGTTATGCAGGAGGCCTGCGTAAAGAGGTGCGTACTTATGAGCCAGAAGCTTTAATTGATATTTTAATCATTGGCGCTTTTGTAGAAGCCCGCTCTTGTGAACGTTTCTATGCGCTGGCGCCTGTTGTTGATGAGGATTTGGGCCGTTATTACCGATATCTGCTTAAGTCGGAATCTCGTCATTTTGAGGACTATCTGACGCTGGCGATGGATGTGGCGAAAACGGCTAAGCTGAAAAATCCTAAAGAGGATATTCAGGAGCGTATTGAGCATATCCGTGAAGTAGAGAAAAATTTAATTCTAGCACCTGATGAGCTATTCCGCTTTCATAGCGGTGTGCCGGCACAGGCTGCCTAGGTATAAAAATCCTCCGTTAAGGGGGATTTTTTTTGCCTATGTTGCTGAAGCTGAGTGTTGAGTGTGTGGGATTTTTGAATAAAAATTATTTATATGATTGTGTAATCTAGCTGCTATGAATTTTTATAATTTATTTATTGGGGAGAGATGAAATTTTTAAACTAATCGGCGGTCATTGTCCTTTAGGCAGTATTTCGATGTTCTCATTGGCGCATTATTTCTATGCTGTACCAATGCACTATCAAGTTTTTCATAATTATACGGCTATGGTGTCAGGTTTTTATCACAGCTCATTTTCATAAGAGACTGTATTTAGGGTCTTAAATTGCATTATCTCAATCCCAAAAGATGAAAACTTGTCTTATTGATGCAGACTGGTCTAATGCTGGAGCATTAAGCAGTTGTGTTTTGGGAGAGCAGGTGGATGATGCGTAGGTATTTGAGGTGAACGGCAAGTCAGTAGAAAATATACCTTGGCTTTTAGTTGTGATTGATTGGGTTTTAAGTCAAAAGCCTAGTTTGTGCTGTTTGTTATTGGTAGCTATAAAATATTCAGGCAATAAAAAACCCGTTTCATAATGAACGGGTTCTTTAAAAAATTTGGCTCTCCCACCTGGGCTCGAACCAGGGACCTGCGGATTAACAGTCCGTCGCTCTACCGACTGAGCTATGGGAGAATCTGAAGCTGATTATAAGGGGATTTATAAGAGGGTCAAGTAAAAACTGTCATGTTTCTATCATTTTTAATCTATATGCTTTTTATTTAGACAAAGAGGTGTCAAATAGCAAAATTAGTTTGGCTGCACCTTGTAAATTGAAATTTCACTTGATAGTCTGAATTTAACAACAGAATGTTCAGGCTTAAGCCCGAACAGTGTGGATTTAAACCAACTTGCCAGCACTAAATGGCTAAACAGGAGAAAGCGAATGAATACGCTTACTATTTCTCAATTGTTCTCAAATTTCAAACTATATCAAGATCAGTATCTTTCTATCTTAGATGATCCAGAACGCTACTATACGCCTGTGGCTGATGCATATGTACAGATCTGGCCTGCAGCACCGCAGCAGTTATTTTTAGGTGATTTATTGCAGTTGTGGCTGGGTGATAAATGGGTTGTGAATACTGAAAAGGCACCATTAATTAATTCAGTTTTCCGTGCTAAAGCGGATTTAAAGCCTCAATTTAACCGTTTTGTTTTTGCGATAGAAGGGAATTTGCTGACAGGGCAAAATAAAGCAAATGCATGGTTGAATGATGCGGCGCAGTCAGAATTGACTTCAGTGAATTCACTGTTTCAATTTTATTGTATTTGGAAAAGCCTTAATCGCCCGCAGGTGAAATTGGATACGCTGCAGCGTGTTGTTTAGCAATCTATTTAAGTTTTAGTGTGAAGCCAGACAGAATTTTACAGTAAACTTCTGTCTGGCAGCACTGTTTTTAAGGGCGGATAATCATGCAGGTTGCTGTCGCATGAGCATATAGCTTGCCATCTTCATCAATAATTTTTCCCTCGGATATACCTAAATTTTTACTGATATTAATCAGTGTGCCCACAGCTAAAAGTTCTTTGTTCTGCGGGATGGGGCGGCACATTTTAATATTTAGATCAATGGTGCCATAACCTACGCCAGCTTCAAGCATGCTGTGTACAGCGCAGCCTGTGACGGAATCCAGCACTGTCGCTGCAAAACCGCCATGGACGCCGCCAAGCGGGTTCAAATGGCGTTGGTCTGCTTTGGCCTTAAAGCTGATATTGCCCTCAGATACTTCAAATGGCTGCATAGGAATAGTCTCGCTAATGCTTGCGGGCGGAATTTTCCCAGCGCACATGGCTTGAAGCAGCTGCAGTCCGGTCATTTCTTTGGGATTCATGATATTGTCCTTTTTATATTTTTGAGTTCCTTTTTGGAACTTGATTATTAATAAAACAAAAAAATGTTTGCGCGTCAATTCTTTAAGGTAAATGAAAAACTTATTTTTTATTAGATACACAATTCATCACATACTGCTTGGTGTATGTTGTAGCTAGGAGGAGGATGTTAGAAACTGGTTTATTGATTGAATGCTTTTATGCTGTATTTATATTGACCGTATATAAAAAATTGCAGCTTATGAAAGCTGTATGCATAAAAAACCCGCGAATTTCGCGGGTTTTTTAAATTTGATATTTAAATCAAATTATTTTTCAGCAGCAATTGAAGCAATCGCAGCGTCTACGCCTTCGATTGAGTCAGCAGCTTTTTTGATACGCGCAAGTGCATCGACAAGTACTTCATCAGCAGTTGCATAAGAAATACGCATGTAGCCGCCTAGACCGAATGCATCACCAGGAACAACTGCAACACCAGTTTCTTCCAATAACCATGCAGAGAATTCTGTACAAGATTTTAAGCCTTTTGCACGAATTAATGGACGGATGTTTGCATATGCATAGAATGCGCCGTCAGCTGGAAGGCAAGTAATGCCGTTGATGTCATTCAAGCCTTTTACGACTAAGTCGTGACGGCGTTTAAATGCTTCAATCATTGGCTCAAGTACATCTTGTGGGCCATTCAATGCAGCTTCAGCAGCAACTTGTGAAATAGAAGTTGGGTTTGAAGTTGATTGAGACTGAATTTTTTTCATTGCGCCAATAAGCTTAGCAGGACCCGCTGCATAGCCAATACGCCAGCCAGTCATTGCGTATGCTTTAGACACGCCGTTAAGAACGATAGTGCGGTCATAAAGATCTGGAGCAACAGTTGCAATGTTGTAGAACTCATCATCCCAGCGGATTGGCTCATACATATCATCAGAAGCGATATAAACTTCTGGATATTTGCGTAATACTTCTGCTAAAGCTTCTAATTCAGCTTTAGTGTAGATCATGCCAGTCGGGTTAGACGGGCTGTTTAATACCACTAAGCGAGTTTTGTCAGTGATTGCTGCTTCTAATTGTTCTGGAGTAATTTTGAAGCGCTGTTCTTCACCGCATTTCACGATTACAGGCACGCCTTCAGCGATGATCACCATATCTGGGTAGCTTACCCAGAAAGGAGCAGGAATAATCACTTCATCGCCTTTGTTTAACAAAGCAAGCGCTAAGTTGAAGAATGACTGCTTACCACCGCAAGAAACCAAGATTTGGTTTGCTGCATAGTCAAGGTTATTGTCGCGTTTGAATTTCGCGATAATTGCTTTTTTAAGGCCTGGAGTACCGTCAACAGCTGTATATTTTGTGAAGCCATTGTTAATCGCTGCAATTGCTGCATCTTTGATGTGTTGCGGTGTGTCGAAATCAGGTTCGCCAGCGCCCAAACCAATAACGTTTTTACCCGCAGCTTTCAATTCAGCTGCTTTGTTCGTTACAGCAAGAGTTGGGGACGGTTTGATGGCATTTACACGATCAGAGAGACGTACGTCCACGGCAGTATTCCTTCTTATAGGGATTAAAAATTAAAAAGCACAGTATTTTAGCCTAAAATGGCGCATAAAGGGGAGAATGAATTCTGCCAATCTTCAAAAAAGCGCAGCTTAAGGGCGGCTTTTCTTTATTTGCGCTGGAAAAAAGGATAGATGGGCTGCGCATATATTTATAAATGTGATGATTGTTTAGAGTTTGATAAAATAAATCTTATGAATAAAAAAGCTGCCTTAGGCAGCTTTTTTAATGTTTTCTTAAGGCTTATTGCTGGAAGCGTGATAAGTCTTCTTCTGGACGTGCAGTTAATACTTCAACACCATTTTTTGTCACTAGAAGCGTGTGTTCATACTGTGCAGACAAGCTATGGTCTTTAGTCACTACTGTCCATTTGTCGCCAAGCAGTTTAGTCTTCCAGTCGCCGCCGTTTACCATTGGCTCAATGGTAAAGGTCATGCCTTCTTCTAAAATCATGCCTGAGTTGCCTTGACCATAGTGAAGCACTTGCGGTTCGTCATGGAAAACAGTGCCAATCCCGTGACCGCAATATTCACGCACAACGCCAAAACGTTCAGATTCAACATATTTTTGAATTGCATAGCCAATATCGCCAATTGTTGAGCCTGGTTTAACAGTTTCGATGCCGCGGTACATGGCTTCTTGTGCAACTTTACATAAACGATTTGCGAGAATAGAGGTTTCACCGCCAACGATGTACATCATATTGGTGTCACCATGGTAACCGTCTTTAATCACAGTCACATCAATATTTAAGATGTCGCCTTTTTTAAGTACTTTAGATTCCGATGGAATGCCGTGGCATACAACATGGTTAACAGATGTGCAGATTACGTGCTGGAAAGCCGGACGGCCAGGGGCAGCGCCATAACCTAAACATGCAGGAATCGCATCCTGTTTGTTAACAATATAGTCATGACAAATCGTATCAAGCTCTAAGGTTGTCACACCTGGAACAATATGCGGTTTGATCATATCCAAAACTTCTGCTGCCAGCCGGCCAGCCACACGCATTTTTTCAATTTCGTCTGGAGTTTTAATTAAACGGCGGGGAGCTTCGTAAGTACTGTTCATGATCTTTAAAAACTTTTGGAAATTTGTATGTGACTATGGTATAAATAGCCGCCCATTTTATCAAATGCTTTTTCGTGAATATCTTTCACGGGCTTTGTGCGATGGGGCAATAAAATCCGCACATATATCGACACATTTCTCTGGGTGCCCGCAAGGGTGGAGAATGCGGATATATGGAGGCCTAACCCAAACTTTAAGGTAAAGAAAATGGCAGATTACAACGTAAGCATGCGCGACCTACTTACTGCAGGCGCTCACTTCGGTCACCAAACACGTTTTTGGAATCCAAAAATGCGCGACTACATCTTTGGCGCGCGCAACAAAATTCACATCATCAACCTTGAGCACACTGTTCCTGCGTTAAATGATGCTTTGAACTTTGCTAACAACTTGGCTAGCAAAAAGAACAAAGTTTTGTTCGTTGGTACAAAACGTGCAGCTTCTGCAATCATCCGTGAACAAGCTCAACGCGCTGGTCAGCCATATGTAGACCACCGCTGGTTAGGCGGTATGTTGACTAACTGGAAAACTCTTCGTCAGTCAATCAGCCGTTTAAAAGACCTTCAAACTCAATCTACTGACGGTACTTTCGCTAAGCTTACTAAACGTGAAGCTCTAGAGCGTACTCGTGAGATGGAAAAACTTGAACGCGCTCTTGGCGGCGTTAAGAACATGGGTGGTTTACCTGACGCATTATTCGTAATCGACGTTGATCACGAAGCAATTGCAATTAAAGAAGCTAAAAACCTTGGTATTCCTGTAATCGGTATCGTTGATACAAACTCTAACCCAGACAACGTGGACTACGTTATTCCTGGTAACGACGATGCGATCCGTGCAGTTACTCTTTATGCTTCTGCTATGGCTGACGCGATTCTTGCTGGTAAAGAATATGCTCAATCACAAGCAAATGCACAAGCTAAAGGCGAAGAAGCTCCTGCTTCTGAGGCTTAATGCGTTTGACGCGAGCTTGTCATTTTTGCACCATGTAATGGTGGCAAAGTAAGCGTTATGTATGCAGGCGGCCCATGAGATACCTCTGGGCCGTTTCTGTTCTAAAAAGAATTCATTTTCTACCGAATTTAGGAGATTCACATGACTGCTATTACTGCAAGCATGGTTAAAGAACTGCGCGACCGTACTGGTTTGGCAATGATGGAATGCAAAAAAGCGTTGACAGAAGCTGGCGGCGACATCGAACTAGCAATTGACAACCTTCGTAAATCAGGCCAAGCAAAAGCTGCTAAAAAAGCAGGCAATATTGCTGCTGACGGCGCGATTACTATTGTTAAAGAAGGCAATAAAGCGCTTCTTTTAGAAGTTAACTGCCAAACTGACTTCGTTGCTAAAGACGAAAACTTTGCTGGTTTCTCTGCTAAAGTTGCTGCTGCTGCTCTTGCTGCTGGCGTAACTGATGCTGCTCAAATTGCTGAACTTAAATTAGAAGATGGCGCTACTGTTGAAGAAGCGCGTATTGCTCTAGTTCAAAAAATCGGTGAAAACATCCAAGTTCGCCGCGCAACAATCGTTGAAGGCGAAAATCTTGCTGTTTACAAACACGGTTTAAAAATCGGTGTTGTAGTTGCTTACGCTGGTGACGATGCTACTGGTAAAGGTATTGCAATGCACGTTGCTGCGTTCAATCCAGTTGCTGTTACAGCTGAAGGCGTTTCTGCTGAGCTTATCGCGAAAGAGAAAGAAATTGCTGAAGCGAAAGCGATCGAATCTGGCAAGCCAGCAAACATCGTTGAGAAAATGGTTACTGGTTCAGTAGAGAAATACTTGAACGAAGTTGTTCTTGAGCGTCAAATGTACGTTATCGACAACGACAAGAAAGTAGCTGAAATTCTTAAATCAACTGGTACTGCAGTTGCTCAATTCGTTCGCTTCGAAGTAGGTGAAGGTATTGAGAAGAAAGCAGAAATGAGCTTCGCTGATGAAGTTGCTGCTGCTCAGGCTGCTGCTGCTCAATAATTTTTGCCTTTAGGCTAAAATTATGTGCAAAAAAAAGTCCCTTCATTGGGGCTTTTTTTTTACCTGATTTTTAGGAAGTATTTGAGAGATTTATTAGGTTTGGGCTTCATGTTATTTGAGGATCACAAAACATATAAATATCAGCGGATTGTTTTCACCTACAATAATTTCAGATCATTGATAAATACACAGATTATGGCAAATAAAACAAATATAGGTATCGGTTCAGTCATTATCCTGTTAGCAGCGGCTTATCTGGGTTTGGATATTCAGCAAGACAAACTGCAGCCGCCGTCGTCACAAAGTTTAGCTCCGCATGAGCAGGCTTTTCAGCAGCATGCGGGTGATGAGAAATCAAATACTCCTGCAGCTTCTGATACGCAAAATAATGTTTCTATTATTCAGCAGGCTTTTGAACGTAAGCAAAGCAATGTTCAGGTACAGGCGGGTGGACGTGTAAAGGCTGTGCTGCAGGATGATAATGAAGGTTCGCGGCATCAAAAATTTATTTTACAGCTGCAAAACGGTCAAACGGTATTGGTTGCGCACAATATCGATTTAGCGCCTCGTATTGAAAATATACAAAAAGGTGACCGCGTAGAATTCTATGGTGAGTATGAATATTCAGCGCAGGGCGGTGTGATACATTGGACGCATCATGATCCGCAGCAGCGTCATGCGGATGGCTGGCTAAAGCATGATGGGAAAATTTATCAGTAATCTTGCCATGATTGGATAAAACTCAATATAAGCAATTTTGTTCTATGCATGCATTGAAAAATAGCTATGTTAGGTGCTGATCAGACAGGAGCAGTCATGCAAGAGAATAAAAGGCTTGAATTTGCAGATTATTGGCACGTTCAGGAGTTGGGCGGACTGGAATTGCTGAAAGCATCCTATCAGCAAACTCAGTTTTCAAAACATACGCATGAAGGTTATTGCATTGGTTTAATTGATGAAGGTGCTCAATCATTTTTAACCATGGGGAGTCAGCATATTGCCCCCAAAGGGGATATTATTCTGGTGAATGCGGATGAGGTGCATACCGGCTCTTCAGCTGTTGAGACTGGCTGGCGCTATCGGGCGATTTATCCGACTCCAGAAATGATGGGGGAAATTAGCGTCGGTTTTTTTAGAGAAACTGGCGCTGCCCCATGGTTTCCGCAAGCGGTGGTGCATGATGAGGGGCTGGCGCAGCAGCTGCATATGCTGTTTGACTTATTGCTGCAGCCTAAAAATGCATTATTTAAGCAAAGTTTATACCTTTCTACACTGGCCTATTTATTTACTAAACATGCGCGGGAAAAACAAAATTTAAAATCATTACCTGAGGCGGAGCAAAAAATTCAGCTGATACAGGAGTTTTTGGCTGCAGAACCTGAAAAAGAGCATCAATTGGCTGATTTGGCGCAGATGGCGGGTTTAAGCCAGTGGCACTTATTGCGCCAATACAAAAAATATACAGGATTGCCGCCGCATGCTTGGCTGGTGCAATGCCGTTTGCGGAAATCGCTGAAGCTGCTGAAACAGGGCCAGGATATCGCTTTAACTGCACAGCTGTGCGGTTTTTCTGATCAAAGCCACTTTACTCGGCATTTTAAAAAATCGCTGGGCTGTACGCCTGCGCAATACAGGCTTCATAAAAATTTTGCATAGCTTTTTTTAGCATGGATCATTCTTCGAATACAGCAGGTATGCGAAACGGTTTTATTTTCTTTACTTGCACTGTTTCTGCATACCGCAATTTTATTCAATCAATTCAGTGCATTTGGATTCATCCTTTTTAGAGATTGGAACTTGGGGCGAATCCGTAATGATGAAAACATGGCCTTATTCAGCGCAAGGCACTCCGTCTTTAGGCTTTTGGCAGGGTGTGCAGGATATGCTGCCCTTGTCTATTGCCGTCATTCCATGGGGGATTCTGGCTGGATCTGCAGCAGTCAATGCGGGATTAAGCTTAATGCAGGCGATTGGCATGTCTGCATTTGTATTTGCGGGCGCCGCGCAGCTGGTCAGTTTGAGCATGCTGTCAGCAGGCGCATCTGCTGTCAGTATTGTACTCACCATATTTTTCTTAACCAGCCAGCATTTTATTTATGCACTGCATTTGAGAGATGAAGCGGTCAAATTGCCATTGGCAAAACGGCTCTGCTTTGGTTTTTTACTGACGGATGAGTTATATGCTACTGCTATGCTGAATGATCAGCGGCCTTATAAATATCTACTGGGGGCTGGACTGAGCTTTTATCTATGCTGGGTGGGCTGCAGTATTGCAGGGATTGGGCTGGCTGCAATGGTTCCAGATTTCAGCGCCTTTCACTTGGAATTTTCAATTATTGTTATCTTTTTGGTAATGGCTGTTGTCTTGCTAAATAACAGGCTGGCCATTGTTGGAGTCTGTGTGTCAGCGCTTTCAGCAGCTGTGTTTTCTTGGCTGAAATTGGAAGCGGCTATTGTGCTGGCAGGGCTGTGCGGCATGCTGGCTGCAGCATGGCTGGATTGGAAAGGGAGCCGATGATGAGTTGGATATTGCTATTCAGCCTGACAGCGGTGACTTTTTTTAACCGCTACTTTTTTCTTGAGCCTAAAACAGCAATTAAATTGCCAGACTTTACCCTGCGGATGCTGAAATATGCGGCGCCGTGCCTGATGGTTTCCATTTCTACACCGATTGTCTTTTTCGAGCACAGTGAATGGAAAGGAATCATCAGCAACAGCTATTTTTATGGCGCTGTTTTTGCTGTTTTCGTGACTGCAATTACACGCAAAATGCTGATTAGCATTGCGCTGAGTTTGCTATTTTTTTATGTCATGATTTATTTTTTCGATTTTTAAAAATGAGATGAAAGTAATTCAAATAAGAGGGCGGATTTGATGAAAAAAGCTAAACGAAGAGCCTTTTTCATCTCTGCTGAAAAATTGGTCCTTTAAATGCTCGCCATTTGCGTTTTTTGGCGTGATTTCCAAAAATGCAGTGATTTGCTTAGATATGCATCTGCGCACCATAGCGGGCCAATCAGGAGGAATTGGAGATCTTTGAAGAATGAAGGCTTTTTCCCTTCAATTTTGTGGCCATAAAACTGTCCAATCCAAGCCAAAATAAACAAAGTGATATAGAGCCCAAAACTGCTTGGCAGGATGAAAATTAGCCATGCCATAAGAAGCGTAAGCGCTGCCATCGCAATGGCTAAAACAACATCTAAGCGGGCATAAAAAATAAAAACCATTGCAAAGACTAATACTGCGAGCAGAGTGCTGAAATTTGCCAGAATACCGATAATTGAAAAATAAATTGCAGGGACACAGACCCAATGAATAATTTTATTGGTTCTATTTTGATGACTCTCACCATATTCTTCTATTGTTTTCATTTTTGACTTTGAACCGTGATTAAAAGCATATTCAAAATATAGAGCACATGAAGGAGGATGAACAGATGCAACTTTCAAAAAGGCCAAAACTAAGGTGATGAAAATAGAAAACCGCATAAATATGCGGTTTTTGTCAAATGTGTGCAGGAAGGGGGGATTAAGAATTAGGGCCGTCTACACGCTCAATACTTACACTTGCTGTGCCAGAGTTGGTAATACCTAATTGCTTCGCTGCGCCATAAGATAAATCCAATACGCGGTTGCCATGGAATGGGCCGCGGTCATTCACTTTGACAACAACACTTTTGCCATTGTTCTTATTGGTAACGCGAATAAAACAATTTAATGGCAGGCTGCGGTGCGCCGCAGTCAGTGCATTCATATCAAATGTATCACCGCTGGCAGTTTTACGGCCATGGAACTGACGGCCATACCATGATGCTGTGCCTGTTTGGCTGAAGCGGCGAACAGTGTTAGACGCGACAGTGTTCAGTTTTTCAATCACTGAAGGCTCTTCTTCAGGGATTTCAATTTTCGCTGCGATTGTTTCGCGGCGGATTTTATCGCCCGAACGTTCAGTGATTGAAAGGCTGCTTAGGTTTGTAAAGTTTGAATTAAAGCTCTGTGCTTCTTTGTTTAGAGCACGGGCAGCAAGGCGAGAGTGATCATTATCATTGTTTAATGATGATGACTGCACCATATCCGCTTGCGATTGACTCAGCGCTACAGCAGCAGCTGCGGCTAAGACATATTTAAGAATCGTAGACTGCATTGTTTATCTCCCAAAGACATTGAGTATGAACCAATCTCAAGTGACTGATATGCATACAAAGATGTCTGTTATTTCACTTATGCAACAACATTTGACGAAATGGATAATATTCATCCTCGAATTGAGCTGTCTAGTGTTTAATTAAAATATTTGAAAATTGTACATGAAATCAACAGTGATTGATTAAAAAATATACTAAGTTGTAACATTATATTTAATAAGTGCAAAACATGACCGTTTGCATAAAAATATTTATTGACTTTATATATTTTTATTGAATTACCAGTCTTATTGACTGGTAATTTCAGTGCCTAAAAGCCATAAAGCTGTGGCATACATACGGCTTTTGTTATACGTCGTAATGACCTGAAAATTTGGGTAAGTAATGTAATAGACAGGGCCAAAACTTTCTTGCAGCTGGATCACATTCACCATATCTAAATCATCAATTTTTACATGAGGATTCAAGGGGGTAATGCCTTGCGCTTTAAGAACGCCATAAGGCTGAGGCTGCGTTAAATCTTTTGAAATGACTGCATCCGGATTATTGCCGCTATAACGGGCTGCAAAAGCAATTGGCTGATCGCGCTGCCAGCCATGCTGCGCTAAATAATTTGCAATTGATCCAATCGCGTCAACAGCTGAATTTCTGAGATCAATATGTCCATTTCCGTCATAGTCGACGCCAAATTTTGGAATGTTGCTTGGCATAAATTGCGGATAGCCAACTGCGCCTGCATAAGACCCGACAATTGAGTTGGCCGGTACACCGTCTTTGTATGACCATGCAATGAGCGCTGCCAATTCATCTTGGAAATAGGCTGCGCGGCGTTCATAGCCAAAACCTAATGTTGCCAGTGCATCACGCGTGATGAATGATCCTTTATTTGAGCCATAACCTGTTTCTACACCCAAAATGCCCAAGATAATAGATTGAGGCACACCGAACTGTAATTCTGCACGGTTTAAGGTATCTGCATATTGCTGCTGAAAACGTGCGCCGCGCTGAATTGTGCTGTTGGCTAAGAAATTGGTTTTATAATCGTACCAAGGTTTGCTTTCCCCTGGACGGTTCATAATATGAATAATATTTGGCAAGTTTTTTGCACCATTCATAGCCCAATCGACCTGCTCAGCAGTCAGGCCGTAAGTTTGCATCGTCTTTTGCTTAAAATTGAAATAATTGGGATTCGATTGGAAGTCATTTGCCTGACAGAAGCTAGTCATAGACAAGGCTGCTGCCAGTAAAGGAATAATTTTAAGTTTGTTATAAAAATGTTTGTACATAAATATTCAATTCCAAGCCTATTATTTGCGGGTGTTAAGTGACATGACGATGCTAAATGAAGCCATTAACGTAATAAATGCTCTAAGGCTATAACTTATAAAAAAGACAAAAAGTGTCTGTATTCACTAATATACCGTGAACCATTCGAGTAATTACAAAAATATATACAAAATAGGACAATCTTCAGCCAATTATGAGTTTTTTCCTTTTATTTATGAAAGTTTTGCAAATATTTGAAGAGAACTTCCTGTTAATTGAACGATTGATGTAAGGAAATATTTCTTCAATTTTCTATATAGGAGATATAAGAGGGAGTCTTGACTAAGATTTGTTAAAAATATGCATGATTGGTGAGCGTATTTTTCGAGTATTTATGGTGGAAATTTAAACTGATTTTTAATTTAGGGTCTATTTTTATAGTTTTACTTTCTAAGTCCAAATGAAGAATAAAAATGCAGGCTGTAAAAATTCGAGCACTATATAGGTACAGCTTTTAGCCTAAAAATACATTTTAGACCTTTAGGTTAAATTTAGACGCAGCAATTCAAATGCTGAGTCAAAAAGTCTGTACTGAATGTACTTCGATTATCTAGCATGATTGAGAGCCGATTTGGCATTGATGACTAATATATAGGTATTCGATCATCTCTATTGATCTAAGGATGCATGTGGATCAAATATTTATACCTTTATATAGCTCAAAGAAGGTTTAGCTTTAATTCATGCTAATTGATGGCTTTGGGACGTATTAGAAGAGTAGCTATATATAGTCATGTAAAGCGAGCATGCTGTAAGCTAGGTTAAGATCGTGAATAATTGCTAACTTTAGCCTAGAGAGCGGCCTTAAGGATATTGTTATATAGTTATGAAACGGCAGTGATGATTCAATGAAAGGGAACAGAACGAGCAGTATCGTGATCTAGAGATAAAAAACCTAGCCGAAGCTAGGTTTTTGATGCCGCGAATTATTAGCCTGGATGGAACATTGAGTCATGTGCTTCAGCTAGAGCAGTTAATTCTTCCTTCGTTAGATTTGGAAAAATTTTATCAATCGCAATGTGAATTGCTTTGATGACTGCAGAAGAGCCAATATCGGCTGCTTTGCGTTTAATCATGCCAAGGTCTAGCGTCTTATTAAAGTCATTCATGAAATGGCGTACGGCAGCTTCTGCAAACTGTTTGTACAGTTCTGCAAAAGCTGCTTTATTGATGTCATTGCCGCCTTTAATTTCAGCATAGCTGTTTTTTAAGTTTGTTACGAGGCCAGCATCCAGCGTTAAGCCTACACGTTCTGCACCGGTATTGTCTTTAAACAGGCTGCGCTCAGAAAATTCAATGGACTGCTTTACCACATCATTTGAAGATTTGCCCAATAGCTGCTTAAGCAAAACAGCAACTGTTGATTTTACATAACCTGCAAGTTTTTCTGCTGTGTCACGTTTGTCACTCGCTGGAAATAGATGCACAGGTGCTAAAATCGTTGCGCCAATGATTTCATCATTAATCAGCAGGGCCGTTTTATCACGTAAAGGATAAAGTGCTTCACTAGAATTTTTTTTCGCGTGGCCTTCTTGAATGCTGTTTAACAGCTCGCTCGTAGGAATAAAACCAAAAAATGGCATCGTTTTTAACCTCAATGTTCTGTATTTTTATTGTCGCGCCAAACGAATTGGGCGAGGTATCCATGTTAAGTGCGATACACGGCAAGGGTTAATGTCTAAACCGCCGCGGCGTGTATAGGCGGCATATACCATCAATTGTTCTGGTTTCAGGTTTTGCCAAATGTCAGCATACATCTGTTCCACACATTGCTCATGGAAGCCATTATGCTGACGGTATGAGATAATATAAGCCAAGATACTTTTGAAACAAGGCTTTTTACCTTTGTATCTTATAAATACAGTGCCCCAGTCGGGTTGTCCAGTGACTGGGCAGTTACTTCTTAATAAATTTGAATACAGTTGTACTTCAATGTCTTCATCTTGAGTATCGAGCTGTAATAAAGTGGCATCAGGATGATTTTCCAAGCGTTCAGGCAGAAGGCTATCAATACAAATACCTTCAGGCTGTGAAACAGTAAGATCATCTGCGGCAAAGAGCTGAATGGTTACAGGCGCGCCGGCCGCTTGTGATAAGTCTTTTTCAACCGTCGCAATAAATACTGTTTCTGAGTCGAATTTGCAGAAGTTCAAGCTGTTGAAATACAGCTTTAATGATTTTGATTCAATGAGGTTTGGAGAGGCCGCAGGCAATGTCATACGGCCAATAGCCACTTGCGGAATACCCGCTGCATTGAGCCAAGAAATTTCAAAGACATGCCACCAGTCTTTACCTTGCTGAATGCCTTGCACATGCGCATAGTTTTCACGTGACTGCGCACGGGCGATAGGGAACAGAATATCGGGTTGATATTCTGTAGGGTAATTGGTTTCTTTACCTAGGAGAGATTGTTCAACAGTCATTATTCACGCATTCCTGAGCCGCGGGAAAGTAATTGATAAGCTACAGCATATAATACACCGCAGCAGGCCGTAATTACTGCAAGAGAAATTGCGACATTTACATCGCTATGGCCTAAGATGCCATAACGGAACGCATTTACCATGTATACGACAGGGTTAATTAAAGAAAGATTTTGCCAAAATGGGCTAAGTGCTGAAATTGCATAAAATACGCCGCCTAAATAGGTCAGCGGTGTCAGCACAAAAGTTGGGATAATGGATATGTCATCAAATGATTTCGCATAGACAGCATTAATAAAGCCGCCCAATGAAAACAGCAGGGAAGTCACCAGCACTGTATATATAGTTACAAACCAATTTGTAATATATAAGTCAGTAAAGAAAAGGCTCATAGCCGTGACAATAATACCGACTAAAACACCGCGGCAAACACCGCCAATAACATAACCGCATAAAATCATATGCAGCGGTACTGGGCTCATGATTAATTCTTCGATGCTTTTTTGAAATTTAGCGCTGAAAAAACTGGAAGATACGTTGGCATAGCTGTTTGTAATGACAGCCATCATAATCAGGCCAGGTACAATAAACTGCATATAGGTGAAGCCGCCCATGGTGCCAATACGTGAACCGACTAAGTTGCCGAAAATCACAAAATACAGGCTCATGGTAATGGCTGGCGGGAGCAGCGTTTGCGGCCAAATCCGCATGAAACGGCGGACTTCTTTATAAACGAGAGTATAAAGCGCAACTTGAAGCTGGGAAAAATTCATTGCGCAGCTCCCTCAAGATTTTTTTCAACCATTTTTACAAAGAGTTCTTCTAAGCGGTTCGATTTGTTGCGCATACTGCGGACTTGAATATTCTGTGCTTGCATTAGCTGGAATAAATCATTCAAATTGTGTGATTTATCCATAGTCACTTCTAAGGTCATCGGGTCAACTAAGTTAAAACGCACACCAATAATATCGATGAGAAGCGGCTGAATGGGTTCAGCTAAATCAAAAATAAAGGTTTCTTCATTTAACTGGCTTAAGAAGCCTTTCATGCTGGTATCTTCTTTAATGACACCGCGGTCAATAATTGCAATGCGGCGGCACAGGACTTCAGCTTCTTCTAAATAATGTGTGGTTAAGATAATAGACGTGCCTTTTTCATTCATTTCCGTCAAAAAATCCCACATTGAACGGCGCAGTTCAATATCTACGCCAGCAGTAGGTTCATCTAGAATTAGCAATTTGGGTTCATGCATCATGGCGCGGGCAATCATTAGGCGGCGTTTCATACCGCCTGAAAGCATACGTGCTTGAGTGCTGCGCTTTTCCCATAAGCCAAGTTTTTCCAAATATTCTTCTGCGCGTTTTTCAGCAATTTTCTTAGGAATGCCATAGTAACCAGCTTGGGTGACTAAAATATCGAAAGTTTTTTCAAACTGTCCAAAGTTAAACTCTTGCGGCACAACACCCAGCTGCTGTTTAGCATGTGATGGGTGGGTATCCAAGTTATGGCCAAAAATTTCGACTGTACCGGAAGTTTTTTTGGTCAAAGAACTGATGATGCTGATAGTTGTTGATTTGCCTGCACCATTTGGGCCTAGCAGGGCATAAAACTCACCTTCAGGCACAGTCAAATTAATACCTTTTAAAGCCTGAAAGCCATTTTTATAGGTTTTTGACAGATCCCTTAGCGTCAGTGCATCAGTCATGTGGTTCTCACTTGGTGAATAATAGCGCTATTGTGAGCGATCTATACAAATAAACCAAGTAAAAGGGATGGAATTCTGGGTTGCAAATATAGAACTTTGTACAAAGCGTAGGCACTAAAATAAAAGACTTATATATAGTTGCTTTACCTTCTGGTTTTTTTTGATATGATGTGCTCGCGCGCTCATAGCTCAACTGGATAGAGTACAGGTCTCCGAAGCCTGTGGCGTGGGTTCGAGTCCCGCTGAGCGCACCATTTCCTTGTTTGATCATATCCGAATTAATCCTAATATTATTAAAAATTAATAACTTATATCTACTTATTGTCCGATAATGTCCGAGGGCGTTTTAGGATACCGTAATCTTTTACGGTATTTTTTACGGTACATTCCATTTCTGACAAAAATATACCGTAAAAATGCCTAAATTAGTTATCAGTCTGACTGACTCAAAAATTAAGTCTGCAATATCAATGCAAAAGAAATCATTTGAAAAGAATATTAAGCTTTCAGATGGTGGTGGCCTTTATTTATTGTTAGATAGAAAAGGTGGGGCATATTGGCGTTTTGATTATATTCGCCCAATCTCTAAGAAAAGAGCCACTATAGCTATCGGTATTTATCCAAGTTGTACATTGGCCAGAGCTCGTGCAAAACGAAGTGAGTTTAGAGAACTGCTTGCGCAGAATATTGACCCAGCAATTCAAAAGCAAGATAAACAGTCCCAATGTCGAAATAATAGTTTTAGATCAGTAGCAGATGAATACCGTAAGACTGAAGAGCTGGAGTCAAGTACACAACGTCGGAATCAGTTTATCTGGGATAAGCTTTATGTTGCTATTGGTGAGTTCCCCATTGATTCGATAACAGCCACTCAAATTTTGGAAGTATGCCGTCTTTATGAAAGACAAGGTAAGACTGACTCAGCAAAGCGAATGAGAAGTAAAGCATCTCAGGTGTTTCGGTATGCGATTGCTTTGGGTTTATGTCAATTTAATGTTGCTGACCAAATTAGCGGTATTTTGAAGGTGGGTAAAACTAAGCATCGAGCGGCTATTACTGATGAGCAAAAGCTAGGACAACTATTAAAGAATATTAATACACATGCAGGTCGTGGGGATATTGCTATTGATTATGCAGTCAAAATCTTACCCCATGTATTTGTGCGTCCTGGAGAATTACGTGCAGCAAAATGGGCAGATATCGATTTTAAAAATAGAACATGGAGTTATACACCGCCTAAGACCAAAAATCAGACAGCCCTACAACATATTGTTCCTTTGTCTGATCAAGTCTTGAAGCTGTTCCAAGAATTGTATTGCATTACTGGATATACCGAATATTGTTTTGTGTCTATGCGAGATAAAACGAAAACCATCAGTGAATCAACTATTAATAAACGATTGAAACAATATGGTTTTGAAAATGGTGAGACAACAGGGCATGGCTTTAGAGCTACGGCAAGAACTTTATTAGATGAAGTTCTAAAATTTCCTATTGAACGTATAGAACAACAACTTGCACATCAGGTTCGCGATATGCATGGTCGAGCGTACAACCGTACTAAGTATTTGGAGGAGCGTTCAGTGATGATGCAAGCATGGTCTGATTATTTGGATCAATTAACGCATAAAAATGTAGAGTAATTAATTTAATAAATATTAGTAAGTTATAGTTTCAGTTAAGTTGACGCCACCTCTGCGAAATACATACTAAAGAAGAAATTTAAACGATAATTTGTACAACTGATGACATCTCCTGTCATTTTCATGCCTTATCTTCATTTTTCAATTGAATTGATACTTTAAGTAGTTAAGTTTGATAGAAATATTGAAAGGAAATTTGTATGAAAATATGCCCAACTCCATTTACGAACAAACAAAAGAAGAACGCCTTACAACGTATTTCTAGAGCATTAATACTTGGGAAAATAAAGTGGGCTGAATCAAGAAAATTCTATTTAGCAATGTTGCACCTAGCACGTTATTTAGATCGACTAAACTTAATTTAAAGAAAATAAGACCTAATTTTTTGTGAATTGGTGTAACTTTTTGTACATTTAATGTGTTATATTTCAAATATAAATCAAATATAACTTTGATGTTACTTTTTAAAAATTAGAGATAATTAATGAAACGTGATGATTCTACTCATGAGCGTTTAGCTGACCGATTGGCCAATATTTTAACGAAATTAAATATGGGATATCAGTTAAGTATAAAAGAACTAGCCTCAGAATTTGGGGTAAGTACACGTACTATCTCGAGAGATTTTGATCGTCTCAATACTTATTTGCCATTGCTACAAGATAATGAAAATAAAAGATATTACTTAGAATCAAATTATTTAGGGAAAATTGCACCAAAAGATATCCGTAATTTTGCACAGCTCTCAGGAGTTAGTCATTTGTATCCTTCATTGGATATGTCCTTTCTGCGTGAACTTTTAGATAGTCGAGCTCATCAGATTTATAGTGCTAAGGGGTACTCTTTTGAAGATGCAAGTCAGTTTAAAGGACTATTCAAAGTTCTTGGAAAAGCAATTCAAGAATATCGACAAATTGGTTTTGTATATAAAGGAGAACCTAGACTGGTTCAACCTTATCGCTTGATTCATCATCATGGTAGTTGGTATTTGGCAGCAGTTAGAAAAGATCAATTGCGTACTTATCGCATTTCACATATTCAGCTTACGCACTCTTCGCATGATTATTCACAATTTATTCCAGATCAAAATATTGTAAAACTTGTGGAAGATGATGACAGCATCTGGTTTGGACAGGATAAACAGGAAATCATTTTATCTATTGATAGTCAGGTTTCTTTTTATTTTAAGCAACGTCCGATACTGCCCGAGCAGCAAATTGTCAAAGAGTTACATGATGGTGGATTGCTGGTTTCTTCTAAAATTAATCATGACATGCAGTTATTGCCTTTGATTCGATTCTGGATTCCTCATTTAAAAATAGTGAGTCCGAAAGGATTACAGAGACAATTAGAAATAAGTTTAAAAGAATATTTGGTTTTAGGTTAAAAAAAATTTCATTTAAAAAATTATTTATGAGTTGGTTGGATAGGGGTAAGGGTACGTGAATAGTCATATTAATTTAAATCATCCTGAGAATATTTATGATGATTTAAAAGAGAAAATATCAGATTTGATTGCGAAAATTGTTAAAAATGAGCAGGTTTTAGATACTAATTTAGTGGGAGAAAAACTAAATGAATCTAAGCAAATTTTAAGCTTTCAGCAAAAAGAAATTGAAAGGAAGATAGATGAACTTAAACGTAATTCCGAATGGGATTACTTTACGATTGCTTTTTTCGGTGAAACTAATGCAGGTAAATCGACACTTATCGAAGTGTTACGTCTGCTGTTCGCTGAAAAAACTAAAAATGAAATACAAGCAAAATTCAAAGCACTTAAAGATGAATTTTCATTAGATGAAGAAGCATACGGAGAGTTAAAAAATGCTGATAATGAAATTAGTCATAAAATTTTAGAAAATAATAAAAAATTAAAGGAGATAGATCAAACCTATACTCAAAAATTAGAAGATTATCAAAAAATACTTAATGCTCTTAAATATGAGCATGATGAGCAGATTGTTAATCAGTCTTTATTAAATGACCAAAAACTTGAAATTTTTAATACTCAGATTGTGTCTTTAAAAGAGAAAGTTCAATATAAAAAACAAAATATGTCATGGTGGTTAAAAATTATTTATATTTTTAAGCGCCTAGAAGAGGAAAAACAAATTGGTTTAATTGAGTTAGAGTTAATTAAACAGAAAGCGCTATTAGATTCTGAACTGAAAGTATTGAAGCAAAAAATCGAAAAAGAATATGCATTGAAACAATCGCATCTTGCAACGATACAAGATGAATATGAGTTAACCAAAAAACCAATCAACTCTATTACTTTACAATTAGAAAATGAAAAGAAAGTAGTTGAACAGCAGTTACAGCAATTTGAAAAAATGTTGGAGAAGCTAAGAGAGTTTGAAGATGGCCAAATTATGGGGGATGGCCGTAGTGACTTCACTCGAGAGAGTAAAGAGTTTTTATTTGATATTAATGGCACACAGGTCAAATTAATCGATGTGCCAGGAATTGAGGGTGATGAAAAACTAGTTGAGAACGAAATTTCTAAAGCCGTTAAAAAAGCACATGCTGTTTTCTATGTCACAAGTAAAGATGCAGCTCCAAATGAAGGCACACTTCAAAAAATAAAAACGCACCTAGCAGATCAGACAGAAGTTTGGACTGTTTACAATAAACCAGTTACATCGCCTAGATCATTAAAAAATGGACTGATCAGTAATGATGATGAAAGAGGTGCCTTAAATGATCTGAATAAACAGATGGAATCAGCATTAGATAAACATTATAAGAATTATACTGTGGTGGCTGGACTTGCTGCATTTTATGCAGTAGCCAATTGCTTGGTGCCATTTGGTGAAAAATATCGTAATCAGATCAAGTTTTTAAATAATTCTGATCGAGATGAATTAAAGGAAAAGTCAGGACTGAGCGCATTTCAAAACCACTTAACTCAAACAGTCATTGGAGACGTACCTTATAAAATTAAGGCGAGTAACTTCAATAAAGCGAATTATGTTCTAAAACAAACAGTAGAGAAGTTAAATAATATTCATAATGGCTTTAGTGATCTAAAGCTGAATATTGATAAGCAAGTGGCTGTCACTAAGCAAGAAATTGATAGTGAATATTTGGACCTAGTGCAAAGCCTTAAAACGATGATTGAAAAAATCATTCAAGATTTTGAGCGTAAGACTCGTCAAGAAGTCTATAAACGGATTGAAAGTGATATTAGTAATGATGAGTTTAAAGGTATTCTGAAGCGACAGATTGATAACAATCTTGAATTAGTGAGTAAAGATCTAATTGCTGGTTTTAAAACAGAAACTTCGCAGTTTGATGAAAATTTAAAGGAAAAATTACAGAAACTTTCTTCACGGTTAGCCAGTATTCAAAATAACTTTAAAGCTGATGATGTGACAGGATTGAATAATAATGTTTCATTGAAATTTGATATCAATAATGGCATCAACAAAATGGGACTACTTGGTGTTGGTATTGGTGTAGGTGCTGCAATGTGGTGGAATCCAGTCGGCTGGGTTGCAATATCATTAACGGCTGCGGGTTTGTTATTTAGTTTTGCAAAAGCAATTTGGAGCTTTTTTGATTCAGACTTTAAAAAATCTGAGCAAAAGAAAAGTGTTGATAAAAATTTATCAAATATTGTGAAAGAGCTTAAAAAAGTTGCTAGGGAGAATGTGAGCGATGTTGAAGAAAAAATTGAGCCATCAATATCAGATTTGAAGAAAAAGTTGAATGAGCCAAGTGATCAAATCACAGGGCTTGTAGAAGATATGTATCAATCAATCAATATGTTTAAAACGTTATCAAATAATATTAGCAGTGCTTATGAGGTCAAATAAATGTCTGAAACTTTAAAAAATCATCAGGATAATCAGGCTAAAATTATCAACTTATTGAGTAAATTAGAAGGTTTTATTACACAAGGTCAAGAGTTTGGTTTAGATGTATCAACAGATATTAAAGCTAAGTTAAAGAACTCATTGAATACTTTGCAAGGAGATAAACTTAAAATTGCACTTATAGGTGGATTCTCTGAAGGAAAGACCTCAATTGCTGCTGCATGGTTAGGTAAAATTGACCCAGCAACCATGAATATTAGTGCTTCTGAATCATCAAATGCAGTTAAAATTTATGACATTGATGAAGAGTATCAACTCATTGATACACCAGGATTATATGGTTATAAAGAGCAAGTGAACACCGATGCCCAAGAGATTGAAAAATATAAAGACATCACAAAAAAATATGTAAGTGAAGCACATATTGTTCTTTATGTCATGAACTCTAAAAATCCGATCAAAGAAAGTCATATTGAAGATTTAAAATGGTTGTTTAAAGATCTGAACTTACTTCCACGAACAGTATTTGTTCTTAGCCGTTTTGATGAAGTTGCAGATGTAGAGGATGAATTAGACTACCAAGATAAATTTAAAATTAAAGAGCAAAATGTTAAAGAAAGATTAAGTTCGATCTTATCTCTTTCTATGCAGGAAACCCATAACTTAAAAATAGTGGCAGTTTCAGCAAATCCATTTGATGAAGGTGTTAATTATTGGATGGAAAATCGAGATGAGTTTGAACAATTGTCTCATATCAAATTGTTGCAAAATGCAACTAGTGAAATTGTGAAAAAAAGTGGTGGTTATACTGGTTTAATTGAAGAAACGAGAAAGTCCATTATTAGTGATATTTTGATTAAGAAAATACCTGAAATTGAAGAACAACAATCCCTGCTATCAAAGGAAATGGAAAAACTTAATCAAGTTTATGAAATTGAAACTGGTGCACTGAATGTAATTTCCAAAAAAATTGCCAATGCAAAAACAAATTTAAGATCTAGTTTTAATGGATATTTCCAAGACTTAGTAATGCAGGTCCAAGGTACGAGTCTAGAAACAATTGGTGAATTCGTAGTGAGGGAAGTTGGTGATAAGGGATCAATTATCTCAAGTAAGATTAATGAATATTTTCAAAATGAAACCAATCAAATCAATATTGCATTAAATACACAAGCAGTTAATTTTAACGCAGAAATTGATAATATTGACACCGCTGTTGGGTCATTGACTAAAAAAGGTCTCAATCATTTAGCGAAGAATATTAAGTTGGATAATACAACTATTTTAGCTGCAAGAGATGGCTTAGTTGCGGGTGGGCAATTTATTGGGCTTAATTTAAAAGAAGCTTTAAAGTTCCAACCGTGGGGAGCTGTTAACCTGGCGAGCAACATTAACACAGCATTACCACTTATTGGTATTGCGGTAGAAGCTTGGGATACTTGGAATCAGGCGAAGAAACAAGAAGAGTTTCAGTTGGCAAGAAAGAGTTTAGTAGCGAATTTACAAAACCAGCAAAGAGAGATTTTAGAGTTAATTGATAAAGATGAATTTATTTTAAAATTTTTCCCTATTTACAAAGAACTCAAAGATAAAATTGAAGAGATAAAATTGATGCATATGGATCATGAATCAATGACTAAGTCTTTTGCCTCTTGGAGAAAAGAGGGGATGATTATTGAAGGTGAATTTAGAAGCATATCATAGATTTTATCTTTGCTAATTACCTTAAAAATAATGCTGTTTTATTTGAGAATCTCCTTTTAATTTAAAGGAGATTCTACTGATTTTATGTTGAGGCTATATTGAAGAATTTTTTTTTAAATCATTTAGTTTATACATCGAGTAATCTAAAAAAGATTCTAATACTGCTTGTTATTAATATTTTGGGAATAAGTACAATACTTGGTATTCCAGTAGTAGTTATTTTTGATTTAGCATTTATTTACTATAATTTGAATAGGATTTTCAAAAATCAAGGAGGGATTGGATTTTTATTGAAAATAAATGATATTTTATGGTTGTTTTTGTTATTAGCAATAGTTTTTTTTATTATGCGAGCAATTGTTTAATAAGTGATAATGTTTAAGTATTTTGTATAAGTAATAAATTATTGGTTTTAAGAATA
>NZ_RAXV01000010.1 GCF_003611465.1 Acinetobacter tianfuensis
CAAACAGACACAACCCCCTAAACACCGTTATTTCTTTTTTTTTTGAAAAAAGCGCATCAACTGTCTATTAATTCAGCAAAAACCGCATTTTTATTCATTTTTTAAGAAAAATTGGCACTGATTCTGCTAATTGATCCATGATCTTGTCTTGTTTATTCTGTTCCTGCCAATTTAACGCACGGCAATCGATATATTCACAATAAGCGCTTTCACCTATTTCTTCAGCGCCGTTCAAACAAATGCTATAGCTAAAACTTCCTGCGAACCCCGCTCCCAAACCAAATTTAAAATCCCCTCTGCTTTGTCCGCGTAAATATAAATTTATACCAGCAGCTTGCAAGCGCCATTCAAACTCTCTAGGCAAATACATTTTTTGGCCATTTGGCGCAGTAATGCGCGGATAAACTCGATGAATCCTAAATATGACACCTTGATCATAGAGCTGTGCTAAATTTTGTTCTGGATCTTTGATATATATACGAGACTGCAATATTCGATTGAGTGAATCCCGCAAGTGCATAAAAATCAGCTGCTGCCTGTTTGATAAATTAATTATTTGCATACAGTAATAAGCCAGCGGGAAATAAGGAAAGTTCCAAGAGCGTGCAAACTCCAGCGCGCCCTGATGCTGTACTGCTATATGCTGCCCTTTATAAATGATTTCCCCTTCACATCGGCTTAGTGCGCTCCAATGCTCTGCCAGCCCCATACGCAGTTTACTGAAACACGAGACCAGCTTGGTTTCCTCAGCATTCAGCTTAAAGCTCAATTCTGAATCTGACCGCTTAAACTCAAAATGTTTAGCGCTGCGTTGAATCTGCTCTCTGTCTGCGAAATAAAATCCATTATCTGTAATCAAACAATCTTTATCTAATGAATAGCTGTTCAGCTGCCCAGCCATATGAGGACTGCTGCTGCACATAACGCTTACAGTATCTAAGGCATGAGTGGAGATGAGATATTCGTTGCGGAGCAGCGGCAGCTGCGGTTGCCCTATTTGTGCAAAAAAATTTAAATAATGAAGCGGTGCCGGCAGGTTTGGGATTTTGAGGCCAATCAGAATGATTTTATATTTTTGTGTTTGCCCATGGCATGGCAGTTTTTGCTGTGCGTTAAAAGGAGCCTGATTCAGCTGTTTGGACTGATCAAAGAAATCTTGAAATAATTGCATATCAAGCTCCTTTTCATCACGTTATGCCTTTTCTTGTCTACTCGCCATAAAAGTAGTTACAAAACCTGAAAGCGCATAAATAATAGAAATCACTAAAATACCGACTGGAATATTATAGGTCACCGCAGCCATGATAAATACGATGATCGGCAGCACTGCGAACGGTACACGTTTGCGGTCTACTGTTTTAAATGAATAGTATTTGATATTTGAAATCATCAGCAGGCCAACTGCAATAATAACCGCTGCATTTAAAATTTGTATGCCTGCACTTTGCAAATCAAAAACTTGCGGAAAATCCCGTGCAACCAATACTAACGAAATAATCATCACCGCAGCCAAAGGGCTGGCCACGCCAATAAAGTAACGTTTATCGACCACACCAATTTGGACATTGAAACGCGCCAAACGGAAAGCCGCGCATGCAGTATAAACAAAGCAGGCAGCCAAACCGATTCGGCCTAAATCATTTAGACTCCAGCTATACATCAAAATCGCGGGCGCAACACCAAAGGCCAATAAATCTGATAAAGAGTCAAACTGTTCACCAAAAGGGCTTTGTGCACCAATTGCACGCGCTACCCGCCCATCGAGGCCATCAAATAAAGCCGCGATAAAGATCGCATAAACAGCTTGTGTATATTCACCGTTCATACTTGCAATAATTGAGTAGAAACCTGACAACAGCGCTGCGGTTGTTATCAGGTTCGGCCACAAGTAAATGCCACGACGTTTGACTTTCTGCCCTTCATGGGTATGCTCTTCCTCTTCCACCTCAAAAGTTATGCCGTCAAAAGCACTTTCTTCTTTGGAAGCTGTTTCCCGTTCAGGTTTATTTATATTTGTCATTCTTCGATCCTAACTATGACCTTATATTTTACATTATTTCAATTTTAAACTGGCTTATTCGCCTACCAGCCAGCGCACTGCTGCGTGACCGCCATTTTCCTGCATCCGTAAATGCGGGAATAGCCATTGCAATGCTTCATCTGCATCTTCAGAAAACTTCCAAGGCGGATTAATCACCAATAGACCGCAGCCATTTAAACCCACAGGCGTATCATCAGGCCATACACAAATTTCACATACCAGCTGACGGCGGATACCTGTTTTGTACATTTTTTTCTCAAAGCGTTCAATCATGGCACGGTCTTTGATTGGGTACCAAACCGCAAATACGCCTGTCGGCCATTTTTTGTAGGCAGCAACCAGCAGCTCAACCAGCTGCGGGAAGTCTTTACGTTCAAGCTCGTACGGCGGGTCAATCATCACTAAACCGCGTTTTTCTTTAGGCGGAATAACACCCAGCAAGCCTTCATAGGCATCACGCTCATGCAGACCCGCGCGCTTATCAAAAATGTTATGGCGCAATTGCTGGAATACATCACGCTGCATTTCAAAAATGGTTGCTTTATCTGTTTCACGCATGCCTTCTAACGCAAACCAAGGCGAACCAGGGTATGCGCCTTTACCAAAGTTGCTGCGCATTTTTTCAACAATTTTAAGGTATTGCTGTACGCCTTCAGGCGCATTGCGTGTAATAGAATCATCCAGTTTGACAAGACGATGAATACCGTTTAAAAACTCACCTGATTTCTGCGCTTCTGAGGTCGACAAGTCATATTTGCCCGCGCCGCCATGTGTATCTACATAACGGTATGGTTTGTCTTTTGCATTCAGCCGAGCCAGCAGCTGAAGCAATAAAACGTGCTTCATAACATCGGCAAAGTTGCCTGCGTGGAAATGGTGACGGTAATTCATGTTTCATTAATTCCTGATATCAACGCCTATTTTAGCATGAAAAATAGTTTCATTCCGATGCTTATCTTGCTCTAGAATAGCTGACCTTTTTTCTGTTCTTATTACGGTTTGTTTATGGACGGTGTTCTACTCCCAAAGTCTTGGAATGTTGATCAAATCTTAGATGATTTAGATCAACATGGCTTCGCTATTATCAACGATGCCTATCCAATTGACTATTTACATGCACTTTCTGCAGAGTGCCTGTCACATTTAAATCAATTCCGCAATGCTGCCATACAAAATGGGGTCATCAGCAATATCCGCAGCGACCACATTCTTTGGCTCAATGAAGAACTGAATATAGCTCAACAGCATATCCAATATTTAAACGCCCTTTCAGCACATCTGAATCAGGCGTTTTTTTTGGGCATTCAAGAAGCTGAAGCACATTTTGCCTGCTACAACGCAGGTGAGTTTTATGCCCTTCACCGTGATAATCCGCAAGGAAAAAACGGCCGTATTATTTCAACTGTGTATTATCTGCATGAAGAATGGCAAGACGATTGGGGCGGCCAGCTTAGACTGCAAGATAAAAATGACGTATGGCAAATTATTCACCCTAGGCCAAATCGGATTGCTATTTTCCAAAGTGACCTGCTGCATGAAGTCATTCAAGCAAAACATCAGCGCTTATCTATTACTGCGTGGCTGCGCAGCGGCAGCCCGATCTGGTAAAGCTTTAAATTTTTAAATTCATCCTCATATACACTGCATTGTTAGATGAGGATGATACCAATGCGTAACAACACCAAACACATCATTCAGCGTATTGGTGAAACTGATCAGTTATTTTTGCAAGGCAATACGCCTGAACTTGCTCTTGAGCGCTCAGACTTAAGACTGCAATTAATTGCCCTAAGCAGCAACCATCAAGAGCAGGTATATTTTCTAAAAGAAGCTGTCGTTCTGCTGGAACAAGGCCGTATTGAATTTGAAGAAATGCCTATGGATTTATATATCAATCTATCACTGCATTTGGCTAAAGCTTATATGGTGTTTTTTGAACTGACCAAAGAATCACGCTATGCGCTGATTACACAGCAAATTATGAAACCGATGAGCAAAGCAGGCCACAGCGATATTTTCTTCTATCTGGCTTATGCTTCTGCTGTGCAGCAAGAACCTGCGCTTACCCGTCACTGGCTGACAAAATACAGTAAAACGCAGGCTTTTGATTTAGAGCTTATGCAGTCTCACCATGCTTTCTCTGCATATAAAAATGAAGTTTGGTTCAGCGGTATCTTGCAAAGCCGTATGCATTGATATGAAAAATAAAAAGCCTCAGTTGAAAATTCAGCTGAGGCTTTTTTATGCGCAGAATGTATAAACGGCTGCGCCGTTCAACAGACGGTTAAGCCATTTGAAGGCGGTAAGCATCTAAATGAAGCTGCTGATTCAATTCATCGACCCAAATAGCCCAATCATCATCTTGCACAAGATGGCTAATGAGCAGCGAACGCTGCGCTTTATTCCAAAAAGGCGCGTCATGTAAAGATACATTGGCCGGCAACTGATGTGTGCGGACATAAAGTTCTATTGCAGCTGGACTGTTTGCTAGGCCAAGCTGTGAAAATAAAAGTTCCAATGAAGGTTTATTATTCATGAGCTTCGTCTCCTTATCAGCTTAATTGTCATTTATTATGGAATTAACTTATAAGATATTCAAAAAAAACCTAGCGCAATTGCTAGGTTTGTTGTTTCAAATTGTATTCAGATTTTACAAGAGCCTGAAAGCTTATGTTCTTTATGCAGCAGTTCATTAAGGATATCGACCACCATGGCCCATTCATCATCTTTTTTCCAATGGCTGATAATAAAGTCACGCTGCGATTTGCTCCAAAATGCAGCCTCATGCAATGGAATATCCATGGTCAATTGGTGAGTTTCAAGAAACTTTTCTATGCCCTGCTCACTTGCATCCAGCCCCAGCTGTTCAAAGAAAAGTTCCAAAGTCGGTTGTTGATCAAACATTGTGTTCTCCTGAAGCATTCTGCTCTGTTTAAATTAACCCGATACTCAACCTTTGTCAGTGACAGCATCCGCTTCAGTTGTTATTTTTTGTTTTAAACTTTTGAACAATAGAAAATAAAAAAGCACCCCAAATGGAGTGCTTTTTCTAATTTAATCTAACAGATTAAATTATTTGATCATGTCAGCAACTGCTGCGCGTTCTTCTTCAAGCTCGTTAAGCGTGAAGTTGATACGCTCACGGCTGAATTCGTCGATTTCAAGGCCTTGAACGATTTTGTACTCGCCATTTTCGCAAGTTACAGGGAAACCGAACATTACGCCTTCAGGGATACCGTAAGAACCGTCAGAAGGAATACCCATAGTTACCCATTCGCCGTTTGTGCCAAGAGCCCAATCACGCATATGGTCGATTGCAGCGTTTGCAGCAGAAGCAGCAGAAGAAAGACCGCGCGCTTCGATGATTGCAGCGCCACGTTTACCAACAGTTGGAAGGAATACGTCTTTGTTCCAAGCAGCATCGTTGATTTTGTCTTTTAAGCTTTCGCCGTTTACTGTAGCAAAACGGTAGTCAGCATACATTGTTGGAGAGTGGTTACCCCAAACTGTCATAGTTTTGATGTCAGAAACTGCAACACCCGCTTTTTGAGCAAGTTGAGTCAACGCACGGTTGTGGTCAAGACGCAGCATTGCTGTGAAGTTTTTAGCAGGAAGATCTGTAGCAGATTTCATTGCGATGTAAGCGTTCGTGTTCGCAGGGTTACCCACAACAAGAACTTTAACGTCACGGCTAGCAACTTCGTTAAGCGCTTTACCTTGACCGATGAAGATTTCACCGTTTACTTTAAGAAGGTCAGCACGTTCCATACCAGGACCGCGTGGACGTGAACCTACAAGAAGAGCGTAGTCAGCATCTTTGAATGCAACTTTAGGATCATCAGTACCGATCATGCCTTCTAAAAGAGGGAATGCGCAGTCATCAAGTTCCATCATTACGCCTTTAAGCGCTTGTTGAGCTTTCTCAACTGGAATTTCTAATAATTGAAGGATAACTGGTTGGTCTTTACCCAACATTTCACCGCTTGCGATACGGAATAATAAGCTATAACCGATTTGACCAGCTGCGCCAGTAACGGCAACACGAACTGCTTGCTTCATGTAATTATCTCCAATTGAGGAAGGTCATAATGATTAAATAGCTGTTCTATCTAATCTTAATAATCATAAACGGCAAAGATTGTACTCCAATCTTTTGACGGTTGCATGGAAAAGAGAATGCTTTTCAACAAAAGTATGATAGGAAATATAAATAAAATCCGATTAAAGCCTAAAAAGCGCCTTTAATTGTAAAGGTGCCTGGGCATTCATTTTGCACATATGCCGGGCATGCTTTGTATTGTCCGCCGCTTCTGTAGCATACTCTCATCTCTGTTAAGATACTGCCGCTGCCATATTGCTGACAGATGAATTCAAAACTTTGCGATGACAGTCTCGGATTCAAGCGCTGCAATTTACTGCGCAGCACAGAAGACTGAAAAATATGGTTTTCTTGACTGGTCAGCTCTTCAGGAACTTTCAGTTTTTCGGCAAAATTAATAATCGTTCTAAAATACTGACTGGCCTGCATGGGCACACAGCCGCCGACTGTGCGCCACAGCTGATGACGAGCATTTTCATCCGGCATCACCCGTGCGACAACTTTAGTCTGAATTGGCGGCAAAACAGCAGAGCTGCCCGTGGTGCAGTTTCGCTGCTGAAAACCTTCTGGATATAAACCTGCAATATTGAGCGAATAGCCTTCAAGGCATTTACGTTTTTTACTGCTATAAGCATCTAATGAACAGATGGCTGGCACCAGCTGTATATGCATGACATAACCAGTTACATGAGGGGATGCATGCGCAGCGGCAGAAAGTACGAAATTTCCTGCTGCACAGCACATTGCAAGACACAACCTTTCAGCATGTAATCTGCTTAACAGCTGCATGAATTGTTTCCCCGTGTATGTCTAATTTATATATTTCAGCGTCTTAAGGCCTGATTATTTATTGACTGCGCAGCGGAATGGCATTCATCCGCTGGCCAATCGTTTGTGACCCTTGTCCCAATAAGATACCGTAATGCGTAGCATTCGTCATGACATGTTTCACATAATCCCGTGTTTCTGTCAGCGGAATTGATTCTGTATACTGGTCTGCAGCGATTATCTGCCCCTCTGGCTGCCAGCGGCGCGCACGGTTTGGCCCTGCATTATAGCCTGCAGTCGCCAGAACTGGGCTATTGCTCAGCTGGCTTTGAATCATAGATAAATAGAATGTGCCGTAACGTATATTGGTATTCATATCCGTTAATGCTGCCGGATTATAGGTTTCGCCCATTTGTCTTGCGACCAGCTTGGCTGTATTCGGCATAATCTGCATCAAGCCGCCCGCGCCGACATGCGAACGCGCATGTGAAACAAAACGGCTTTCCTGACGCATCAGACCATATGCCCACGCTGGATCAATACCTGCATTTTGACTATGGCTCACCACATAAGCCTGATGCGGCATAGCATAACGGTAAGTATAATTATGCTGTTTGCTGGTACGGTCTGCTGCGTAAATTGCGCGGTCATACCAGCCCATGTCTGTTGCGCGTTTCGCCGCTGCCAAAATTAAACCGTCATCATGCTTTAAATACGCCTGACGCACTGCCCAGTTCCATTCACGGTTAATATAATTTTCAGGCGCATTGATATTGCGCAGCGCAAAAGCGCGGCGGAAATGAATATCTTGGCTTAAACGCACCGCATCTGCATTGGTCGGTAAAGTATTGGCAGGCAGGTTATTATATTTTTGCCCAAGACGGTCTTTGGCCAATAAATTATGATAATCATCACCTATGGCCAATTTGCGGTAAATCTCTTCCGCCGCCCGCTTAGATTTTGAATCGGACTGCTGCTCATAGGCACGCGCCAGCCAATACTGCCATCGGTCTTCCTGACGCTGTGTCACGCTCATACTGTCAATTGCGCGAATCAGGCTGTTCCAGCCATTAAAGCGGATGGCCTGGCGCGCATAAATTTCAGCTTCTTCTGGACTGAACGGCAAACCATAGCTGGCATCTAAGAAATCTAAAACTTCACGGTTAAAATTATTTTTCATCACCGTAGTGCCGCCGACATAGCCCACTGCACGGTAAATGGCTTTTTGCACATCGGCTGGCACGCCTTCAACAGCTTTACGGGCAGCAGACATGGCAGAAACCAAGTCTGTATCCGCTAAACGGCCCACCGCATAGACCAAATAAGCCTGCTCTTCTTTGCTGTTTTTAGGCGCTGTCCATAAATATTGAATTGGATTGGCCTGAATGCTGTTCAGCTGCGCCAAACTCAGGTTCATTCCAATGCTTTGCGCTGTCGCAATGGCTTGACCTGACTGTCCAGCACGCAGCTGTCCCCAAAGTCGCTGCTGACGGTCTTGGGCTGTCAATAATGGGCTAGACAGCATCATACGGCCAAGACCTGTACAAGATTCTGGCTGTGAGTTTGTCGTCAGCCAGACATCTTTAAATTCTGCATAGACCAAAGGATCGCCTGATTGAGCGCGCACTTGAGCTACTGCACAGGTTTCCGCCTGATCGGCATTCGTCACATACGGCAAAACAGGCTGCGCGGAGGAAAAATCCGCCATTTTTACTTTTTCTTCAACATAATCTGCTGCCAATTTTTCAGCCATCGCAGATTGCGGATAACGCTGGGCAAAATTAACGATTTGACTTGCTGGCTGTGAAGCCAAACTGCTATTTAAAATCCAGTATTCCGGGTAATAGCCCAGCGCATCATTTTGCATCGAATACTGATATTGCTGCAGCGCGGAAATATTGCTGGCATTGGCAGCCCTAAGCGCTTCGTTAAAATCGGCATCGGCTGCCTGAGCTGCATTTACAGCACATGCCGATGCCACACTTAAAGCAAGCAATTGATAAATTTTATGCGTTTTAAATTTGTCTTTTAACATTGACTTGCCTTCTGTGTTTTGCATTTTTTCGCGCTGATGACAAACGCATTTTCAGCGCTGCTCATCCGTCTTTTTCAGCCAGTTTAATAATTCTAAACCAACAGTATTGTTGAGTTGTGTAACCTTATGATTAAACAATATTAATTTTCAAACATATTTGGTTCACAAATCAATATTCAGCATTACTTATTTTAAACTATAAGTTTATATCGAAATCCTGCTAAAATATGCGCCTTTCTAAAATTCCTTTGCAGCATTCCAATTCAGGCGCTGAATATTCAGCCTAAATCTGGATGCCTGCGACTTCCTGATATTCCCTAGGAGCCTGCATGACGGTTGAAACCTTCATCCCTACTGGTGCCAAAGCTGCTTCAGAAAACACTGTTACCCAGCCACAGCACACCCCAGCCACCGATGGTTCAGTTAAAAAGCTGTACATCGAAACGCAAGGGTGTCAGATGAATGAGTACGACAGTCATCGAATGGCAGATCTTTTAGGCGACTCACATGGTTATGTGCTGACCACAGATCCCAAAGATGCCGACATTTTGCTGATGAATACCTGTTCTATCCGTGAAAAAGCGCAAGAGAAAGTGTTCTCGGAATTGGGCCGCTGGCGCAAACTGAAAGACAAAAACCCTGACCTGATTATTGGTGTGGGCGGCTGCGTGGCATCACAAGAAGGCGACAATATTCAAAAACGCGCCAATTATGTCGACATGATTTTTGGCCCGCAAACACTGCACCGTTTGCCGCAAATGCTGGATCAGCATTTTGAGCAAATTGAAAAGCCGAAAAAAGAAAAAATCAAACTGGTGGATATTTCATTCCCTGACATTGAAAAATTTGACTTTTTGCCTGAACCGCGTGTTGAAGGCTACAAAGCTTTTGTTTCAATTATGGAAGGCTGTTCTAAATACTGTTCATTCTGTGTGGTGCCATATACACGCGGTGAAGAAGTATCACGCCCTTTAGATGATGTCTTGGCTGAGATTGCAACTTTAGCTGAAAAAGGCGTACGTGAAATTTCATTGCTGGGCCAGAACGTCAACGGCTACCGCGGCGAAACTTTTGAAGGCGAAATCTGCACCTTTGCAGACTTGCTGCGCTTGGTTGCAGAAATTCCGGGGATTGGCCGCCTGCGCTATACCACGTCGCACCCGCTGGAATTCAACGATGATTTGATTCAGTGCTACCGCGACTTGCCGCAAATGGTTTCTCATCTGCACCTGCCTGTACAAAGCGGTTCAAATGACGTGCTGCAAGCCATGAAGCGCAACCACACCATTGACGTTTATATCGATAAAATTGCAAAACTGCGCAAAGTATGCCCAGATATGCATTTATCTTCAGATTTCATTATTGGTTTCCCTGGCGAAACCGATGAAAACTTCGAAGAAACCTATCAATTTATTCAAGATATGGACTTCGACCATTCATACAGCTTCATTTATTCAAAACGTCCGGGCACACCTGCAGCTGAGCTTGAAGACAACATCTCTGAAGATGTGAAAAAAGAGCGTTTAGCAAAAGTGCAGCAATGGATTAAACAATCCAGCATTGATAAAACTGATGCGATGCTCGGCACAATTCAGCGCGTGCTGATTGAGTCTGTATCTGATAAAGATCCAAACCTGTTAATCGGCACTGCTGACAACACTCGTTTAGTGAGCTTTATCGGTGATCCTGCATGGATTGGCCGCTTTGCAGAGATTGAAGTGACCGATATTAAAACGTTGAAGTTTGTTTACGGTGAACTCTTGAATCTTGAGCCTGACGTGGCGTAATGTAAGGCGTATAACAACGACGTCTGATAAGGAACTCACTTGACTGCAGAGATTCGGCGCACAGTAGCTTTTCCAGGGATTTCAAATGACCGTTTGCAAAGCATGCTCGGTGCTTACAACGGTCACTTGAAGCAAATTGAACAACGTTTACAAGTCAATATTTCGCACCGCGGTGATGTGTTTTACATCGACGGCACTATAGAAGCAGTTGAGCGGGCTGAAATGCTTTTGCAAAGTTTGCATGAAGAGTCTGAAACCTCACTGCAAATCAGCGCAGATACGCTGCATATGATGATTCAAGGCAGTCAGACTGACCGTGAATTGCAAGAAGATTTTGACGGCCAAGAACACAGCGGTCTAGAAGATGTCTATCTGCAAACCCGCAAAGGCCGCATCAATCCGCGTGGCGCCAACCAAAAGCGCTATGTGCAGCGTATCTTGCAAAGCGATATCTCTTTCGGTATTGGCCCAGCTGGTACAGGTAAAACTTATCTGGCTGTTGCCGCTGCTGTAGACATGCTGGAACGCAACGAAATTCAGCGGATTTTACTTGTACGCCCTGCAGTTGAAGCAGGTGAAAAACTTGGTTTCTTGCCAGGCGACTTGACGCAAAAGATCGATCCATATTTGCGCCCGCTGTATGATGCCCTGTATGAAATGCTCGGCTTTGAAAAAGTAGCAAAACTCATTGAGCGCCAAGTGATTGAAGTTGCGCCTTTGGCCTATATGCGCGGACGTACTCTAAACCACTCTTTTGTGATTTTAGACGAAGCGCAAAATACGACACCTGAACAGATGAAAATGTTCCTGACCCGTTTAGGTTTTGGCTCCCGCGCCGTCATTACTGGTGACGTGACGCAGGTTGACTTGCCACGCGGTCAGCAATCCGGTTTAGCGCACTCATTGCGCGTACTGGAAAATGTTAAAGAAATTCACATTACCCGCTTCCACTCCCGCGATGTCGTCCGTCATCAGCTAGTGCAGAAAATTGTAGAAGCTTATGAAGGCTGGGATTGTGAGCAGCAGCGCCTCAGCGCTGAAGCCCGTGCAGAACGCAAAGCGCGCCAAGAAGCACTTGTTGCAGACAATGACGCCAAAGCTGATGCGCAGGACTAAAATATTTAAGGATTCATTTTGAAACTGAGCTTATCGCTGCAGCAAAACTTTCAAGCGCCTGAATTGGACTTGAAACGCGCTTATATCAAAAAGGCTGTCGAAACCGCTTTACGCCATATTGGTACGCAAAGTGACTGCGAAATGGGCATTGCCTGCGTAGACAATGATGAAAGCCACAAATTGAATTTGGAATACCGTAAAAAAGACAAACCGACCAATGTGCTGTCTTTTCCGAGTGATATTCCAGATGAAATGGCTGAATTTTTGGATGCCTTTCCCATTGGCGACTTGGTCATTTGCATTCCTGTGGTGCTGCGCGAAGCCGTTGAGCAAAACAAAGCGCCGCTGACGCATTTCACGCATATGCTGGTACACGGCACACTTCATTTAATGGGTTATGACCATGAAACTTCAGAAGAAGATGCAGAAGAAATGGAAGCATTGGAAATTGAAATTTTAGCCAAGCTCGGCTTTGACAATCCTTATTTAGAACAAGATTAAAACCTTTTAAAAAGCGAACTTCGATTCGCTTTTTTTTAACAAACATATCGATAAGCGTAAATTTTTAGTCTATAAATGAATGAAAAATATGATACTTCGCCAAATATGAAAATTAAAAAAGATAGCCAAAACCTTGTCACTTTATGGACATTTCAGCCCTACGATATTTATCAGCAAATTTTAAAAGAAAAAGTATATTTCCCACAGGCCACCGAACCATTTCTACCAGACTGGGATCATGGATATCAATGGTTAATTCCTCAGATGAACAACAGAATTGGTCCATCCCAGCAACCTGGCAGCTTTCCAATATGGGCATGGTATCAATGGGGCTCAGAAATTAGAAAATGTCCATATATTCGAGCAAAAGGGCATTTTGAAACTGGAACACATGCAGTCCGAATTAAATTTCAAAAACCTTTAGCTGAGATTTTACTTTCCGATTTTGACTTATGGCATTTCCCACTAGCATGGAAAGCATATCTTCCTCAAAATCAGTTGGATGAAAATAATTTTGAGGAACAATTAAAACAAATCAACCTAAAAAACACGCATTTTCATCAGCTGCCAAAATCAATACAGCAAACGATAGAAAAAAGCTGGGAACATATTTTCAATCTAGAATACAACAATCTAGATTACTCACTACCATCCCAGCAAAAGTATATTCAGGCAACATTTTGGTCTTTAGATGTGAATGAAATTATACAGGTTGAAGAGTTCATCGCTGCTTAACAGCGTTTAATCACTTCACTTCAAATTCTGCTTCTGCAGGGTCAAAACGCCATGTCCGCACCACACGCAGCTCTGAAATATCTTTCATTTTTGCATCAAATGGACTAAAAGGCGCAGCTTTACGCACCGAAGCTTTGGCTGCTTCATCTAAAATGGCATGCCCTGAACTGTCAATTAAACGAATCGCGCGGATACCGCCGCTTTGATTTAAAATCACCATGAGGCGCACTTCGCCCGCAAGATTTTGCGCACGCGCCTGTTCAGGATAGTTCTGGTTGCCGTAAAACTCTACTTTTTGGCGGAATTTTTCCATATAAGCAGCGGTGTCATCCTGCTTCGCCTGAATACCGTCGATGGTTTTAATTTTTTGCTGACGGCTAAAGTTTTGCTGGCGCTGTAAATATTGCGCTTCAATACTCGCAATCATGGCTGTCTGTGCTGTGTATTGGCTTTGCAGCTCTTCTGCCTGTTTCTTGCGCTGACTTTCTTCAGCCTGCTTTTGCCAGCTCAAAGTCGTCATCAGCATTTTTTCTTCAAATTTCAGCTCACGCTTTTGCTGCAGCTTATCCATTGCCTGCTGCGCTTTTTCTCCGCTGTCCTGATCAACCATTGGCGCTGGCATATCGGTAGACATGCGGTGCTGCTCTCGAAACTTGCCTGATCCCTGCTGATCTGCCTGCGCTAAAAAGTCAGCTTCCTCAATTTTGGTATCACTTGGACGCAAGCTAACTGCAATTTCTTTCGTCGTTTCAAACGACTCTTGCGGCATTGTAAATTGCACCAGCAGCACAGAAATATGCAAAACAGCAGCCAAGCCGACAGCACTGGCGAAAATTGGATCTTTCCACCATTCTTGCCGCAGCGGTTTAAACGTCATTTTATTCAGCATCACATTAATACGACAATTTGCCGCGTTCCCCAAAAGCTATAAAGCGTTATAAGATGTAAGACAGTTTTCATATTTTTTTAAAAACGAGATTTGCATCCATAAATATTTCATGCACAAGCCAGTACATGGAAAATCCTAAAAATGGTGCAATGATTTTTGCTAAACTGCAAGAACGAAAACCTGTATTTTTCTATAAAGCGACAAGATACACTTCAACAAAAAGCTCATTTGCCGGGATTCTTTCAACATGCAGACGCTGATTTCCAACATTTCCAAACGAATCCGCCAAGTTTACCAACGGGCTGAGGGATTTATTGAAGATGAGCGTGAATTCCCCCTTTCACAAGTTTTTTTGAATGCTACGTTTCAGCGTTTTGTAACCGACAATGTCAAAATGCTGAAAGACTTGCACGCAGATTTGCACGATGACTGGCTGCGCCTATATGCCACACTCAACTACAACGGCTTAGATATTACGCTGTCTGTAGACTTGAAGCTGGTGCTGATGGAAATGAATAAAACCACACAGCTGATCGTATTCGAGCAAATCAGTGACACCAAAGTGATTGAAGCAAAGTATCCAAATATCTTTTATAAATTAGGTGTACGCTTTGCCCTATTCTTCTATCAAAAAGTGCTGAATGATGATCCGCTTGGCATGATTTTAGAAAAATTGAAGGTCATTAAAGTCAAAGATGATTTATTGCATTTAGATTTAAACCGCTGGCTGGGCAAAAGCCGCTCAATTATAGATACACTCAACAAAGTACATGTCAATCATGCGGTACTGCGTGAAGCTGAGCTGGTGGTGATTGGCAATGTCAATATTGCCGCTCTGTTCAGCAAATTATCGACTGAACGCATTGAAACATGGGATGACGAAATGCCTGCGGACGAATGTGAAGAAGATAAAGTCACGCAGATTAAACAAAAAGGCGCATAAGCAGCAATTCAGTGAAATAAGAGAATAAATGCAACAGGAAATATACATTTTCAGCTGTTTTTAAGCTTCTTTCTCCACAATCAAAGCTCATAATGATTTTTAACAGCAGGTTATAACTTGCTTCCAAACACTTTAATTTTAAAGGCTAAAAGGAAAAATACTGATGGCTAAAAATGTGATGAAAACTTTTGGCATCGCAGCTGGCGTATCTGCTGCAGTTCTCTTATCGAGTTTTGCCAGCCAAGCGTTTGCCATGAGTCCTTTCCAAGCAAGCTACCAATTCAGCTATAACGGCAAAAATGTCGGCTCTGCAACACGCACACTGAGCCAGTCTGGCAACAACTGGAACTATGTATTTGCAGCCAAAGCAGCGGGCATGGCGTCTGCGACTGAAACCAGTAAATTCAGCTTTGATAATAATGCCATTAATTCTAAAAGCTTTAGCCGTACCAGCAAAGTACTGATTCACAACAATACAATGAGCATAAATTTCAATCCAAGCTCAAAAGTAATCAGTACGAAAAAAGATGACAAAGCGCGCTCTTTCCCTTGGCAAAGCGGCGTACTGGACGAGCTGAATGCAGAATTGCAAATCCGTGAAGACTTAAAAAATGGCGGTTTAAAATCAAACTACCGGATTGCCGATGCAAAAGAAGTAGAGAGCCGTAAATTTGTACGACAAGGCAATGAAACCGTTAAAACAGCAAATGGCAGCTACGATACAGTCAAAGTTGTCATGAAACATGATAAACCGGGCCGTGAAACGGTATTCTGGTTAGCGCCTAAATTGGACTACTTGCCGGTGAAGGTAAGCCATTTAGACAAAAAATCATCATACTCTTTACTGCTGACTGGCTATAAAGGGCCAACGAAGTAAGAGAAATAGACAATTTCACTTGCAATTTTCGCGGTGCTTTTTAAAATACGCTTTTGCTTAATTAGCACCTGCCCTTGAGGACTCTCCCGTGTACGCACTAGAACAGAAAATCTTAGCTGAAGGCATCGTTCTATCTGAAGAAGTTCTGAAAGTTGATTCTTTCCTAAACCATCAAATTGATCCAGTCATGATGCAGCAAATTGGCCAAGAATTTGCGCGTCTATTTAAAGATGCGGGCATTACAAAAATTATTACCATTGAAGCGTCAGGTATTGCGCCTGCTGTTATGGCAGGTTTAGAACTAGACGTTCCGGTGATTTTTGCGCGTAAATATCAATCTTTAACGCTTAAAGATGACCTTTACCGCTCTAAAGTGTTTTCGTTTACTAAACAAACTGAAAGTACAATTGCGATTTCTAAAAAGCACATCAACTCAACTGACAAAGTGCTTGTAATTGATGACTTTTTAGCAAATGGCCAAGCGGCTTTAGGTCTTGCTGACCTTATTCATCAGGCAGAAGCTTCTGTTATTGGGATTGGCATTGTGATTGAAAAATCATTCCAGCCTGGCCGTGACATCTTGCTTGAAAAAGGCTACCGCGTTGAATCTTTGGCTCGTGTGAAATCACTGGCAAACGGTACTGTTGAATTTGTCCGCGACTAATTCATACCGTTAAAAAAAAGCGCCAAATACGGCGCTTTTTTATATCATTTAAATCTATGCCAAAACTTATTTCCCCTGCCATACATGCTCTTTCAGCACCACAGAATTTGGAATCAATTTCAGCGCTGCAAACACATCTGCAATTTTTTGCTGCTCAGCCAGTGTAGCTTCATCCAACAGCTTCGTCTTCACTGGCGATGCCCGTTTGCTGAATACCTTTTCCGCTACAGCTGTTTCTAAACCCGTGCTTTTTGCCAAAATTTTTACCGTCTCTGCAGGATGCGCATTAATCCAATCATCCGTTGTATTCAATATATCTATAATTTTATGCGCGGCTACAGGCTGTGCTTTTAAAAACTCTGGAGACGAGAGATAAAAACTATACGCTGGCGGCAGCTGAGCTGCATCAATCAATACACGGCTATCACCTTTCAGCTCAGCAGCGCTCGAATAGGGGTCCCATACTGCCCACGCATCAATTGAGCCCTTATCCAAAGCTGCCCGGGCATCTGCGGGTGTCAGCCAAACTGGCTGAATATCCTGCCAGCTCAAACCAGCCTGCTTTAAAATCTGTGCGAGAAAATAATGCGCGCTTGAACCTTTGGTCACGGCTATACGCTTGCCCTTCAAGCCTTGAATATCCTGCAAAGCGCTGTTTTTTGGCACCAGTAAACTATGCGAATTTTTAAAGTTGATTTCATAGGCCAAATATTGAATTGGCTTATTGCCTGACAGTGCAAAAATTACTGGCGTATCACCAGTATAGCCAAAATCAATTGAACCAGCATTCAATGCTTCCAAAGTCTGCGGCCCCGCAGGAAACTCCTTCCATTCAATTTTGACATTCGGAAAAGCCTGCTCAAACATTTTATTCTGTTTTGCCGCAATCAGTTTTAAAGCAGCTTTCTGATAGCCAATATTTAAAGTTTTCAGTTCAGCTGGCGCAGCGGCTTTTTGTTCTGCCCCAGACACAGTTTTTTTCTCACAAGCAGCCAAACTCAAACTTAATGTCACAGCAGCTGCAGCCCAAATTGTTTTCATTGTTCTTCCAATTTTTTAATAAAAATATCAATGCCGTTCACCATAACTGAGATGACTTTTCATCAGAAATCATTTTTTATAACAACTTTAGCTGTGAATTTAATTTAGCATGCCAGAATAGTCTGTATAAATTTGACATATCCAGTCAGCAAAACTGAGTAAAAAACTGCTTTAATAGCACAGCATAAAATAGATAAGCCACGGATCATGGCGCATAAGACTTGATCGGCGCAGCAATGACTGAATTTAAAATGAGCAAAGATATGATGAATGGCACTCCAGCCCTAAAATGCCCGAAATGCGGCTCTGAAGACCTTGAAGTCCGCAATCATGAACAAAATTTACAAAAAATTGGCGGCGTACTGCTCAGCGGTGCAGGTACGGCTGCCGGCACAGTAGGCGGTGCTGCATCTGGCGCTTCGATTGGCGCAGCCATTGGCGGAGTAACAGCTGGCCCCTTAGGCGTGATTATGGGCGGTACAATCGGCACCTTTGTCGGCGCAATCAGCATTGGTATAACAGGCGGCTTTTTAGGCCACCGCTTTGGTAAAAAAGCGGGTGAAATTGTCGATAAAAACATTTTTTTAGATTATCAATGCAAGGCCTGCAAACACCGTTTTGCTGTTGAACATCAGCAAGAAAAAGCGGATCAGCCCGCAGAGAAATAATATAAAAAGAGCGCATAACGCGTTCTTTTTATAACCTCCATTTAGGACTGTTTCACCAGCTCAACTCTTCGGTTCAGCGCTTTTCCTGCTTCATCAGCATTTGAAGCTACAGGCTTTTGATCACCAAAGCCTTGCGCATCTAAGCGCTCAGCTGCAATACCTTGTGCAATCAGGGCATTCACTACAGCCTGCGCACGCGCATTAGATAATGTTAAATTTTGCTGTGCTTGGCCAGTGCTGTCTGTATGTCCATAGATATGCAGCTTTAAAGCTGGATCTTGTTTCATCAGCGCTGTGACTTCTGCTAATTGCGTTTTGGAGCTGTCTAAAATCAACGCTTTATTGCTGTCAAAATTAACCTGAATATTCACTTTATTATTTTCATCCAGCTGCTCTTTTAATTTCGCAGCAGACATAGCCAGCGTATCAAGCTGTTTTTCTGCAAGCACCCATAGCCCTACACTGCCCTGCGAACCAGCCGCATATTGGAACCAGACTTTTTGGCCGTCTTTATCTAAAACATAGACATGCAGCGGAGCACTGTACAAACCCGCAGTGGCATAATAATGATCTTCCATAAATTTTTTCATTTCTGGACTCAAATTTTCAGCTGCAATATGCATCTCTGACACTTTTTGAGCACCTAAGTTTTGCATCGCAGTTTGAAAATAGCGCGTCATTTCCAATGCGCTGCCCTGTTCTTTCTGCTTGGGCTCTATGCCAGCAGAAAATAAGCGGCCTGAAAGCAGCTGCCATGTGTTTCCATTCCATACAGGCACATTTTCATTTTCAGCTGTTTTTTGCCCTCGGTATTGATAATGCTTTGGCAGCTGGATAAAAGGAAAGGCATCCTGAACAGCCGCCGTATGCTGAAGAGCCGCAGACTCACTGACCAGCAGACCTGCACTATCTGTATTATTTTGTGTCAGCTGCACCCAAACTGTCCGCTCAGGCTGGCGAATGACATAAGTATGCACAGGGTACTCATAAATACCACCAATCCCCTCATAAAAATTAGACAGATAGTCTTTGTCAAAGCCTTTAACCCACTCCAGCGGAATTTGTGACTTTGTCAGTCTGAGTCCGCCAACTGACGTAATATAGGACTCTATACTGCGCTGAATCGCATCAAAACTGCCTTGCTGCCCCTGCAGCGGTCTAATGCCTGTGCTGTAAACTTTGCCTTCTATCTGTTCAATACTTGCCCCAGTCCAATACGGCACAATTTCCAAAGCTGAATGCTGCGGCTTATATACCTCATACCCCTGCGGCATGCCTATAAACGGAAATGCCCCTAACTGGGCTTTAGACAGCGGAATATCATCCAGCTTGAAGGAATCAGTACTTTGTTCACTCACTGCCGGCTGCTGCACAGTTTCTGCCGCTGACCTCTCATCCTCAGCCGGTTTGCTGCAGGCTGTTAAACACCCTGTAACAAGCAAAAGTATTGTAAATTTTGTCCATTTATATTTATGCATATTGAACTCTTGATCATGTTATCTTTCAGTCAATATACATTAAAATGCGATTTTTTCGCATAAATACACATATAAATTTATACAGCAAATAAAAAAGCAGGACAAACCATTTGATTTTCCTGCTCTTATAAATGCAATCAATAGCCTTTTACAATGCTTCGCTCAGCTTTTTCACCACTTCTGCCAACCGTCCGCCTTGAGCTTCGCATAGAATTTTTTCATCTTGGCTAATCCCTAAATCATGGCGCGGCCCGCTGACATGGCTTGCACCATAAGGTGTCCCGCCAGTTTTAGTATTTGACAGCGCAGGTACAGCATTGCTTAACCCCATAATCATCATGCCATGATGAAATAACGGCGGGAGCATGGTCAGTAAAGTGCTTTCCTGACCGCCATGCATTGAACCGGATGAAGTAAATACACATGCTGGCTTGCCGTGCAATGCGCCGTTCAGCCAAAGGCTGGTTGTTTGATCGAGGAAATACTTCATTTCAGAAGCCATATTGCCAAAACGTGTCGGTGAGCCCAGTGCAAGGCCTGCACAATTTGCCAGCTCATCTAATGTGCAGTAAATGTCGCCCTCTGCCGGAATACTCGGCGCTGCAACCTCTACAGCCGTTGCCAAATTTGGCACTGTGCGGATTTTCACCCTGACGCCTTCTGCCTCAATGCCGTTGGCAATCAGGTGCGCCATTTCCTTGGTTGAGCCATACTTGCTGTAATACAGAACTAAAACATAAGGTTGCATGATTTTTGATGAATAATAGGTAAAAATTAAACTATACGGTATTTTTCTATTTTTTTCGTTAAGCTTAGTAGTGAAAAGTTAAAAATGATGATTAAAAAGAATTGAGGCTTTGAAATATGACAGCAGGTTTTCTAAAAAAACTGCCCTTTTATGATAAAAAATGGTTTCAGTTTGTTTTATTCGTTATTCGGCGTTTTGAAGCAGACCGCTGCCGTGAGCAAGCAGGCTCTCTGACGTACACCACACTGTTTGCCGTTGTGCCTATGCTGACGGTCTTTCTGGTGATTATCTCGTCCATCCGTGCGCTGGAACCTGCCAGACAGCAGCTGCAACTGCTGATCTACAGCAATTTCCTGCCCAAAACCACCATTGCATTTGATAAAGCGCTGAATGCCTTTACTGACAAATCCAGTAATTTAACTGTGATAGGTATTTTGTTCCTCTTTGTTACCACAGTCATGATGCTGACCAGTATTGAAACTGTCTTTAACCGCATCTGGCGTGTAAAAGAAACCCGCGGCGGCATTTTAGGCTTTATGCGCTACTGGACCATCATTTCTTTGGGCCCGATTCTTCTTGGCAGCGCTTTTGTGATTTCATCAACTGTTGCATCGATGAATGTCCTAAGCAATAACTTTGCTGGCTATGAGCTGAATGGCGCATTTATTTTATGGCTCATTTCATTTTCACTCACTGTCATTGGCTTTTTTATTTTAAATTGGACCATTCCAAACCGCACAGTGCCCATTAAAGCGGCCCTGATTGCAGGCTTATTCAGCGCCACTGTTTTCGAACTGCTGAAAAATCTGTTCGGTTTTGTTATGACAAACTTCACCAGCTATGAAATCGTATACGGCGCTTTTGCCGCGGTTCCTATTTTCCTGCTGTGGATTTTCCTGTCTTGGAATATTGTACTGCTGGGAGTGGAAATCAGCTACGCGCTCACAGCATTTGATGCAGACTCCAGCAAAGAGCGTAAGCGCCATCCTGTCATCATGCTGATGGATTTACTGGAGCTGTTTTATCATAAGCAGAAAGTCGGCGGCAGTGTCAGTGAAGCAGAGGCGCTGGAAGTACTGGGCCGTGATGAAATCGGGCGCTGGCCAAACTACGTGCAGATGCTGGAAAAACAAAACTTGATTAAGCGCACCGATGACAATAACTACGTTCTGATACGCAATTTGGCACAAGTCGATTTTTGGAGCTTTTATTCTCAGCTGCCCTATCCGCTGCCGCATAGAAAAGATATCGGCAATGTCCATGCAGATGATGTCTGGATGGAGAAAATTGGCCCTGCACTGATTGAATCAGACGACTATCTGGCGGCCAAACTGGCTATACCGCTTTCCACCATTTTAGAATCTAAATAATGCATTCAAAGAAAAGCCTGCGTTCAGCAGGCTTTTTTACAGCATAAGGTTTTATGCGCTTTCAATAACTTTTTTCCGTCCCGCCAAACTCACAGTCAGCACGCCTGCCATGACCATAAGCGTGCCCGCGATAAATGCCTGCTCTAAAGGCTCATCTAAAATAAGCACACCAAAGGCTATGCCGAACAAGGGTGTCAAAAACGAAAAGACGCCAAGGCGGGAAGCCAAATAGCGTTTCAGCAGCCAAAACCAAATCAGATAGCTGGCAAATGAAATCAATAAGGCATGAAACAGCAGGCTGCTGATCGTGACTGCTGTCCAGTAGACATGACTTTGACCCAATAGAAATGCCATCGGCAGCAGCACAGCAAAACCGCCAAACAGCTGATAAAACAAAGTTTGTGTTGCGGGCGCTTCAGATAAATTGGTCAGACGTACCGCAATCGTTGTCGCCGCCCAAAACACGCCCGCCCCCAAAGCCAGCAGATCACCTAAGATCATTTGTCCAAGGTCTTGCTCCACAGCCTCTGCGCCTCGCCCCATAAAAGTCACGACAATGCCGAAAAAAGCAAGAAGAATGCCGCTCCATTGTTTCCACGTCAGATGTTCAGCAGGCAATTTCCAGTGCAGCCCCAAGGCCACAAATATCGGCGCGGTGTACAGCAGCACCACCGCATGAGATGCTGAGGTTAAGCGCAGCGCTTCACTCAGCAGGCAAAATTCAATAGCAAACAATAAGCCAACCAAAGCGCCGGGCACGCGGTATTGCTTAGACCACAATGACTGACCTTGCGCCAATTTAATTAAAGGAAAAACCAGCAAAGCTGACAGCCCTGAACGCAGCGCCATTTGCATCATGGGCGCAATATCAGCAGCGGCCAGTTTTACAACCACCTGCTGCAGTCCCCAAAAAATGCATAACACAAACATAATAGAAGATGCTTTTGCATCTAAAGCCTGACGAACTTGCACTGCGCTGATCCTTAAAAAATGCCGCGCTACCTTAACATTTTGCCGGCCTGGAACCTACTTGAATCTGATGTTGAATTTCACATTCAAAATACACCCGCAGCTTAGCTTACTGCTGTCTGCAGCCCGAGCCATTTTCTCAGCCGCCCATGTAGGCTGACCGTCACGCCCCCCCGCCATGACCAAAGCAGTACCTAATATAAAACTTAGCTCAATACATTCATTTAAAAAGATCACGCCGAAAATCATGCCAAAAATAGGTGTTAAAAATGAAAATACGCCTAAGCTATTCGCTAAATATTTTCGCAGCAGCCAAAACCACAGCATCAAGCTGAAAAAGGACATAATAAACACATTAAAAATAGTGCTGCTGACCGCGGCAAAACCCCAGTGAATTGCACTCTGTCCAGTCTGTCCAGTCCAATATGCGATCGGTATTAAAATAATAAAACTGCCGAACAGCTGATAAAACAAGGTCTGTGTCGGATGCGCATCGCTCAGCCGCGTCAGGCGCAGTGAAATGGTCGTCAGCGCCCATATTACACCTGCCAGCAGTGCTAAAAAATCTCCCAGCAAGGCTTGATTTCCAGCGCTGAACGGATCTTTACGGCCTATAAACGACAATACAATTCCTGAAAATGCAATGAAAATCCCTGCCCATTGAATCCGTGTCAGCCGTTCTGCCGGCAATTTCCAATGCAGTCCAAGGGCAACAAAGATCGGGGCGGTATACAGCAGCACAACAGTATGCGACGCGGTGGTATAACGCAGCGCCGCAGCGACAAATATAAATTCAGCAGAAAATAAAAGGGCTAACCAAATGCCGGGAAGCAAATAGTCTTTCGTATATAAATGCGTACCTTTGTTCAGCGGTATTAATGACAAAACCAGCAGCGCAGACAAACCTGAACGGATCGCGATTTGCATGACAGGAGAAATATCTGGCGCAGCCCATTTCAGCACCGCCTGCTGTATCCCCCAGATCATGCACAATAAAATCATCCAGCCAGATGCCTGCACATCCAGCGCTTTGCGCTGTTCCACGGCTATTGCTCAAATTCAAAAGTGACTGCTACTATAAACTTGGCAGAAATATGAGATATAACGTAAAACAGACAAGCTATCATTTTATTCAGGCAATTTGAGCTATGGGAAAATCATCTGCGCTGCAGCGCCAAACAGGCTTGCAGCTGCCAACAAATGACCAAATTTCCAGCGCGTTATGGATCAGCTTCCGAGATGATCCCGCGCAGTCCGTCTATCCCCAGCATGGTCATGAGTGGGGCGAGTTTATTTATGCGTTCAAAGGCATTATGGAAATCAATATTGCGCAGATTGACTATATTACGCCGCCGCCCTATGGCATTTGGCTGCCGCCCAATTTACAGCATAGCGGGCTGAACCGTACCTCGGTTTCACACGGCACTTTGTATATACACGAAAGCTTGTGCGCTGCATTGCCTAAACAAGCTGGTATTTTATTAAATTCACCTTTGGTTTCCGCGCTGTTTGAACATTTGCGGCAGCAGCCAAGCCATGAACCGACAGCTGAACATCAGCGCCTGCTGCAAGTGCTGCTGGATCAGCTGAAACAAGCCAAATTGGTCAGCAGCTATCTGCCGCATTCGGAGCATCCCGCGCTGCAGCAAATTTTGACTCATCTGCATCAGCATCCCGCAGATTTAACATCAATGTCTGAGCTGAGCAAAAAAAATAGGCAATATGACCGAACGCACCCTTGCCCGCTTATGCCAAAAAGAGCTGGGCATGTCATTGCATGAATGGCGCCAGCGGCTCAAAGTTATTAAAGCCATGAGTATGCTGAACGAAGCAAAGACTGTAGAAAATATTGCGCTGGATTTAGGCTATGCCATTGCATCGGCCTTTATTAATATGTTTAAACGCTGGATGCATTTCACACCTGATCAGTTCCGCAAAATGCAGAACAGTACAGAGATGCATGCCAACTAAATACCATTAAGCTCAAGACATAAAAAAGGACCGCAAGTGCAGTCCTTTTCGATCATCAATACATTATTTGACAAAAGCAGACCAGACAAATTGCTGGGTTTTGCCTTGCAGTGTCATTTTCAGCTGTTCACCAGAATGCAGCGCCCCTACACCAGCAGGCGTACCCGTCATCACCACGTCGCCAGCTTCCAGTGTAAAGACTTGGCTGATCTCCGCCAATAATGTGCCGACATCAAAAATCAGCAACGCAGTATCCCCTTTTTGACGCAGCTCATCATTTACATGCAGCGTATAGTGCACATCATTCCAGTCATTCACAACGTCTGAAACATCGACCCAGTCTGCCAAAATACATGAACCGTCATACGCTTTAGAACGTTCCCAAGGCTGACCCTTTTTCTTCAAATCATCCTGTAAATCGCGCAGTGTCAAATCCAGACCTAAAGTCACGGCGTCTACCGCCTGCAAGGCCTTTTGCGGATCCGTTTCCGCCTTGAGCGTCTGACCTATACGCAAGCTCAGCTCGCATTCATAATGGCAGCTGCCCAGCGCCTGATTCCATTCAATACCCGCATCTAATGCAGACAGCGCACTTGGCGGCTTAATAAACAGAACAGGACGATCAGGAATAGCATTACCCAGTTCTTTTGCATGATCTGCATAACTGCGGCCGACACAAACAATTTTTGATGGACGTATCGTCATGATCTTCCCTTTTACTTAATCAATATTCACTTTTTCTTAAAGGTATTTTCAAAGATGCTTTGATCTGCAGGACTTGCAAATGCGCGCTTGGGAATAATCACCACTGTGCGGTTTTTCATTTCCAGCATATAAGTCAGTTTGCCTGCGGCAAACACAGCAACATCTGCATAGTTGAAAACATTTTTACGTTCATTGGCAAAAAGCTCACCATGGTCTTGGAACAAATCAATGCCTTGTTCACTTTTACCAAATTGATATTTGATAAACTGGCGTTTAAACATCATCGGCAAGAACCAATAGCGCATCACCAGCTGCATCGCCAAGAAAAATACACCTAATGCAACATAGTAACGGCCAACGCCGCTAAAGCCCAATGAAATCCCCCAAATAATGATTCCGATACTGATCAGCGGGGTAATAAAACGGGTAAATTGCTTTTTGCCAAAGGTTGCTAAAGCGAAGCCATCTTGTGACTCTTCTAAATTTAGGGTGTATCGCAGCGATAATGCGGGTTTAATCTCTGACATCTTCACATGCACTTCAAAATATAAATTGAGCTAGATATTACACCAGATATAGTCATTCATATGCTTTTTTGCCGTCATAAATACACACAGCTGCGCTATTCTTTTCATAAAAAATACGCTACAACTGCCAGCAAATAAGAAAATGCACACCACAGGAAGTTTGATGCAGCCAATTAAAATAAAATCCGTTTTACTGCTGTCCTGCGTACTGCTGTCTTTGCCCGTTCAGGCCAAGCTGACTGCATGGACACCGCAGATCCCCAGCGCACTTGCCCACTTTCAGCAAGATCCGCATGCGCTGGCAGCTCTGACAGGCAACACCATTATAATTTATGCGCATCCTGCACAGCAGATCCAGCTTCCAACCTTCACAGCAGCAAAAAAAGTAAGCGGAAAATATTACAGCGCATCTGTCGTCCTGCCAGCATCCAGCAGTCAAGTCAGCCGTCTGCTGCTGAATTACTCCAACTATGCAGGACTATTTCCGACACTAAAACAGGCTAAAGTCATTGAGAAGCAAGGTAATATCAGCCAAGTGAAATACAATGTGCATGTGCCTGCTCCCATTCCAGTATTGAATTTCCGTGAAACGGTCATCATGCAGCATCAAGCAGAAGGCAACAGTATTTCAACCTTGATTTTAGATGCACCGATTCCCTATGGCGCTGGCAAACTGGAATGGTTTGAACTCAGTGCAAATCAAACCCTAGTGACCATTACCCAGTGGGGGGACTTAAATCAGCCCAAAGGCTTCTTATTCAGTAAAATTTTAAATGCCATCCCAGATGCCAAACTCGGCATTCCAGCAGGTACAAACGCATTTTTACTGGAAGCGCTGCAGCGGCGCTTTAAACCCGCCGCAGCGCAGCAGCTCAGTGCAGGCGCTTTACCCCATTCAGGTCTAGATCCAGCAGAAGAACAAAAAATTGCTCAACTCAGTCAGCTTTCGCAAGAGCCGGTCAGTTTTGTCTTGCCTGCCAGCAATATGCCCTATGCCCGCGGCATGGAAAAAATGCGTTTCAGCACCAGCTACCAATACTATGCACAAAGCCCTGCTCAGCTGCAGAAATGGTTAAGCCCGCCTGCTTTTCAGCGTTTATTTCCAAATCAGATTAAAAGTGTGCAAATCCGCAACCTAGATGCCAAACAAATGGATGCGCAATTTAATGTGTCCGTTGGACTCGGCGTTATTAATATCCCTTTTAATTTTAAAATGCGTTTTAATTTTAGCAGCGACTGGAAGAATAGTTTTGCAGCCAATGGCGGCGACCTGAAGTATGTGCGCGGCGCTATGGAACTGACACCCTGCAAACAAGGCGCACTGCTGAAAATGACCAGTGCGATGAAAATAGATGATCAAGCGCCATTTTTACTGCGCGCAATGCGCAGTGTGCCCTATCATGAAATGATTCCAGCCTTAGGCGGCAATACGGTATTCAGTTTGAAAGTAAAACAAAAAGCAAGCTAAGATTTAGACTTATTTTAGATATTTCAAACGCAAAAAAACCGCATCAATGTGCGGTTTTTAAGTCTGATCAAGTTGGTGCGCCCAGAGAGATTCGAACTCCCGACCCCTTAGTTCGTAGCCAAGTGCTCTATCCAGCTGAGCTATGGGCGCGATGTCTTGATGGTTGGCATTATACGCAATTTTCAATTTTTGTTAAGAGCTTTTTCATATAAATTTAACCAAGTGAGCAGTATTTACCCATAAGCGCCATTATCTTACTAAGAAACAACCCATTTTTATTTTTATCCATATTTTTGACACTTTTCACAAATCAAAATGCACTGCCAATAAGAGCTGCTGCCTATACCAGCATTCAAAACAGTGAGAGTTAATATTTAAAGGTGCAGATCGGCTCAAGAAAAAAACTAGAGGCCCTGTTTATTACCATCTGTTTTATTGCGCTCAGCAGCTGAAACTAAAACATCGGTTAGCTTGATCAAAAGCATCAGCACATGCCAAATGGAATAGCAAAATTAAAAATAGATGGAATGAAATAAGACTAAAATAGTTTAAAACACTGCTGAGAACAGCATGAGCGTTTCAGCCGCAGCGGACTGAAAAGAGATACATGACCGCAAAGACCAAAGGCTGATAAAAATTCAGGCACAAAAAAACCGCAATTAAGCGGTTTAATGTTCAAGTTGGTGCGCCCAGAGAGATTCGAACTCCCGACCCCTTAGTTCGTAGCCAAGTGCTCTATCCAGCTGAGCTATGGGCGCCTTACTTGTGTCGTCTTAACAGACTGCGTTATGTTCCAGTTTACTTACTTGGTGCGCCCAGAGAGATTCGAACTCCCGACCCCTTAGTTCGTAGCCAAGTGCTCTATCCAGCTGAGCTATGGGCGCTTCATAAGTAAAGTTGGCGGTGAGAGAGGGATTCGAACCCTCGATACAGTTGCCCGTATGCATCCTTAGCAGGGATGTGGTTTCAGCCACTCACCCATCTCACCGTAACGTGCCGCCATAATACAAACTTAACCCCTAGGCTGCAAGCGGTGCTTCCTATTTTTTTTCATATTTTCGTTCAATCAGATATTTTTTATACAATTTCCCAAATTTCCTGCATCAATCGCTGTAAAAATAAAAACTTTGCGCCCATTAAAACGGCAAACGCCATAAAATGAATGCCAAACACACAATATTGCAATCATTTACGTGCAGTCTTCTGCCGCATGACTTATGCTAAACCTATCTTCTGACATGAAGCCAAAGACATTATGAAAAATTGGGTCGACCCTGAAGCAAAAGCTGAAGCCGAACGTTACGAAAATCCGATTCCGAGCCGCACGCTCATTTTAGAAATTATTGAACAGCGCGGTTCACTGTCGCATGCTGACTTGGTCGAGCATTTTGAAATTGCCGATCAGAAAAGTATTGATGCGCTAAGCCACCGCCTGATTGCAATGGTGCGTGACGGCCAGCTCATGAAAGACGGATTTAAGTTCCAAATTGCAGCCGAACAGCCGACCCACGATGCTACGGTCTATATCAACGCTAAAGGCATGGGTACAGCGCATATCGACGGCGCAGATGATCTGATGCTGCCAGAGCGTGAGCTGCGCCAAGTATTTAATGGCGACCGCATTAAAGTCCGCCAAACCTCTGTAGACCGCAAAGGCAAAGCATGGGGCTTTATTACCGAAGTGGTTGAGCACCGTGTCAAACAAATTATTGGCAAAGTCTGTTCTTATGAAGGCGAATACTTTATTCAGCCATCCAATCCCAATGCGCATCAGCCGATTACCTTAGAAAAAGAGCTGATTGAACATGCCAAAGTAAAATTAGGCGACTTTGTCCGTGTTGCTATTGATGACTATCCAAATAAAGACGATCTTGCAACGGGCCACATTGTGCAGTCGATGGCTGACAAAGCCGATACTGAAATTATTATTCCGCAAACCATTTTAGAGTTTGGCCTGCCTTACGAGTTTCCTGAAGAAGTAATCAAGGAAGCCGAAAGCTTTAAAGAACCGACCGCTAAAGACTGTGAAGGCCGTGTCGATTTACGCGACTTGCCGCTGGTTACTATTGACGGTGAAGATGCCCGCGATTTTGACGATGCGGTCTATGCCGAAAAACGTCCTGGCGGCGGTTACCGTGTTGTCGTTGCTATTGCCGATGTCAGCCACTATGTACGTACTGGCAAGCCTTTGGATGATGAAGCGCAAGAGCGCGGCACATCCGTTTATTTCCCGCATTTTGTATTGCCAATGCTGCCTGAAGCGCTGTCAAACGGCCTGTGCTCTTTAAACCCGAATGTAGACCGCCTCTGCATGGTCTGTGACTTGAAACTGTCTCGTGCAGGCCGTGTAACAGGTTATGAATTCTACCCTTCCGTCATGCATTCTCAAGCGCGCTTGACCTATGACCAAGTGGCTCAGTATTTCGAAGGCGACAGTACTGCGGTTCCTGAAAACCGTGATGTGCGCAAATCGCTGAATACATTGTTCCAGCTGTACCATGTGCTGAAAGGCCTTCGTACAGAACGCCATGCAATGGAATTCGAAACTGTTGAAACGTATATGACCTTCGATGAGCTTGGCGGCATTAAAGAAATTCTGCCGCGCACACGTAACGATGCGCATAAGCTGATTGAAGAATGCATGCTGCTGGCTAACGTCGCTGCTGCAGAATATGCGCTGAAAAATGAAGTGCCGATGCTGTACCGTGTACATGAGCCGCCAGAATTTTCACGCATTCAAAAAGTACGTGATTTTGTAAAGCTTCTTGGTTTGAAATTCCCTGAACAGCCAACTCAGGCAGACTATCAAGCGGTGATTGAAGCAACCAAAGACCGTATTGATGCGCCAAGCATTCATGCTGTGCTGCTCCGCTCAATGATGCAGGCTTATTACGGCGCAAACAATGCAGGCCATTATGGTTTGGCCTATGAAGCATATACACACTTCACCTCTCCAATCCGCCGTTACCCTGACTTGCTGCTGCACCGCGCAATCAAAGCCAGCTTAACCCATAAAAAATATCCGCTGTCCGGCGCTTCTTTAGATGACGCAGGCCAGCATTATTCTGCAACTGAACGCCGTGCAGATGAAGCATCACGCTCTGTAACCACATGGCTGAAATGCCACTATATGCAGCAGCATTTAGGTGAAGAATTTGTCGGCAGCATTTCTGCAGTCGCTGAGTTTGGCTTATTCGTCACACTGAAAGACTTATACGTAGACGGGATGATTCATGTCAGCCAACTCGGCGATGACTTCTTTGTCTTTGATCAGGCAAGCCAAAGCCTTGTTGGTCAAAACCGCGGACAAACCTTCAGTCTAGGTGATGAAGTTAAAATCAAAGTCGCAGGCGTGAACCTAGAAGAACGTAAAATTGACTTTGAACTGCTGCAGCAGCTGAGCCATGGCGGCCGCCCAATCCGCAGCAAAGCGCCGCGCACTGCTAAACCAGCCCGTGAAACAACTGAAGAAGTCTTCACCGACCGAGCGAATGCAAAATCGAATACTGAGCGCACCTCTAATACTGATGGAGAACGTCCCATTCGAAAGAAAAAGTCAAAAAACCAGCCCAGCTCTTACGGCAAAAAGCCTGTTAAAAAATCTGCAGCAAAATCTGAAGCAAAGGCTAAAGATAAAGTGAAGAAAAAGACCAAGCTGAAAAAGAAAAAGTCGAATGCGAAAGCCAAGACTGAATAATTTTTCAGATTAAAAAAGAGCGCTCCGGCGCTCTTTTTTATTGACTCATACGTACAGAACACTTGACTAATTATCTGAAATCGTTATCTTTTGCACCTTTACTAGGGGTAATATATGAAAAAAATGTCTATTTCACTGCTTGTTGCATCTATGCTTTTCAGTACTGGCTGTGCAACGATGTTCAATGGTTCAAGCCAAACCATAAACATCCGCAGTAATGACAATGACGCCAAACTGTATGTCAATGACGAATATATGGGCAAAAATAACGCTGTTTACACATTTAAAAAGAAGGAAAATTATGTTCTAAAAGCTGAAAAAGCTGGCTGTAAAACCACAACCGTTATTCCTAAAAAATCCTTTGACCCGACAACATTGTTAGGCGTTCTCTTAGATTGGGGCATCATTTCCGTATTAGTCATTGATGGCGCAGCAACTGGCGCATGGCAAAAATTCCCGCAAACCAGTTATGTGATTGATCCTGACTGTTAAGCAAAACAGCCTGCAGTTCAAAATTGCAGGCTTTTAATCTCTATGCGCTAAAGCCCTCAATCAATAATAAATAGCGCCAAGTCTTGATTTATTCTGCTCAAACCCCTAAATCTACAGATAACATAGGAAATTTATACGGCATTCAATAATGACATTAAACAAGGCAACTTTACCCGTTCCGCAATTTGATCAAATCACTTTAGATCAGCTAAAAACACAAATTCAGCAAGCGATTCAGCAAGGCCAAAATTTTTTAAATACATTAAGCGCAGTACCTGACAGCATTCAAGCACAGCTGCAGACGCTCGAACAAATCGACATACTTGAAAACAATATGAGTGAAGCATGGGGTGTGCTGTCACACCTGAATGCCGTTATGAACAATACTGAAACCCGTGAGGTTTATCAGGCATTGCTGCCGTCTTTAAGCGAATACTACACAGCGCTGGGCCAGCACACTGCTCTCTATCAAACCTATCAGCATGTACACGACAGCTCATTATTTGAAACTTTGCCAGCAGCGCAGCAAAGCGCAATTAAACTTTCACTGCGTGACTTCAAACTGTCAGGCGTTGCTTTAGAAGGTGAAGCAAAAAAACGCTATGCAGAAATTTCAGCGCGCCTGTCGCAGCTTTCCTCTGATTTTTCCAACCATGTGCTGGATGCGACACAAGCTTTTGTCTTACCTTTAAATGACGATCAACTCAAAGGCCTGCCAGAAAGCAGTATAGAATTACTCAAACAATACGGTCAGCAGCGTGAATTGCAGCAGCCGGCAGCGACTCTCGATATTCCGTCTTATTTAGCGATTATGACCTATGCTGCAGACCGTGAACTGCGTGAGCAAATTTACAAGGCTTATACCACCCGCGCCTCAGAGCAAAGCAATACACCTGAGTTTGACAATACTCCAGTAATGGAAGAAATTCTCAGCTTGCGTCAAGAAATGGCACAGCTGCTGGGTTTTGGCAATTATGCAGAATTGTCTCTAGCCAGCAAAATGGCGCCTGATGTAGATACCGTACGTCAATTTCTGGCAGACTTAGCAGAACATGCCCGCACGCCTGCAGAAAAAGAAATTGCAGAACTAAAAGACATTGCTGCTCAAGACGGTATCAAGGAATTACAGCCTTGGGATACTGCCTACTATTCTGAAAAGCAAAAAATGCAGCAGTTCAACCTGTCACAAGAAGCATTAAAGCCTTATTTCCCTGCACCTAAAATTCTGCAAGGCCTCTTCAGCATTGTAAACCGCCTGTATGGCATTCAAGTTGTAGAACGTGAAGCGCCAGTCTGGCACACCGATGCGCGTTATTTTGAACTGGAAGATCAAGGCACTGTGGTTGGCGGCTTCTATTTTGATTTATATGCTCGTTCAGGCAAACGCGGCGGCGCATGGATGAGCGGTTTCCGTTCACGCATGCAAACCGTGGATGGCCTGCAAAAACCGATCTGTTATATGGTTTGCAACTTTACTCCGCCTGTAGGTGATCAGCCTGCATTGCTCACACATGATGAAGTGACCACACTGTTCCATGAGTTTGGCCATGGCCTGCACCACATGCTGACAGAGGTCGATAATATCTCTGTGGCAGGCACACATGGTGTTGCATGGGATGCCGTTGAACTGCCTAGCCAGTTTATGGAGTTCTGGACTTGGGATACAGACAGCTTAGATCTATTGAGTGCGCATATTGAAACACAGCGGCCCTTGCCTGCCGACTTGCTTCAGGCCTTGCTGAATGCGCGTTTTTTCCAATCCGGCATGCAGACTCTGCGCCAAATTGAATTTGCTTTATTTGACTTAAATATTCACAGCCAAAATCCAGCATTGAATGCAGCTCAAATTCAGGCTGAACTGGATCAAATCCGAAAGCAATATTCGGTTGCGCCAACAGCTGCCTATAACCGCTTCCAGCATGGTTTTAGCCATATTTTCGCAGGCGGCTACGCAGCTGGCTATTATTCATACAAATGGGCTGAGGTTTTAGCCAGTGATGCCTTTGACCGTTTCGAGCAAGAAGGCATTTTTAACACTCAAACTGGCAAAGATTTCCGACAAGCGATTTTAGCCGTCGGCGGAAAAGATGCTGCACTCGACGCTTTTGTAAAATTCCGTGGACGCGAACCGAAAATTGATGCACTGCTGCGTCATCAAGGTTGGACGAAAGCGTCATAAAACGCTTACACTATGGGCCTTTCAATCATTTAAAAAAGGTAAGTGTGATGACCATTAAACGCCGATTCATTGCTGGCGCAAAATGTCCAAAATGTCAGGCTTTAGATCGTGTTGTCATGCTGACCTCTGGTGAAGATGATTGGATTGAATGTATCGACTGCGGTTATAGTGAAAACCGCCCAACACATATTGAAGAGCCGGAAACTCCGGCTGTTCCAGATGAAATTGGTGTGATTCAGTTCAAGCCTCGCCAGCCAAAATCACAAGATTAGGTCCTAGGTATGTCAGAAGATCAAAGAAATAGCCCAAAGCTTTTAATTGGGATTATTGGCGGATTATGTGCAGCAGCAGCGGTGCTGTTTTTTGCTTTTCAATGGCTGACCGCACCCGCCAATGAAGATCTTCCTGCATATGAAGAAATCAGCACAAATCAAACAGCTGCCAGCTCAGCAGCTGTACCTGCGCAGGCCTCTTCAGCACAAGCTGAAGCAGATGAGGTTTCTGCTGCCTCAGCCGCGGCGCCCTTGATCACTGAAGACATATTAAACACGCCTATTCCGCAAAATGCCTCATTAGCGAAAGAAGAAGAAGCCCGTTTGGCGGACCTGCAGCTGCAGCTGGCTGAACAGGAAAAAATCTTACAAGCTCAGCATGCCGATGCCGATCAGCTGATTAAATTGAAAGAACAGCAGCTGAAACTGCTTGAACAGCAGCTGGCTGAAGCACCCTAAATCTTCTTAAGACAAATTTAGGCTAGAATATCTACAGATTTTCTAGCCTTTTTGATTATGCAAACCACTGCCGCCAGCCCCAATATTCTCAAAGCAATTGGCCTGCTGACTATTTCTGCTCTGCTGTTTTCACTCATGGGAGTTTGCATTCGCTACGCTTCTCAAAGCGTTGATAATGCAACAATCGTCTTCTTCCGTAATTTTGTCGGCCTATTTATCTTTCTGCCGCTGATATTTCAAAAAGGCATTGCTTTTTTTAAAACTGAAAAAATTTGGATGCATACTTGGCGCTCTATTGCCGGGCTGATTGCAATGTATGGCTTCTTCTATGCCATAGCAAACCTCAAGCTTTCCAATGCCATGGTATTTACTTATTCTTCGCCTATTTTTATTCCGCTTATTGCATGGCTGTTTTTAAAAGAGCAAATCACTCAATCTATGCTGCTGGCCGCTTTTGTTGGCTTAATGGGTGTGCTTTGCGTGGCAAAACCCGATTCAGGCATGTTCAACCAGCTGTCTTTAATTGGATTGACCGCCAGTTTTCTCGCGGCCATGGCATTTGTCACTGTCCGAGCTCTGACAGCGACCGAACCGCCTGAGCGTATCGTCTTTTATTTCTGCTTCTTCGGCACGCTGATTTCTTTGATCCCCATGCTGTGGCTATGGCGGCCTTATAGCTGGACAGAGCTGGCCTATCTCATCAGCGCAGGGCTGTTAGCCACTATCAGCCAGCTGTTTATGTCCAATGCTTACCGTATTGCGCCAGCAGGTCAAATTGGCCCTGTAAATTATATTGCAATTATTTTTGCTGGGGTTTGGGGCTTTTTCATTTGGCAAGAAATACCTGACTTTTACAGCTTAATCGGTTTTACTTTCATTTTAATTGCCATTCTGATTTGCAGCCCGCTGTTTCAAAACAAACTCAAACGTCATTCATAATCCTTCAGGTGATAAAAAAAGCACCCGAAGGTGCTTTTTTTATTTCCGCATCAATTTTAATTAATGATACCAACCGAACAGCTTAAAGAAATACGGCAGATACGCAATGATCAGCATGGCCGGGAACAGCACAATCAGCGGCAGAATCCAGCGCTCATAGCGGTAATAGAACGACAAGTGACGAACTTCTGCATCCGCTTCATTGACTTCTGCATCCCCTATCGACTGTCTGGCCAAGAGATGATTCAAAGCTACTGGAGGCGTAACATAGCCCAGCTCAAAACCAATGAGTGTAATCATCCAGAAATGTACAGGATGAATGCCGTATTGGTACGCCACAGGAGCAACCGTTGCAGAAATTAAAATGACTGCGCCAAACGGGTCCATAATCATGCCCACAAAGACCATCAGCCCGACAATCAGAGTAATCACCAAGAAAGTACTGCTGATATCTGTCGGGAAGAAACTCATGACTTCAGTACGTTCCAGCAATCCGCCAACGCTTACCGAAAGCGCCATCAGAATAACCAAAGCGCCAATATGCCCAACCGTTTCACTGGTCGAAATATGCATCGACTTCCAGAAACCAACCTGGCGCAATACGTCTGTTGAACGGGATGGACTCGCTGCAGTATGTGCCGCTGCGCCTTCAGAAGCAGGCTCAGCATTCGCATGATAATTTGCTGAAAGTGTTTCATCCCAATGCCCTACTGCTGGCAAAGGTGCTGGCTGATGACGCAATTTATCGACTAAAACAATCATCAGTAAAATAACAGGCATCATGACTGGTGCAGTAAATTCATTTAAATCTGTGTTCAATAAATATTTATAGAACATCCAGATCAGCACGAAAATTACAATATAAGGAATCACGGCTAAAAAAGCGCGGCCTGACTGCGGCGCTGCCACATTAGCAGGAGCAATACGGAACTTATGTTCTGCAAAAAATAACGACACAATTAAAAACATCGTAGATGTCAGCAAGAACGTATAAATACCATATTGATAAAGCAGATCTGTGGTCACTTCTTTATTAAGAGATGCGACAACTACAATCAATAAACATGGACGTAAAACCACCCCGAGCGAACCGGACATTGCCGTTGCAGCCAAGGCAAATTGGCGGCGTCCGCCTGCATTCCATACTTCTTTATAAATAATCGCGCCTGCTGCAATTACAAAAATACCCGATGCGCCAGTATAAGCCGTAGGCAAGGCAGCTGCGATTAAGATCAGCCATGTCAAAGTCTCAGGAGCCAAGTTCCATGGGCGTAAAATATTCAAAAATAAATCTACGACACGCGTTTGCTTCAACAGCATACCAGCCCAAATGAATAGCGCCAGATTTAGAAAAATACTTGAAAATTCAACCAGCTGCCCTAAATAAATGCCTTGCCCCATCGGGTAGTCCATGAAGAAGATAAAGGCAATGCCCGTAATCAACGCCATATACGCATATAAAGGCACACTTAAGAATGCAAAACCAAGACTGCCGCCTTCTTTAGCATTTTTCGGCGGACTAAACAGCTGCCAAACACTGATCAGTGTCAGGATTGAAAATAGAATCATCCACATCCAATAAATCAGTTCCGTTTCGGCGGTCATTGGAACACCGGAATTTCTCACTGAATTGAATTGGCTGATACTTGAGTAAGTTAACAGTCCATTCGCAAAGCTCATCATGAGGCTATAAATACGATAATCCATTTTGGTTGCAGGACCGCGCAGACCAATATGATGAATTTTCAGTGTCGCACTAATTGCCGCTAGAACCACCATGAAAATCAATAAAATGGCGCGGTTTTCAGTACCAAATTTAAAGATCCCGAAGAAGCTGGTTTCAAAATTACGATAGGCGCGAATACTTGGATGCTTCTCCATATGCTGCATGGCTTTATCATAAAACTGATACTTTTCTTCACACTGCTGCACACCCGCTAAAATAGATGAACGAACGTCACTTTCAGATGCCGTGCCAAAAAAATCAGCAAATTCATCGGCTGCATTGGCTTGCATTTGGGTTTTCACCAGCGCATCGACATTCGGGCTGCGGTCACATTCAGGCTTGGCAGGTTCAGCTCTTAAAAAAGAGTACTGCATACCTGCGGCTGGGTCACCGTACAAACGCTCCCCCATACGGAGCAGCTGCCCATGGATCATTTCACCAGTACCGATTAACAGCGTCAGTAACAGTAAAATCAGAATGACAAAAGTCGAAATCCATTCTGTCCAGATATAACTTAACAGACCCAGTCCAGATCTGTTCTTTTGATCATTTTGCATGAATCATCCTATTTTTATACTGGGCTGTTCAGCAGTCAGCTTTAGCCTTGTCCTTATTTCCGGAAAAAATCCTTTTCCGGTATAACTATTTTTATTAAGTTCCAATTTGCATGATTATGGATCGCATTAATATGACAATATATATTTTCTTTTTGGAAATAAATGTCAACACAGTCACTCATTTTGAATAAAATAGCTTCCAGCTAAATACACGCCTGCCAATACAATCCCCCAAATCACTCCCAGCAAATGCGCTTCCACCAAGACGGGACTGCCTATGAGCTGTGCAGTATCCATACTGCCTGCCGTGTTTTCCCATACCAGCTTAGCCAAAATCAGCAGCAGTACAAATGCCGCAAAATTACGCTCGCGCTTATACATTAAATGCACACAGGCAACGGCCGCATAAGTCCCGTGCAATACACCTGACAGCCCTGCATATGCCTCTATATCCGGTAAAAACCAATAAAAACTTAGACTGATTAATGGCGGGAGCAGCAAGAGCAAGGCGGTGAAATGCCAAATTGATACCCTCGGAAAAATAAACGGCAAGCAGATAAACGCAGCAATGTTTAAAAAATAATGCATCCATCCCACATGAACCCAATGTGCTGTCCAAAGCCTCCAAAACTCTGCCAACAGCCCATCTTGCCAGTAGATGAATGCATCTTTAAAAACCTGCATACATGCAGAGATAGATGCGATTACCGCCAAAAAAACAATTTTTCGAATTAAAAATTGATCTTTCATGCATCCGCCCTTGCTGTATTTAACTTGATGACTGAATACCAAACTGCATAAATAGCATTTATTTATTCAGCTTTTGCATCACCCTCATCAAATAACTCGTCTAAATCTGAAGCATTGCTGCTTTCATCCCAGAACTGTGTCATGCCGTCATCTGCAGTACGCACCCCAGTATGCTCAGTCCAATAACGGTCTGAAATACCTTTGACCATCACCTCAGCTATATTATCAATCAGCTTAAATTGAGGATTCACCGGTTTTTCATCACTGCGCGCTTGAGCAAAGCTTCTCAGCGCATCACGCATTTTGGCATCATCGCCGCTGGCTTGCGCAGCGACTGCATACATGGCATGTGACAGCCGCACACCTTTTTGCTCGCCAATTTTCATCGATTGTTTCAATGTTTGATACGGATCAGGCTTGCCATCCCCTGCACCCGGCAGCAAAGTCCAAATCACTGCACGTGTTGCATTTGGAGCGCCCCAGAATTTTTCATCGTTTAAGCACACCATGCCGCGTTCAACCACTGCAGCAATATCTTTAGGCACATTTACAGCGCCGCCAGAATTAATATCATTGGTCATTGCCTGCAAACCGCTGAGCATTCCTAACAGATAAACGGTCTGCTCAAGATCGCTGTTCATTTTTGGACAGCTGTCGCCTAGCGGTTTTTTGTATTTCTTTTCATAACGGTTTTTGAATAACTGATAACCTGTATATTGACGCTGTGAGGCCAAAGCTGCCCAGCGTTTTTGTTCAATGCGGGCATCTTGCGCTTCAGTCACTTGATTGGCTTTTGAAGCGCGTAAATAACGAAGTTCGGCTTCTAGCGCCTTTTGTTCAGCGCAAATGCCTGCACTTGAATACATCAGTACAGCCACACGCGTCGGGTCGGCACCCATATCTTTGGTCGCCATAATGGCAGGGGTCAGCGCATTGCCTGTATTACAGACCATTTCAGCATCATCCATCGCCAAAATTGGCGGCACAATGTGCTTTTCTGTAAAACCAAGCGCAACATTCGCACCCGTTTTAATCACCTGCGAACAGCCTGATAAGAGTAATGTTGTTGTTATTGCTGCAGCCGCACCTTGGCAAATTTTTTGGACCTTCGACATTTTCCTGTCCTCTTTAATTGTGATTATGTCCATCTCGACAAACATATCAGAAGCAAATTGTGATTTAAAGAGTATTTACTCTAAAACAATTGTTCACTTTGCCATTATTTTGAAGCTATGCAATTGACTGAAAAATGAGGATTGCCAAATTTTAGGCAAAAAAAAGCAGCATTGCGACGGTTCAGCACATGCTGCTTATTAAACGGTAAAGCGTTTTCACGCTTAATTTTGTGCAAATCGATCCTTCAGCACAGTTCCCAGTCGTCCTACTACAATTGCCATAACAATCGCAGCTACCAGAAACATCCAAGTTGGAAAGTCCATAACGGTCTCCTCATTTCGCTGTTGGTAGGGCTAATGTACATTGACTAAAAAATAACTGGGCAGAAAATTGTCAGACAATGCATACTTTTTGCCAATTATTCAGCAAATTGTCTGACAACAAACTTGCTCAATGCAATCAACTCATTATTTTTATTGTAATTATTTTGTTATGGGTTTAAATAAATGTCTAACAATTAGATCATTTTAGCCAATACTTTCAGTGCTTTCCATTGTTTTAAAGGCAGCTGATCGCACCAAATAATAATTGGCTTGGCCCGTGCATGCTGAAAATACACCACAATATAAACTTGATGATCGATGATATGGCTGATTTGGACCCGGCGCGTCTGATGCATTGAAGTCAATGTCCAATCGCGCCCATCCAAATACTCCAGCCCTTTTACACGCGGTTTTTTTCTAAAATACAGCGCATAAATCATCAGGCCAGCAGCTAGAAATACACACCACAGCCCGACTGGCAGCAGCTGATATAAAATGGTCATAAAGATTGCAAATATGCCAAATTGAAACAGCAGCGCCATCAAACTGCGCTTTAAATGAAACTCACGCTTATCCATGAACGTAGTGTTTCAGCTTCTGAATAAATGTTTTTAATTCTGGACGCGGCGGCTCACTCACTTCCATAAACCAGTCAAGCAAATCTGGATCTTCTTGTGCAACCAGTTCTGCAAACATTTCTTTTTCAAATGCGTCAGCCTGCAAATAATAATTTTTTACATAGGGATCAAAATAAACATCAATTTCTTTTAAACCGCGGCGCGCACGGTAAATAACTTTGCGTTCTTCCAAGCTGATTTCTTCGCTCATAGCGTTCCCCAAGGGTAAATTGAACTGCGCTATTTTACCCGATCCACCTGCGTTGTTCGAGCCATTTACATGGATTGACCAAATCCATCAGCAAAATTTAAGGAATTGATCGTTCCGCACATTGTCCCCTTTTCTGCATTCGATTAATTTCAAAGTGTAAAAATAACAAGATCAGGAGGATTTCAATGCAATCTGGAGCAATACGCCCAATTCCCAATATGCTGCCGCGCACTTTATTTAATGCTGACCATGATGCTTTTCGCGACAGCGTGCGTAAATTTTATGAAAAAGAAGTTGTCCCGAATATTGCCCGCTATGAGGAACAGCAGCATGTGGACCGTGATCTTTGGAATAAAGCAGGTGAAATGGGACTGCTGTGCAGCACGATGCCTGAGGCTTATGGCGGCTCTGGCGTGGACCGCCTTTACAGCATGATTCTGATTGAAGAACAAGCCTATGCTATGGATTCTGCAACAGGTTTCTCCCTGCACTCCGATATTGTAGCCAATTACATTAATAACTTCGGCAATGAACAGCAAAAACTGTTCTGGCTGCCCAAAATGGCCAGCGGTGAAACAGTGACTGCCATTGCGATGACTGAACCTGGTACTGGATCAGACTTACAGGCAGTCCGAACTTCAGCCGTTTTAGATGGCGATGAATACATTATCAATGGCTCTAAAATTTTTATTACCAACGGCTACTTATGCGATATGGCCATCGTCGTCTGCAAAACAGGAAACAGTGAAAAAGGCTCTGCCAATCTGTCACTGATTATGGTAGAAGCTGACCGTGCAGGTTTCAGCAAAGGCAAACCCTTAAATAAAATCGGCATGAAGGGCCAAGACACCTGCGAATTGTTTTTTGACAATGTTCGTGTGCCTAAAGAAAACCTGCTGGGCATGGAAGGCATGGGCTTTATGATGCTGATGAAAGAACTGGCTTGGGAGCGCATGCTGGTCGCAATCATTTGCCAAGCTGGGGCAGAAACAGCATTTGCGCATACAGTGCAATATACCAAAGACCGTAAAGCATTTGGCAAACCTATCGGCACTTTTCAAAATAGCCGCTTTAAATTGGCTGAACTGCGTACCGAAATTGATTTTTGCCGCGCCTATTTAGACCGCTGCATGGAGCTGCAGCTTGAAGAACAACTGGGAATCGACGCAGCAGCGGCCGCCAAATATAAAATTTCGGAGATGTTCTCAAAAGTTGTTGATGAATGTCTGCAATTGCATGGCGGTTATGGCTATATGCTGGAATATCCAATTGCACGCGCTTATTTAGACAACCGCGCCAACCGCATTTATGCAGGCACCAATGAAATTATGAAAGAACTAATTTCACGTTCACTCTAAATACACAGTTTTAAAAATAAAACGCCAAGATATTGGCGTTTTTTAATTCAGCATTCTAATTCTTCTAAGAACTCGCAGATTATTGCTTGAACCAGCTCTGGCTGCTCCTTGTGCGGCATATGATGGAGACCTTCTAAGATATGCATTTCCGCCTGTCCAGCCACACCATTAAAAAGCTGCTGCGGCTGCGCTGTACTGCCATATTCATCCAGCTCGCCATGAATGATTAAAGATGGGCAAATTACCTTATGCAGCACTGATGCCAAAGTCCATTGTCTAAATTCAGGCGAAAGCCATGTTTCAGTCCATGCATCCAGCACCCACTGCGCTTTATCTGGATGATATTTCTCCAGACGCTCCAGCTGTTCAGCTTGCTGAAAACCGACCTTTGCTTCTCGAATACCGTTTAACGTCAGTTCTTCTACTTCATACTGGGCCGCAATCGTTATTAGCCCTTGGCATTGCTGCGGATATTCAGCCGCAATTACAGCAGACATTCCGCCGCCCACACTATGTCCTAAAACAATAAACTGACTGAACTGAAAATACTCCAGCAACGCTTTAAAAGCATCGGTTGCCTCAGTCAGCACAAAATCCAGCGTTAAAGGTGCCCGCGCTTGGGCAGATAAACCAAAACCATAGCGGTCATAGGCATAAACTTGACGTCCGCTCTGTATCGCCAGCTGCGCGGGGAAATCGCGCCACAGTGCGGTACTGCCCAAAGAGTCGTGCATCAAAATAATCGGAGCAAGCGTTAAATCTGTTTTGGCATGCTGCCAAGAGACCGCATGCAAATGTCCCTGCTGATATGGCAGCTTGAATTGCTGTACGTGAATATTCATATTTTATCTTCCTTAATTGCCACCCCATAGTCTATGAAATGAACTGTTTTGCAAAGCAAAAAAACTGAATTTAAATTCACGCGTAAAAAAAGAGCCCGAAGGCCCTTTTTTATAAAATATTCAATATTATCTAAGAGACTAAACGCGGTTTCGGCGCCGATGCAGATACACCTTTGCCAAACTTCAGGACACCATCTTCAAAACTGGCATTTTTCAGCGACTTACGGTCTGCCAAGTAATTATTGGTTACACGCCAAGGACCGCTTTTACCTTGCTTAGGCATGACATCAGCAGCGCGGGCAATATAGCCAGAAGACAGGCTGCCCATCACGGTATCTTGCTCAAGCTGCGAAGCATCGCCCTTCGGAATAACTTCTGTAAAGCCTTTTGAGTCCATAAAATTCAGCAGACGGCAAATATATTCAGATGCAATATCCACTTTCAATGTCCAAGACGCATTGATATAGCCAATAATCATGGCCATATTTGGCACATCGCTGACCATAATACCTTGATACAGCATATGCTCTGAAGTATTCAGCGCCTTACCGTCAATCGTTGCTTTAATGCCGCCGAGAATCTGAATATTTAAACCAGTCGCTGAAACCACAATATCGGCATCTAAATGTTTACCAGATTTTAACTGAACACCAGCCGCAGTGAATTTTTCAATCTGATCTGTTTCAACACTGGCACGGCCTTCACGTAAAATCTTAAATAGGTCACCATCAGGCACAACACATAAACGCTGATCCCAAGGATTATATTTAGGCGTAAAGTGTTTCATGTCTACTTTGCCTTTCAGCTGCATTTTTATCGAAGTCAAAAGAAACTTACGCAGCAGCTCAGGCTGCTTCTGCGCAACAGCATAGACCGCACGCTGAACGCCAATATTACGCGCACGTGTCAGCTTATACGCTACATCTTCAGGCAGCACTTTACGCATCTTGTCATAAATCATATCCACTGACGGGATCGAAGCAATATATGTCGGTGAACGCTGCAGCATAGTCACATGCCCTGCACCGCCTTTAGCCAGCGCAGGCACTAAGGTAATTGCTGTCGCGCCGCTGCCAATAATAACGACTTTCTTGCCTTGATAATCTAAGTTTTCCGGCCAGTGCTGCGGATGAATAAATTGGCCTTTAAACTCGCTTTGATTTGGAAAATCTGGCTGGAAGCCTTGATCGTAGTTGTAATAGCCTGTACAGCCTAATACAAAATTTGCGACCCAAGCTTCTTTTTTCTTTGCTGCATTTTCAACCACAACAGTCCACTTCTGAGATGCAGAATCATAATTCGCACTCAGAACACGGTGCTGAAAATGAATTTTTGATTTCAAATTATATTCTTCAACCACCTCACCCAAATAACCTTTAATGGATGCGCCATCAGCAAGCACACTTGCCTTCCGCCAGGGTTTAAAATTGAAACCGAATGTAGACATATCTGAATCTGAACGAATACCTGGGTATTTAAAAAAATCCCACGTACCGCCAAAGCTCTCACGGCGTTCAATAATTTCAAATGAACGGTGCGGACATGATTTCGATAAATGCGCAGCAATGCCTAGTCCAGAAATGCCTGCACCGACAATAAGAATATCAACTTGTTTTTCCATGTTCTTCTTTTAACCTATCTCAGCTTTATATTTTTATTAAAACACAAATTTGACAATACACAATGTCAAGTTGAATAATTTCAGACAAATTACGTATCATTTAAGGACAAACGATTAAATTGTCAGACAATTTTTTTATACAGGCATAAAAAAACCGGCTGAGTCAGCCGGCTTTTTGAACAACAATTGTCGTTCTCGTTCGAAATTATTTAACTTCGCGATCTACTAGCTCAACGTAAGCCATCGGCGCAGCATCACCTGCACGGAAGCCCGCTTTAAGAACACGTAGATAACCGCCGTTACGTTCTTTGTAACGAGGGCCAAGAACGGTAAATAATTTACCAACAGTTGCTGCTGAACGAGTACGAGCAAACGCTAAACGGCGGTTTGCAACAGTATCGTTTTTAGCTAAAGTGATTAAAGGCTCAGCAACGCGGCGAAGTTCTTTCGCTTTAGGCAAAGTTGTTTTAATTAACTCATGCTCTACTAAAGCATTTGTTAAGTTTTGAAACAACGCCTTACGGTGGCTGCTTGTACGGCCTAATTTCACACCACTATTACGATGACGCATGGTGATAGTCCTACTTAATTAACGGCTGCGATAGGCAAAGCGGTCGTCCATGCGTAAACTAGCTGGTGGCCAGTTTTCTAAACGCATGCCAAGCTGCAAGCCTTTCGAAGCTAGAACATCTTTAATCTCAGTCAACGATTTTTTACCTAAGTTAGGAGTTTTTAACAACTCAACTTCAGTACGCTGAACAAGATCGCCAATGTAGTAAATATTTTCTGCTTTCAAACAGTTAGCAGAACGAACAGTAAGCTCTAGATCATCTACTGGACGAAGCAAGATTGGATCAACTTCTTCACGAGGCTCTTGAGCAACTGGCGCTTGATCTTTCTGAAGATCAACAAAGATCGCAATTTGCTGCTGCAAAATTGTCGCTGCTTTGCGGATTGCTTCTTCTGGATCAACCGTACCATTTGTTTCAAGATCAATGATCAGTTTATCAAGGTCAGTACGCTGTTCTACACGAGCATTTTCAACTGTGTAAGATACGCGTTTGATCGGGCTGTAAGAAGCATCTAACTGTAAACGACCCACTGGGCGAGTTTCGCCTTCTGGGAAGCGTGAGTCAGAAGTCTCGTAGCCGCGGCCTTGAGCAACTTTCAGGCGCATCTTAAGATTGCCTGTAGCACTTAGGGTGCCGATCAAGTGTTCAGGGTTAACCACTTCAACATTGTGAGGTAAACGAAGGTCAGCCGCAGTTACGTCGCCTGGACCTTGTTTCTCTAATGTCAAATAAGCTTCATTTTGATCGAACAGCTTAATAGACAATCCTTTTAGGTTCAGCAAGAGCTCGACGATGTCCTGCTGCAAGCCTTCCAAAGTACTGTACTCGTGTTCGACACCTTCAATTTCAACTTCAACCACAGCAGCGCCAGGCAAAGAAGAAAGAAGGATGCGACGTAAAGCATTACCAAGAGTGTGGCCAAAACCACGCTCTAAAGGTTCTAGAATAACTTTTGCCGAGGTCCCGCTTGCCGCTTCGACCTTAATCGCTTGCGGAGTTAGAAACTCATTTGCAGTACGCGTCATTATTGCCACCTCAAGGATTATTTAGAATACAATTCTACAATCAAGCTTTCGTTGATTTCAGCAGGTAAATCAGAACGATCTGGTGCAGCTTTAAATGTACCTTCCAATTTAGAATGGTCAATTTCCATCCAAGAAGGAAGACCACGTTGAGCAGCTAATTCAATTGCATTTTTGATACGCAATTGCTGTTTAGCGCCTTCGTGAACTGCAATCACGTCACCAGCTTTAACTTGGATAGACGCGATGTTCACGCGGCGGCCATTTAAAGTGATAGAACGGTGAGATACAAGCTGACGAGCTTCTGCACGTGTAGAACCAAAACCCATGCGATAAACAACGTTATCTAGACGGCTTTCAAGCAATTTCAACAAGTTTTCACCTGTTGCGCCTTTAACACGAGCAGCTTCTTTGTAGTAGTTACTAAATTGACGCTCTAAAACACCGTACATACGACGTACTTTTTGTTTTTCACGTAATTGTAGTGAGTACTCAGATTGTTTGCCGCCACGAGCGCCGCCATGTTGGCCAGGAGCTTTAGCAGCTTTTTTTGTTTTGACGTCAAATGGTTTAACGCCAGATTTTAATTGCAGGTCTGTCCCTTCGCGGCGAGAGAGTTTGCATTTTGGACCAATATAACGAGCCATGAATGTTTCTCCTTACACGCGACGTTTTTTAGGTGGACGGCAACCGTTGTGCGGGATTGGCGTCACATCGGTAATGCTGTTAATTTTATAACCCACTGCACCTAAAGCACGAACCGCAGATTCACGACCTGGACCAGGACCTTTTACAAGGACGTCCAAGTTTTTCAAACCGTAATCTAAAGCAGCTTTACCAGCAACTTCAGCAGCTACCTGAGCAGCAAACGGTGTTGATTTACGTGATCCACGGAAGCCTTGTCCACCAGAGGTAGCCCAAGCCAGTGCATTACCTTGACGATCGGTAATAGTCACAATGGTGTTATTAAAAGAAGCGTGAATGTGTGCAACACCTTCAGAGACGGTACGAGTGACCTTCTTGCGTGTGCGAGTATCTTTAGCCATCTTTTAGCTTCCAGAAATCTTATTTCTTAATAGGTTTGCGCGGACCTTTACGGGTACGTGCGTTAGTTTTGGTGCGTTGACCGCGGACAGGCAAGCTGCGACGATGACGAAGACCGCGGTAGCAGCCTAAATCCATTAAACGTTTAATGTTCATGGAAATTTCGCGACGTAAGTCACCTTCGGTCGGAACCTTAGCAACTTCTGCACGAATCGCATCAAGCTGAGCGTCATCTAATTCACGGATCTTAGTTGTAGTAGCGATACCTACAGCAGCTAAGATATTCTTAGCAGTGTGGCGGCCTACACCGAAGATGTACGTTAGAGAGATAACAGCATGCTTGTTATCCGGAATGTTTACACCGGCAATACGAGCCATTCAATTTTCTCCAAAAAGGCAGTTAAGACAATCAACCGCCCCACAAAAATCTTGAGGGGCGGATAATAACCTAATTAGCCTACTGAAATCAACAGGTCTTGATCAGATTAACCTTGACGCTGCTTATGACGAGGTTCTGCGCTGCAAATTACGCGAATAACCCCATTACGACGGATAACTTTACAGCTACCACAAATTTTCTTTACAGAAGCTTGTACTTTCATGATGAAACCTCTAAGTGCGCTTATCCCTTAGGATGAGCGGTCGTTTTTCTCATTAACGATTGATCGTCATATTGATGCGAAGTCAGATGAGCTTGAAGCTGAGCCATAAAGTCCATCACAACAACCACTACAATCAGTAAAGATGTACCGCCCAAGCTGAATGGAATGCCAAACGAGCTTTGCAGAATCATCGGCATTAAACAGATGACTGTGATATAAATCGCGCCGATAAACGTCAAACGATTGAGAATATGATCTAAGTAACGAGCAGTTTGCTCACCTGGTCGAATACCCGGTACATATGCTCCGCTGCGCTTAAGATTCTCTGAAACTTCTTTCGGGCTAAATACTAGCGCAGTATAGAAATAACAGAAGAAGATAATTAACGCGCCGAAGAGTACCAAATACATTGGCTGTCCAGGCGACAACACGAGTGCCAAGTCTTGCAGACCGCGCTTAATAAAACCTGCTTCAGGATCTGCACTGCCAACCCACTGACCTAAGCTCGCTGGGAACAAAAGCAATGAACTTGCAAAAATTGCAGGGATGACACCCGCCATATTAATTTTCAATGGCAAATGTGTTTGCTGAGCAGTAAATACACGACGACCTTGCTGCTTTTGGGCATAGTTTACTGGAATGCGACGCTGCGCTTTCTCAATAAAAACAATTGCTGCAAGTACTGCAATAGACAGAACAGCCAAAACTGCCAGACCAATCAAGCTTGATTGACCATTGTCAATTGAAGTAAATGATTGCAGAACTAAGTTCGGCAAACCTGCAACAATACCGGCGAAGATGATCATGGATATACCATTTCCTACTCCGCGCTCGGTAATTTGCTCACCCAGCCACATTAAGAACATTGTGCCGGCAACCAAAGAAGTTACGGCCGGTACATAAAATGCCATACCTGTAGACAAAGTAATATTTTGACTAATCAGGCCTGCACACATACCGATTGCTTGCACAAGTGCAAGAAACAATGTGCCTTGACGCGTGTACTGATTTATTTTCCGCTTGCCTTGCTCGCCTTCTTTTTTCAAAGCTTCGAGCGAAGGCACCACTGTTGACATCAGCTGCACGATAATGGATGCAGAGATATACGGCATGATGCCTAAAGCAAGAATGGACATACGCTCTAATGCGCCGCCCGAAAACATATTAAACAAACCAAGGATCGTGCCTTGGTTTGCATTAAAGAGATTTTCAAGCGCAGCATTATTAATGCCCGGTACCGGAATATGCGCCCCTAGCCGAAAAACCAGCAACGCCCCGATGAGGAACATCATTCGGCGGATAATTTCACGGTATTTCACGTGAAAAGGCTGACCTTTCATCATGTTGACATGACCTGACGAGCTAGGAGACATAGACACTGGGGATTACTCCTCGACTTTGCCGCCAGCAGCTTCAACAGCAGCTTTAGCGCCTTTAGTCAATGCAACACCTTGAACAGTGAAAGCACGAGTAATTTCACCAGAAAGTACGATACGTGCACGAATCATATCTTTACGTACAACGTTAGCAGCTTTTAAAGTTTCTAGAGACACGATGTCGCCTTCAACTTTAGAAAGTTCTGATAAACGTACTTCAGCAGTTTTTAAAGCCAATTGGCTAGTGAAACCGAATTTAGGCAAACGACGGTATAACGCTGTTTGACCGCCTTCGAAGCCTGGACGTGTACCACCGCTCTTACGTGAGTTTTGACCTTTGACACCGCGGCCGCCAGTCTTACCAACGCCAGAACCGATACCACGGCCTAGACGAAGGTTGTCACGTTTAGCACCTTCTGCAGGTGCAATAGTATTTAAACGCAGAGTCATGGCTTATTCCTCTACACTAACCATATAGTAAACTTGGTTGATCATACCGCGGTTAGAAGGCGTATCTTGCACTTCTACAGTATGACCAATACGACGCAGACGTAAACCTTTAAGGCTAAGCTTGTGATTTTTCAAGCGGTGCGATGCAGATTTAGTCTGGGTAACTTTAATCGTTTTCATGATTGATTACCCTTGAATTTGTTCTACAGTCAAACCACGTTTCGCAGCGACTTTCTCAGGAGAAGTCATATCACGCAAACCGTTGAAAGTTGCGTTTACTACGTTAGCAGCATTTGTAGAGCCATAACACTTAGTTAATACGTTACGTACGCCAACAGCTTCTAGAACTGCACGCATAGCGCCGCCAGCAATTACACCAGTACCTTCAGAAGCAGGCTGCATGTAAACGCGGCTTGCACCGTGACGAGCGTTAATAGGGTGCTGAACAGTACCGTTAACAAGGTCAACAGTAATCATGTTGCGGCGTGCAGCTTCAAGCGCTTTAGAAATAGCAGCTGGAACTTCACGAGCTTTACCGCGACCAAAACCTACGCGACCATTACCGTCACCCACAACAGTTAATGCTGTGAAAGAGAAGATACGACCACCTTTAACAACTTTGGCAACACGGTCAACGGCTACCAACTTCTCTACAAGACCTTCGTTTTGTTCAACTTTAGCCATGATTAGAACTCCAAACCGTTTTCACGAGCAGCATCAGCCAAGGCTTTGATACGACCATGATATTTGAAACCAGAACGGTCAAATGCAACTTTAGTAACACCAGCTGCTTTAGCGCGTTCTGCGATTAAAGCACCTACTTTCTGAGCTGCTTCAACGTTACCAGTTGTACCAGCACGTAAAGTAGCGTCTAAAGTAGAAGCTTGCGCTAATACTTTGCCACCATCTGCTGAAATAACTTGAGCATAGATGTGACGCGGTGTGCGGTTTACACACAAACGAGTCGCACCCAATGCACGAATGTGCAAGCGTGTGCTTTTCGCACGACGCAAACGGGATTGTTTCTTTTCGTTCATAAGAACCTCGCGCCTTATTTCTTCTTAGCTTCTTTACGAAGTACAACTTCGTCAGAATAACGAACACCTTTACCTTTATAAGGCTCTGGCGGACGGTAACCGCGGATTTCCGCAGCAACTTGACCTAATTTAGCTTTGTCAGCTGACTTAAGTACGATTTCAGTTGCAATTGGAGTTTCAGCAGTTACACCTTCAGGAAGGTTGTAGTCGATCGGGTGAGAGAAACCAAGGTTAAGGTTAATAACATTACCTTTAACCGCAGCTTTATAACCAACACCGATAAGCTGTAACTTACGTTCGAAACCTTCGCTAACACCTTTTACAAGGTTGTTCAGCACAGCGCGAGCAGTACCAGCTTGCATCCAAGCGTCTTTCGACTCAGCTTTTGGAGCAACAGCTAGAGAACCGTCTTCCTGTTTAAGCTCGACCAGCGCATGCAGGTTGAAAGACAATGTACCTTTAGTGCCTTTCACTTCGACCTGCCGGCCGTTCTGAGTAACTGTTACACCGTTAGGTACAGTTACTGGGGCTTTAGCCACACGAGACATGAGGAATCACCTATTAAGAAACAAAAGCAATAACTTCACCACCAACGCCTGCAGCACGTGCAGCGCGATCAGTCATGATGCCTTTGCTTGTAGAAACAATTGCAATACCTAAACCTTGCTTAACGCTCGGAAGTGCATCTTTACCGCGATACTGACGTAGACCTGGACGGCTTACGCGTTTCACAGTTTCGATAACTGGTTTGCCTTCGAAATATTTTAAAGTAATCGTTAAAGTCGCTTTGCCTTCATTGTCAGCAACAGCTACATCAGCGATATAACCCTCTTGTTGAAGAACGTTTGCAATAGCAACTTTCAACTTAGAGTTAGGCATAGAAACAGTTTGTTTCTTAGCCATTTGCGCGTTACGAACACGTGTTAGCATGTCGGCAACGGTATCTTGCATACTCATTTATAGTGCTCCTTACCAGCTTGCCTTAACAACGCCCGGCACATCGCCTTGCATTACTGTATCACGTAATTTGTTACGGCTTAGACCGAACTTACGGAAGTAACCATGAGGACGACCAGTTAAACCGCAACGGTTACGTAGACGTACTGGAGACGCATTACGTGGTAATGCTTGGAATTTCATCATCGCTTCGAAACGCTCTTCGTCGCTAGCATTTACGTTTGCAATAATTGCTTTTAATTCAGCACGTTTTGCAGCGTATTTAGCAACAGTAGCTTCGCGTTTCAATTCGCGATTAATCATACTTTTCTTAGCCATATCGACCTCTTATTTGAACGGGAAGCCGAATGCACGCATAAGCGCACGGCCTTCGTCATCAGTGCGGGCAGTCGTAGTAATGGTAATATCCATACCACGAATACGGTCAATCTTATCAAAATCGATTTCAGGGAACATGATTTGTTCCTTAAGACCCATTGAGTAGTTGCCGCGGCCGTCAAATGATTTCGCAGAGAAACCACGGAAGTCACGGATACGAGGGATCGCAATCGAGATCAGACGGTCTAAGAATTCGTACATGCGTTCGCCGCGTAAAGTAACTTTACAGCCGATTGGCCAACCATCACGGATTTTGAAACCAGCGATAGATTTACGAGCTAACGTAAGAACTGGTTTTTGACCAGCAATCGCTTGCATATCAGCAAGAGCACCATCAAGGAGTTTTTTGTCAGCAGCAGCTGCGCCAACACCCATGTTGATCGTGATTTTAGTAATGCGAGGAATATCCATCACATTTTTAACGGCTAAAGTCTCTTGTAACTGAGCTTTAAGTTCGTCGTTGTAACGCGTTTTAAGTCTGGCCATTGCCTTCTCAACCTATTACTTCGCTACCGCCACTGATTCACCATTTGATTTGAATACGCGAGTTTTCACGCCGTCAATCACTTGGTAACCAACACGGTCAGCCTTTTGGGTTGTAGCATTAAAAATTGCCACGTTAGAGATGTGAAGCGAAGCTTCCTGTGTAACTACAGCGCCTTCAGCACCAGTTGCACGGTTCGGCTTTTGATGCTTCTTAACCAAGTTAAGGCCTTCAACCATAACACGGTCATTAGAAACAGACAGGATTGTGCCCTGTTTGCCTTTTTCTTTACCTGCGATCACAATTACTTGGTCGCCTTTTTGAATCTTAGCCATGATTGCCTCTTATAGAACTTCAGGAGCCAGTGAAATAATTTTCATGAACTGTTCAGTACGAAGTTCACGAGTCACTGGTCCAAAGATACGAGTTGCAATCGGTGCCTTGTTGTTGTTCAAAATAACAGCTGCATTGTCATCAAAACGGATAACAGAGCCATCTGGACGGCGGATGCCGAATTTTGTACGTACAACAACAGCATTCATCACGTCACCTTTTTTAACACGTGCGCGAGGAATAGCTTCTTTTACAGTAACTTTAATAATGTCGCCAACAGAAGCATAACGACGATGTGAGCCACCTAGTACTTTAATACATTGTACGCGGCGTGCACCACTGTTGTCTGCTACGTCGAGCATAGTTTCGGTCTGAATCATAGCCCTACTCCAAAACCGAGCATCACCGGTCGCAATTTCGAAAGGCTCAAAGAGTACTCGAAATTGACCGATGATGCAACAAGAACGTTAATTACTCAGCTGCAGCTTCAATAACTGAAACTAAAGTCCAAGACTTAGTTTTAGACATTGGGCGGCATTCTTTGATTGTTACAACATCGCCAAGTTTAGCTGTGTTGTTTTCATCATGAGCATGTAATTTTGTTGAACGGCGGATTAATTTGCCATACAACGGGTGTTGAACGCGGCGCTCAATAAGAACAACGATAGACTTATCCATCTTGTCGCTTACTACTTTGCCTGTTAACGTGCGAACTGTTTGCTCACTCATTGTCCGTTCCCCTGTTTTTCGGTAAGGAGGGTCTTGATACGAGCAATAGTCTTGCGAGTAAGCGCAACTTCATGCGATTTACCCAATTGACCAGTTGCTTTTGCCATACGAAGACGGAATTGGTTTAGCTGTTGCTCATCAAGCAAAGCTGTCAACTCTTCTACCGACTTTTCACGTAGATCTTTAGTTTTCATTACATCACCGTCCGAGTAACGATAGCGGTTTTGAACGGAAGTTTAGCAGCAGCAAGCTTAAATGCTTCTGTAGCCAATTCTTCGTTAACACCATCAATTTCGTACAAGACTTTACCTGGTTTGATTTCGCAAACCCAGTATTCCACAGAACCTTTACCTTTACCCATACGAACTTCTAATGGTTTTTCAGTAATTGGCTTGTCCGGGAAAACACGGATAAAGATCTTACCACCACGCTTAATACGACGGCTGATTGTACGACGCGCTGCTTCAATTTGACGCGCTGTCATGCGACCGCGTTCAACTGATTTAAGAGCGATTGTACCGAAAGATACTTTGCTGCCACGGTGCGCAAGACCAGTGTTACGGCCTTTTTGCACTTTACGGAATTTAGTACGTTTTGGTTGCAACATGGATTATTCTCCTTTTTCAGCAGAACGATCATTGCGACGACCACGACGCTCTTGACCTTCACCACGACCACGGCCACGTTTAGCTGGACGTTCTTCAGCTGGAGCTGGGTTCATGACTTGTTTCATGCCGCCCAAGATCTCACCGCGGAAGATCCATACTTTAACGCCGATCGTACCGTAAGTAGTTTCAGCACGCATAGTAGCATAGTCGATGTCTGCACGAAGAGTATGCAAAGGCACACGGCCTTCACGGTACCATTCAGTACGCGCGATTTCTGCACCGCCTAGACGGCCTGAAACCTCAACTTTGATACCTTTAGCGCCAGCACGCATAGAGTTCTGTACCGCACGCTTCATAGCGCGGCGGAACATAACGCGTTTTTCTAATTGAGAAGCAATAGCTTCAGCAACTAGGCGAGCGTCTAAGTCTGGGCGATCAATTTCGTTGATGCTTACTTGCGCAGGAACACCCATAATGGCTGTTAATTCGCGTTGTAGTTTCTCAATGTCTTCGCCTTTTTTACCGATAACGATACCAGGACGAGCAGTGCTAATTGTAATTTTAGCAGCGCCTGTAGGACGTTCGATAAGAATATTGCTGATCATTGCGTTCTTAAGTTTTTTAGTTAAAAACTCGCGAACTTGCAAATCTTTAAGCAAGTATTCAGCGTATTGTTTCGGATTCGCATACCAGTTAGCGTTATGACGTTTCACAACACCTAGGCGGATACCGATTGGATGAACCTTCTGACCCATATCAAACCCCTACCTTAACGGTGATGTGACAAGTACGCTTAGTAATACGATCTGCACGGCCTTTAGCACGCGGCAAAATACGCTTAAGGCTAGTGCCTTCATCAACGTAGATCGTAGAAACTTTAAGATCGTCCACATCTAAACTGTTATTGTGTTCAGCGTTTGCAATCGCAGACTCTAATGCTTTCTTAACAATAACTGCAGCTTTTTTGTTGCTGAAAGTTAAAATGTTAAGCGCATGCGCAACAGATTTGCCGCGGATAAGGTCTGCAACCAAACGAACTTTTTGTGCCGAGATAGCGGCACCGCGTAATTTAGCAGTTACTTCCATCATAGCACCTATTAACGTTTAGACTTCTTGTCAACACCGTGACCACGATAGGTACGAGTTGGCGCGAATTCACCTAATTTATGACCAACCATATGTTCAGATACGATTACTGGAACATGGTTACGGCCATTGTGTACAGAAATTGTTAGACCAACAAAATCCGGTAAGATCATCGAACGACGCGACCAAGTTTTGATCGGCTTACGGTTATTAGCCGCGATAGCCGCTTCAACCTTAGCGAACAAGTGCGCATCGACGAATGGGCCTTTTTTCAGAGAACGAGGCATTGTCAGATTCCTTTACTTGTTACTTAACGCGACGGTCGCGAATGATCATCTTAGTCGTACGCTTATTGGTACGTGTTTTGTACCCTTTAGCTTTTTGACCCCATGGGCTTACAGGTTGAATACCTTTGTTACGACCTTCACCACCACCGTGCGGGTGATCTACCGGGTTCATCGCCATACCGCGAACAGTAGGACGAACGCCGCGCCAGCGAGCAGCACCAGCTTTACCAAGTGAACGAAGGTTGCTTTCTGAGTTAGATACTTCACCTAACACAGCGCGGCATTCAACGTGTACTTTACGCATTTCGCCTGAACGTAGACGAATGATTGCGTAAGAACCGTCACGACCCAACAACTGAGCTGAAGTACCAGCAGAACGCACTAATTGAGCGCCTTTACCGATTTTCAATTCGATGTTGTGAAGAGTAGAACCGATTGGCATATTGCGAAGCGGCAAGCAGTTACCTGGACGGATTGGAGCATCGTTACCAGATTGTACTTTATCGCCAGCGCGAAGGCCTTTAGGAGCAATGATATAGCGACGCTCACCGTCTGCATAAAGCACAAGTGCAATATGAGAAGTACGGTTAGGATCGTATTCAATACGTTCTACAGTTGCAGGAATGCCATCTTTGTTGCGTTTGAAGTCAACTAGACGGTAGTGCTGCTTATGACCGCCACCAACGTGACGTGTAGTAATGTGACCATTGTTGTTACGGCCGCCAGTACGTTTTTTAGCTTCAACCAACGGAGCGTATGGAGCGCCTTTGTGAAGGTGATCATGAACCACTTTCTCTACAAAGCGACGTCCTGGAGACGTTGGCTTACATTTTTGAATCGGCATAATTTTCGTCCTTATTCCGCTGCGTTTTCAGCGGTATCGCCCAAGTCAGCCATTTCAACATCTTGGCCAGCTTTCAGGGTGACGTATGCTTTTTTAACATCAGAACGGCGTCCTAATGTTTTACCAAAGCGTTTTGTTTTACCTTTAGTGATCGTAGTGTTAACTTTAACAACTTGAACACCAAACAGTTGCTCAACAGCTTTTTTGATTTCAAGTTTGTTTGCATCTAGTGCAACTTTGAACACTTGAACACCAGCAGTTTCGCCTAAAACTTGTGCTTTTTCTGAGAAAACAGGTCCTTTGAGGACTTGATATAAACGTTCGTTGTTCATCCGAGTTCTACCTCAATTTTCTTAGCAGCAGCTACAGACATAACAACTTTATCAAACGCGATCAAGCTAACAGGATCGATTGCAGCAGCATCAACCACATCTACGTGCGGAAGGTTGCGAGCAGCAAGATACAAGTTTTCATCAACAGCATCTGTAACGATCAACGCACGAGTTGCGTTTAAGTCGTTAAGCTTAGCAAGCAAGTCTTTAGTTTTTGGAGCAGCTACAGCAAACTCTTCAACCAATACAAGACGGTCTTGGCGAACAAGTTCAGCCAGGATACATTGCATTGCACCGCGGTACATTTTGCGGTTCACTTTTTGAGACCAGTCTTGTGGACGAGCAGCAAAAGTTTTACCGCCGCCAACCCAGATTGGGCTACGAATAGAACCAGCACGAGCGCGGCCAGTACCTTTTTGACGGAATGGCTTTTTGCCGCCGCCAGCAACGTCTGCGCGTGATTTTTGAGCTTTTGAACCTTGACGGCCGCCAGCTAAATAAGCTGTAACAACTTGGTGAACAAGAGCTTCGTTAAAGTCACGACCAAACGCAACTTCAGACAATTCAACAGCAGAGCCGGAAACAGTATTTAAATTCACGTTATTTCCCCTCAGGCCTTGATAGTAGGACGAACAGTTACGTCGCCACCAGTAGCACCAGGAACCGCGCCTTTAACAACTAGAACTGAACGTTCTGTGTCGATAGCAACGATTTCAAGACCCTGTGTAGTTACGCGTTCAGCACCTAAATGGCCAGCCATTTTTTTGCCTTTGAATACGCGACCAGGAGTCTGGTTTTGACCTGTAGAACCTAAAACACGGTGAGATACAGAGTTACCGTGAGTAGCGTCTTGAGTACGGAAGTTCCAGCGCTTAACACCGCCTTGGAAACCCTTACCTTTAGACGTACCAGTTACGTCAACGATTTGACCAACTGTGAACATGTCAACAGTTAGCGTAGCGCCAACTTCACGACCTTCAAGATCAGCTTCTGTAGCGCGGAATTCTTGAACTAGACGGCCAGCAGCAACACCCGCTTTCGCGAAGTGGCCTTTCTGAGCGTTAGTTACGCGAGATTCGCGACGTTCACCAGTAGTGATTTGAATTGCTTGATAACCATCAGTTTCAAGCGTTTTGATTTGAGTGATGCGGTTAGGATCAACCTCAATCACTGTAACAGGTACAGAAACACCAGCATCTGTAAAGATACGTGTCATACCGCACTTGCGACCGACTAAACCAATAGCCATGTGCATTAACCTCTAAAAAAGCGGCTTAATTAACTTTTATAATTCGTTAATTAACCTAAAGCCTTAACCCAATGCGATCTGAACATCAACACCAGCTGCAAGATCCAACTTCATCAATGCATCTACAGTTTTGTCTGTAGGCTGAACGATGTCGATCAAACGTTTGTAAGTACGGATCTCGTATTGGTCACGAGCATCTTTGTTTACGTGCGGTGATGTTAAAACGTTAAAACGTTCAATGCGTGTAGGCATTGGAATTGGACCGCAAACTTGCGCGCCAGTACGTTTTGCTGTTTCTACGATTTCTTGAGAAGATTGATCAATTAAACGGTGATCAAAAGACTTAAGACGGATACGAATTCTCTGGTTAGACATACCAGTAAACTCCAAGCCAAAAATATAAAGAATCACTCTTGACGCATCTCACCCCACTAATAAAGGCAAGTGTCAAGAGCAGTGAGTTATCACTAAGGTCACGATCGATGCCGCGACTGTCACGATGTTAACTGCTTTACTCGCAGCCAACCCCCTTTCATTAAAGGGTCGCTCATTATAGCTACTGTTTAATGCATAAGCAAATCTAAAATGCCTTTTTATTGTGTTTTTCTATATATTTCGCATACAAGCCGCTTTCAACGCCAGCCTTATGCCGATCTTTGCAAAACATAGGCTATGGCCTGATTTAGCAATTGATTTCCTTCAATAAATTTATCCTTACTGGAGCATTTTAAAACGGATTGAGGCTGTACATATTGACCTGAGAATATTGCAGCATCTTCATCATTTGCTAAAAACAGCTTTAAAGCATCCTGTGTAATTTCAGGATGAAATTGAAAGCATAGGACATGATTGCCAATTTGATACATTTGATTGCGGCAAACCTGATTTTCCGCTAAATGCACAGCGCCTTTCGGAATATCAAAAGTTTCGCTATGCCACTGCATAACCTGAAACTCCGCAGGAAAATCAAAACTCCCCTCAGGCACATGATTCAATTTCCGCACATTATGCCAGCCGCGCTCTTGAAATGGGCTTCGGCTGACTGCAGCGCCAAGCGCATTTGCGACCAGCTGTCCGCCAAGACAGATGCCAATCACTGGTTTCCCCATAGCCAAGTAACGGCGTATCCAGCGTTTTTCAATTTTCAGCCAAGGGTAGTTCGCCTCATCATTTACGCTCATCTCACCGCCCATAATAATCAGCAGATCCACTTCATCAACATGCGGCAAAGCATCTATATCCAAAGGCCGGTCTACAGGCAGCGCAAAAAACTCTGTTGCCGATACCTTCGCATCAAGGCTTTTTAAATAGTCGTAACAGCTTCCAAAACCTTCTCCAGCAATATGCTGAAAATAATGTACTTTCAACTGCGGCTTCATGCGCGCTCCTATTGTTGTTTCTTTATATAGCGTGTTTTTGCAAAAATGAAGCCAACTTCTGCCCTAGAGTACTTCCAGTAAACAATTTGCACACATTGTGGTGTATTTTTCCCTAATCCCTTAATCTCAATTCAATATTTGACCCTATTTTAGAGCTTAACCGTGAAACGAAATACGCAAACCCAACTCATTCATGCACCACGAAAAGCGCCGCAATATATAGAAACGGTTCAGCCTCCCCTATTTCGTGCATCTACAATCATTTTTAAACATACCGATGCCCTATTTAATCGCCATTGGACAGATGAGTATGACTACAGCTATGGCACTCACGGCACGCCGACTACATTTACTTTAGGCGACAGCATCGCGCAGATTGAAGGCGGCCAATATGCCTTGCTTGCCCCTAGCGGACTGTCTGCTATCAATTTGGTAAATTCATGCTTTTTAAGCCATGGTGATGAAGTTTGGGTTGCAGATAATATTTACGGTCCAAACATGGAGCATTTGCGCAATTTAGAAACACGCTATGGCATTCAAGTCAAAGTTTACAGCCCAATTGATGCTGCTACTTTTATTCCCTCTGAAAAAGCGAAACTGATCTGGCTGGAAGCAGCAGGCTCCGTTACTTTAGAATTCCCGGATTTAACTGCGCTGGTCAAAAAAGCCCAAGCGCACAATATACTGACAGCACTGGATAATACTTGGGGGGCGGGACTGGCATTTAATGCCTTTGACTTTGGCGCTGAACATTTAAGTGTCGACATGACCGTACATGCGCTGACCAAATATCCAAGCGGCGGCGGCGACATTTTAATGGGTTCTGTCGTGACGCGTGATCAAAAACTGCATCATCAGTTGTTCCGCATGCATGCCATTCAAGGCATTTCAATTTCGGGGGATGATACAGCTCAAATACAGCGCAGCCTGCCTTCTATGCAGCTGCGTTATGAGCATCAGTCTAAAAGCGCGCTGCAGCTGCTGGACTGGCTAAAGTTGCAGCCTGATTTCGTACAAGTTTTACATCCAGCCAATGCAGACTCTGCAGGTCATCGGTATTGGAAAGAAATTTGCACCGAAGGCCATAGCGCAGGCTTAGTCAGCGTTATTTTTAAGCCTGAATATACGCTGCAGGATATCCGCAATTTCTGTGATGCTCTGACGCTATTTAAACTGGGCTTTAGCTGGGGCGGCCCTGTCAGTCTCGTGATGCTATATAACTTAAAAGATATGCGGGTGCTTGAACATACACATTTACAACAAGGTTTGCTGGTCCGTTTCTGCATAGGACTGGAACATGCTCAGGATTTAATTCAAGATATAGAAAATGCGTTACAACAAATGAAAAAACAGCAACTCGAATAATTACAGGACAAGCCATGGGCACACCAATTGTTATTGCGAAGAAAACCCAAGACACCACACAAGACGTGGTTTTACATTCTCAATTTGCCAACCGTCATGGCTTAATAGCTGGCGCGACAGGCACGGGTAAAACCGTGACCTTAAAAGTTTTAGCAGAAAGCTTTTCACGCATTGGTGTGCCAGTATTTTTAGCCGACGCCAAAGGGGATGTTTCTAGCCTAGCCAAAGCTGGCGCAAGCAATGCTAAATTTGATGCGCGCATACAAAGTTTAAATATTGCTGCCGTACCTTTTGCCGCGTCTCCCGTGGTGTTTTGGGATTTATTTGGTGAACAAGGTCACCCGATTCGCACTACGATTTCTGAAATTGGTCCACTATTACTTGCCCGTATGCTCAAACTGAATGACACACAAGAAGGTGTGTTATCTGCCATCTTCCGTATTGCTGATGACCAAGGTTTATTGCTACTCGACTTTAAAGATCTCAAAGCGTTAATCAGCCATGTCAGCGAACATGCAGCCGAATTTAAAACCGAGTATGGCAATCTTTCACCCGCAAGTTTAGGGGCAATTCAGCGCAATCTACTGGCGCTGGCTGATCAGGGCGGAGACAAGTTTTTTGGCGAACCCGCCTTAGATATTATGGATTTCATTCAAACCGATGCCGAAGGTCGTGGCAACATCAATTTACTGGCTGCCGACAAGCTGATGAACACGCCAAAACTGTATGCAACGTTCTTACTGTGGATGCTCTCTGAGTTATTTGAACGCCTACCAGAAGTTGGCGATATGGATAAGCCAAAAATGGTTTTCTTCTTTGATGAAGCACATTTGCTGTTTGATAATGCCAGTCCTGCACTACAGGAAAAAATTGAACAGGTGGTGCGCTTGATCCGCTCTAAAGGCGTCGGGATTTATTTTGTCACACAAAACCCACTCGATTTACCTGAAAGTGTTTTGGGACAACTGGGTAACCGCGTACAACACGCACTACGCGCCTTTACTCCAAAAGATCAAAAAGCAGTAAAAACTGCAGCCGATACTTTCCGCGCCAACCCTGAATTTAAAGTCGATCAAGCGATTACCGAACTGGGTGTCGGAGAGGCGCTTATCAGCTGCCTCGATGAGCAAGGTACACCGCAAATGGTCGAACGCGGCTGGATTATGCCGCCGCACTCAGCATTTGAGCCTATCAGTTTAGATGAACGTAAAACCCTCATGGCGCAAAGTATTGTTGCTGGCATTTATGATCAGGCAGCAGACCGCGAGAGCGCTTTTGAAATGCTGCAGCAAAAAGTGACAGACCGTAACCAGCAGGCCGCTCAAGCTGAACAAGATAAAGCTCAAGCCAAAGAACAGGAAGCCCGAGCCAAACAGCACGCCAAAGACCAAGCAGCTTTAGAAAAACAGCAGGCACGTGAACAAGAGCGCATTGTCCGCGAACAGCAAAAAGAAGCTGAACGTGCAGCCAAACAGCGTGAAAAGCTGATTCAGGATACCGTTGGCACCTTTGCCAAGAGTGCCGCACGCAGCCTTGGCGGTTCAACTGGACAGAAAATTGTCCGTGGACTCTTAGGTTCTCTCTTCGGCAAAAAATAATCTAAAAGCCCAATCAAAAAGTACAAAATTATGGAATATTTTTATATTCCATAATTTTTTTATGGTTTTTGCTAAAACATGTATTGCAAATATATTTTTAAACATGTATTTTAAATACATCTTATAAATAACAGCCATGAGAGATCAGCTATGACTCCGCAGCAAATTGACCTAGTAAAAGCGACTGTTCCTGTTCTACGTGAAAATGGTGTCGCGCTGACGGGTTACTTCTATAACCGCATGTTGGGCAATAATCCTGACCTTAAAGAAACCTTTAACATGGGGCATCAGCGCAGCGGCGCTCAGGCACAAGCCTTGGCAGGCGCTGTATTGGCCTATGCTGAAAATATTGAAGATCCGTCTGTACTTTTACCGGTTGTAGAATTAATTGCGCACAAACATGTGAGTCTTAACATTCAAGCGCCGGACTATAATATTGTCGGTGAAAACTTGCTGCACTCGATCAGTGAAGTCTTAAGCATTTCAATGGAAGATCCATTAATTGCAGCTTGGGCGGCAGCATACGGACAATTAGCAGATTTGTTTATCAGCACTGAAAAAGCGATTTATGAGCAGCATCAGCAAACTAAAGGCAGCTGGTTAGGCTGGCGCAATTTCAAAATTGCGAAAAAAGTGGTTGAAAGCGATGAAATCACCTCATTCTACCTTGAGCCTTCCGATGGCGGCGATTTACCAAAATATGAAGCAGGCCAGTACATCTCAGTACGTGTATTGGTTGATGAACTGGGTTTAAAACAGCCGCGTCAATATACGCTGTCTACCAGTCCGCAAACCAACTATTTACGCATCTCCGTGAAACGTGAAGACCAAAAAGGTGATTTGGTTGCAGGCTGGGTATCCAATACGCTGCATGGCTTAGAGACCGGTTCAGAAATTGAAGTATCTGCGCCAACAGGCAACTTCTATCTCATTGATCCAAATAAACGCAATGTCTTCATCAGCGGCGGCGTTGGCTTAACTCCGATGATTGCAATGCTGAATCAGCTGGTCACTTTAGACATGCCGCAGCCTGTGACCTTTATCCATGCATGCCGCAGCAAACAAGTGCATGCTATGCATAAACACATTCAGGATTTGAAAGCAAAATATCCGCGCCTTAGCACTTTTACTGCGTATGAGTTCCCTCATGCCAGTGACAAATTAGGTGAAGATTATGACATTGCTGGCCGTCTAGACTTAGGCAGCATGGATACTGCAATCTTGCCAGTCAATGCAGATTACTACCTCTGCGGTCCAATGCCATTTATGGCTGAACAGCAGAAAGCTTTAATTGCCCGCGGCATTCCTGCGGCCAATATCCACAGTGAAGCTTTCGGCACAGGCGGTGTAAAACACTAACTCTCCCGTCCGCTTGAAATAAAATAGGGTTAGTTTAGTTATGCTAGACTAACCCTTATTTATTTCTCCTACACTTACAGTATTATCATGCAGCTGAATAAATTCACCGATTATGCCTTACGTGTTCTGATGTATATCGCTCAGCCCAAAGCGCTGCCGTATACAATTGCGGAAATTGCCGAAGATCTGTGCGTATCGCAAAATCATTTAGTGAAAATTGTGCATTTTATGGGAAAACAGGACTGGCTGATTACCGCCCGCGGCAAAGGCGGCGGCATTCGCCTTAACCCTCAGGCACTCACGCTTCGTCTTGGTGAAATTGTCCGGATTTTACAGCGTGAAAATCCGATTGTGGAATGCAATACGCCTCCCTGCGTGTTACGCAGCAATTGCGGTTTAAAAGGCATTTTAGATCAGGCGATGGAGCAGTTTTATCACAGCCTTGACCAATACAGCTTAGGAGATGTCCTCAGCACCCCGCCCTCATCAAAATACACTACGCAGTCTCCCATTCAAATGATCAATCTATGATGTGACCGCGCCCATTTTCCATTCGATCAGCGCATCTTTCAGATCAAAGTTCGCTTGCCCGAACGAGTTCCTTTATAATGGCTGCTTGTAAATCAGTCATTGAAGTCGAGTTATGCATCAGCACAGAGGAAAATCTAGAAACAGTAAGGTAGCTCATGCGCCTAAGCAAAAGATCAGCTACGAAAAAAAAGTCGATCCAGCTATTACTGAATACTCTGTACGCGCATTAAACTGGCTGCGTAAAGCTGAATTCTTAATGAGCGCGCCAAAGCTGAATTTATGCGTTGAAGATACAGGCTATGAAATCGCTTTTGCCGGCCGCTCAAATGCAGGAAAATCTAGCGCAATTAATGCCTTAACCAATCAAAAGCAATTGGCCCGCGCATCAAAACGCCCTGGCCGCACCCAAATGATCAACTTTTTCAGCTTGGGCAATCCAGACCAGCGTTTGGTCGATTTGCCGGGTTATGGCTATGCGGCCGTACCTGAAGCGATGAAAATTGTTTGGCAAAAAGAACTCGAAAATTACCTGATTCACCGTGAAAGCCTGCAAGGCCTTGTTCTGCTCATGGACATTCGCCACCCGCTGCAGCACTTTGACGTCATGATGCTGGAATGGGCATATTCACGCAAATTGTTCGTGCATGTGCTGCTGACCAAATCAGATAAATTAAACCGCGGCCCTGCCTCTAAAGCGCTGCAAGAAGTCAAAGCGCAGCTGAAAAAAATGAAGCTTCAGTTCTCCATTCAGACCTTCTCTTCTTTAAATAAGCAAGGTTTGGAAGAATTGGCCAGCATCATGGGCGGCCGCCTTAACTTCACGCTGGAACAAGCTGCAGAGTTTGATTTGGCAAGCATTCCAGATGCAGAAGCAGATGATTTTGATGCAGATTTTGACAGCGAAGAGCTGAATAGCGCTGAACTGCATGAAACTGATGAGGCATCAAATACTGAAGAATCTGCAGACAAACAGCCGAAAGAGCGGCCTTAACTGCTGATAGGTCAAATTGTCTGACAATAATTATCATTTTATGACAACCAAATGTCCTGTATTGCTAATTACAATACAGGATATTTTTTTCATACTGACTTTATATAAATGTGCATATTTTCACAAAAATTAAAATAAGGACAGTCAGATGAAATTACTCTCCCGCCTCAAAAATTCAAAAATAGGCTCTTCGATCAGCTACAGCATTAAACCGCGCAAAGTAAAATTTGAATGGCAGGATACCCCCGTTGACTGGATTCCAAATCAGCCTTTTATCAGCTATTTTATTAATGAAATTAATATGATTTTACCTGCAGGCGAATTTTGGTTTTGCCGTCTGTACAACAAAGTTTTACCCAAAATTACCGATGAAAAATTAGCAGAAGATGTACGCGCCTTTATCCGCCAAGAAGCTATGCATGCACAGGCGCATAATTCTGCAAATAATGAATATTTAACAGTCCGCAGCATTGATGTCAGCCGCAATTTAAAAATCATGGATTTCTTATTCAACAAAGCATTGGCTGATCAGCCCATGGGATACGAAGTGCCCAAAATACTTGAGCATCAGTGGGACTTATTCCGTCTGGGGATTATTGCAACCGTCGAACATATGACCTGCGTACTGGGCAAGTATGTCCTTTATAACAAGGAATGGGAACGCTTAGGCGCAGATCCCAATATGCTGGATTTAGTCAAATGGCATGGCGCAGAAGAAATTGAACACCGTACTGTGGCATTTGATTTATACCGTCATTTAGGCGGCGGCTACATTTCCCGCTATTATCAAAGCTTATTGGTAATTGTAGCAGTCATTGGCCTATGGACAGATGGCGCAGCGCATATTTTAGGACAAGACCCGCGCTTTGCCTCAATCAAGCCAGCTGTGTACAAACCTTGGATTTGGCGTGAATGGGCGCGTATTGCGCAAAAAGACAACCAAATGATGCCTCACCCGTTATGGCTGGTTTCGCAGCAGCTAGGCTACCTCATGCCATGGTATGACCCTGTACATGAAGCGAAAACTGAAGATGCGATTGCTTATTTAGATCAATCCCCTGCCGCAAAACACGCACTGCCAAAAGTCGCAGCATAAAAAGTTTTAAGATCCATTTAAATAAAAAAAGCAGGCCCATTGGCCTGCTTTTTTTATTTACCGATGTGTTATGGCTCTGACGAAGCGGGAAGATCACAATCACGCGTATGGCGGTCCACCACGACACTGATCATCATATCGCCCTGCACATTCACCACTGTGCGCACCGTATCCAGCAGCCGGTCAATCGGCAGCAATATCGCAATCGCTTCAGCTGGCAGGCCCACAGACTGCAGCACCATAATCATGGTCACCATGCCCGCACTCGGAATGCCCGGCGCGCCTAATGAGGCAATCATCGCTGTAGCGTAGACAATTAATTGCTGTCCCAAGCTCAGATCCAGCCCCATTAAATTGGCAACAAATAAAGCTGCCGCGGCTTCATACAATGCCGTGCCATCCATATTCAGCTGCGTGCCCAGCGGGATGACAAAACCTGCAGTTTGCGGACGCACACCTAAATTTTCCTGCGCGCATTTCATCGACAGCGGCATGGTTGCAGAGCTGGAACTGGTCGCAAAGGCTGTAATCAAGGCTGCCCGCGTCCCCTTAAAAAAGGTGATCGGGTTCATTTTGCCAAAAATCCACAGCAGCAGCGGCAGCACCACTGCGCCATGGAAAATCGTTGTCCCTGTTACCACAGCAGCAAATTCAGCTAAACGGCTCAGCACTGAAATGTCTTCTGTTGCAATCAGCTTGGCCAATAAAGCAAAAATCCCCAATGGCGCCAGCTTCATTACCCAGCCGATCATCAGCATCATGATGTCAAAAAACTGCTGACTGAGTTTACGCACACTGCGGAATTGTTCACCGCCTTTTACCAAAGCCACACCAATGAGCAAAGCAAAAACCACCACAGCCAGCACATTGCCTTCTGCAAAAGCCTTGAAGGGATTAATCAGCGTATTTTGAATAAAATTGGTAAAGAAAGATGACGGCGTCAAAGTATCTGGACTCTGGTGCTGCGCCATGGCATCTTGAAACATCGCAATATCCACACCTTTGCCGACTGCAAATAAGTGTGCGCAAGCCAAGCCTAAAATAAGGGCTAAAGTCGTTGTGGTTACACAGCAGGCTAAAGTGATTTTCCATGTTCTGCTCAGCTGCCCGCCTGCCTGCAAGTTAGATACACCGACCACAATAGAGCTGAAGATCAGCGGAATCAGCAGCATTTTCAGCAAACCGACAAATACACTGCTCATTAGCCCTAAACCATAGAGGCTGGTATTAAAAAAACTGCTTTCAGGATAAAGATTCAGAATAAAACCGAAAGCGGCGCCAAGAATTGCCGCAATGAATATCTGGGTATTTAAGCTCATAGCTGAGTCATTTTTTTCAAGACATACTTCAAGGCACTATGCCATGCACAGCAGAAAGATTCGATATTTATTTATGTAAAAACCTGCTATTCCCCTGTAAAACACAAGGTCTATTCCAGATTCAAATATTGATTCATCTCGAACAAATCAGCCAGTTCTTCTCAATAAAAACCGATATCTCTCTCAGCCCAATCCAGCTGCAGCCTTATAAAATGAGAAAAATGCGTCAAAAAGCCGAATCAGATGATCCGGCTTTTTGACGTTGAATCTTAAATCTATTTATTGTGTTTCAATTTCACGCAAACGGATCAATCCTTCCTGTGTCGTGCTGCACACCAATTCGCCGTTCTGCCACATACGGCCGAAGTTCAAACCGCGTGAATTTGAGCTGACTGTCGCATCCATGTCATACAGCATCCAATCATCTACACGGAATGGTTTATGGAAATACATGGCATGGTCAATACTCGCGCATTGCAAGCTAGGTGATAAATAACTCAAACCATGCGGACGCAATGCCGTAGTCATCAGCGTGAAATCCGAATAGAACGCAGCAATTGCCTGATGCAATGAAATATCATCTACGCTATCGGCAATTCGGTCATGCGTACGGATATAGTGCGCATACGATGGCGCAGCTGGCTGCGGCTGAAACGGATTTTGCGGATCAATCGGGCGAATTTCCACATGACGGTCACGCATGAATGAAGCGCGCACATTTTCAGGCACAAACTCAACCATCATTTTTTTCAGCTCAGCTTCTGATTTCAATTCGTCAACAGCTGGATATTCAGGCTCTGCGACCTGATAATTTAAGCCTTCTTCCTGATCTGCAAATGACACCATGCACATAAAGATGGTCTTGCCATGCTGAATGGCGCGCACCTGACGGCTGACAAAGCTGCGCCCATCACGAATACGGTCCACTTCATAAATAATCGGTGCGTTAACATCCCCGCCATACAGGAAATAGGCATGCAGCGAATGCGCAGGACGGTTTGCCGTATATGAGGCTGCGCGAAGCGCCTGCCCCAAGACTTGACCGCCAAAGACACGCTTGCCCACCAAATTGCGGCTTTGACCGCGAAAGATGTTTTCTTCAAGCTTTTCCAAGCTCAGCAGTTCTACTAATTCTTGTGTTAAAGCATTCATAAACAACCTATTTGACTGGGATCATCTGAAATCAGGTAAAATAAAATCTGGGTAATAATCTTATATTGCCATAAATTCAGAGCAAAACCCTAGAGATTGACTGACTGGCTTGTCACATTATTCTTCGGAAGTAACTGCTAAAAATACGTTTTTTAACGATAAAATCCTGCAATATGTCGGAAAATGACATACTATTTTTCGATAGAATTATGCAAAATTCATTCCCCCTGTATTTTATGCAGGCTGGTTCATTGAAATAGGAGTATTTATGTCCAAGAGTGGCTTTGGTCAAATGTACCGCAAGCTTTCCAGTAAGCTTCTTGACCTCGTGGTAACACCGCATGTTCTTGGTGAAGTTCCAACTGAACCGCCTGCAGCAGCAGAAGAAAAACCGGCAGCAAAAAAAATCATCTGCTATGTGCTGCAAACACATTCACGAAGCAATGCTCTGATTGTGGACAGCGAAACCCGCCGTTTAAAACTGCAGCCTGCTTTAGACCCGCTGACGCTTGGCAATCACTCGGAAAAAGCATCTGTGCTGTTCTTGCAGCACCGCGATGAAAACAACCTGCTGAACCCGCCGCCGCATGCCTTTCCGCCACGCCTTTTGCGTCTGGTTGAGGCGCTGGAACAGCAGCCTGATTTAGATGTTGAGCTGATCCCAGTCACTTTGCTTTGGGGCCGTGATCCAGAGAAAGAAGACTCTTGGCTTAAACTGCTGTTTACAGACACGTGGTCTACGCCTAGCCGCGTGAAGCAGCTGATGAACATTGGCCTGCATGGCCGTCAAACGTATATCGAATTTCATGAGCCGCAATCTTTGCGTGACTTAGTGAATTTTGCGAAAGAAACACACCCGAATTTATCCCCTGCAACCTATATCATCAGCTCCCTGAATGACTATTTAGACGGTCAGCGTGAAGTGGTGCTTGGTCCTGATTTATCTGACCGCCGCAATGTAATGCATGGCTTAATTAAATCTGCCGATGTGCAGGATGCAATCCGCCGTGAAAGTATCCGCAGCAAAATCAGTATGGTTGAAGCAGAACACCGCGCTATTGGCTATTTAAATGAAATCGTTTCCGACTATTCGCACTCTACTGTTCGTTTTGCCGACCTTGCTTTGACACGTTTATGGACACAGCTGTATGACGGTGTTGAAGTGCATAACTTCAGTACCGTGCGTGAACTGGCAAAGGACTATGAAATTGTCTATACGCCATGTCACCGCAGCCATATTGACTATCTGCTGCTGTCTTATGTCATTTATAAACGCGGCTTGATGGTGCCGTATATCGCTGCAGGCGACAACCTGAACATGCCGTTTGTAGGACAAATTCTGCGCGGCGGCGGCGCATTCTTCATTCGCCGCACTTTCCGCGGCAATGGCTTATACACCACAGTATTCAAAGAATATCTATACAGCATTCTGTCACGCAACACCCCGCTGGAATACTTCATTGAAGGCGGCCGTTCACGTACTGGCCGCCTGCTTCCGCCTAAAACCGGCATGCTGGCAATGACCGTACACAGCCATTTGCGCAACCCCGCAAAACCAATTGTGTTCCTGCCAACCTATATTGGCTATGAACGCTTAATGGAAGGCGCAACCTATGTCGGTGAAATGAACGGCAAGCCCAAAGAAGGCGAATCGATTTTAGGCATTGTAAAAACCTTACGTAAAATTGAACGTATCTTTGGCAAAGTACATGTGAACTTTGGCGAACCTGTGTTCTTAAATGACGTTCTGAAAGAACACGGCGCTGAACAGGTCAAAATTGAAAAAAATGATGACGTCATGCCGCAGGAAGTGTCGGATGCAGTCAACAGTTCGGCACATGCGATTTTAGAAAACATTAACCGCGCAGTCGTGATTAACCCTGTATCGCTGCTGTCTCTCATCTTGCTGGCTACGGCGAAACATACGCTGGATGAAGAGATCTGCATCAAGCAGCTGGACACTTACCGCAACTTGCTGACAGCTCTGCCGTATGATGAACGCATGCAAGTCACGCCGCTGTCAGGTAAAGAAATCATTGCCTATGGCCTGAAACTCAAACTGATTAAGCGCGTAAATCATGTGCTGGGCGATATTATTGCCATTGAAGATAATCAAGCAATATTGCTGACGTATTTCCGCAATAACATTCTGCATGCTTTTGTATTGCCTTCTCTGATTGCAGCGCTGGTTGAGCATAACGGTTCTATCCGCCGCGGCGATTTAATCAATGTGATCCGCACACTGTATCCATTCTTGAAAGCTGAACTCTTCCTCAAGTGGAAAGATGACGAGCTGAAAGATCAAATTTGCGCTTATGCAGAAGCCTTGATTCAAGCGAAGCTAATTACTGAAGATGCTGAAGGGAACTTGATTTCTCCAGCACCGAACAGTGAACAGCACAATCAGCTGGTTGTACTGGCTGCGCCTGTAATGCAGAGTCTTGAACGTTATTATATGACACTGACACTGATCACTCAGCGCGGTTCTGGCAACATTTCAACACGTCAAGTGGAAGAGCTGAGCCATTTGGTCGGCCAACGCTTATCTGTACTGTATGAGTTTAACTCGCCAGAATTTTTTGATAAGGCATTGTTCCAAAGCTTTATGAAAGTACTGACAGAAAAAAATTATATCGGCAAAAATGAAGAAGGCTCTATTGTTTTTGATGAGAGCTTCCAAAATGTTGCTCAATACGCCAATCTCGTACTGGATGATGCAACCCTGCAAATGCTGCAGCACATTACTACATTCAGTGATGATGAGCTGAAAGAAGCGCTGGATAAGGTTGCTGCTGAACAGGCGAAAAAACGCCTGAAACGCAAGAAGAAGTAATTTCTTGTGATCCTTAATAAAAGCCCGGCATCTGCATAGCAGCAGATGCCGGGCTTTTTATGATCATATAAACTATACAACCGAATCAAAAATATGAATAATCTATGGGCTGCCAGCAAGTAACATCATACAGCATTAATCTTTTGATTTATTCTGCTGCTGAGCGCATTCCCCTGTGATTGCCGCAATAAAAGCATTTTCATAGGCGAACATTCCCCATCCGCATTTTTTAAAGCTGTAGACACTTAAAGATGCGCAGACAATAACGATCATTAAACAAATAACCATCTGAATTTTAAACATTTTCATAGGTTAATATTCCCTCACCCATTTTTTAATACCGCAGAAACTTAAGGTTATACAGACAATAAAATAAATAATCATCTGAATTGTAAGCATTATTTTTTCCATTTTTTTATTAACATTTCAGTTTGCTCAACTAGATATGCCGCACCGAAATACAAAAAGTAAGGGGCAAATGCTAAACTGAGACCCAGCCAGTATGGCAAACCAAAAGCATGATAACCGAAAGGTGAAACCAGTATATTGATCAGGTAAATCAGCTTTCCAGCATGGTTGCCCATCAAAGAATTGATCCAGCTGACCACCAGAAAACCCATGATAACTACAGCGGCGGTTACACTGATCAACGGGTTAATGGAAACAGAACTCAGCCATTTTAGAGCAGCGCCAAAGCCTGCAACCGCTGCAACAATATTGGCAGCACTGACCACACAGGCAGCCCAGAATGTGAGCGTCGGTATTTTCTTTAAAACATCGCTCATGATTGCTCCATTCGGTTAAACATTATCGCCAAAGACATCATGTATGTGTTAACTCAAATACTTTGTATTGCAATGAAGTCTTTTATGCCTCTTAATTTGCATCATCAGCAATAAACACAATACTTATGATTCAAAAACTTATCTTTATGATAATCAGATAAATATTTGAAATAAAGAAAAATAATCTTGAAATAAATGTATCCGGACTGCTTTGAAAAGCGGCTTATTTTAAAGCCGCTTTTTTTATTACCCATATAACAGCAGATCCAAGGGGATATGCTGTCAATCACAGCTTAATTAACAATCACAGATAAATTTCTCTCATAAACAATTTTACAATTCGACAATTTATACTTATTGATACAGGCATCCATTGCAGCATCTTTAATATTCTGCTCAGAATATGCTCTCTGCCCCCAAAAATTGTGCTGGCCGCCTTTGCCATATCTTAAATTCATTTGTATTTTGCCATTTTCAAGTTCCCCCTTCGTCACTACTATTGGTGCATCCTGCGTTGTATACCCAATGGCGCTTGCAACTTTTTTTCCACATGATGTGCGTTTAGCCAAAAAGCTTCTTGGTTCTTCTGTCTCAATCTCCCTGCATGTTTTTGTTGCCGTTAGTTTGGCTAAATCAGGATTTGTTGCATAAGCATACCCCCATATCTGAGTATCAGGATCATAAGCAATCGCCGCATACCAATACCGCTGCACAGGAGCACTATTTCCACCCCACCCGCAAACACTTGGATCTACCGATTGGCAATAACCATTGGTTGGATTAGCATGGCTTAAATGACTGAGGCTCAATAGCCCCAATACGCTTAAACAATAAAAAATACGATGGCTCATGATGCTTTCCTTGTAATACGCTTAAAAAACCGGTTTTCAAAAAATCACTTAAAAATATAATTTTATAAATAAATACATGTTTTATCATTTGCTATAACAACAAATATTTAAATTAAACAGGCGCTCAAAAAGCATACTCACTTTAAAGCATTGGCTTTTAAAGTCACTTTTTTACACTTTAGAGTTGCACAGTACTCAATCAGTTAATGATCGCCATCATAAAGTATAAAATCGTGCAGCCGCGAAAATGGCAACTGAACTCATGTACTGCAAGATCTTTCTAGCAGCCATCATGTTTCAGCACAAACCCGCACGCCACCATCCGCTCCGCAAAAATCCGTTTCCCCGTTTCACTGCCGCTTTCCAGCACCAGCTCGGGCAAACTTAATGAGCGTTGAATTGCCAAAATCCGCTCATGCAATGGTTCTGGCTTATTATTACTGCAAATATATGATTTTTCTGCATGTTCCACGTGAAGCAGGTGCACTAAGAACCTTGCAAGATCATCAATGTGAATGCGGTTTGCCCAATGAATATTTAGGCAGCTTTTAGTCGTCTCTGCCAGCTTCTGCATTCGGGCAGATGATCCGCCATAAATCCCTGTCGGACGGACAATCACGCATGCTGCAGGAAAAGCAGTTTGATACAGCTGCTCCATCTGCAGCAGCAGCCTGCCTTGTTCATCTATAGGGTTTGGCACGGTGTCATCATCCACGCGCTCCCCTGCATTTTCACCATAGACCCGCGTCGAAGACACCACCATGATTTTTTGAACCGGATGATTTTTTAAAGCCTGAATAATCGGCTGGACAGTATCCACATAGGTCTGCTGATAAGCCTGCAATGGACTCAAACTGCTGTTACGTGCGGGCGCAAGCAGCACATAAACGGCATCTACAGGCGCAATAGCGCTTAAATCCAGCTGACGCACATCCTGAATCAGATGATTGGCATACACATCGGTTTTCGGGCTGCGGCTGATTGTGGTAATTTGGTGGCCCTGCTCAAATAACAGTTTTGCAGCGCGCTGAGATGTTTTACCATAACCTATAAATAAAATATGCATTTAGCACCTAATCACAGACTTAACATCTGTCCAAAACATCATGAGGGGAAATGGCTGCCGTTCACCAACTGCAAGGCGTAGGAAACGCTGCTGCCGCATTGCTTGAAAAACTGAATATTTTCAATACCGACGACTTACTGTTTCATTTGCCGCGTGACTATGAAGACCGCAGCACTATTATACCCATGAATCAGCTGACCGTTGGCCGCAGCTATTTGCTCGAAGGCATTGTCAAAAGTGTCGACTTTCCGCCAGGAAAACGCAAATCGATGGCCGTGCTGCTGGATGATGATACAGGCAAAGTTACCTTACGTTTTTATCACATTTATAAAGGCATTACCGACCGCGCGAAAATGGGCGCCCGCCTGCGTATCTTTGGCGAAGTGCGTGTCGGCGCACGCGGCTTGGAGATGTACCACCCTGAGCTGCAGCTGATCACTGAACATACGCCGCTGCCGCAAACACAGCTGACTGCCATTTACCCTGCAACTGATGGACTGACTCAGCCTAAACTGCGTGAATATGTAAAGCAGGCTTTAGAAAATCACAGCGATCATCTGCCTGAACTGTTGCCGCAAAAACTGACTAACGGCTATGCGCTGAAACAAGCGCTGGACTATATTCATCATCCACCTGTAAACGCCAATATGCTGCAGCTGACGCAAGGCTCACACCCTGCCCAGCAGCGTTTGATTTTTGAAGAACTGGTTGCGCATCAAGTCAGCCTGTTGACCCGCCGCGCCTATATACAGCAGATTGAAGCGCCTTCATTCAGCCCAAGTAAGACCTTCACCAAAGCTCTGCTTAGCAGCCTGCCCTTTGAAATGACAGGCGCGCAAAAACGGGTATCCAAAGAAATTGCCAAAGATTTAAAACAGAACAAACCCATGCTGCGCCTAGTGCAGGGCGATGTCGGCGCGGGCAAAACCTTGGTGGCAGGCGTGGCTGCCTGCCATGCCCTAGAAGAAGGCTGGCAGGTGGCGCTGATGGCGCCCACTGAAATTTTGGCTGAACAGCATTATTTGAATTTTAAAAAATGGTTTGAGCCTTTGGGCCTGACCGTGTCTTGGCTCTCCGGCAAGCAAAAAGGCAAAGCCCGCGCCGCAGCCGAGCTAAGCATTCTGGATGGCAGCGCAAATTTAGTGGTCGGCACCCATGCGCTGTTTCAGGACAATGTCGCCTTTGCCAAACTTGGTCTAGTGATTATTGATGAGCAGCACCGTTTTGGGGTCGATCAGCGTTTGGCGCTGCGCAATAAGGGCTTAAATGGCATGACGCCGCATCAGCTGGTGATGACCGCCACGCCTATTCCCCGCACACTAGCGATGTCGGCTTATGGCGATTTAGACACCTCAGTGATTGATGAACTGCCGCCCGGCCGTACGCCAATTCAAACTGTGACGATACCGCTCGACCGCCGTGAAGAAGTGCTGCAGCGCATTGCCACCAACTGCGCCGAAGGCAAACAGGCCTATTGGGTCTGCACCTTGGTCGAACAGTCCGAAACTTTAGATGCGCAAGCTGCTGAAGCCACCTTTACCGAAATTAAAGAACGCTTCCCCGAGCTGAATATCGGACTGGTGCATGGAAAAATGAAAGCCGATGAAAAGCAGGCTGTAATGCAGCAGTTTAAGGACAATGAACTGCAATTGCTGATAGCCACTACGGTGATTGAAGTGGGTGTGGATGTCCCAAATGCATCCATCATGGTAATTGAAAATGCAGAGCGTCTAGGCTTATCTCAGCTGCATCAGCTGCGGGGGCGCGTGGGACGCGGTGCAAAAGCCAGCTTCTGTGCCCTGCTGTATAAAAACCCGCTGTCGCAAAATGGGCAGGAACGCTTACGTATCATGCGTGAAACCAATGACGGCTTTATGATTGCGGAAAAAGATTTAGAAATACGCGGTCCCGGTGAACTGCTTGGCACCAAGCAAACAGGCGATATGGGCTTTCGTGTAGCTAAATTAGAACGCGATGATCATCTGCTGAATCAAGCGCATTATGCTGCGCAGCAAATATTAAAAGAACATCCTAAAAATGCAGAAGCCTTGCTGAAACGCTGGCTGCCGGAAGCGCCGAGATATGCCTATGTCTAAAACACTGCTGCAGCAGGCAGCGGGCTTTTTCCGCAGTTTTCAGCCCTGCCAGCTTTGCCATGCAGATACACAGCATCAGCATCATGTTTGCCTAGATTGCTGGCAAAACCTGCCATGGCAGAGACAAAGCGTGCAGCGTCAGGAAATGCAGATATTGGCTGCCTGTGACTATGCATATCCGCTCGACCGTATTATTCACCAGTTCAAATACGAACAGCAGCTGCATTACACACCTTTACTTTCAGGTATCTTGCAAACACTGAAATACCCTAAAGTACAAGCCATAGTACCAATGCCGATTTCCACAGAGCGCTTATGCGAACGCGGCTACAATCAGTCACTGCTGCTGGCAAAAGCACTGTCAAAACATTTGCAGCTACCCATCTGGCAGCCAGTGGAACGCTTAAAACAGCACTCACAAAAAGGGCTCAGCCGTTTTGAACGAATTGAAGATATTCAGCAACAGTTTCAATTGGCGCCGCCGTCAAATTTACGTTACCGCAAAGTGCTGATCGTGGATGATGTCGTGACCACTGGCAGTTCCATTCACGCTCTAAAAAATTGTTTAGAGCAATTGGGCTGCCAAGAAGTACATGCTGTTTGCTTGGCAGCTGCTCAGATTTAAAACTGCCGACAGAAGCTAAAGCTTCTTTTATACAGCCGCAGACTGCTGCTGAATCCAAGGAATCACCACTTCACGCGTCAGCGGTGCAAGCAGTGTATCTTGGTCATCTAAATCGACCCAGCGCATTTCTGCAATCTCTGCCTGCACCTCAGGCATGCGATCCAACGCCACATGATAAACATAGCTCACCAGCAGATGATCCGGCTCGTTCGCAGTCTGGGTTTCAAAACGCCCTAAATAATGCAGAATTTCAGCCTGACAGCCAATTTCTTCAGCAATTTCCCGCACAATCGTCTGCTCTGGCAGCTCATTCGGTTCAAGTTTACCGCCTACTTGCATGAAGCAAGCGGTATTACGCTTACGCACCACCAGCATCTGCTGCTGTTCATTCAGCACAATCCCCGCGGCCACTGTAATCACTTTCATCTTTACTTCACCAAATCCTGCTGATCAGCCGCCATGCCCCATTTCGGCTGCGGCGCTGTATAACTTTGCAGTTGAATCAAAATTTCTGAGAAACTAGCAGAACAAATTAAGCTTTGGCTAAATCTGCTTTGGGTAAAGCCTTTTTCTGCCGTGAAATGAATAAACTTCAGCAAATCATCATAAAAGCCTTCGACATTTAAAAATGCACAAGGCTTTAAATGAATGCCCAGCTGCGCCCATGTCCATTGCTCAAAAATTTCCTCTAGCGTACCTGCACCGCCTGGAATAGCGACAAACCCATCAGAAAGCTCCGACATCTTCGTCTTACGCTCATGCATATTTTCCACAACATACAATTCGGTTAAATTTGGATGCGCCAGTTCACGGTCAACCAGCTGTTTAGGAATCACGCCAATGACTTGACCGCCTGCCTGCAAAGCGCTGTCTGCCACAATACCCATTAGGCCTGAACGGCCGCCGCCATAAACCAGCGTGATCCGATTTTCAGCCAGCTGCTGACCTACGATTTGCGCCGTTTCTGCAAAAATTGGATCTGTTCCTAAAGCCGAACCGCAAAATATTGCTATAGATTTCATCATTTACCGCCCTGTTATTAATCTGTCACACCGCTAAACTAAACTTCGCGGTGTTTTTTTAATAAAATAAACATTCGAGCAGTGTATTTCTTAAAATCCTTGTCTAAAATACACGCATTCAATCACACTTACTGCGCAAGGGAGAAAAAGACGGCATGCTTGAAGCCTTTTACGCCACAGAGCGCGGTAGCTTAGAAGACGCCACTATTAATGGCGATTTTGATCTTCATCCTGAGTTGGTCTGGCTGGATCTGATTGCGCCCTCACAAGAAGAGCAGCAATGGATTTTAGATGCCTATGGCCAAAACATGCCTACGCTAAAATCATTAGAAGATATTTCATCTTCGGCACGATTCTACCGTGATGATGACGGCATTTTGCATATCAGCACATATTTTTTAACGAAAAATAAAAACTTTCAGGTCGATACCGAAACAGAAGAAAGTTCCAGCATTCTAGCGACAGTACAAACGGTTGCCTTTATTTTACATAAAGAGCGCCTGTTTACCCTGCGCGGCGAAAAGCTCGTAGCATTCCGCGCTTTTCGCGCCCGCGCCCGCCGCAATGACTATGAAATTGACTATAAAGAACCCACTTGGATTCTGCTTGGCCTGCTGGAAGCAAAATTAGATGAACTTGCGGATATCTTGGAAGATATCCACAAGGACTTGGAAAAGTATTCCACAGAAGTATTGAACAACCGTCATCGCGAAATGATTTTAGATCTGGATGACATGATTACCCGCTTAGCACAATTAGAAGACATGCTGGGAAAAGCGCAGCTTTGTCTGATTGACTTGCGCCGTGTACTCACTTTCTTGTCGCGTCCGCGCGCCTTGGGCAGCCATATATATGATGCAGACATCCGCGAGCTGAGTGAAGATGTGCGCTCACTGGTCGAACACGATGCCTTCTTATTCCAAAAAGTGCGATTCTTACTCGATACCACATCAGGCTTTATTAACACCGAACAAAATGACACGATCCGCCGATTCTCCATTTTGCCAAGCATGCTTGCCCCGCCGATGCTGATTGCCAGTATTTACGGCATGAACACCGATGTTCTGCCTTTTGCGCACGGCACAACAAGCTTTATGGTGGTCAGTTTTATTTTAATCGCCTTCTTAATTGGCCCGCTCATTTACTTCAGATGGAAAAAATGGATTTGATAAAATCCCTCCCAGCCTCCCTTTATCAAAGGGAGGAGTTTACCCCAATAAAAAAGCGCCATCAGGCGCTTTTTTATTGCATTCGATTTCAGATGATTTTTAAATCATGCTCCAAATGGCAGGACTGAATAATCTTCATCATTTTTTCAGGCACCGCTTTGAACTGCAGACCTTGAGCATTGGGTGTCTGACGCAGCCAGCGCACCAATACTGCCAGCGCCAAAGTGCTTCCATGCTCAAGCTCAGATAAATTCACGGTCAGCGGAAACTGCTGCTGCCGCTGAATTTCTTTTAAGCCTGCTGCATAAAATTGCTCAGCATTGCTGTAATCAATTTTCCCAGAAACCCGCAGTTCCTGTTCAGTGAACTGAATCATGCCTATCCTGCTTTATTTTTTCTTTTCAACCGCAGCTTCAGCATCAGGCTTGAAGTTTGCGATTGCTTTATCCAAATTGCCGCCATTACGTTTTACAGTCGCTGTAAACTGGTTGCGGAACTGTAAGCCCAGATCAATGCCTGACACGTTAATGTTGCGGATTTTCCATTGTGAACCTTTATCAGCCAGCTGGAAAGACACTGGAATTTTCTCGCCATTATTATTAAAGTCGATAGTCACCACAGGGTTCTTGCTGCCCGTCGCTTTATAAGGACGGATGGTATAAGTCTGATTGGTAAATTTAGCGAATGCCGAACCATAGTTTTCAATCAGCGTTTCACGGAAGTTTGCCTCAAACTTAGCGCGCTGCGCCGCAGTGCTGTATTGATTGGTCGCATATGTCCCCATCACAATGCGGGCAAAAGCTGGCGCATCAACATAAGGGTCTAGGTTTTGACGCACAATGGCTTTTACTGCCGCAGGATTATTCTGCAATTTTGCATGATCCGCTTTTAAGCGCATGATTAGCCCATCTGCTACTTTTTTCACAAAAGCTGGAGGCGCTTCATCCGGCGCCGCAAACGCAGCGCCTGCAATCATGGTCGATAAAATACCAGCAGTCAGCGTCTGTTTAAATAAAGTATTCACTACGGTTATCCTCTTTAAATTACTCAGCAAATGAAACTTCTTCATCTGCTGTTTCACCTTCGGCAGGCTGTTCAGCCGCTGAACCATCACCAGATTTACCTGCGCCGCCAGTAATAAATTTACTGATTAAATCTTCAAGATCCATCGTGCCTTGTGTGTTGCCAATACTTTCACCGCGCTTCACATAGTTCAAGCCGCCGCCTGGCACGATTTTCAAATACTTCTCACCCAGCAAGCCATTGGTTGCAACCATGATATAAGCATCTTCATCAATACTGGTGATGGACTTCATGTTAGCCAACAGTTGCTTTTCCATTTCTTTTTGTTGCGCTGCATCTGCTGCAGTAAACTCAGAACTGTAACGCAGCTCTTCTAAAGCATTTTTCTCAACTTCTTTCAGCTGTTCTGCATTAAAAGTTGTCAGCTTGCCGTCTAAGGCGAAAGATACAGTTGCCAAACGGGTAACTGGATCAAGCGTAATATTCTCGACTTGACCGATTTTCACACCGCTCATGGTTACTTTGGCGCGCGGCTTTAAACCGTTTACATTGTCAAAAGTCGCGGTCATTTGATATTGGTCATTTAAATTTGACCCAACCAAACCGCTGACACGCATTGCAATAAAAAATAATGCAATCCCAAACAGGATTACAAATACGCCGACTGCCAGCTCACTTGCACGTGATTTCATTAAACACCTCCAAACATGACCGCAGTCAACACGAAATCAAAACCTAAAACACAAAGTGATGAATACACCACTGTACGTGTTGTTGCTGTTGCAATACCTTCAGATGTCGGCTCACAGGCATAGCCCTGATAGACCGCAATCCAAGTACAGATCAATGCAAAAACAAAACTCTTAATAATTGTGCCGTTCAGCACATCTTTATAAAACTGTACGCTGCTTTGAATGCCGCTCCAGTACGAGCCTTCATCTGCCCCCAGAAAATCAACACCCACCAGCTTGCCGCCCATAATCCCAACGGCTGCGAATATTACCGACAGCATCGGCAGACTGACAATACCCGCCCATAAGCGCGGTGAAATCACGCGCTTTAAGGGATCAACACCAATCATTTCCATACTGGAGAGCTGCTCAGTGGCTTTCATTAAGCCAATTTCCGCAGTCAAAGCAGAACCGGCGCGGCCAGCAAACAGTAAGGCAGCAACCACTGGCGCAAGCTCACGCAGCAATGTCAGCGCAACAGCTGTACCCAGCATCGCTTCACTGCCGAACGTGGATAAAATACTGTACATCTGCAGGCCAAGCACCGAACCAATGAATAAGCCAGAAACACTAATAATTAATAATGACAGCACACCGACACGGTACATCTGATAAGTAAACAGCTTTACGCCAAGCCAAGTCGGCAGTGAGCATAAAATTTGCAGCAGCATAATAAATGCTGTACCAATGCCCTGAACACGCTCAATAACGCGTCTACCTAATGCGGCAATTGCATTCATGAACGAACCTCTTGATTCAAATAAGGCTGATGGCTGAATTGATAATCTACCGGCCCTTCCACAGAACCCGTCAGGAATTGGCGCACAAACGGCGATGCATGTTCACGCAGTTCTGCAGGTGTGCCCTCACCTTGTACTTTTCCTTCTGCAACCACATAAATATAATCAGCAATAGACAGGGTTTCAGCAACGTCATGCGACACAATAATCGTGGTTAAATCCAAAGCTTCACGCAATGAGCGGATCAGGCGCGTTAATACCCCCATCACAATCGGGTCTTGGCCTGCAAAGGGCTCATCGTACATGATCAATTCTGGGTCTAAGGCAATCGCACGCGCCAATGCGACACGGCGGTTCATCCCGCCTGACAGCTCTGCAGGCATAAATTGTTCTGTACCGCGCAAGCCAACAGATTCAAGCTTTAAAGAAACCAGTTCTGAAATTAAATGCTCAGGAAGCTTGGTGTGCGCACGTATTGGAAAAGCGACATTTTCATATACGCTCATATCTGTAAACAGCGCGCCGCTCTGAAACAGCATCCCCATGCGGGCACGAGCTGCAAATAATTCGTGGCGTGACATCTTGCCAATATTTTTGCCATCCAAAAGCACTTCACCGGCATCTGGCACCAGCTGACCGCCAATTAAGCGCAGCAGTGTCGTTTTCCCTGTGCCAGAAGGCCCCATAATGGCAGTGATCTGCCCACGGCGAATGTTTAAACTGACATTATCGTAAATGACCCGCTCGCCCCGTTTAAAGCTCAGGTTTTTCACCTCAATCAGTGATTGAGCCCCAAGAGGTGTTTGATTATTCATAGCTGAGCTTATTCCTGCATTTTTTCAGCACGCATACTATAAAGGATTCAGCTGCAGAATGTTACCTCTGACTGTAATGTGTTTTAAATTTATTCTTTTAACTTTGTAATTTTTATAAATAAAAATAGAAAACACCAAATATTTGCAGCATCAGCTCCAATAATTATAGCAATAATAGATGATGTTGCTCAGCAGCAGCAGCAAACCAATATAAGGCATCAGCACCTCAGACCATGAACCATGCATGAATTTAGATTCTAGTTTATACATATTTATCAGTTAGTATTTAAAATATGACTTATGACACATTTTACTGGAAATATGCAAATAAAAAACCGGTGCAAGCACCGGTTTTTACAATTTCAGACGAAATTCAATTAATCATTGAATTTACGGCCGCGGTCTCCGCCTTCACGGCGTGGACGGTCTTCACCAAAAGTGCGTTTTGGACGGTCATCGCCAAAAGAACGTTTTGGACGGTCATCACCGAAAGAACGCTGCGGACGGTCGCCAAAGCCACCTTCACGGCGCGCTGGACGGTCGCCAAAATCACGCTTAGGACGGTCACCGAAAGAACCTTCACGGCGCGGCTTGTAATCTACGCGGTTACCGCGGTTGTCATCATTATTGTCAAAACGAGGACGATCACCGAAGCCGCCTTCGCGACGTGGACGGTCATTGTTGAATTCACGGCGCGGACGGTCTTCACCATTGAATTCACGACGTGGACGGTCATTGTTGAACTCGCGGCGCGGACGGTCTTCACCATTAAATTCACGGCGTGGACGGTCATTGTTGAATTCGCGGCGCGGACGGTCTTCACCATTGAATTCACGGCGTGGACGGTCATTGTTGAATTCGCGGCGCGGACGGTCTTCACCATTGAACTCACGGCGTGGACGATCTTCGAAAGAACGTTGCGGACGGTCACCAAAACCGCCTTCACGGCGTTTGAAGTTTGATTCACCTTCAAAACGACGACCGCCATCACGACGACCACCGCCAAAACCGCCACGACCGCCATCACGGCGACCACGACCGCCATCACGGCTGCCGCGCGCTGGAGGTGGAGATGGCTCAAGGCCTTCAATTTCAGATACTTCTAAACGAGCATCTAGGTAATCTTCTAGCGCACGGATCTTGCCGCGTTCACGGTAAGTCGCCAAAGTAATCGCTTTACCAGTACGGCCAGCACGGCCAGTACGGCCAATACGGTGTACGTAGTCTTCGTTCTTCATTGGAAGACCGAAGTTAATTACGTGAGAAATAGTCGGTACGTCTAGACCGCGCGCTGCAACGTCAGTTGCAACTAAGATTTTTGCACGGCCTTCACGGATGCTGCGTAAACGGCGGTTACGTACAGTTTGCGGCATCGCACCGTGAAGCGCTACAACTGAGTGGCCTGCTTCTGCAAGTTCTTCAGCCAGCATATCTGTATCTTCTTGAGTAGAAGCAAATACAACTGCTTGATCAAGATCTTCTTCGCTCAACCAGTGAGTAAGAAGTTTTTTCTTGTGTTCGAAGCCATCAGTCCAGTGCAAAGTCTGAGTGATGTCTGTGTTTGTAGAGTGGCCTGTTTCAATTGCAATACGCTCAGGATCATTCATCATGCGTTCTGCAAGTGTAATGATACGCGGCGCAAATGTTGCAGAGAACATCAATGTTTGCTTACGGTTCGCAGCAAGATCGCTAATCGCTTCCAGGTCTTCAGAGAAGCCTAGGTCAAGCATGCGGTCTGCTTCGTCAACAATTAGAGAATCAACATTGTCTAATTTGATTTGACGGCGGTTAACAAGGTCAAGCAAACGGCCTGGCGTTGCAACAACAACTTGCGCGCCTTTTAATTGCTGGATTTGTTTACCGAATGGCATGCCGCCCATGATCGCAGCAACACGCACGCCTTTCATGTGGCGAACAAATGCAATTGCGTCTTGGCATACTTGCTGCGCAAGTTCACGTGTAGGTGAAATTACAAGGATATTCGGCTGAGTTACCGCTTTCATGCGCTCTTTAAATGGAACAAGAGTTTCTTGGCCAGCTAAAGCATTTAACGTAGGGAGTAAGAAAGCAGCAGTTTTACCAGAACCAGTCTGGCTAGATACAAGCAGGTCTTTACCTTCTAAAGCTGCAGGAATAGATTGTTCCTGAACTGGAGTAGGATTAGTAAAACCAAGAGATTCAAGTGCTTTTTGTAGCGACTCGTCTAAAGAAAAATCAGCAAAAGTTTTGCTCATAGAGATATTCACCCTAATGTGGGTGCTCCATTAAATATATGGTCTATTGGACATCGGCAAAAAGCGGCACAGCAATAATCGCTGAAAATATAGAATCAGCGGCGATCCGAGAACGACGATGCGTATAACGCACAAATGATTACAGCCGCAACCTGAAGGAATCGCTTAAGCGATTGGGTGGGGCGCGAAATAATGTCCTCTCTTTGGACCGGACGCGCATACACAATATAGAAAAGAAAGTGTTCAGGTAATGAACGAAATTTAGTGCGTGGGCGGATTATAGCAGAATCTTTTGAAAAGTCATCTAATTTACTCAGATTCACCTAAAAAAAATAATAAATGCTTATAAACTGGGGCTTTCAACGTTTTTTATCTGCAAAAAAAGCCTTCTATTGAAGGCTTTTTTTAACATTTGGTCATTTCACTCAAATTTGAGATGAATTATTTAGCAGCTTCGCCCCATGCTGGAACTACAGCTTGCATTAACGGTTTCAGCATTTTCATAGAGCATGCAATCACTTGACCGTTCTCCATAGAGTCTGAGCCGCCGCGCGCATCAACAACTGTACCGCCCGCTTCTTTCACAATTAACTCGCCAGCCGCAATGTCCCAAGGCTTTAAGCCAAGTTCGAAATAGCCATCTAAACGGCCAGCAGCAACATAAGCCAAATCTAATGCAGCAGAACCTGCACGGCGGTATTGTGCGCCAGCTTCAGTTACGTTCAATAGAGAGTCAAAGTGATTTTTTGCATAAGACACAACTTCGCCATTACGGATTTTACGGAAGGCATGGCCTACACCCATAAATGTATTGCTTAGATTGTCTTTAACGTTTACACGGATACGGCGCTGGTTCAGCATTGCACCGCGGCCGCGGCTTGCAGAGAACAGCTCATCTTTTACAGGGTCATAAATAACGCCGTGCTGAGTTACACCTTTATGCTGAACTGCGATTGATACGCAGAAATGCGGGAAACCATTAATAAAGTTTAAAGTGCCGTCAAGCGGATCGATCACCCAGCACCAATCTGCATCGTGACCTTTACCTTCTTGGTAGCCAAACTCTTCACCAAGGAAGCTGTGGTTTTTATAGCTTTTACGAAGCGTTTCGATCGCAAGCTGTTCGATGTAGCGGTCTACACGCGTAACAGGGCCATCGATGCCTTTTTCTTCAACTTGCAAATCGAGTTTATGACGATTTTGATGCGCTTTTAAAAGCTCTTGACCAACTAATTGAGCCGCACGCGCAGCCATCACCACCATAGGTTCCATTGAACACCCACTACAAATTTGAAGATACTGATAAAGAATAATGCATAAAAGCCCATATATTTTAGCAAATATATGGGCTTTTAGGGAAAAAAATGTTTCTAAAGTTAATTCAGTGTTTATGACACTATATGAATTACTTTCTGCCACGCATGAGTTACTGATTTTTCAATGCCTTGCGCATCCAGTCCAGCCAGCTGAAGCATTTGGGCATGCGAGGCTTGATGCAGGAACTCATCACTTAAACCCAAATTCAGCATGGGTTTGACAATTCCGGCCTTGGCTAAGTATTCGTTTACCGCACTGCCCGCACCGCCCATGACCGCATGCTCTTCAACCGTTACAAATAATGCGGTGCTGTCTGCAATTTGGCTCAGCAATGCTTCATCCAAAGGTTTAACATAACGCATATTCACGACACGAACAGCAATATCATGCTGCTGCGCAAAAGCTTTTGCTGCATCTAAAGCCTGCTGTACACGGCTGCCAAATGCCAATATCGAAATAAACTCGCCTTGCTCCGCATTCAGCTCAGCCAGCACTTCTGCTTCACCAATATTCATTTCAGTCAATTGGCTTTGCATTGCCACACCTAAACCATTGCCGCGAGGGTAACGGACAGCTGCTGGACCTTTATATAAATATGCAGTGTGCAGCATTTGGCGGCATTCATTTTCATCTTTCGGCGCCATGATCACCATATTTGGAATGGTGCGCATATAGGCATAATCATAAGCCCCAGCATGCGTTGGGCCATCTTCACCAACTAAGCCTGCACGGTCGATGCCAAAAGTCACATCCAGATTTTGCAAAGCAACATCATGAATGAGCTGGTCATAACCGCGCTGCAAGAATGTTGAATAAATGGCAACAACCGGCTTCAGGCCTTCACAAGCCATGCCTGCGGCTAAAGTTACAGCGTGCTGCTCTGCGATGGCCACATCAAAATAACGTTCTGGATAAGTTTGAGCAAACTTCACCATACCCGAGCCTTCACACATCGCAGGCGTGATTGCCAGCAAGCGCTGATCTTGCGCCGCCTCATCACATAACCACTCACCAAATACATCTGAGTATTTAGGCGCAGCAGATGCTGCAGGCGCTGCATTTATTTTGCTGATCGCGTGGTACTTGATCTGATCTGCTTCTGCAGGCGCAAAACCCTTACCCTTTTTGGTATAAACATGTACTAAACGCGGGCCTTTACGTTTTTTAACCGCTTCAAAAACTTGCGCCAGCTGTTCAACATTGTGACCGTCAAATGGGCCAAAATAGTCAAAGCCAATGGCTTTAAATACGTTATCTGCCGCATCAGTGGCTGCGCTGTGCAAACGCGAGTTATAAGTCCATTCAGGATGCGGCTGCACATAGGCTTCGCCGTCATCTGAAATATTAATCGATTCGCCCTTGCCCCAAATGGCCGCCAGATGCTTGGCAAAACCGCCTGTGCTTTGAGAAATCGACATATCATTATCATTTAAGACAACAATTAAATCGGCATTGTGAGCCACCGCATCATTCATCGCTTCAAAAGCCATGCCTGCTGTCATTGCGCCGTCGCCAATAATTGCAACAACTTCACAAGGATCTTTTTGATAACGGCGCGCTAAAGCCATGCCTAAACCCGCAGAAATAGCCGTTGAAGAATGGCCTACACCAAAGGTATCAAACTCAGACTCTTCCCGTGCAGGGAAAGCTGCCAAGCCATCTTTTGCGCGGATCGTCACCAGCTGTTCACGGCGGCCCGTCAATGCTTTATGCGGATAGGCCTGATGGCCGACATCCCAAATTAAGCGGTCTGCCGGTGTGTTAAAGCTGTAGTGCAGAGCAACAGTGAGTTCAATCACCCCAAGATTCGCGCCGAAGTGCCCGCCGCTCTGCCCTACCGCATATAAAATAAATTGACGCAACTCATCCGCCACCTGCTCAAGCTGATTGCGTTCGAGCAAACGGAGCTGCTGCGGATGATCAATACGATCCAGCAGTGATGTAATTGGGCGGTGAGACGGTATTTCTGTATACAGCATAATATGGCAAAGCCTTCTAAAGCCTGGCAAATCCTAAGCTAGGTCAAATGGATATCCGATCATAAGATCAGATTGTATCACCTTCAATCAGCCATATTTCTAGCGATGCAATTTTGAGTCTGACTCAAAATCGGGTGTTTTGTTGAGTGTAGGAGATTATCCTGAATAATCTGACTATTTATCAACTATTATTGTGCGCTTTCTACAAAAAAGAAAATGTTCTGCATAAAATCATCAATGCAATTCTACCAATGTCCAAGCATTACGCTATACTTTAACCAATTTACAATCTAAAAGTCTGGGTTTGACTGTGCCTATAGAATTTGTTGCTACTTCAAGATTACCAACCGCATTTGGCGAATTTAAGATTTCAGTATTTCAAGATCCTAAGACTGGTGAAGAACACGTTGCACTTTCAAAAGGTTTAGAAAATCCGCCAGAAGGCCCCGTTTTGGTCCGTATTCACTCTGAATGTTTAACTGGTGATGCTTTTGCTTCTTTAAAATGTGACTGCGGCCCGCAGCTGCAAGCCACTCAGCAGCTGATTAATGAAGCTGGCCAAGGCGTTATTCTATATTTGCGCCAAGAAGGCCGCGGCATTGGCTTAACCAATAAAATCCGCGCTTATGCCCTGCAAGATCAAGGCCACGACACAGTGGATGCAAATTTAATGCTGAACCTGCCTGCGGATGCGCGCAAATACGATATGTGCAGCATTATGCTGGAGCACCTTCAAATCAAAGAAGTGCGCTTAATTACCAACAATCCGCTGAAAATTAAGGCGCTGACTGATTTAGGCATTAATGTGCTTGACCGCGTACCGCTGACTGTTGGCCTGAATCCTTTCAATGAAGAATATTTAAAGACTAAACATAACCGCATGTCGCATATGTATAAAAAGGATGATTTTTAACAGTCTTTTCATTCAGATAAATCAAACACCCTTTTCATTAATCTCCCCTAACCCCTCTTTAAAAAGAGAGGTTATCTCAA
>NZ_RAXV01000100.1 GCF_003611465.1 Acinetobacter tianfuensis
AGCTACAGCATTTCGGAACTGACGTACCAATTCGGCTTCTTTGTATTTGCCATTGACTGCACCCGGATCGTAATTGCTATGCCCTGCTGTGACTGCGACAAAACCTAGGGGTTGGTGTAATTCAGGTTGCTTTTTCAAACGTGCAAGCACCATGGCTACACCAACCAACATGCCGACCCATTCAGCGATATTTTCAGGAATTTTGTTTTTAAGCTCCTGAGGAATCAGATTCCAAATATTCAAAAACTGCTCTGAAAATAAAATCAGGGCATAAAAAAAGGCGCTTAATGCGCCTACTTGTACTGACTTGAGTTTCCAAGCCTGTTTCCAATTATCAATCAATTTCATTTAATGCTCCAGTTGCTAGCTTGGCGCTTAAGCCAAGACTCGATAAATGTACTTCCTAAAATCCCCAGTGCTGCCGCAATTGCAATCAATGCGAGCGGATCAATGTCTGGAATTTGCAATACGACTGCACCTGCTATTGTTGATGTTGCAGAACCCAAAATGGTTCGACCGATTGCTAAACGCCATGTAATTTTTTCATCTGACACAAGCAGTTTTGCAAAGCCGATTGCTGCACCGATGATAATTAGCGTTGCGAGCATTCCTAATTTACTTTCATGCTCTTGCATGAATCCCCCTTATTTTTTGGCAATAAAAAAGCACCCGAAGGCGCTTTTGTTTTAACTTAAGTTAAATCGTAAACTTTAAAATTTCGTAACCACCCCTTGAATTTGTTCGGCGTTGTCGCTGGCGCGTGC
>NZ_RAXV01000101.1 GCF_003611465.1 Acinetobacter tianfuensis
GTTTAGTTGAAGTCACTTTAGAAAACGGTGCAAAACTTGAATCGAAAACAGTGATCCTGTCTACAGGCGCACGCTGGAGAGAAATGAATGTGCCGGGTGAGCAAGAGTATAAAACACGCGGTGTTGCATACTGCCCGCACTGTGACGGCCCTTTATTTAAAGGCAAACGTGTTGCTGTGATCGGCGGCGGCAACTCAGGTGTAGAAGCAGCCATTGACCTTGCAGGTATTGTTGAACACGTAACCTTAGTTGAATTTGATACTAAACTGCGTGCTGACCAAGTACTTCAAGACAAGTTAAACAGCTTGCCAAACACTACTGTGATTAAGAATGCGCTTTCTACAGAAGTCGTTGGTGACGGCTCACAAGTGACCGCGCTGAAATACAAAGACCGTGCAACAGATGAAGAGCACACCGTTGAACTTGCAGGAATCTTTGTACAAATCGGTTTATTGCCAAACACGGATTTCTTAAAAGAAACAGCAGTAGAACTTTCAAACCGCGGTGAGATTGTGATTAATGAACGCAATGAAACCAATGTGAAAGGTGTATTCGCTGCGGGCGACTGTACAACAGTGCCTTACAAACAAATCATCATTGCCACTGGTGAAGGCGCGAAAGCATCACTGTCTGCATTTGATTACATTATCCGTTCAGGTCAGTAAT
>NZ_RAXV01000102.1 GCF_003611465.1 Acinetobacter tianfuensis
AATCCGAGTTGCTCAGCTAAGTCTTTCAGAAATTATCTTTATTGCTATTTGGTATAAATCCTCTCATTTCAATAATTTCAAAGCCTTTTTTACTTGGTTAAAAGAAGATAAAAGCCATTTATTTAAGTACCTGCCTTGCTATCAAAGGATGATTCATCTGATTAAGATGCACCAATTAGCTCTACATGCTTTACACGCAGCACTGATGAAAGGCCAAGGTACACAATATTTATGGATTGATTCAACAACTCTGCCAGTGTATAAAAATCAACGTATTCATCGCCATAAATCATTGGTCCAAATTGCATCACGCGGTAGAAGCTCAATGGGATGGTTTTATGGCTGTAAATTACATATTGTAATGAATCAATTTGGTGAAATTACCTGCTCTGCTTTATCAAATGGACATGTTGCGGATATAAAAGCAGTTGAGCAATTGGTTAACGGTCTAAACGGAAAACTTTACGGGGATCGGGGCTACACCAGCCAAGAACTAAAGAGCAGGCTGCAAGTTCAAGGTATGGATTTAATTACTTATCACCGAAAGAACATGGAATCTGTTCAACTCAGTACATCCGATGAATATCACCTAAGGCAA
>NZ_RAXV01000103.1 GCF_003611465.1 Acinetobacter tianfuensis
CTCAGCAGATACACTCAAGGCTTGGAGTGCACATGACACACTCAATGGTGGAGCGGGAGAAGATAGTCTATACGGAGGCTATGGCAACGACATTCTAAATGGTGATACAGGTAATGACTATTTAGATGGCGGGAATGGACATGACATCCTGAATGGCGGAGAAGGCAATGACACTTTAATTGGTGGTAGTGATTTTGATACTGCAATCTTTAAAATTCTTCAAGGTTTTGAAAATGATGTAACTGGTGGAAATGGAATCGATACATGGGGAGATTTTAATCTAAGCCAAGGTGATAAAATTGATGTATCTGATCTATTGGTTGGAGATGCTAATATGACTGATTTAAGCCAATTTATTTTATATGAAAAAAATGGTACTACCGTTACCTTAAGTTTAGATCGAGATGGAAATGGAACTAATTACCAAAGTAACAAATTATTAATTCTAAATAATCAACCCTCTATTAATAGCCTAGAGGATTTGCTTAAAGTAGATGCTTTTGTTATTTGACAATATAGTATATTTTAAATAGAAAATGAGGCTATATAGCCTCATTTTTTTATA
>NZ_RAXV01000104.1 GCF_003611465.1 Acinetobacter tianfuensis
TCCTGGCACAACGGCGACTATGATTGATGGCGCATTCTTCCAAGACGAAGTGGAAGAACGCAAAATCATGGCTGTACCAATGGTATTCCAAGACAATGAACATATCGGTCAAGGCCGTATGACTTTGGAAGAAATTATTGCGAAATTGGATACCAACGCTGCAGCCAAAGATGCTGAAAAGTTAAATGCCAAAGATGTATTTGATGTGTTAGTCATTGGCGGCGGCCCTGCGGGGAATACCTCTGCCATCTATGCGGCGCGTAAAGGCATTAAAACAGGTATTGTCGCTGAACGCATGGGCGGTCAGGTCATGGATACCATGGATATTGAAAACTATACGTCAATTCAAAAGACCCAAGGTCCTAAGTTTGCTGCTGAAATGGAAGCGCACGTTCGTGAATATGGCGTAGATATTATGAATCTGCAGCGTGTCGCAGACATCAAAGGCGCAGATGAAACAGCAAATG
>NZ_RAXV01000105.1 GCF_003611465.1 Acinetobacter tianfuensis
CCCTGGCACAACGGCGACTATGATTGATGGCGCATTCTTCCAAGACGAAGTGGAAGAACGCAAAATCATGGCTGTACCGATGGTATTCCAAGACAATGAACATATCGGTCAAGGCCGTATGACTTTGGAAGAAATTATTGCGAAACTAGATACAGATTCTGATGCCAAAGATGCTGAAAAGTTAAATGCCAAAGATGTATTTGATGTGTTAGTCATTGGCGGCGGCCCTGCGGGCAATACCTCTGCCATCTATGCGGCGCGTAAAGGCATTAAAACAGGTATTGTCGCTGAACGCATGGGCGGTCAGGTCATGGATACCATGGACATTGAAAACTATACGTCAATTCAAAAGACCCAAGGTCCAAAGTTTGTGGCTGAAATGGAAGCGCACGTTCGTGAGTATGGCGTAGATATTATGAATCTGCAGCGTGTCGCAGACATCAAAGGCGCAGATGAAACAGCAAATA
>NZ_RAXV01000106.1 GCF_003611465.1 Acinetobacter tianfuensis
TTGTAGATTGCGATTAAGTTCAATGCTTGAACAACGTCAGGACAGTTATGGCAGCTTAAAGAAACAAATACATCAAAATCAGATTGAAGACTCAAGCCTTTGATTGAAGCTAAAACTTCATCAGATACTTTAGGCGCATAGCCAGACGTTTGCAGCAGGGCAAGAATCAAAGAGGTGAACTCATGGCCCATAGGCAAGCCTGCAAAGAACACACGCGGCTCTTCACCTGCTTTTGCAACACCGAAGCTTGGCGCACGTTTATTTTTGCCGTCAAAACGTGCTGTCACTTGCGGTGAAAGCGCCGCGACTTCTTCAACCAATTCTTTAATTTTGTCTGATTTGTCTGTGCCGTTTAAAGTTGCCACTAATTCGATTGGCCCTTCAAGGCGTTCAAGAAGTGTTTTTAATTGAGCTGAAGTATTTTGATCTAACATTGCTAACGTCTCCAAAGGAGTA
>NZ_RAXV01000107.1 GCF_003611465.1 Acinetobacter tianfuensis
CATGCGGGTTACGATTGGCTAAATAACAGTCAAGTTGGTCTGTATTTTTAGGCAAATAAGTTAAAGTTCAATTTCATATCTTGATATGAGATTTAATCTTTATCTTAATTTGCCGTTAAGAAAATACATTAAAAAATAGAATTAAATCTTTGGGCTAAATAGGTGATTGTGATTAAAACCATATTTTTAGTTCAATAAGTTAAAGTTCAATTTTATATCTTGATATGAAATTTAATCTTTGGCTTATTTAACGTTAAGAAAATATGATTTTAATTACAATGATGATCGGCTCACGGATTTCGGCATAACGTATATTATGTTACTTAGGATACTTCACTGGAGAGATTAACATTGGCTTGAATCTCTCCAGTGAAGTTGCGCCAACAGGCAGTTGGA
>NZ_RAXV01000108.1 GCF_003611465.1 Acinetobacter tianfuensis
GCTGTGCCATCCTGACTGAAGCTCATTCCTGCAATATCATGAAGTGTGATCGGCTGATCATCAAAGATCAGTTTGAAACCGCGGCCAGCCCCATTATCTCGGTTAAGATAATCAACCAATGTCACGCTGTCATCAGCGCCATAGGCTTTTATAATAAGATCATTGCCTGAACGAATAAAACTCGTTGTGGTACTGTTCGCACCTTCAAATACGACCTCATTCCGAAACGCACTATAATAATCATCCTCATAAGCCCAATCTTGAATGATGTCCTGCCCATGTCCTGATTGGAATACATAGCGATCTTTCTCCCAATCACCGCCATACAGAAGGTCATTGCCTGTTCCACCCGTAAGAATGTCGTAACCGCTACTACCA
>NZ_RAXV01000109.1 GCF_003611465.1 Acinetobacter tianfuensis
CAGGCAATAAAAAAGCAAGGACTATGCCTTGCTTTAATACTTGATGGTGGGGACGGAGAGACTCGAACTCTCACACCTCGCGGCGCTGGAACCTAAATCCAGTGCGTCTACCAATTTCGCCACGTCCCCATCAGGGTTGCTAACCTTAAGGTTAGACTTTAAGTTGGCAGAGAATCAAGGACTCGAACCTTGACCAACGGTTTTGGAGACCGACATGCTACCATTACACCAATCCTCTATTGCCCCATAAAATCCATCTTCATAGATATTATGGTGGGGACGGAGAGACTCGAACTCTCACGCCTCGCGGCGCTGGAACCTAAATCCAGTGCGTCTACCAATTTCGCCACGTCCCCAATGGCTGTGTATA
>NZ_RAXV01000011.1 GCF_003611465.1 Acinetobacter tianfuensis
ATCACGCGCTTCGCCACCGAATTTTTTTGCACAAACAGTTGCAATTGCAGCTGTTAAAGTTGTTTTACCATGGTCAACGTGACCGATTGTGCCCACGTTTACGTGTGGCTTATTACGTTCAAACTTAGCCTTAGCCATGTTTATCTTCCTTTGTAGATTACTCATGCAGGAAACCTGCATGAGCATTAGATTTTAACTATAAAATTAGTTAGGCAATATAGTAATCGAAAGATTACTCGTCGTCACCTTTTTTACCGCCAGACTGGAACTTAGAAATGATGCCTTCAGCCACGTTACGCGGAGTTTCAGCATATTTAGCAAATTCCATTGAGTATGTCGCACGACCTTGAGACATAGAACGCATTTGAGTCGCGTAACCAAACATCTCAGCAAGAGGAACTTCAGCACGAATCGCTTTAGTACCGCCAGGAAGATCGTCCATACCTTGAACCATACCGCGGCGACGGTTTAAGTCACCCATGATATCGCCCATGTAGTCTTCTGGAGTTTCTACTTCAACTTTCATGATCGGTTCAAGCAAGATAGGATCTGCTTTCATGAAACCGTCACGGAATGCGTAAGAACCTGCCATTTTGAACGACAATTCATCAGAGTCGACATCATGGTAAGAACCGTCAAACAATGTCGCTTTGATGCCAACAACTGGATAACCAGCAAGGACACCATTCTTCATACGTTCTTGGATACCTTTGTCAACGGCACCGAAGAATTCTTTCGGTACTACGCCGCCAACAACTTCTTCAGCGAACTCGTAGTCTTTTTCTGAGTCTTCAGGCATTGGTTCAAGACGTACGTATACGTGACCGAATTTACCTTTACCACCAGTTTGACGAACGAATTTACCTTCTTGTTCAACTGACTTTTTGATCGTTTCACGGTAAGAAACCATTGGTTTACCAATGTTCGCTTCAACACCGAATTCACGCTTCATACGGTCAACAATGATGTCAAGGTGAAGTTCACCCATACCAGCAATAATTGTTTGACCTGATTCTTCATCAGTACGTACGCGGAACGATGGATCTTCTTTCGCAAGACGGCCTAAAGCAACTGACATTTTTTCTTGGTCAGCTTTAGTTTTAGGTTCAACAGCAAGCGCAATTACTGGCTCTGGGAATTCCATACGCTCAAGTGTAATTACTGCATTTTCGTCACACAGCGTATCACCAGTCGTCGTATCTTTAAGACCTACACATGCCGCGATGTCGCCCGCACGAATTTCTTCGATGTCATGACGGTCATTTGCGTGCATCTGTACGATACGGCCTACGCGTTCACGTTTCATTTTCACAGGGTTGTAGCATGGGCTACCTGCTTTAAGCACACCTGAGTAAACACGTACGAACGTTAAGTTACCAACGAATTTGTCGTTCATGATTTTGAACGCAAGTGCCGCGAACGGCGCATCGTCAGACGCTTCACGAGAACCTTCTGTTTCGTCTTTGTCGTCTAAGATACCTTTGATTGCTTCAACGTCTGTTGGCGCTGGAAGGAATTCAATAACAGCATCCAACATACGTTGAACACCTTTGTTTTTGAACGCCGAACCACAAAGCATTGGCTGGATTTCGTTAAGCAGTGTGCGCGCACGAATACCTGCCACGATTTCTTCTTTAGTCAACTCGCCTTCTTCTAGGTACTTATCCATGAGCTCTTCTGATGCTTCTGCAGCAGCTTCGATCATGTTAGTACGCCATTCGTTCGCAAGCTCAACTAAATCAGCAGGGATGTCGCCATATTCGAACTTCATACCTTGAGATGCTTCATCCCAGATAATCGCTTTCATTTCGATTAGGTCAACAACACCCTGGAAGTTTTCTTCAGCGCCGATTGGCACAACGATTGGCACTGGATTACCGCCAAGACGTGTTTTAACTTGCTCTACAGCACGGAAGAAGTTCGCGCCAGTACGGTCCATTTTGTTAACAAACGCAATACGAGGCACTTTATATTTGTTAGCCTGACGCCATACAGTTTCAGACTGAGGCTGTACACCGCCTACAGCACAGTAAACCATGCATGCGCCGTCAAGAACACGCATAGAACGCTCAACTTCGATTGTGAAGTCAACGTGTCCCGGTGTGTCAATTACGTTAATACGGTGTTGTTCGAATTGGTTACCCATACCTTTCCAGAAGCATGTTACTGCTGCTGAGGTAATAGTAATACCACGTTCTTGCTCTTGTTCCATCCAGTCAGTTGTTGCTGAACCTTCGTGTGTTTCACCTAGTTTGTGAGACTCACCTGTGTAGAACAAAATACGTTCAGAAGTGGTTGTTTTACCTGCGTCAATGTGCGCAGAGATACCAATGTTACGGTAACGCGAAATTGGAGTTTGACGTGCCATGATTTCTAGCATTCCTAAATTTTGTTGTTTAAAACAGGACGCTTTAAGCTGCTAAGTAACTTAAAGCGCTTGAGTGACAAAACAATGACTGCGTCATCACCTTCCTGACTAAGGCCTGTTTTAGTTGCTTAGAAACGGTAGTGAGAGAACGCTTTGTTGGCTTCAGCCATACGGTGCACGTCTTCACGTTTTTTGATCGCTGCGCCTTTGCCTTCAGCTGCATCAAGCAGCTCGCCAGCAAGACGTAAAGCCATAGTTTTTTCAGAACGCTTAGCAGCAGAGTCTACTAACCAACGCATAGCTAGAGCAGTACGACGGGATGGGCGTACTTCCATAGGTACTTGGTATGTAGCACCGCCAACACGGCGAGCTTTTACTTCAACCATAGGACGAACTTTTTCAAGCGTAGCTTCAAAAAATTCAACTGGGTCTACTTTTGATTTTTCTTGAACGCGGTCTAAAGCACCGTAAACGATACTTTCAGCAATAGATTTTTTACCATCTTGCATTACGTGGTTCATGAATTTAGCGATTGTTTGGCTGCTGAACTTAGGATCCGGAAGGATTTCACGGGCAGCAACTACGCGACGTCTTGGCATTTTAATACACCTAATAAATATGACACTTCAGGTTTATCCAGCATTAGTGCAAAGTGTCATGCACCCTTCGCTGGCCTTACTATACGTCGCTTGGAATTTTCACAATAAAATGCAGAAATCAGACAAGCGAGACGATAAAGGATTGCGGTTCTAGACCTTAAGATTTAATTCTTAACGAATTATTTCTTAGGACGTTTAGCACCGTATTTAGAACGTGACTGGTTACGGTCTTTCACGCCAGCACAGTCTAAAGAACCACGAACGGTATGGTAACGTACACCCGGTAAGTCTTTAACACGGCCGCCGCGGATAAGAACAACACTGTGCTCTTGCAGGTTATGGCCTTCACCGCCGATGTAGCTAGAAACTTCAAAACCAGAAGTTAAGCGAACACGGCAAACTTTACGCATTGCTGAGTTAGGTTTTTTAGGTGTAGTTGTGTAAACACGTGTACAAACACCACGACGTTGTGGACAAGCCTTCAACGCAGGAACTTTAGATTTTTCAACTAAAGTTGTACGACCCTTACGGATCAACTGATTTGTTGTTGCCATTTGGCAATTCTCCCGTTAATAAAAAGCCCCAAAAACATACTGCTTTTTGAGGGCATACAATTGTAATTCAGGATAAATAAATGGTCAAGATTCAGCTGATCATGATTTTCCGCTCAAACTCAGCATTTGCTGCTTTTATACAGCAAAATCACCTTATTCAGCTTTGTCTGCATTTGGTGTTTTTTTAGGCTTACGCTTCACTGCAGCTTTGGCGCTAACCGTTTTATCATCCTGCTGTAAAACAGCATCATCTGCATTATTCAGCGGCTGCGCAGATTTACTTGACGCCAGCTCTTTTTCCGCCAGAGCAGTGAATTCCTCAAAAATCTTTTCTTCTGCTGCCTCAGCATCAGTTTCGGCCTGCGCTGCATCAGCTTTTTTTACCAATTTAACTTGGCTAATATTGCAGTTGCCCTCAAGTTCTATGGTTTGATTCACCACTGGCTCAGCCATATGCTGCTCCAGCGGCTGAATAGAACCCAGCAGTTTTGGCGCTGCCTGAGCCAGCAACTCCACAGATTTTTCATATGCTGCCAAAGGTGTCAGCTGCAAGTCTTTATGCTGAATCAGATAAGCCCGCGCACTTGAAAATACTTGCTGCGCCTTAACATTTGCTTCGTCAACTAAACGGCGGCTATATATGGCACTGACTCCAACATTTGCCAGCGGTGTCAATTTTGTTAAGCGATCCAGCAAAGATACCTTCGGTATCTGATTCAGCCACTGCCACTTATATTGACCATCTTCAGCCAATAAGAATTTTTTAAGCGCCTCAGCATCATTGCTTGACCCCAGCATTTGCTGAAGCTGGCTGATGTCACTGTTCTGAATGGTCTTTTGCAGCGCCTTTAAAGCCATAAGCAGCGCCTGCTTTTCTGCAATAATCCCCAGATCAATTTGCCTAAAAATATATTGCACAATGTCTTGGTCGCTTTCTTTACTTAAGTCAAAACCATATGAACGGCCAACCTGATAAATAACCCGCAGCGACATCACCAAAGAGGCAGGAATATCGATACTTGAACCAATTGCGCCAGTAGCGCCAGTAATTGCGCCCTGCAAAACCGCAATCCATTTATTTTGTTCCGTCAAAGCCTGACTCAAGCGCTTCGAGCGGTCTACGTCTTGTGTCAGCTCTTCTAAATCACGCAAACCCGCCTGATCCAGCACATCATCTACAGAACTTAAGTTATTGCTGAATTGATTCAGCTGTTCAAAAAGGTAGTCTGAAATACGGTCGGAAAATTGCGGCGATACAAAATTCACTGCATTATTGACTTTGCTGTAATGCCGCCCCAAAAGCTGGCGCGATACATCTGGCAGGTGTGAACGCAGCATCTGCTGCGGATTGTCATATGTTTTTGATGCAAAGATGCTTGCTGGCTGTGACTGCCCTTCAATTACCTGATTTGACTGCAGCGGCTGCGTCAGCTTCGCAACCGAGTCTGGCGCAGCATGATTCAACATCGACATACCTGTACTGCTGAGCTTTTTAGCCACTCCAAATGCATTCGAAAAGAAACTGCTTGATTGCTTATTATTCGAGTTCGCCATTCCTTACCCCATGATTGATGTTCTTTCAATTCTTGATAAATACTAGGTGCAGTCAGTATTTAACTCAACCTGATTATGTATCTTTTAGTTAAAGCGACTCAGTTTTACACATGCAGGCAAATCACTGAAAATACGCATAGGATTTGCCATAAGCAAACAAAATTCTTTCTGCTATTATGACTGCAATTGAAATATTCGAGTAATGCTGCGCTCTTCAGTCGTCATGGCGGATGGCCGCGCATTCACACTCACACGAAAGCGATAAAGGATCTGCAGATGAAACGTGTTGTTATCACCGGTATGGGCATTAATTCATGCATTGGCAATACTCTAGAAGACGTGACTCATTCTTTACAAAACGGAATTTCTGGAACACGCGCAAATCCAACTTATGCTGAACTCAATTTTAAAAGTCATGTCAGCGCAGCCGCTGAACAAGACTTTGACGGCATTGACCGCAAATTAAAACGCTTCATGGGCGTATGCGCAATGTATGCCTACAACTCAGCTTTAGCTGCTGTAGAACATGCAGGCTTAACCGCAGAGCAAATTGGCGGCAACCCGCGTTACGGCATTGCTGGCGGTTCAGGCGGCGGCTCTACAGCGTCAGTTATTGAAATGAATGAGCTCCTTGAAACCAAAGGCGCACGTAAAGTCGGCCCATTCTTTGTGCCGCGCAATATGACCAACACCATTACTGCCAACGTTGGCGTTGCATTTAAAATGCAAGGTGTTGCTCACTCAATTACCAGCGCATGCGCAACTTCTGCAGATGCAATTGGCTATGCCTACAACCTGATTCAATTGGGCAAACAAGACCTCATGCTTGCAGGCGGCGGCGAAGAAGATCACTGGTCTCAAAGCTTACTGTTTGATGCAATGGGCGCATTATGCGCTAAATACAACGATGCGCCTGAAACTGCATCACGCCCTTACTCAGCTGACCGTGACGGTTTCGTGATTGCAGGCGGCGGCGGTTTTGTTGTTCTAGAATCACTTGAGCATGCTCAAGCGCGCGGCGCAAACATTTTGGCTGAAGTCGTTGGCTATGCTGCAAACTCTGATGGCGCTGACATGGTTGCGCCGTCTGGTGAAGGCGCTACCCGCTGTATCCTTATGGCGCTAGAAGAAGCTAAACAGCATGGCGCAGACAAAATTGACTATGTCAACACGCACGGCACATCAACACCTGCAGGCGATGTAACAGAACTTAAAGCAATGGAGCGCGCATTCGGTGAAGGTCAAGTGCCGCCACTTAGCTCGACTAAATCGATGACTGGCCACAGCCTTGGCGCTGCGGGCGTACAAGAAGCCATCTATTCTGTACTGATGATGCAAAATGACTTCATTGCCCCAAACATCAACGTGACTGAACTGGATGAAGGCGCAAAACCATTTGATATCGTACTTGAAAAACGTGACACAAAATTGAATACTGTGATGAGTAACAGTTTCGGTTTTGGCGGTGTAAATGCTTGTCTCGTTTTCAAAAAATGGGAAGGCTAATCTAAAAGTCTGCCAATTGGCGCTAGTGCGCCAATTGGCACACCCACCGCCCTATTTAGGGTAAATTATGGATGCTCCTTCAGATGCTTTCCTCTGGGTCAAAGCATTACATATCATCGCTGTAGTCTGCTGGTTCGCAGCGCTTTTCTACCTTCCCCGCTTATTCGTTTATCACGCCATGAGTGATGATGCGATCAGCCATCAACGCTTTGAAGTTATGGAACGCAAGCTGTACCGCGGCATTATGTGGCCAGCGATGATTGCAACCTTAGTTACAGCACACTTCCTTGTCGATTGGGGCGACGCAACACGCCATTACCATGAAGCGCTTTGGTTCTATCTAAAAGTCGGCCTCGTCGGTTTATTAGTGATTTACCATTTGGTTTGCGGCTATTACCGCAAAAAACTGATTGGCAATGCACACCTCAAACCGCATCAATTTTGGCGCTTCTTTAATGAGATGCCAACCTTGATTTTATTTGCTGTCGTCATTTTAGTGGTTGTGAAGCCAAGCTTCTAAAAACACAAATCAAAGCCTCGGAAATTCGGGGCTTTTTTATTCCTTAGATTCTCAAATAAACAACAGCACAGCACTCTAACTCTCATCTCTTTGTATAATTTCAGCATTCTTTAGCTCATCTATATTTCAAACTTCATGCTAAATAAAGCCTTATCCAGCCTAGGCCTGCAAGGCATCAAAACTGACACTCTGCTCCGCACACCGCAGCTTTACCCCAGTCAAAACCTGCAAGGGCAAATTCACTTCCAAGGCGCATCGGTCAATAAAAATATTAACGGCATCTACTTACAGCTCATGACCGAAGCAGAATCTGGCGACCATGAACGCAAACAGGAACTATGCATTGCACAATGGCATATCAGCGGCGCTTTTCAGCTTCTAGCAAATCAGTCAACACAGCTGCAATGCGCGCATAATACAACCCGTGTTTGGCTGCATACTCATTTAGACGCAGACTGGGGCTCGATGACACCGATCGCGGCGATACACCCAAACCTTCCCGCTTCCTGCTATGCAAAACTTTGTACAAGCCATGCAGCACTGCGGTTATCAGATAGTATCAACCAATGTAGAGCGCGGACAGCTGAATGGCGGTTACTTCCGCTCAAGTATTGGCTGCTACCAAGAAATAGAATTCGAACCCAAACAAAGGCTGTCAGGCATCAATGAAATTGAAGTTTCATTTATTACCGATGCACAGCAAGTACATATACTTCTAGAAATTGACCGCAAGTTCCGCGGTGATGGTTATAAAACACTTTCCATTCCACACCAAAACACCAACCCGCAACAATTACTTGCTGAACTTCATTTGAGAATCTAAGGAATAAAAAAGCCATTCGATATGAATGGCTTTTGATATGCAAAAATTAAGCAGGAATACGCAATACCTGACCCGGGAAAATATCATCCGCATTTTTCAACAAAGGACGGTTGGCCTCAAAAATTTTATTATATTGATTTGCATCACCATAGAATTCTTTCGAAATTTTAGATAAATTATCCCCCGGCTTTACGGTATAAAATTTACTTTCAGGCTCCGGACTGACCACAGTCAGCTGATCATCCACTTGAGCCACATGATCAATATTCCCCAAAGCCAAAACAATTTTTTCACGGTCAGCCTGTGTCTGCACCTGCCCCTTAACAGCTGCTAAATCAGATGCGCCATTATAGCTGACTGACAAACCTGTAATTGGAAGCCCTAAGCTTTTCACATGACCTAATAGTTTATTCGCCACTTCCTGAGCAGACGGCTCTGCCGGAGCTGCTGGCGCCGCCTGAGGTTCTGCAGGCGCTGTATTTTTCTTACCAATACCTTTTACAAAATCAAAAAGACCCATTTTATTCTCCAGCTTTTATGTGTTTTATACATTATTGAAACGCACAAACAGTTATAGCGAAAAAGTCTCTTGAAAAAAGGCTGCCATTGGTGACAGAAACGTTAAAGATTGTAATTGTATCCAGCAGCAATCATTCAGGCATAAAAAAAACCGCCTGAAATCAGACGGTTTTTTTAGAATTCAGCAATGCTGAACATCCGCATTAACCAAGTTTTTTAGTTACATAGTCAATTGCAGATTGAACAGTTGTGATTTCATTAGAATCTTCATCAGGAATAGTGATGTCAAAATCATTTTCGAAAGACATAACAAGTTCAACTAGGTCTAGAGAGTCTGCACCTAAGTCATCCATGAAAGATGCTTCGTTTTTAATTTCTTCAACTTTAAGGCCAAGTTGTTCTGAAACTGCTTGCTTAACGCGTTGTTCGATATCGCTCACAGGAATTCTCCTCATTGCTTGTGGCGTTTTTAATGCCGTTAGTTTAATTCAATCTAAAAAATTTGGAAAGTTTATACTTGAGCTTAGCTCATGTATAAACCGCCATTTACATGTAAAACAGTGCCAGTAATGTAACTTGCTTTTTCTGAAGCCAAGAAACTTACAGCATTCGCAATATCTTGCGGCTCACCTAAACGGTTTAAAGCCACCTGATCACTCATTTTCTTACGAATTTCTTCACTTAACTGTTCAGTCATTTCTGTTGCAATAAAGCCCGGCGCCACACAGTTTACTGTGATTTGACGGCTGCCCATCTCTTTTGCAAGGCTGCGGCTGAACGCTTCAATACCGGCTTTAGCAGCCGAATAGTTCGCCTGACCAGGGTTAGCAAAATGCGCAACGACAGAACTGATATTAATAATGCGGCCAAAGCGCGCGCGCGTCATGCCTTTTAATACACGCTTAGACAAGCGGTATACCGCTTTCAGATGAATATTTAAAATATCATCCCAGTCATCTTCCGACATGCGCAGCAGCAAGTTATCTTTGGTAATACCGGCATTATTGACTAAGGCTAAAATTGGGCCATAATTTTGCTCAATTTCTGAAACCAAAGCTTCAATTGCTTCAGCATTGCGCACATCCAGTACCTTGCCAGCACCATTTTCAGCATAAAGCGCAGCAAGTTTTTCTGCACCCGCTTCAGATGTCGCAGTACCTACAACAAAATAACCGTCTTGGATCAGCTGCTGAGCGATGGCTGCGCCAATCCCTCGGCTCGCGCCAGTCACCAGCGCAACTTTGCGTTCTTGTGTCATGCAATTTTCCCTTCCGCCACTAAAATGGCGCTTAAGGCATCCTCCATACGACTCTTAGAGTCAAGCGGGAATGCTTTTTCGATATTTGGCAAACGTTTCGCAAGATTCGCAAGCACATTGCCTGGACCGCATTCCACAACATACTGAATGCCCTGATCCTGCACGAACTGCATGGTCTTCGTCCATTGCACAGATTGGTACAGCTGCTCAGTTAAAGCCTGACGCAATGCTGCCGTATCCGCTGCGATTTCTGCGTTGACATTTTGTATTACAGGAAGGCTAGGCAGCTCAATGGCAGTTTGTTCCAAAGCTTCTGCAAACTGCTCGGCAGCTGGTTTCATCAGCGTACAATGTGAAGGCACAGACACTGGAAGAGAAATTGCTTTGCCGCCGTTTTCTTTCGCCGCAGCCATAACCGCTTCAACTTCCGCCTTATCTCCAGCAACAACCACTTGACCTTTTGCATTGTAGTTTGCCGCTTGAACAGAGCCCTCACCTGCAGTGCTCGCTTTCGCGCACAGTTCTACAACCTGCTCATCTTCAAGACCTAAAATAGCAGCCATAGCACCCTTGCCTTGAGGCACAGCAGTCTGCATCAGCTTACCGCGCAGATTCACCAGCTTCACCGCATCACCCAAACTCATTGCGCCAGCAGCAACCAATGCGCTGTATTCACCTAATGAGTGGCCCGCCAAGTATTTTGGCATTACACCGCCCAGCTCCAGCCAAACACGCCATAAAGCAATACTTGCTGTCAGCAATACAGGCTGTGTAAATTCAGTTTGATCTAAACCTTCGCCGCTTTGCGCGATATGCCACAGATCAAAACCCGCTGCCGCCGATGCTTCAGCAAATGTCTCCTGCACAGCCGAAAACTGTTCTGCAAGTTCAGCGAGCATGCCTGCTTTTTGCGAACCTTGACCAGGGAACACAAAAACTGTTTTCATTGCTTGAGCCGCTTGCTCGATTTGTTTAGCAGACATAAATAAATCCTTTAATTTAGACGAATGGTATCTCTAAATGATTAAAATACCAGCAAGCCCTCATATACGCTTATGTTCGGTGCAGAAATTTAACACTTAATTTTGTATTTAGTAATTGCCAAATACAACAAAATCAACCGCAAAAAAAAGGGAGCTTTCGCTCCCATTTTTTCTACTAAGCTTGACGCTTAATACATCTTCAATTATTCAGCAGTTGCTTTAGCGAATAATTGACGACCACGGTAGATACCATCTTTAGATACGTGGTGACGACGGTGAGTCTCGCCAGTAGCTTGGTCTACAGTTAATGCATTCTCAGTTAAAGCGTCATGTGAACGGCGCATGTCACGGCGAGAGCGACTTTTACGGTTTTGCTGAACGGCCATGATGGCTCCTTACAAATATCGAAAAAATGGATCAGAACAAATTCGATTGTCTTATACGTGTGAGTATAACACAAAAATTAGTTAAGTTTACCCTTTAAAGACGCCAAAACATCAAACGGATTATCCCGCTTTTCTTCGGCAGCCTCTTCAACGGCAGGCTGATGCTTATGTTCACACGAGTCGTGCTTAGGTGAAAAAGGCATCAGCAATAACAATTCATCTTCTATCAGTGCAAGTAAATCCGCGGTCGCAGGCGCATCATAGCTGCCTTTAACCGTTGCTTCACTCTCACCTAAAACGATGAAATCAGCATCCTCATCCAAGCGCTCTATCAGTGACTCATCATCCACAAGCGCCAGATGAAAATCTGAAACAAGTTCAATTTCAACAGATTCCAGACAACGCTGGCATTCCATTGGAACTTTTGCTTCAGCATGGCCATCCAGCCATACAATACGGTGATAAGCATCCATTGATAGCTTACAGTCTATGTTAACCAATTGATCATCAATTGATCCAACAGCTTCACGAGCAATACGAACAAGACGGGACAATGGCAGTGTTCCTGACCATGTATAGCCCTGTTCAGCCCATTTAAACGGCTCTATCTGTGCCGGAAAGGTATTTGCTGACATAATTAAGGCGGCAATTCTACAAATTCATCATTACTCTGTCAAAGATTAAGATACAATTTTGTTCTTATTTAGACAGACCATTTGGGTAATTTACGTTATGCATCTGTTGCAGCCGCAAACAGAAGTGAGTATTTCATCACTTGTTAGCACAATTTCAACCATAGATTCTGACAGCTCACCGCAGCAAGTGCAACACTCGCAGCAGGCGGATTCGGCAGCAGAAAATCAGCAGGTCGATTGGCTCATCTTACACTTTAATATGTGGTTTTCCCATCTAAATGTGGTTTTAGTCCGCGGCGACTTTGAACCCGAGTATTTTCCAGCGGCAGAAAACAGCCCTGCCCGCATTCAGTTTGCGCATGGTTTTTTTAACAGCGCCCTGCATGAAATCAGCCATTGGACCATTGCTGGCGACAAACGCCGCCTGCTGCCAGACCTAGGCTATTGGTATGCGCCAGATGGCCGCACTGCAGAACAGCAAGCGCTGTTTGAGCAAGTTGAAATTAAGCCGCAAGCTATTGAGTGGATGTTTTCTAAAGCCTTTGGCCTCAAATTCCGTGTTTCTTTAGACAACTTGACGGGTGACGGCGGTGACGGCAGCCGCTTTAAAGACAATGTCTATGCTCAAGTGCAGCGTTATTTTCAAGGCGAAGCAAAACTTCCGCGTGACGCAAAACATTTTATTGACTGCATTTGTGCGCATACACGCCAAGGCAAGTCGCTTCAAGCAGTGGAATTTAAGCGCGAAATGCTTGATTAAATTACACAAATCTACGTGTTATCACTTGCATACTGCATTCACGCGGTCACATAATAAGCAAAGGCACGATCTGGAGGACATCTATGCTTCACTTAAGAGTACATCCTGACAATCCTCAGCCGCGTTTAATCAGCCAAGCCGTAGAACGTATCCGCGCAGGCGATGTGGTGGTCTACCCAACCGATGCAGCCTATGCGATTGGCTGCCAGATTGGCAATAAAAATGCCATGGAGCGTATTGCTCAGATCCGCAGGCTGGATGCGAAGCATCAGTATGCCATTATCTGTTCGGATCTTTCCGACATTGCAACTTATGCCAAAGTTGACAATGCTATGTACCGCCTGCTGAAAAATAACACACCAGCCGTAACCACTTTCATTTTACCCGCGACCAGCGAGGTGCCGCGCCGCTTAATGCATCCTAAAAAGAAAACTATTGGCCTGCGTATTCCAAGCAACCCGATTTGCCAAATGTTACTGAAAGAGCTGGGCGAACCGCTGCTGACATCTACACTGATTCTGCCAGGGCAGTCCGAACCGATTGATGACCCGTATGATATTGAAATGCAATTAGGCAAGCAGATTGATGTTTTGATTGACGGCGGCTTAGGCACTTTGCACACAACCAGCATTATCAATTTAGCAGGCGAATATCCAGAAATCATCCGCCGCGGCATAGGCGATGTCAGCGCTTTTGAATAGATTTAAAATATAGCTTGGAAAGGCATTCAATATGGATATATTTCAGGTATTGCTGAACATCAGCCGCTTTAAACGCAATAAAACCATTTATGCTGTTGAGCCTTGGACACCGGAGTCTGAGGCCCAAGTGGTTCTTGAACCCGCAGAAGGCCTTATCCACATCATCCGCGGCGATTTAAGATTTGAATATTTTTTAGAGGTCAGCTTAGCCCAAGACCTTTTACAGCAGAATCAACATTCCAGCCTCTGCATGCGCGATCAGTGCCTGCGCATGATTGAATATGCAATGCAGAATACATAGAAAGCCGTTTGATTCTATACGCGCTCCGCAGAGGCGCTGAAAATAGTATCTCCTTCTCAATAAACATTAAAAAACAGCAAACTGAGGTTTGCTTTTTTACGCCCTAACACCATTCGCTCAGCCGCCATTTTCCAGCCGCTCATTTAACTGTTTTGTTTCTTCAGAAACAGCTGCGCTTTCTGGAGCCTGCTGAATCGCATCATCCTGAATACCGGTCACGGACGCAAAATTCGGACAATCCATTAAAACCTGCTTATGCTGATAGAGCGCCTTGCCGTATTTATTTTGCAGCATATAAGTCGATGCGACTTGATCATCCTTATAAACAGCCAAATATGCCTTCACCATGTCCGGTTCTTCATTTCTAAGCTTTTCAACCTGCATACAGCCAAGCTGATTGATATAGCTTTGTATTTCAGCTGGCGCTTGTGTACCGGTAAAATCGGTCAGTTTGATATAAGTAATGATATTGGGATACTGATTTAAAATATCGCCATCCACTGGAAAGCCCGTATTTTGAATGTGCTGCTTAAATGCCTGATCCGCCCGCAGGCCCTTGAGCGTACTGCGTACCTGTTCTTGAAATTGATGCTCCCAGTATTTTTCTGTACCAAAAAACAAGCCTGCAACCGCCAGCACCCCAGCCGCGATAAATTTTAGATTCATACGAACTCTTTTTTATAAATATTTAAATTGTTTTAAACGGCTTTTTTTACTCTGGCTCAGCCTGAACAAGCTATCCCCCGCCTTCTTAAATTTTACATTTTCACTATAAATTTCACAGCATAAGCATGATTTATTTTTAATTATTCCGCTGAATGGCGAATCACTTCACCAAAATATATTTTCAATATTGCCAACAGCAGTCAAATGTCTGCTTTTTAAAATTGCGCCTGCACATGCGGATGTCAAAATCAGCGGCCCTGAATTTGCATATCCAGCAGACGGTATGAACTGAGCACTGACTCCGCCGCAGATAGCGCAAGGCCTGCCGCTTCTGCCGCATTCAGAAGATAAACCTTAATTATTTTCAGGTTTTTCGTCATTTAATCTCTGAATTAATTTATTTGAGCGCAAATTTGAATTACACTACCCGACATTATCTATGTGCTTTTTCTTTTCGATGAGATATCGAAGAAAGAGTCTCGCATGCCTTTGAAAATTCGCGTGGCCTATAACTGCAATGAATCAACCTATCCATGAAATAGTGGAGCAATCTGCACACATCCGTGTATTGGATGAGTGGCAAGATACGATTCCAGAGGATTTATACATCCCGCCTGCAGCATTTGAAATTCTATTAGAGCATTTCGAAGGACCACTCGACTTTTTAATTTACCTGATTCAAAAAAATGGCTTCGACTTGCTTCAAGTTGATATTGCGCCCATTGCAGCGCAGTACCTGTCTTATATGGATGCCATGAAATCCTTAAACATCGAACTCACTGCCGACTATATGGTCATGGCTGCGCTGCTTGCAGATTTAAAATCGCGCCTGCTGCTGCCGAAACCAAAGTCATTGCAGGCAGCTGAAGATGATCCAAAACAAGAACTGATTGAACGTCTGGAAAATTATCTGCGCATTAAGCAAGCTGCAGAACGCCTTGGACACATGCCCGTTTTAGAACGCGATACTTTTGACACCAATGTCAGCCTTGGCCATACTTTGCAAGTCAATGAGGGCTATAGCGCCAGCCAGCTGCGTGATGCCATGCTGTGCATCTTTAACCGCCCAGAACCTGTCGTGCATCAAGTGCTGCAAGAGCCTGTACTGCTAGAAGAACGGATTGCCTATATTGAAAGCAAACTGCAAAACGGCGAAGTGCTTGAATTTGAAGCACTGCTCAAACCTGAACAAGGCCGTATGGGCATGGTGGTGACCTTCATGGCAATTTTAGAACTGACCCGCCAGCAAAAAGTTCAAATTATTGCATCAGGCATTGAAGCCCCGCTTGCCATTCAAGGAGCTCAAGCATGATTCAAGAACAGCTGCTGCCGCAAACACCTGAAGAAGATCTGCATGAAATGCTCATGCAGCTGGAAGCCATTATTTTTGCCAGCGAAACTGCAGTGTCTATTGCACGCTTAAAAGAAGCGTTCCAAGACCGCTACAGCAAAACAGAACTGCGCCAATATTTGCAGCAGCTGTCTATGCTGCAGCATGGCAGATCAATTGAACTTGTTGAAACCGCTCAAGGTTTCCGTTTTCAAGTTCGCGCAAAATATCGTAACATTATTGCTCAAACTTGGCCTGAGCGACCATCTCGCTTATCGCCATCTTTGCTCGAAACCCTTGCTGTGATTGCTTATCATCAACCAGTAACCCGGGCAGACATAGAGCAAATCCGCGGAGTAACCAATAACAGCCAAATTTTACGTACGCTGTTTGAGTGGAGCTGGATCAAAGAATCCGGATTCCGCGAACTCCCGGGAAGGCCTGCGTTGTTAGTTACAACGCCTCAATTTTTAAACGCATTTGGCTTAACTACTTTAGGTCAATTGCCTCCCCTGCAGGATGCCAAGGAAGCTTTTATGGCCCTCGACGCGAATGCGCCGAAGTCATAAATAGGTGAACTGTTGAATGATAATTTCTAAGGTTATGCTGTCATGAGTGAAAAATTGCAAAAAGTGCTTGCACGTGTTGGGCTGGGTTCTCGCCGTTATATGGAAGAAGTCATCGCCGCCGGCCGTGTAAGCGTAAATGGTGAGGTTGCCCAAGTGGGTGAACGCATTGAGCCGGGAGATGAGCTTCGCATCGATGGCCGTAAAGTACAATTTCAAATTGAAGATGAAATCCGCCGCCGTGTGCTGATTTACTATAAGCCAGAAGGTGAAATCTGCTCACGCAACGACCCTGAAAACCGTCCGACTGTATTTGAGCAATTGCCTCAGATTCCCGGCGACCGCTGGGTCATGGTGGGCCGTCTGGATATCAACTCTACAGGTCTTTTACTGTTCACAAATGACGGTGAAATGGCAAACCGCTTAATGCATCCGTCAAATGAAATTGAACGTGAATATGCAGTGCGCGTCATGGGTGAAGTAACCCCTGCGATCATTAAAAATATGACTACAGGCGTGACCTTAGATGACGGTCCTGCAAAATTCGAATCATTCTCTGAAATTGGCGGTGAAGGTATTAACCGCTGGTTCCAAGTGGTTGTAAAAGAAGGCCGTAACCGTGAAGTACGCCGTATTTTTGAATCACAAGGCCTAAAAGTAAGCCGCCTGCTCCGTACCCGTTACGGTACAGTTATTCTGCCGCGTGAACTGCGTACAGGCCGCTGGATGGAATTGGACAAAAATGACATCGACAACTTAACTAAACTCGTTGAGTTGAAGCCGCGCCAAGGCACTGGCCTTTACGGTATGGCAAAACGCCGTAATGAGCGCATGCAAGAAAAACCAATGGCTGCACGCCGCGGCGGTTTCTTACGTCAGCAACGCCGTGATAACGAAGAACAGCCTGTGAACATGGGACGCAGCGAACGCCGTGATGACAGCCGTTCTAGCCGCCCGGAAAATCAAAATGGTTCTCACTTTGCACGCCGTGACAACCGCGATGGCAACAATTTCCAGCGCCGCGACAACCGCGAAGGCAATTCATTCCAACGCCGTGAGCCGCGCAATGAGCAAGGTTTTAACCGCCGTGAAGAACGTGATGAAAATGCGCCGCGTAAACCATACGGTTTTAATAAAGGTTTCAAAAAATTCTAATTTTTGAATCTTTTATAATAAAAAAAGACAGATTTAAAATATCTGTCTTTTTTTATTTGAGAGTCCAAGTTTTCAAGCTTTACTGCAGCTTCCGCCAAAATACATAAAGCTCAGTATCTGCAGACTTTCACTGCTTAAAATTTAAGCTACCTTATTCACATTGGCTTTAGCAAGCTGAATGGCTTGCTGCAAAACACTTGATCAGACACAAAAATACGTTCAATTTCAGACTTTCCCAAACCAAACTTTATTATGCTAAAACAGGAATATCAATCCACAAGCTATGAGGAAAGTGTTTCGTCAAATATGCCTGCAAGTATGCAGCCGTATCTTTTGAAATCAGCTCATCCTGTGATTCATCATTTAAATTATAAGCTATTGCATACAGCTCTAAGCCTCGGCTTTTTAGGGCTTCCAAGCTTAAAATGGTGTGGTTGATACTGCCTAAACGGCCCGAAGTGACTAAAATCACGGGATGTTTTTTCTCTGCCGCATAATCGATCGTCAATAAATCTGCAGTCAACGGCACCATCAAACCGCCTGCGCCTTCCAATAAAACTACATCATACTTTTCAGCCAATTGCGCTGCAGCATGTTCAATTTTTTGAAAATCAATTTCACGGCCATCAATTTTCGCGGCCAAATGCGGTGACGCAGGATAAGTAAAAATCTCTGGCATAGTCAGCTTCATTTCATCTTCAGGAAACCAGCCCATACCCATAATGTCACGATGCTGTGCAATGTCTTCAGAAATATCAACATTGCCCGTTTGAATCAGCTTTTGGGTAATGGTTTTTTTGCCCTGCTCATTCCACAATTTCGCTAAATAACCCGTCGCATAAGTTTTCCCGATGCCGGTGTCGATTCCACTGATAAAGTAAATTTGGGACACTTATTTTTTCCTTACAATACACTGGATGGGGTGATAGGTGAGCGGATACTGAAGCGCTTCTGAATCTGGGGCATGCACAAACTGCGCATAATCCCGATAAAACTGCTGCAAAGCGCTTTTTGTCCAGCGGTGCTGCGCCGTTGCAGTCACTCCCGTTGCCTTAATATGCTGAAGCACATCGCGGGGATGCTCAAAATACAATGGCTGTACCTCTTGCTTCATCATGACAAATTCAAAACCGCAATCCATCAAAAACCGCTGCAGTATATGGATTTCAAAATACTCCAAACCGCAGCCTGTCAGCTGTTTCATTTCACGCAGATTTTCCGTACCAAAACTGCTGAATACAAAATAACCTTGGGGCTTTAAAGCGTCATATATTTTGCTGAACAGCTGCGGTAAATCGGACATCCACTGCAAAGCAGAACTTGAAATAACCAAATCTAAATTTTGCGGAAGCGCCAGCTGTTCAATATCCCCCATCAGCAGATGGGTATGGGTCTGTTGTAAAAAAGCAGCATCTTGCAAAGCAGCGATATTTTCAGACAGATCATTCAAATACAAAGTATCAATTGAACAATGCTTAAGCACTTCCTGCGTCAGCATTCCTGTACCGCAGCCGATTTCCAAAGCCTGATGCCAATGTTTTTGCCCGACATACTGACCCATCAGTCCAGCCAGCTCTATGCAAATTCTTTTTTGAACCACTGCCTGCTGATCATAAGTCAACACCGCTTTAGAAAAACGCTGCTTAATTTGAGATTTATCCAGCATCTTAGTCTGCCATCAGTTGCTTGATTAATGTATGCAGCTCTTCTTGACCAATATTTGAAGTCAAAGAAATGCGTAAGCGTGAGCTATGTTTCGGTACAGTCGGCGGGCGTACAGGCATAATATAAAAACCGGCCTTTTGTAGGGCATGGGCTTTTTCTACCGTTTGATTCGACTCGCCAATAATGACTGGAACAATATGCGAGCTTGAAGGACAATCAAAACCTCTGGCTTGAACCGCTTGCTGCAAACTTTGACTGATCTGCTGTAAATGTTGCCGTTCAGCTTTTAAATTTAAAACTTTCTTGAAGATAAAATCCGTCCATGCCATACAGATCGGAGGCTGCGCAGTACTGAAAATCAACGGGCGCATGGCGTTAATTAAATAGTTCCGAATGATCGGATGACAAATCAAATAACCGCCCACTGAAGCAATCGCTTTACCAAAAGTTCCAGCTAAAAGATCAATATTATCCATGACCTGATATTGCTGCGCGCAGCCTAAACCCTGCTCACCGCGAACACCAATTGCATGCGCTTCATCGACATACAGCATGACTTTTCTAAATTGCTTTTTGATCCGTACTAATTCAGCCAAATCAGTTTCATCGCCATCCATACTGAAAATGGATTCAGTCACGACAATGATCCGTTCAAAAGCTTCATCGTCATGATATTTATGTAAAAGCTGTACCAGATGCGCCAAATCATTATGGCGATAGCGCACATATTTGGCAGTGGATAAACGGATACCGTCAATCATGCTGGCATGAATCAGCTTATCTGCAAGAATTAGAGTTTTACTGTCCGCAAGTGCAGGTAAAATCCCAATATTCATGTGATAGCCGCTGTTAAACACCAGCGCTGCGCGCCCATGAAAAGCTTGACTTAAACTTGCTTCAAGCTGTTCATATTCTGGAAAATTCCCTGTCAGCAAACGTGAAGACGCGGAACTCATCCAGCGATGTGCATTTGGAGTTTCATCAAAGAATTGCTCACGAAGGTGAACATTGGATGCCAAACCCAAATAGTCATTTGAAGCTAAATTCAACATTTTATGATTATGAATGGTGATGTAGCGATCTTGCTGAACATTAGCAGTGAATTGACGTAAATTACCTTGCTGTTTCAGCTGATCAAGCTGCTCTGAATAATGCTCAAGTAAATGCTTCACGCCGCATTCTCCATTTGCTTAACCACTGCAGCCAACTGTTCCAGCAATGTATTTAATTCCTGTTCAGAAATAACATAAGGCGGCATCACATACACCAGCTTGCCAAATGGACGCACCCAGATGCCGCGGCGGACAAACTCTTGCTGCAGGCTTTTCATGTCGACATTAAAGGTGAGTTCCACCACACCGATTGCACCTAAAACACGAACATCATGTACATAATCAAGCTGTGCAAGCGGCTGCAAATGCACAGATAACTGTTTTTGAATACGATCGATATTGCCTTGCCAATCTTGAGAAATCAGCATTTCAGTACTTTTGACTGCCACCGCACAAGCCAATGGGTTTGCCATAAATGTCGGGCCATGCATAAACACGCCTGCTGCGCCCTTGCTAATGGTTTCAGCAACATTTTTACTTGTCAGTGTTGCAGATAAAGTCATATAACCGCCTGTCAGCCCTTTGCCGATGCACATAATGTCAGGTTCAACACCCGCCCATTCCCAAGCAAAGAGCTTGCCAGTTCGGCCAAAACCTGTGGCGATTTCATCAAAAATCAGCAGGATATTATATTTTTCACAAAGCAGTTTAGCTTGACGCAAATATTCGGGATGGTAAAAACGCATTCCCCCTGCACCCTGCACAATCGGCTCAAGAATCAGACCGGCAATACTTTCATGCTGTTCAGCCAGAGTCTTTTCCAGTTCAGCAATATCTGCCTGATTCCATTCTTCATGAAAGCCAACTTGCGGCGCAGGAACAAAAATTCGATTCGGCAAACTTGAGCCAAAAATTTGATGCATCCCTGTCACTGGGTCACAGACAGACATCGCATTCCACGTATCTCCGTGATAGCCCGAACGCGGTGTCACAAAGTTGGTTTTCTGAACCTTGCCTTGCGCCTGCCAAAACTGTACAGCCATTTTCAAAGCCACTTCCACAGCCACAGAACCCGAATCTGCATAAAATATTTTATCCAAACTTGGCGGGCTAATTTTCAGCAGCACTTTACCCAGCTGAATCGCAGGATCATGAGTAAAACCGCCAAACATGATATGCGACATGTTCTGCAGCTGATCGGTCACTGCCTGATTCAGCTCAGGATGGTTATAACCGTGAATTGCGCACCACCAAGACGACATCCCATCTATGAGCTGACGGCCATCTTCAAGTTCAATCATGGCACCAAATGCTTTTTTTACCTTAAAAGCCGGCAGCGGCTGAGTCATAGAGGTATAGGGGTGCCAAATGTGCTGCTGATCAAATTGCAGATCGGTTAATTCGGTCATCCATTACTCCACGCCTAAGGCTGCATTGCATTTTTTTGCATGTTAAACCTGCAGGAGTCAAAAATAAATTGCGATATAGACCAGTTATCCGTTTGTTTGTTTGATTTTCTGTAAATATTGGCAGATTTTGTCACTTATGCTTTCAAATTGAAAAATAGGTAAGCCATGTGAGCCGCTAAGCAGTTCTATTTCTAAAAACTCTGCATTTAACTTTTGAATATTTTCAGCAACTTTGTAACTAACTAAGAAATCTTGTTTTGCAAAAAAATGATACTGATACCCTGCATAATTTTTCAAGATATTGACAGTATTCAGTTGCTCCAAACAGTCTAAGCCCTGTTTTAACCGCTCTAAATTTTGAGGCTGAATCAAACTTTGTAAAACTTGAAAATCTTCTTTCGTGGTTTTTACCCCCTGACAAACCATAAAGCCAAATTTCTTTAAAGTAGCAATCGCATCATGTTGAAAGGACTGTTTAAAGTTTTGAAATGCCTCCTCAGACATCGCTGTATGCCATTCTGCATGTTCAACACAGCTTTCGACAAAACATGGATTTGAAGCCAGCGTGATCAAAACTTTCTGCTGATGATATTGTTTAGAAATTTGATCCGCCAATAAGGCCGCAAGCTGCCCGCCCAAAGACCAGCCGATGATCACATCAAAAACTTTGGCTTTTTCAGCCTGCTGCTGTAACTCTTTTTCATCCAAGGCATTAAAAATATTGATCAGCTCTACCGTATGGCCTTTATATTCCAAAGCCTGTTTAAGTGAATTGAGCAGTTTGGTTCCGCCGCCCCAGCCTGTAATAAGTAAAATTTTTTGATTCAATGGAGGACTCTTATCTCAATAAAATACTCATATTATGAAATAATTTCATACCTGTTTCTATGATCAATATGCTTGATCAAGTGCAATTTAATGCGCTATTGCGGCATTAATTGCTGTTTGTCATGCTGCCGCATTTTCAGCCCATCGAACGTAAGCTGCATCAGCACTGTGTCAGCATCGGTATTTTATTGCTGCTTATTTTCAATGGATTTCCAGCATAAAATGATCATCAAAGAATACCGACATTTCACGTCCCGCAAATTCAATAAAACTTGCTACACTCAAATTCAGACTAAAGTAAGGGAAATATCATCATGCCATTCCAAAAAAAATTTAGCCTCTGTCTGCTTTCCCTTTCTGCCATATGCAGCTTAACAACGGTTAGCCATGCTGAAAATTCAATTTTCTCTCAAGCTTCATCTAAGCAGCGGCAATGGGTAGGTAAAACTGCGCCAGCCTTTAAGCTGCAAGACCAAAATTCAAAATGGCATGAACTTAGTCAATACAAAGGCAAATGGGTCGTTCTCTATTTTTATCCCAAAGATAATTCGCCTGGCTGCATACAAGAAGCCAATGAGTTTAAATCTTTATATCCGCAGTTTCTCAAAAATAATGCTGCCGTCTTTGGTGTGAGCTTGGACGATGTCACATCACATCAAAAATTCTCTCAAAAACTGGGGCTGAACTTCCCTATTTTGGCAGACAGCCAACATCAGCTGGCCAATCAGTTTGGAATTGTCCGCAATCTAGGGATTACAAAAATTGCAAAAAGGGAAACTTTTTTAGTCGACCCAAATGGCATGATTGTCTATCACTACAGCAGCGTGAATACACAGACCCATGCCAAACAAGTCTTGGCAGATATTCAAAAATTTTCTAAAAAATAAGAATAAGTCACGCCCATACAAAACGACAGACCATAAAAAGGCCTTCAGATTCTCATCTAAAGGCCTTTAATTCCACCTCATCCCAACCTTCCCCTCATAGAGAATGCTGGAATGAAGCAATCTTACATTTGTGATTGAATATAGTTTTGTAGACCAATCAGCTGAATTAAACGCAATTGTTTTTCCAGCCAATAAGTATGATCTTCTTCTGTATCAGACATTTGCTGACGAAGCATATCGCGCGTAATGTAATCGCCTTTTTCTTCGCAAAGCTTTACGCCTTGAGCCAGCTTTTCACGTACTTCATACTCAAGCTTCAAATCGGCTTTTAAGCAAGAAACAACGTCTTCACCCACTTCAATGTCATCACGCTTCATGTTTGGCGTGCCTTCAAGGAACAAAACACGGCGGATAATCGCATCAGCATGCTGTGCTTCTTCCTGCATTTCATGATCAATGCGTTCAAAAATTTTGCTCAAACCCCAGTCTTCATACATACGGGAATGAATCAGGTATTGATCACGAGCAGCCAGTTCGCCGCCAATCAACATATTTAAGTAGTCTACGACTTCTGGATTGCCACGCATATTAAAACTCCATACCCTTTTCAAATATTATGGACAACTTTCTCTGTCTTTGCAAAATCTAAAATGTGTAAGTTTATGATTTATATATATTTTAAATGATAAGCATACGCATTTGCAGTTCAATTCCGCTTAATTTTCACATAAAAAATAAGAACTTGTGCAAATTTCAACTGCCTGTACAAGCTGATTGTTCAAAAAATAAGTGCCGATTAATTTTGTAACTATTCACAATGCTTCTTATTTAACGCAAACATCAGCTGATTGATTCAACACGCCAAACTTGCGCTGCTGTATTTTTATATAGGGAGCACAGTACTGATGCTTCATGTATTGCAATTAAAACAAGGTTAAAATTCCCAGCGAAAACAAACTTAAGCTGAAATCCAACGCGCATTCTTCCACGCTTGCTGCTGCTTTGAATCTAAAAAAGTCCAAGCGACAAAACGGCTTTCTTTTTGCCCCTGTGTCATTTTTATAGTTTTCATATCCACTGCGCCGCTCTTCGCTATAGCTTTTAAGAGCACTGGCAATGTTGTTTTCTTGGAAACCAGCGTACTAAACCAAAGGCATTGCTCTGCAAACTGAGTGCTCTCTTGCACCATTTGGCAGACAAATCGTTCTTCGCCGCCATCACACCAGAGTTCGTTTTTCTGACCGCCAAAGTTTAACACCACCTTTGTCCGATCAACTGGCTTGCCTAGCTTTCTTAATTTTTGAGTTGCGGTCGCGTTGGCTTCATCTTGTGAGGCATGAAATGGCGGATTACACATGGTCAAATCAAATCGATCTGAAGGTTTAATCACACCATTGAAAATATTGCTCGCTTTTTTCTGCAATCGAATCTGAATGCCTTTACGCAGATTCGGATTTGCCTCCACAATAAATTGAGCACTTTTAACCGATGTAGCATGTATATCTGAGCCGACAAATTTCCAGCCATAACTGCGATGACCAATGATCGGATAAATACAGTTCGCGCCCACCCCAATATCTAACACTTGAACGGCGTGTCCTGTTGGAATTTCCCCCTTATTGTTAGCACTCAGCAAGTCAGCTAAGTAGTGGATATAGTCGGCTCTGCCCGGAATAGGCGGGCAAAGAAAATTTGGAGGAATATCCCAATATTGAATGCCATAAAAATGCTTGAGCAATGCTTTATTGAGCATTTTCACAGCGTGCGGATCAGAAAAGTCGACCGAAAGATCGTTATATTTATTTAGGCTGACAAAAGGTGCAAGTTCCGGACAACTCTTGATTAACTGAGGAAAATCGTAACGACTGCTATGCAGATTTCGTGCATGTAATTCCGATTTTTGTTGCGGAAAAGATTTCTTTGCTTGCGCCATGTGTATGCCAATATTCAATGGGAGAACAGAATCATCTGATAAGGCAGGATCTATACCTGCAAATTAGTCAATATTGTACGTGAATTTGACCATCAATGACGCCCCAGTCCTTTTATTTGTCTATCTGCAAAATCAATAACCACTTGGACATCTATTCTTATTTTATCTGGACATTCTTGTTTGCTATAGCATTTAATCTCATTAAAAAAAACCGTGGAACATTGATTGAATAATGATCATGGAACATGAAGAATCAACAAAAAAGTCCAATCGGTGATGACTGGACTTTTCACATCAGCATAAGATAATGATTTATATCAGGTAAAAATTTATGTTATTCACCAATTAAAATGTCTATGCGATAAACCATTTAAAATGTCCTGTTTTTAACCATAAGAGTCAAGCACAGGATTTAAATTTCTTTGTTCAATAACAGCTTTCTGAGCTTTACGGCTCGGCATACTTTTCTTGAGACGGGAACGTTTATTCTGTTTTTCCAACTCTTCGTGTTGTTGTTGAATATGAGCTAGGACTGCGCCTAACCGTTTATTCTCAACCACTTCATTTTGCTGCAGTCCAGCCAGTTTATTGAAGACGCTATAGTTGATCTTCCGTCCTTCATGCATGATGGCCACAGTGCCATCTGGATACTCCAGAAATGAAATGTATTGCCCAACCAGCTTATGATTCAGTACTGTTGGCTCAAGCATATAAATACATTTGTCATAGGTGATGGTCAGATTCTTAGTGACCTTACGTGGTTCCTGCCAGGTGAAAATATCCTCCAGTTCAAGATCAGATTCGGTTAAAGGGCGATGCAAGTTCTTGGAATTTCTCGCACACTTGGCGAACTTCTGATTGAAATGCTCAATAAAGCAGGGCAGCCATGCATTGGCTTCGGCAATCGAGCAGATGCCTTCCAGGCGCATTTCCTTGATCAGACGATCCTGCAGTGTCCTGTTAGCACGTTCCACACGACCTTTGGCCTGTGGGGAGTTGGCAAAGATAATATCAATGTTTAACTCATTCAGAATCCTGCCAAATTGTGTGATCTGACTGTCCTGACTGGATTTCTGGTTCACTCTGAATACCGAATGTTTGTCACTATAAAAGGCCAGCGGCTTGCCGTATTGTTCAATGTAGGCTCGGGTGGAAAGCATATAGTCAAAGGTGGTTTCAGCCTCACAAAAGCGCAGATGCAACAGCTTTCCAGTGGCATCATCGATATAAACCAGCAAGCAGCATTTTGCAGCTCGACCTTCAAACCAGTCATGATATGAGCCATCAATTTGGATCAGTTCACCGAAGCAATCCCGCTTATATCGAGGCTGATATGGCCGTTTCAGACGCTTGGATCGCGGAATCCAGAGTTCATTGGCAGTCATCCAGCGACGAACCGTTTCCACAGGAATATTCAGGTCAAACATGCTGCTGAGCTTCTCATGCGCCAAGGTTGGACCAAAGCCCAGCAGATGTTCAGAAATAAGGGAAAGGCATTCAGACTTTACGGCTTCATCATGGCGACGATGACCCGGTTGACCACGACTGGCATGTGTCAGGCCTGAAATACCGTCTTGCTTGAGCTTGTGCAATAACCGGGTAATTTGACGGGTTGAAAGATTCAGAATTTCAGCAGCACGGACTTGTGTAATACGTCGATCTCGAACATCTTGCAGCACTGCAATACGTTGTATTTCCTTGTCAGACATAGTGATCAGCATCTCGATTCATATCCAGTCCATGATGTTGATGCGCATCATAGACCAGACATTTTTATTGGTGAGAATACAGACACTTTAAATGGTTTCTAACAATTTAATTTCGTATAACATGTATTATGTTAATTTTAGAAAATATCAATAATTCTATTTAATCGTAGGAAACATAAAATTGTCTATTCCACTAAGTGAAATCGAAAAGTTGACTAAGAACCCTGAATGGCAAAAAAACATTCAAATAATTAATCAAATCCTGATAAATTTTCAAATGGGTCTTACTTCCTTTTTTAATAAACCTGAAGTGCAACAAACATTAATAGCCATCCAAAATGCCTCTATTGCTCTTAATAAATATTTAAATGATCCGAGAGTTCAAAAAAATCTACAAAATTTCCAAATGTTAGTAGTTGATATTGTGAACAATCAAAATTTTCAGAAAAACTACATCAACAATCAAAAAATTGATAACAAAGAGAATTTTATTTTTTTTGAAGAAAGTATTCGTGATGAAATTAATTTTTCTGATGAACTTCAATCTTTTGAAAATGAGGAAGAGAAAAATAAGTTTTTAGATTTTTTTATACAATTTGTCTTTATTATTTTTATGTTTCATATAGATAACTTAGAAGTAACTTCTGACTTTAAGGAAACCTATGTTTACTATCTTAATAAGATTGAATCAAAAGGTGTAACTATTTCTCGTGTTAACTTAAGAGAAGCTCCAAATTTTCAAAGTGAATCGATTATTGTTATTCCTAGAAATACACCGTTGAAAGTATATAAAGAAGTTACCAATGGATGGATTAAAGTTTCTGTGAATATAAATAATATAGATCTTGATGGGTATGTATCTGAGGCTTATATAAAAAAAGTTAAAAATTAATATGATTTAAACTCTTTTTTAGCCGTTGATGGCAAATAGATGAGTGCTCAATCATAAGGATAAGATTTAATATAATAGATTCTATACGAAATGAAGAAGCCTAGACCGAAGATCTAGGCTTTAAATTAAAGGACACAAGTTAGATACGACTCTTCGTCCATTTATTTGTGAGATTTTGCGTCCACAATAAGAAGAATATGCATCTATCCAACATTCATCCCATCTCAGCGTTTTTTGAAATCAACAAAAAATCGCTTTTGCAGCGCTCTCATGAGATTTCTGCTGAATTTAGAGCACATTAAACTCAATAATAAAAATATATTTTTTCAAATTAATCAAAGACAAAACTTAATATTCTCAATATGATAAAAAATGCGTCAATTAAAGTTGAAGAACATGAATACCAAGACAACACCAATACTCGTTACAGGCGCCACAGGCTATATTGCCAGCTGGGTCATTAAACAATTGCTCGAAAAAGGACACACCGTACACGCCACCGTTCGAGATTTAAATAAGAAAAAGAGTTTTGCTCATCTGGAAAAAATCGCCGCGCAAAGTTCAGGCTCACTGCAGCTGTTTCAAGCCAATTTGCTGGAACCGGGTTCATTTGATCAGGCCATGCAAGGCTGTGAAGTTGTTCTGCATATGGCTTCGCCTTTTGTGGTGACCAATTATAAAGATGCCGTTAAAGACATTATTGAACCCGCTGTTTTAGGCACTGAAAATGTCCTGAAAAGTGTCAATAACATTGAATCGGTCAAGCGTGTGGTCGTCACCTCAAGCATTGCATCGACCTATGGCGATGCCATTGATATCCGGCAGACAGCCAATAATGAATTTGATGAATCGCACTGGAATACCACCAGTTCCGAAGCGCATCAGCCTTATCCATACTCAAAAGTCATGGCGGAGCGTAAAGCGTGGGACATGCAAAAGGCACAAAGCCGTTGGAGTTTAGTCTGCGTCAATCCAGCGCTGGTTCTTGGCCCTTCACTGACAGCCATGACTAAATCAGGCAGTGTAGAAGTGCTCGAGCAGTTTGCAAACGGCATGACCCTTGCAGGTGTACCGCCGATGTGGAATGGCATTGTCGATGTTCGTGATGTTGCCGATGCTCACTTGCAGGCAGCCTTTAACCCAAATGCAAAAGGCCGTTATATCATCAGCGGCGGCACGCTCAGCCTGCTGGAAATGGGTAAAATTCTGCGCCAAAACTTCGGCCCTAAATTCCCCTTCCCGCGCAATCAATTGCCTAAAGTGGCATTCAAGCTATTTGGCCCATTGGCTGGCTTTTCCAAGTCTTTTGTTGAACTGAATATGGGCTACCCTATTTACTTTAATGCGTCTAAGAGCCAAACCGAATTGGGTATTCAATATCGCAATATTGAAAACAGCTTAGTTGAGCATTTCCAGCAGCTGCTGGATGACGGTGTTGTGAAAAAATATATTCCTTAAAATGCAAAAGCCACCCCTAAAGGTGGCTTTTTACAGTACATTTGCTTGGCGTCTTTAGCCTTGGTACTGCTGCATAAACTCAAGGAAAGCTGCCTCATTCATGACTGGAATCCCCAGTTTTTCGGCTTTTTCCAACTTAGAACCCGCTTTCTCGCCGGCAACCACACATTTTGTTTTACTTGAAACACTGCCGCTGACACGAGCGCCCAATCCTTGCAATAATTGGGTCGCCTCATCACGCCCCATGGTACTGAGTGTCCCTGTCACCACCCAGCTTTCGCCATTTAAAGGCTGGCGGCTTGGCGCAACAGGCGCATCCCAATGAATACCTGCAGCCAATAGACGGTCAACCACTTCCAAGTTATGCGGCGCTTGGAAAAAGTCGATAATCCACTCTGCCGTGATCTCACCCACATCAGGGGTTTTCTTTAGGGCCTCAATATCTGCATTGCGCAGCGCGTCAAAAGTCTGGAAAGTATTGGCCAGCATACGTGCCGTGGTTTCACCTACCCCGCGAATACCCAAGGCATAAATAAATGCGCCTAATGTGGTTTTTTTACTGTTTTCAATTGAGTCAATTAAGTTCTGAACAGACTTCTCGCCCATTTTTTCAATGGTAAGCAGCTTTTCACGGTGCTCATGCAGGCTGTAAATATCCGCGACATCTTTCAGCAAATCCAAATGCAGCAATGACTCTGCCCAGCGGTCACCAAGACCTTCAATATCCATTGCTTTACGGGAAACAAAATGGCGAATTGCTTCAATACGTTGCGCGGCGCAATATAGCCCGCCTGAACAGCGCGCCAATGCTTCACCTTCCGGCATCACTACAGGAGATGCACATACTGGACACGCCTCTGGTAAATTCACTTCAAGCGCATCTGCAGGACGAAACTCTGGCCAAACCTTTTCCACTTTTGGAATCACGTCGCCGCTGCGGTATACACTGACGGTATCGCCAATGCGCACATCTAAGCGGTGAATTTCACCAATATTATGCAGAGTGACATTGGAAACCGTTACACCGCCCACTGCAACAGGATTTAAACGCGCGACTGGCGTTAATGTGCCAGTACGCCCTACTTGCCAGTCAATATTTTCAACTGTTGTTAAAGCTGCAACTGCAGGGAATTTATATGCTGTCGCCCAGCGCGGTTCACGGCTTAAAAAACCCAAAGTCTGCTGCTGTTTCAAATCATTGACTTTAATGACCATGCCGTCAATTTCAACACTTAAATTCGGGCGCTCTGCATTCATTTGCTCATAGGCCTGCTGCACCGCCTGAATGCTGTCACAGACAAAATGACGCTCACCAACAGCAAAACCAAACTGGCTCAGCCATTCAAGGCTTGCCGACATTGTGCTTTGCCCATGATTCGGCTCACACTGCGCAATACCATAAGCATAAAAAGCCAATGGACGCGATGCCGCAATACTTGGGTCGAGCTGGCGCAAGCTGCCTGCCGCCGCATTGCGCGGATTGGCAAAGGTTTTTTCGCCCTTGGCCTCATTTTCCGCATTCAGCTTTTCAAAACCAGCTTTCGGCATTAATACTTCACCGCGGACTTCTAATAAAGCCGGAATTTCTCCAGATGCTGCCGTGAGCACTTTTGGCAAGTTGCGAATAGTTTTTACATTTTGGGTAATATCTTCACCTGTTTCACCATCGCCGCGGGTCACACCGCGCACCAGCACACCCTGCTCATACCACAGAGAAATTGCCAAGCCATCAAACTTCAGCTCGACATCGTATTCAATCTTTTGATTCGGCAATCGCTCTTCAATACGGCGCGCAAAGGCAAATAATTCTTCTTGGTTAAACACATTGCCCAATGACAGCATCGGCACAGCATGCGTAATGCTTTCAAACTTTGACAGCGCTTTGCCTCCGACTTTATTGGTTGGCGTATCAGGCTGCACCAACTCAGGATGATCCTGCTCCAATGCTTTTAGCTGGTGAAATAACTGATCATATTCACTGTCTTCAATTGTCGGCTGATCCATCACATAGTAAGCATGATTATGCTGTGCCAAAATTTGAATCAGCTTGCGCATTTGCGCAATGACAGGATTGGTTTGAGTCATATATTCACCATAAAAAAGGGCGGTAAATCGACCGCCCTTTAAAAATTTCAGTATCTGGCCGTATTATAAAAATCAGCTCAGACAGTTGCAATGCTAAGCTTCAACAGCTTGCCCTGAACGGTAGTCAATTGCCTGATGGCGCCAATGTTCACGCAGCTGCGGCGTAAATTCTTGGTTATTCTGATCATAAACAGTACCGTCAATTTCACGTGCAATTAAGCGGGAAATACTGTCCATGGTATCAAAAGCATTTTGTACGTCGCTATGCGGCAGCGCTAAGAAAAAGGCCAAACCTTTCACCTGTTCTGAAGATAAGCTTTCTAAATCAAATCCTGCTGCGGCGCCATCGTTATTAATCTGCAATACCGAAAACAACAACTTGCTGCCGTCTTCGCTGTAACGGTGGAAACAAGCCATTTCGCCAAAGCGCAGACCGTATTTCATTAAAACTTTTAATGTTTTTTCACCAGAAAGCACACGGCTGTCTGGGTAAATATTCAATGCAATATAGGTTTCAGCAGTGGCTAAATCACTTTCATCATCCACTTGCTTCTGTTCATGCAAATGTGCATCTAAAATATTGCTTTCATCTTCAAATTCTGTGATTTCAGCTTTTTCAATCTGATTCAAGCTCAGTTCCTGCGCTTTTTCAGGCGCTTTCTCAACTGGTTTTTCAGCTTCTGTCTCAGCAGCCTTTTCAGATGCTTCAGCTCTGAGCTCAGTATCCGCCTCTGCCTCAGCGGCCGCTTTCTGTTCTACAGCCTGTTCAGCCGATACCTTCACGCCTTCTACAGGTTTGGTTTCAGCTTGCGGTTCAGCTTTCACCTCTTCCGCATTGATTGTTTCTGGAACTTCATTCTGCAACGATGGCTCTACACGTTCTGCTGTATCTGACTGCAGCTGATCACGTACAAAACGCGGCAGCACAGGCTGCTGTGAGTCAAGGTGAATATGCAGATCCGATTCTAATGACGGTGTTTCCTCTGCCGGCTTTTTCAGCAGCAGGCGCGCGCCCAGCAGCATAATAATCACTGCTGCAATGATCCCCAGAATTGTGGTGATTTCCATACTATGACTCCGCAACTAAACCGTATTCTTTTGCCTGCTCTAAATTCACAGTCACTAATTTCGAGGTTCCCGGTTCAGGCATGGTCACACCGAGCAAATCAGTTGCCATGGTCATCGCCAGTTTATTATGTGTAATGTAAATGAATTGAACTTGTTCAGACAGTTCTTTTACCAAATTACAAAATCTTCCTACATTGGCATCATCCAGCGGCGCATCCACCTCATCCAGCACGCAGAATGGCGCCGGATTGAGTCTGAATATCGCAAAAACCAATGCCAATGCTGTTAACGCTTTTTCACCGCCTGACAGCAACGCCAATGAACTGTTGCGCTTGCCCGGCGGTCGTGCCATCAGTTTTACACCTGATTGCCAGTCATCTTCAAGACTTAAACTCGCTTCACCGCCATTAAATACTTTCGGGAACAAGTCTTGCAGCTCTGCATTCACCCGATCAAACGTATTCATAAACAATTTACGCGTTTCCTGATCGATGCTTTTCATCGCGCCGCGCAGCTGTTCAACAGTTTTTTCTAAATCTTGCATTTGATGACTGAGCTCATCATAGCGCTTTGAAACTTCTTCATATTCTTCAGAAGCCGCAAGGTTCACCGCGCCCAATTTATCAAACTGCTTTTGCGCCTGTTCCAGTTTCTGCTGATGGCTGCTGATGTCAATATTCAGCCCCGTCAGCATCTCACTGTTCAGCTCTTTCAGCTGTTCGCTATAGTGCTGTAAATCTGACTGCGCTGCCTGCCATGCCAAACGCTTTTGCTCCAGCTCTGTACGCAGTTTTTCATCCTGCTGCTGATGGCTGTGGCGCTTTTCCGTCAGCTCGCACTGCTTGGACTGCACATTGTTCAGCTCCAGCTGCCATTCAGTCCATGTTTTTTGCAATTTTTCAGCAACAGCAGACTGGTCAGCAAACTGCGCCTGCAATGCAGGGAGTTCAAGCAATACTGGATCAACAAATTTCTGCGCCTGTTCCATTTGCGCCGCAATCTGCTGACGCTGCGCTTTTAAAAACACACTGTCTTTTTCTAAAAGCTCAATCTGCTGCGCTGCCTGCAATACCTGACGGCGGACAATTTCCAGTTCTTGCTGCGCCTGCTGTGCCACTTGCTGCGTGTCTTCCAGCTGGCCTGTCAGTTCTTCAGCTTGGAACTGCAAGGTTTTAAAATTAGGCAAGGACTGTTCCAGCTTCATATTTAATGCATGCAGATCAATTTCCAAATCATCTTTCTGCATCGCATCTTCTTCAAGCTGCGCCTCAATTTGCGCCAGCTGATCTGACAGCTGCTGCTTCTGCAGCGCAAATGCCTGCGCTGTGCTTTGAACTTTAGCAATTGCGACATCAGCCTGCTGCCACGCCTGCTGCTGCAGTTTGAAGGCTTCTTGTGCAAGCTTTTGCTCTTGCTGCAACACTTGAATCTGCGCTGCCGCTGCAGGAAGCAAAGACTCAGCCTCTGTAAACTTCGGCAATTTGTCTGCCAGCAGCTGTTCAATTTCATCTAAACGGATACGGTGGCTCAATGCGCCCTGAGCTGCTTGACTGTCTTCATCATAGTGCAGGCCAACCACCCAATCTGGCCCAACATGGTAACCATCCAGCGTCAAAATGGACTGTCCTGCAAGCAAGACTGTCTGATGGTTCAAAGCAGCCGCCAAATCATCTGCAATAGCAACCTGCTGCCACAAAGAATATTGCGGCGTGTCAATCCAGTCAGCCAAACAGCTTAAGCCAGATAGCTGAATTTTACTGTGCTGGCCTTGCGCTTTCAGCTGACGCGCCGTGCTGTCTTGAAATGCCGATGTTTGCTCCAGCACTTGCGCATGCAGCCATTTGGCTAAGAACTTCTCTACTAAAGCTGCCTGACCTTTTCCTGCAGCCGTCAGCTGCAAAGCCTGCATCAAACTTACCGTCTGCGCTGGCACTTTGGGCGCCGACTTAATTAACAGCTGGTTCAGGTTTTTCTGTTCAGACTGCAGTACCTGAATTTCTGATTTCAGCTCCTGCACAGCCGCTTTGTGCTGTGCGTGCACAGTATTCTGCTGCTCGACTTGCTGCTGCAAAGCGGCGATCTGCTGCTCGCTATTTTCCAGCTGCTGCTGAAGCTGCTGTTTATTGTATTCCAGCGTTTCAAGTTCGTCTTGCTGCGCCTGATTTAAAATTTGCGAAGCCTGCTGCTGCAGCGTGGTTTTCTGCTGTTCTAAACGGCCAATATTTTTGCTCAGCTGCTCACTCTGCGCCAGCATCTGCAGTTTTTGCTGCTGCTGTTTATCTACAAGGGATTTAACTTGCTCAAACTGCTGCTGCACAGCGCTTTGCTGCGCTTTTAAATCGCTCAGCCCCTGAGTACGCTCCTGACTCTGGCTTTCTTGTTTTTGCAGCTGCGCGGTTTGATCTTCTTGCTGCTGATGCAATGTTTCCAGCTGCAGTTCAATCAGCTGCAGACGTTCTTTGGTCTGTGCCCGCTGCTGTTCCAGCTGTTCTAAACTTTCCGAATTTTGACTGTACAGCGCCTTTTTCTGCTCGAGCGACATTTTCAGTTCAGACAGCTTTTTCTCTTCCTGCTGCCATTCATTTTGCAAAGGCGTAGACTGCTGAATCAGGCGCTGAAACAGCTCACTGGTCGATGTCAGATCATGTTCTAAAGTGGTCAGTTCAGAGCGGACAAGTTTGAACTGTTCGCCAAGATCATTCATCTGCACCGTATATTCTTGCTGCAAGCGGCTGCTTTTTTCACACTGAAATGACAGCACTTCAATTTTGATGCTGCGGATCTGCTTTTCTAAATCTTTATACTGCACTGCGCTTTCAGACTGGCGCTTCAGTGTTTTCAGCTGCGACTTCAGCTCAGACGCAATATCTTCTAAACGCGATAAATTCTGCGTGGTATGTTCCAAGTGCTGTGTCGTTTCACGGCGGCGCGCCTGATAACGCGACACGCCTGCAGCCTCTTCCAGAAATACCCGCATTTCTTCAGGCTTAGCATCGACCATACGGTTAATCATGCCCTGTTCAATAATTGCATATGAACGCGGGCCCAAACCTGTGCCTAAGAAAATGTCCGTAATGTCTCGGCGGCGGCATTTAGCGCCATTTAAGAAATATTCAGATTTGCCGTCACGGTTGACCTGACGGCGCACTGCCAGTTCATTATAGGCATTATACGCACCGCCCAACTTGCCATAAGTATTGTCAAAGCGCAGTTCTACACTGGCCACACTTACAGGCTTGCGTTTTGCAGTACCCGTAAAAATAACGTCCTGCATGCTGCCGCCGCGGAGCTGGCGCGCGCTGGATTCACCCATCACCCAGCGGATAGCGTCAATGACGTTGGATTTTCCGCAGCCGTTTGGCCCAACCACGGCGGTACGGCTGTCTTTAAATTGCAATGTCGTGCTGTCGGCAAAAGATTTGAAGCCGGAAAGTTTTAAACTGCTTAAACGCATAGTGTCCTGATTATCGCCGTGAGCGTCTTGCCCACGCGAGTTCGATTTGTTTCATCCGTGTCAGCGATTCCAACACAAGGTTGCGTAAGTGTCGACAAAAATCTTCCATAAATAAAGTGGCTTGTTGTGATTTTCGAATCAAAATTGCATCAGTCACCAGCTTAAACAGCTCGAAAGATTCTTGCAGCTCCCTGCGCGAGATATTCAGCGTTAGAAAATAGCTGCGGCGCAGTGACGGCAGCAGCTCTTGGTAATAACGCATTAAGTAAGCATTGCCTACCATTTCATGCTGCCGCGCCATACCTTGAAAGATCAAATCATAAAACTTTTCTGCATTGCCTTGGCGGGTTTCTGCATCTAAATGCTCTAATAATAGCTGAATACGCTCAGCTTCATGGCTGCGCCAAGTTTCCGACATGCGCTGCACAATCTGGCCCAGCAGCAAAGATGCCATATCAAATAAAGCTCTGACTTGCAGTGCGGACATTTCAGACACGATGGCCCCGCGGCGCGGAAAAATTTCGATCAGCTGTGTCCGCTCTAAAATCAGCAAAGCTTCGCGCACAGAGCCGCGGCTGACATCCAGCTCTGAAGAAATGCGCAATTCCTGTATGCGCTCGCCTTCTACCAGCTCACCGCGGATAATCTGCTCGCTGATGTGCTTGGCAATTTGTTCGGATAAACTCTCCGCTTCTTGTTGCTGCATACTGTTCCTGTATTTTTTTTATTACTGCACCAAGTGCATTTTATTATTTCAAACCAGTCTGATTTAACTGTTTTTCTGACTGCAGCGCCATGACATTGTAGGACAATCTTATGTCTATAAAGCCAACTGCAGACAGACTGCCCTGATATTCAGCTTTTTATATCACGCTGACCCCTTGATAAATAAAATATAAGCCTACTGTAGTCAATAAACCTGCAAAACATTTTTTTAACATGGCTGGTGACAGTATATGTGCCGCTTTTGCCCCTAATTTCGCCGTAATAAAGCTCATGGCACTAATACCGATAAAAGCATAAATATGCACATAGCCAATTGTATTCGGCACTTCAACATTGGACTGGCCAAACCACATAAAACCGAGAGCGCCAGCAACCGCAATGGGCAAACCGCAAGCTGCTGAGGTCGCGACCGCCTTTTGCATGACCACCCCATGACGGTTTAAATACGGCACCGTTAAACTGCCGCCGCCAATACCGAAAATGGCTGAAGCAATGCCAATGCCGCCGCCTGCCGCCAATTGCATTGGCTTACTCGGTAAAGTCTGCGCGGGATCAACCGCTACATGCGCGCCTTTAAACATTTTAAAAGCAACCCACACAGCAAAGAAACCGATCAGCAGCTGCAGGCCCTGACCAGACATATAGTCAGCAATGCCCGCACCTAAAAATGAGCCTGCAACTAGGCCCGGCGCCAAGTTTCTAAACACAGACCACATGACAGCGCCTTTCTTATGATGCGCAGAAACCGAACTGATGGACGTTACAATAATGGTCGCCAAAGATGTGCCGACCGCCATATGCATAATAATGGCTGGATCATAGTTCAGCTGGGTAAAGACAATGAATAAAATAGGTACAATAATTAAACCGCCGCCAACCCCAAATAGCCCCGCAGCAAAACCAGCGATTGCGCCGATCAGTAAATATATGATTAACTCCATCAATACTTTTCCACAATTCTCAGATTCAAATGGATTTAGAGACTCGACTCTTACAGCAAATCTTGACTGAAGCAGGTCAGCTTCCTGAAGTGCTTCTGCTCAAGCCTGTCACAGCATCAACCAATGATGATGTACGCGAAATCGCGCTCAAAGGCGTACAGCAGGTTCTCGTGACCAGCGTACGGCAAACCCGAGGCCGCGGTCAGCGCCAGCGCCAGTGGGTTTCACCTGAAGGCAATATCTATTTAAGCACACTGCTCAATACCCGAACACCCATTGATGGCCGTTTAGCGCTGGAAATTGCGTTAAATATCCTGCAAATGCCAAGCCTGAAAGACCTTCATCTGCAGGTGAAATGGCCAAATGACCTTTATAGCCTGCAAGGAAAATGGGGAGGCATTTTAGTTGAACCCTTAAATGCGCATCAAGCCGTGGTCGGTGTCGGCTTAAACGTGCTGCCCATCCCCAAAGAAGGGATTGAACAGGCAGCCAGTTCGCTCACAGAGCTTGGACTGGAGCAATTTGACCGCATTCAGCTCACAGCAGAACTGTATTTGGCCATTCAGCAAGCTGGTGAATGGTTCAGCCATAACAGCTATAATTTGGCTGCCCGTTTTAATCATTATGCAGCGTTTAAAGATCAGCCCGTTGAAATCGAACATCTTCAAGGCATTAGCCAAGGTATTTTCCTCGGTATCCGCAATGACGGTGCAATCGAAATTCAGCACAACGGCAAAATTGAACACCATTTCCAAGGCCGCTTGCGCTTACAGACCGCACAGCAGCCAGAGCACTGAACATGAAAAATTTATGGCTCGATATCGGCAACACGCGCTTAAAATATTGGATCACGGAAAACACAGAAATCATTGAACATGCAGCCGAACTGCATCTGCAGTCTCCTGCAGAACTGCTGCTGGGTTTAGTGCAGCATTTCAAAGCTTTGGACTTGCATCAAATCGGCGTTTCATCTGTACAAGACAAAAAAAATAATGACCGCATTTTAAAGATTTTAAAATTTTTAAATGTGCCCATTACATTTGCCCAAGTACATGCCGAATACCAAGGCTTGCGCTGCGCCTATGAAGACCCGTCAAAACTCGGTATTGACCGCTGGCTGCAAATGCTGGCTGTTGCGCATGATCCCAAACAGCAATATTGTGTGATCAGCTGCGGTACAGCGCTGACGATAGACCTATGCAATGGCATGCAGCACTTGGGCGGCTATATTTTGCCAAACCTCTATTTGCAGCGTGACTCTCTCATTCAAAATACCAAAGGCATTAAAATTCCAGATGCTTCGTTTGACGAACTGTCCCCTGGAAAAAATACCATTGATGCAGTACATCATGGCATTTTGCTCAGCTTAGTCAGCACTATTGAAAAAGTTTTGGAAAAGTATCCAAGCAAGCTGATTTTAACTGGCGGCGATGCGCCGCTATTTGCAAAATACCTTATAAAATATCAGCCTGAAGTAGAGCAGGATTTACTGCTCAAGGGTTTGCAAAACTATCTGTCTCATCAGGAAGCGCTTGTTTAAGCCCTTGAAAAAATTACTTTGCATGAAAAAAGCAGTGCTCATAGAGCACTGCTTTTTCTTAAACTGAACACAGCAAGGCTTTTATAGCAGCGGTTTCAAAACATCATAAAGGCGCTGAAACTCAGTATAGCCATCATTCGCCATAAAGTGCCCTGCATTTTTAATTTCTACAGTCTGCGCCTGAATAAAGTTAGCCAGCTGAATCGTTTGCGGCGGCGCGACATAAGTATCATTGCTGGATAATAAGCACACTGACAAAGGTATATGCTTAGCAAGCAATGAACTGTCTAAATTTACCTGCTGAATAAAACTGTCCAGCTCTGGCAAAGCCCGCAGCGGAGACATAAAGCCTGCCACAAAAATACCGGCCCGAATTTTACCGCGGTGCTGCCTGAAATAATCAGTTAAATAATGCAGCGCAGCAATACAGCCCAAACTATGGGCAATAATGATGCTGTTTGCATCCAGCTTAGACAGCTGTGACGCTAAAAGTTTTTGCCAATATGCAAAATTCGGCTGTGCAGACTCCGCTAAGATAATCCGCTTTGATACATGGCCAGACTGATTTAGCTGCTGGCTCAGCCATGGAAACCAATGATCATTTGGCGATGCCTGATAGCCATGAATAATATAAATATTTCTTTTTTGTTTTGAGATCATTACTGTTTCATTCTTATTTACTGTCACTGTTATTGTTCTAGACAAACTTCTAAGAAGAACAATCTGCCTGTTTATTATTTTGTACTGCAATATACGGTTTTGACAAGTGATGAATGGTGCACGTTTCATCATTTTTTCTCATCATCTGATCGACCTGCCTCCCGCTGATGATTTTGGATCAAGCATAAAAAAAGCGCCTCACAGCGCTTTTTTAAAAGTCCAAATTATTTTGGATCTTTATTGCCGAACAGCGGGCCCATACCGCCGCCGCCGCCAAACTGCTTTTGCATATTGCCTAATGATTTCATCATTTTTGCCATACCTGACGGATTAGCAAATTTTTTCATCATTTTCGCCATTTGCGCATGCTGTTTAATCAGCTTGTTCACTTCAACCACATCCATACCGCAGCCAGCTGCAATACGTTTTTTACGGCTTGGGTTCATGAGGTCCGGGTTACGGCGCTCTTTAATGGTCATCGATTGAATAATCGCTTCCATTTTTTTCACTTGCTTTTCAGGGTTCGCTTGCGCCAACGCATCTTGAATCCCTGCACTGTTCATACCAGGCAGCTTATCCAGAAAGCCCATCATGCCGCCCATTTTATTCATTTGCTCAAACTGCATCAGCATATCTTCAAAGTTGAAGCTGCCGCCTTTTTGCAGTTTTTTCGCCATTTTTTCGGCTTTTTCTTTGTCGACTTTACGTTCAAGCTCTTCGACTAAAGAAAGTACATCCCCCATACCCAAGATACGCTGTGCAACACGTTCAGGGTGGAATGGCTCTAAGGCATCCAGCTTTTCGCCCATACCTAAGAATTTGATTGGCTTGCCTGTAATTGCACGAACAGAAAGCGCTGCGCCGCCGCGGGCATCACCATCCGTTTTGGTCAGAATCACACCCGTTAACGGCAATGCATCATTGAAGGCTTTGGCTGTATTGGCCGCATCCTGACCCGTCATTGCATCGACAACGAATAAAGTTTCAGTTGGCTTAATCGCCGCGTGAAGTTCTTTAATCTCATCCATCATCTCGTCGTCTACGTGTAAACGACCTGCTGTATCGACAATCAGGACATCCGCAAATTGGATTTTCGCCTGTTCAATTGCGCGGTTAGCAATGGTAATCGGTTTTTCGTCTGCGCTTGATTCAAAGAAAATCGCGCCAACTTCGCCTGCAACGGTTTGCAGCTGTTTGATCGCCGCTGGACGGTATACGTCGGCAGAAACCATTGCGACTTTTTTCTTTTGGCGTTCTTGCAAAAAGCGCGCTAATTTTGCAGCGGTTGTGGTTTTACCTGCACCTTGTAAACCTGCAAGCAAGACAACAACTGGCGGTTTAGCTGCAAGGTCAAGGCTTTCATTCGCCTCACCCATCATTTTTGTTAATTCATCATGTACGATTTTAACAAATGCTTGGCCAGGCGATAACTGAGTCATCACTTCCTGGCCCAATGCTTCTTCCTTAACTTTCGCGATGAACTCACGAGTTACAGGCAGCGCCACATCGGCTTCAAGAAGTGCCATACGCACTTCACGTAACGTATCTTTAATATTGTCTTCGGTTAGCTGCCCAGAGCCAGTAACATTTCTTAAACTCTGCGTGAGTCGTTCTGTTAAGGTATCAAACATTGCAAAATCCGCTTAAAATAGCCACGAGCAAAAAATTGTTTCTTAAAATAGAAAATTTATGCATAGAATGCTATAGGATACTGTAGTTCGCATAGAATTTATATAAATGAATACCCATCATCCTGAAAAAGGTTTGACATGATCAGTCTCCCCTTGGTTTACACGATCTTAGCATTAATTGCCTATACCACCTCCTTCTGGTATCTGTTTATGAGCTTAATGTCTAAACGTACTCCAAACCATTGGTTTATTGGCATTATTTTAGGCTTAGGTTTAATTTTGCATGGCGCTGTGCTGTTCGGTGACATGCTCACGCCTATGGGTATTAACTATAATGTATTCAATATATTGTCCTTTACCTCAGGCCTTATGCTGCTGCTGAGCATCCTATTCAGCACTTATCGCCCTGTCATTGCTCTCAATCTAATTGGCATTCCGGTTGCTGCCGCAGGTTTGATTCTTGGATTTGCCTTCAGCAAACATGACCTCTTTATTTCACGCAATTCTATTGGCTTAGACATTCACATTATTCTGTCGCTTTCAGCTTATGCTGTCCTGCTGATGGCAACCATGCATGCGCTGCTGCTTTGGTTCCAAGACCGCGAATTAAAAAAGAAACAGAAGCGCCGTGTTTGGGTCAGCCTGCTCCCATCCTTCCAAGCAATGGAGTCACTGCTGTTTGATATGCTCTTTGCAGGCTTTGGCTTATTAACATTTGCGCTTGGCTTTGGCTTTTTCACCATTGATGATTTCTTTGGCCAGCATCTTGCTCACAAAACTGCATTCAGCATCATTTCCTGGTTCGTTTACGGCGCTCTGCTGATTGGTCATTACAAATTTGGCTGGCGCGGTCAAAAAGCCATTCGCTTTACAGTCATCGGCTTTTTCCTACTTGCTGTCGGCTTTATCGGTTCAAAACTGGTTTTAGAAATGATTTTAGGCCGTTAACCCTCTCCTGCTCTACTTATTGTTTTTTTGGATATCTTTTGAGGCCATATTCAGCTTTTATATTATTAAAAAAAGTACAATTGTGCAGATTTTTATATCAAACTCACCGCAATAAAAAGATAAATACACCCCGAAATATGCAGCAATAGTGAATTCACGCACTAATTATTTATTTTATTAGAATAAATTAAATGGCACTGCTAAAAGCAGCACCATTCCTATACAGGTGTACTTATTTATAGCTTGAATATATTAATCCAAAATGTGACAAAATGATTCAAAAAATGAGAATAAACATGCCTATTCAACAAAAAAACTTTTAGTTCATGATTTTTTAATCATGTAAAAACCAAATATTTATTGAAGCTTGAATTTATAACAAGTCTATTTTTTATCCACAGCTATCAATAACTTAAAAACAAAAAACAAAAAACAAAAAACAAAAAACAAATGAATCACTTTTGCAAATACGATTCGAATATCATTTTTCAGCTGATAAAAAAAATGCTCATTTTGGAAATAAGCACCCATTTTCCAGAAAAAAACAATTACATATTACTTGCAATCAATAACAAATAGATACAATTCTGCAAACCATTTCACACTATTGCCTAAAGTGTGTTTACTGATTACACTGAATTTATTCAATAAAAATACATGACGTAAATAAATTACCGTGCCGGGGGACGTATGAATAACAATAACGGATTCACATTACTTGAATTAATCATCACTGTGGTCATTGTTGCAATATTGGCTTCTATTGCTATTCCAAGCTACCAAAACTATATAACCCGTTCCAAAATCAAAGAAGCTCAATCGAATCTCATTGCGTTATCCCTTTCTGCCGAAAATTATTATCAGCGTACACTGAATTACCCGACGGCTACGATTAACTCTTCGAGCGCTTTAAGCTCAGATACGGTTTTCAAAACATGGGCGCCTTCATCAAATGCATTTGAATATAAATATGCATCGACTGATGGAGCAACGTATACCCTGACCGCCACAGGCAATGACCCCAAAGTATCTGGCTGTACGCTTACACTCACCAATGCAGGCGTGAAAACAGTTGCCAGCTGCGGCTCAGTCACTGAATGGATGAAATGACATGAAAATAAATAATCCAAACATGCACATGGGCTTCACCCTGATCGAACTGATCATCACCATCGCGGTGCTGAGCATTTTACTGATGGCAGGCACAGCGCTGACTCGAAGCTGGGTTGACCGCAGTCAAGTCAACAGTGCATTGGCAACGTTTAAAACCGCCGTATATCAAGCCAAAGCATCTGCGCTGCGCAATACCAATAATCAGCCGCTCAACAACTCAGCGGTAACGGTCTGCTTCGATAGTACAAACAGCACACTCAATATTATACGTACTGCAGTCAATTCAAATGATGTATGTACGGTTCCAGCTGGTTCACCGCCGTCAAGTGACAATATTTTGCTTCGCACTATGCCGCTTTCAAAAGATGTCTTTATTCAACAAGGCAGTACTTCTTTTGAATGCTTATCTTTCAATTCTGCTGGCGTTTTAGTTAAAGCCACTGGCACCTCTTGCATTAACGATGTCACCGCAGCTTTCAAGGTAGGGAAAAACGATGAAACAGCTGAATTTAAAATCTTATAAAGAAAGCGGTTTTACGCTGCTGGAGTCTTTAATTGGGCTGATGCTATTTTCCATCGTGATTCTTGGCAGCGGCGCTGCGATCAGCAAAATGATGACTGCACAGAAAGACTTAAACACTAATTCCATTATTATCAATATGATGCAAAAAAAATTGCAAAATGCGCTGAATAATACCGCTACAGGCAGCGTTTGTAATGCCGTCAACAAAGACAGTTTTGTATTAGCAAACAAAACCTACTACACAGCTTGTGCAATTGAAACAATCAATATGGGCACAACAGACACTGAATGGCCCGTTTTAGCAGTCAGCACGACGCTGGCAGAAGCGCAAACCTGCGCAAACGGCACTGCCAGTGACAACTGTTATGTCGTAGGGAGATAGTCATGCCTAAAAACGGATTTACGATGATCGAATTGCTGGTAGGTATCGTGATTGCGATGCTATGCATGATTACTATGCTGATGCTTTTTAAGCAGTTAACCCATGTCGGGCTCAGTTCAACACAAGATGCTGAATATGATGCTCAGCTGCAATCTGGGATGCTGGCTATTCAAAAATATGTCCAAAATGCAGGCTTTGGCTCAGGCCAGCAAGGAGATATTGCATCGGGCACATATTCTGGCAATCCAGCGATATTCTGGCGCTCAGTAAAAGAACTTAATGTGACGCCTATTGCCTATGAGTGCAGAGGAGTTGGTGAAGTCATCACCACAGAAGACGGTCAAAAAGTACACCGCCTTGTCCTGCTGAAAAAAACAGCTTGCGGTACAAGTGAAGCAATTACAGCTGGAAGCTGGGAAAAAGATCAACCGATTATTGCCATAAGAAACAGTAGTGATGCACCTATTTATCAATATGCAATCGCAGCAGGCAGCGGATGTTCTCCGTTTGGTATCGAAAAAACATCGGCAGCAGGCCTCAAGCAAATTACGCTTACAGCAGCTCGGCAGCATATGACGGGCATAGGTCAAAATATTCAAAACGTTGTCTGTCTTAGCAATATTACAACGACTTAATAAGAATGAGGGATGAGCAATGCATACTTTAAAACAACAACAAGGCATGGCAACCATCTTATTGGTATTGCTCATTGGCATCACTGTCATGCTGCTTACTGCCACTGTCGCAAAAACACTGGTCACTAACCGTGAAGCTGGTGTGGCAGCGCATGCACAAACAAATGCACAGCTTATGGGCTGGGCCGGTGTGAGCGCATTTAAAGAATATTTATTAAATCAAGGCCAATCGAATGCGACGAATATTACCGCATTAAATGGACGAAGCATTACCTTAAGGTCTGAGGCCAATAAAAAAGAAATTATTGCCAAAAATATTCGTGTTTCCGGCTGCGCAGCAGAAGGAGCTGATTGCACGGTCACAGCAAATATCAGCTCGAATAACCTAAGTTCTCAGGCTGCAACCACTATTGAAGTGGTCTATAACCTGACGCTTGCCAATGGGGCTGTTGCTGTCATCAGCGAAAATAGCGCAATTAACTTTGGCGGCAATACTGTATTTTCAGGTGCAACATTAATCGAGTCTGAATCCCCAAATGCCAAGGTGACGCTCAATGTTGACGGCAGTCTTGCATTGAATCTTCTATTTAAAACCAAAAATATCTCTGAGCTGAATATCAATGCAACTGGGGATGTCTATATCGATTGCGGCGCTCAAAACTGCGGTGATGCCATTATTAATGTCACCTCTAGAGGAAAAGTCACGCTGCTGACAGGCGATAATTTTGGAGATATTAAAGCGCTTGGCACTGTAACGCTATATACAAGCGCAACAGCTAAAAATATTCAGTCAATTGGCAATGTCGAACTTAGCGGCTGGTCTAAAGCAGACAATATTGAAACCATGGGCAATGTTACTGTCAGCGCTTCAACAGTAAAAGATGTCAAAGCCAATGGCTGGGTTAGCCTGAACACTGGGGCTAAAGCTGGAAAAATTGAATCAAATAAAGATGTTTCTTTATGGACAGGAAGCAGATCACAAGATATTTTTGCCAAAGGAGAAGTTGAGATTCATACTGACACGACTGCTGGGAATATCAAAGCGGGGAAAAAAGTGACCGTAACGGGAATCAATGCCCGTGCTAAAAATGTAGAAACATTAGGCGCGGTTGAGCTTTGGCTTGGCGGTAAAACCGATGATATTACCGCAAAAGGCAATGTTGAAGTGCACACTGGCAGCACCGCCGGCCACATCAAATCTGCAGGAAAAGTTCAAGTGATTGGGCTTGGCGCAAGTGCACAAGATATTTATACCGTTGGCTCAGATATCGATGTCTCTTTGTTTGCTACATCAGGTTCTACGTATAAGAAGCAGACTCAACTCTCAGCATCTTTTAATGCAATGACAGCCCCAACTGTGACTATTAACGAGCAGAGCATACGGCAAGGCATCAGTGACAGTACCGCATTTGAAACTAAAGTTGATGTAACTGTCTACAAACAAGATGCGAACTATATTTTCACCAAAAGCGGCAAGTTTGACCGTGTTTACCTGAACCAGTTAAAAAACAAAACCAATACTCTGACTTATATTTATGAAAATAATAGTCAATATGTTCTGAATGCGGATGGAAGCAAACAATCTATTAACTCTGAAGGCTTCTCAATTGGTGATTATACCTACAATGGAAAAACTTATACGGGAGCGATTTGCCTTACCATGACCAATGGAAAATGCAGCAGTGAAATCATTGGCTATCTGCCTCGTATCAGCATTGGTAAAACTCTAGGTATAGATGACGACTACGGTTATGGCGATATTTTAAAAAGATGGCGTGTACGCTCAATTCTAAACCCATCTGCATTGGACAATGCCACACTTGCACCTGGGATCATGTATTTTGAAGGCACGCTGGAGTTCGCTGGCGCTGCCAACTGGCAAGCTGACAGTTTAACCAACGCATATACCAATAGTTTCTTAGCAGAAGGAGAAATTTGGTCCATCGCCTTCTCTCCGCGTATCTATGCGCCTTATGAGGTTGTACGTGAAGGTGCGGAGAAAGTTGGCTTGATCTGTAACCGCCGTTTAAAAACAGTAAATAATGCAGACCTTCCAATTACAGCGACAACACCGGCAACATTGTCAGAACGCTACTTAGTGCCAATGAATCTATGTAAAAATGACAATGAGTTCCTGCTTAATATGGACAAAAATCCTGATCAGACCAATAAAAAGGTCACAATTGACGGCAAGTCAATTGATAAACTGGATTTAGGCCGTGTGGCATTAATGGCGAATGGTCAAATTCATATTGGCGCATGTACCCGCATTTATGGTGATGTACTGAGCCGTAAAGGTGTAACAACCTCTGCAGCCTGCGGTATTACAAATAGTCCTAACGCCATTACAGGAAATATTGGGACTCAAGGTGTAAATGGCGGTCTGATTGCCAACCATGTGATGGGCGGTACAAAAATTACTGTTCCATCTAAAAATGGCGATGGATCAGGTACGCCGGGTACTGGCAATGGCTTAAAAGCATCAAGCTCTAAAGTGCAATGGTCTAGGTACTTATAAAACCAGCATCAAGCCAGCTCAACCGCTTTGTTGAGCTGGCTTTTTTATTTTCAAATTTATTGCCTCACTTAAATCTTAAGCCAAAATTTTTCCGCTTATCACGGAGAGTTTTATCTTATAAATTTTAAAATTTTCACCGCTGGACATAAGACCTAAAAAAACGTATAACTCCGTTTTTAAAATTTACAGGTGAACACGTTGAAACTTGTTCTTGCACCCATGGAAGGCTTAACAGATCCGATTATGCGTGATGTGCTCACATCCGTAGGAAGCTTTGACTGGTGTGTGACTGAGTTTATCCGTGTCACGGACAGTGTTCTGCCTGATCATGTTTACCACAGTTATTGCCCTGAGCTGCAAACGGATGGAAAAACCGCTGCAGGCACGCCTGTACATGTACAATTTCTAGGCAACAACCCTGACATGCTGGCAGCCAATGCTGTTCGCGCTATAGAACTAGGTGCGCCTGCCATTGATATGAACTTTGGCTGTCCTGCCAAAACCGTTAACCGCCACCGCGGCGGCTCTGTACTGCTGGATGAGCCTGAAGTCGTACACGAGCTGGTCAAAGCTGTTCGTGATGCAGTTCCCGCTCATATTCCTGTTTCTGCCAAAATGCGTTTGGGCTACATGGACCGGAACTTTACATTGGAAAATGCGCATGCTATTGAAGATGCTGGCGCGGCATGGGTTACGGTACATGCCCGTACTAAAGCAGACGGCTATACCCCGCCTGCTTTTTGGGATCAGCTTGCGCCCATTCGCGAGGCGCTTAAAATCAATGTCATTGCGAATGGTGAAATTTGGAATAATACCGATGCTCGACAGTGTTTGCTGGAATCTGGCTGTCAAGATTTAATGATTGGACGCGGTGCAGTCACGACACCCGATATTACCCAGTGCATTCGTCAAAATACAGATCTGCCTTTAATTACATGGGCAGAACTGATCCAGCTGCAGGTACGTTTTTTAAACGGCCCCTATAAAAAAGAAATCAATATGGTTGGCCGCTATAAGCAATGGCTAGGCATGATGTCCAAACATTATCCTGAGGCAAAACAGCTCTGGGATGAAGTGAAGAAAGTTAAACCTCTCGATGAAATTGTACAAAAATTACAAAGCCATCAATAATCAAACAGCCCTTTTATCAGGGCTTTTTTTCATCACATCAAACCATTTCAGTATTCAGCAAAAAACTAACCTCTTGAGCAGAAAATTCTTTGGAAAACTCAGAGGTCGGATTTAAAACTAAAGTTGCGCCTTGCGTCATTGAAAATAACTTTCTTGCGGCCAATTGAATAAAAGGCTCGTCGCCTAAATCATCGATAATCATTTTTTCGGAAAGAAAAAATGCAATCGCCTGCTCCCCTTGCTCCGTTTCTAACATACGAAATTGAATTCGCCCCTGTGTTTGCTCAAGTCCAAGACAATAAATATCCGACGCTAATAATTGTTTTAAAAATGCTGGTGTGGCTTCAGGGTTTTCTGCTGCTATTTTAAAGAGCATGTCTAGAAATTGTTCTGTCATTATAAATTCTATTCAATCATTTTTATTATCAGACACATCATAGCAAAAGCTCTATAAACTGCAACAGTCTGATTCAGCATATCTTCTTAATGGCCATTCAGAGCAAAATCAAGACTGCGAACGGCCATGCCTTTTGTTGCAAGCTTTCAATATGATTGATAAAGGTACTCAAATTATTTTTAGCTCGAATATTCCTATTTGATGGAATTTGAATCGCCATTTAAAAATCAATTAATTTTAATTCAATTCTTCTAGTGTTGGCGGCATTCGTGCAAACCAATTTAAATTATAAACATTCTCACGATCTTTCATTAGATTATCAATTGTTGTTAATCCATTCCCAGGCTCACCTGTTATCTGATTCACAACAATACATGTTAAAGGCGGTAATTTTTCACGTTCACAATAATTCATGATACGACCTAAAATTGGCGCTAAAACACCTGCTCCTTCAAATTCTAAATAATTTGCTACCATTTTATAAGTAAGAGTTTGACGAGTACTCGCTGCTGCAATTAAAATCTGCCAAACTTGTAATGCACGTTCATTCCGTGTTCTAGAAACCATATTCAACTAATTCAAATATTTTTTAATTTGAATATCTTAATTCAATTTCTCAATTTTTAATAGAATACTTTTATTCTCTAATCCACCTGCAAAACCAACCAGCTTGCCATTTGCACCCACCACACGATGACACGGCGCAATAATCGAAATCGGATTTTTACCGTTAGCGGCGCCAACAGCCCTTACAGCTTTCACATTGCCAACCTGCTCAGCAATTTCCTTATAACTGCGAGTTTCGCCAAAAGGAATCGTCAGCAAAGCCTGCCATACTTTTTGCTGAAACTCAGTCCCTTCAAAATCTAGAGGCAAGTCAAAACGCTGACGCTGTCCTGCAAAATATTCATTCAGCTGCTTTTGCGTTTCCAGCAAAATCGGATGCTGTTTGTCTTCAATCAATTGCGCCAAACGCACCCGTTTCGGGTCTTCATTTTCCCAAAGTACTGCAACCAAAGCAGTCTCGTTCGCAACAAGTTTTAATACCCCAACAGGAGAACTCATTTCTATAAATGAAAGCTGCATAGTCTGATTCCGATATTGAATACATAAATAGATTAATTTAGCTGGAAGATAATTTCATCAAAATTAAACCTGAAATAATCAGCACAGCTGCGAGCATACGCATGGCTGAAGCAGGTTCACCTAAAAAGAAAATTCCAACAGCAAATGAACCAATTGCGCCAATCCCAGTCCAAACCGTATAGGCCGTTCCGAGCGGCAACGTTTTCATTGCATAAGATAAAAGCGCAAAACTTGCAATCATAAACACAATGGTCAAAATACTTGGCGTAAGTTTAGAGAAGCCATCTGATATTTTCATAAAATATGCCCAGATAACTTCCAAAATACCTGCAACAATTAACAATACCCAAGCCATTTCAAATACCTTTAAAACACATCAATACAAAAACTTAAAAATAGAAATTACACAGAAAAAGAGCCATATTATTCAACACAGCTCTTTGCTTTAATTTAAGTGTATTAACTGGATGAAAGCTTCATCAATACCAGACCAGAAATAATCAAAACCGCAGCAAGCATGCGCATTGCTGTTGCTGGTTCACCTAAAATAAAAATACCGACAAGAAAGGAGCCAATCGCGCCAATGCCTGTCCAAATAGTATAGGCCGTCCCCAGAGGTAATGATTTCATGGCATATGCCAATAAACCAAAACTGAGAATCATAAAAAATATGGTGATAATGCTCGGTGTAAATTTACTAAAACCTTCGGACAGCTTCATGCTGTATGCCCAAACGATTTCAAAAATACCTGCAAAAATAAGAACAATCCAAGCCATGATGCCTGCTCCAACTTAAAAGTAGAGTCAGGCCGTCCTGACGAATTTTCTCAAAAGACAAAACAGACGAAAGTCGGTTTAAAATGAGGGAGGTCGTTCCTCCCAAAGAGAGAAGCAGTATAATCAATTTCATATCCAAGTGAAGTGACATTTACATGATTTGACCAAAAATACACCTAAAAATTTTATGGTTTTCATCTAAAAATAGAGGAATATTGAATATGCACCATCCTTTTTGGGGAGACATAACGGAAATTTTTGGTGAATATATGACTGAAATTGTCTTTCAATCCAATTTTTTTCAGCACGGAAATGCATTGTATCTTGGTGATGTATACGATGAAGAAGGTGAAGAAATTGAAAATGCGCCATCTATTGAGCAACTCAATGAGTTTGCGCAAAGCTATCAAGCATTTTTGCAGCACTTAGAATCTTGCCTCGAACAAATTCAACATCGAGCTTTTGAACGCTACATTCAGCTCTATGCTCATTATTATGAAAACCCTGAAAAATCAGGCGAAGCTCCATTAATAATCACCGCCATTGAACAGCATAATTTTTATATTCGGAATTTACTCCATATCCGCATCAGTGACCGGCAAACTGTCCGTTTAGCCATTCGATATGACTTAGATACAGAACATGGTATGGAGTTCAAATTTATCGGCAATCAACTGGTCAAAGTTGCAGGCATTGCTGAAACTTAAGCTATAGAAGCAAAAAGGCCACTTCAATTGAAATGACCTTTTTTAAATTATCTAAAATTGAATTCACTGTCCCTTAGAACTTAAAGCGAATACCAGCACCATATACACCGCCATTTTCAGAATCTGATTTCACTTGCCACGGTGTTTCATCCTTGCCTTTCGAATATGCATAAGCAATGCTGATATAAGGCATGACTTTTTTACTGATTTCATAACGGGTTTCAAGCCCTGCTGCCGCACTGCTCAAACCTGTTTTTTTCGCATATTTAGAATCATCACTAAAAATCACATCCAGCTCTAAGTAGGGCTGCATAATCAGTTTCTGTGTAATCAGCAAATCACGTTCCGTTTCTAAGCTAAACGCTGCGTAGCTGTCTTTACCTGCATACAAATACGCATCGGTTTCAAAGAAGTACGGCGCCATACCATGCAAACCAATCACTGCATCGACATGTTCTTCGGTGTCTTTACGCTGATTGCCTAATTCAATTTTTTCACGGCGGTAACGTGCACCAATTTGCGCATCCCAAAAGTCAGAAATCATACGGCTATATAAAATTTTGGCATCATAATGCGCATCATGCGATTCTTCTTTATCTGCATGAACTTTAATAAAAATTTTATTTTCATCTGTGCCAATACGGGTTTCAAACTCGGACTTTAAAGCACCCACGCCATCTTCATTGACCAACCATTGATTATCGACAGCAGTGACCGCATAAATTTGCGCACCATGTTCTTTACGATGATGATTTTGATGAGAATCAGGATAACCACTTCCATGCTGTGCTTTTTCAACTGTTGCTGCTGACGCAGATAGCGCATGATTGGAATGATTTTGCACAGAGGCTTGAGGCGAATTTAACACAACATTTGGAGTATGCTGTGAGTGATCCATCGGCTCAGCTGTCGTCGATTTCACACTATGATCTTCACCATTATGCGCAAAACTTACCGCACTGATCATTAATAATGATACCGCTAAAACACTTTTAGAAAAAAGATTAATGGTGTGCATGCTGATCTCCTTTCTGCGCCTTTTTATCCTGCGGCTTCTCTATTGTTTTTTGTTGATGCATGTGCTGATGATCTGGACGCTCAGAATGGTTCATTTGAGAGTGATTCACCGGCATAGCGGTCGTAGTCGATTTCACACTATGGTTTCCCCCGTTATGCGCAAGACTCAAGGTACTCACGCCCAAAACTGCAACTGCAAGAAAAGCTTTTAATACAATATTAGTGATGTGCATGTTCAGCTCCTTTTTGTTCAGCTGCTTGATTGGTTTGAGCTGGGTTTGCGCCTTGAATTGGTGTTGTTGAAACCTGTCCATCGCTGACATTTGCCACAATTAACTTGTTCATCATCCCTGCGCTCATGTGATAAAGCAGGTGACAATGAATTGCCCATTCACCTAATTCATCTGCGGTCAGTAAAGCGGTCACAGTTTTACCTGGAGGCACAATCAGCGTATGTTTATTTGGCATATCTACCGATTCTTGACCATTCTCCAATTGCATAAACATGCCATGCAAATGCATCGGGTGCGCCATCATGCTGTCATTGATAAATTTGATACGGATACGCTCGCCATATTTCACTTTCAGCGGTTCAGCATCACTGAATTTTTTACCGTTAATGGTCCAAATATAGCGTTCCATAGTACCGCCCAAACGCACCACCAATTCACTGCTGGCTTCACGAATATCTTTTTGCGGTTTTAAAGATTTTAAGTCGCTATACTGCAAAGCTTTATTGCCCGCAGGTGTCGACGCATTTGCCCAGCCATAAACCACTTGATCATTTTTTTGCGGTTTTACTGCGCTATGCTGTGAATGATCCATGCCTTTCATATCACCATGATTCATTTTCGAGTGATCCATGCCCTGCATATCACCGCCGCCATGCCCCATATCTTCCATGGTTAACAGTGAGCGTGGACGAGGTGCAGGCATATGAATGCCATGTGTCACTGGGTTCAATTCATTGTGCAGTGTGCCAATTGCATAACCTGAACGGTCAATTGACTCCGCTTCAATCTGATAATGTCCGCCTTTCGGTTCGACAATCACATCATAAGTTTCAGCAGTTCCAATACGGAATTCATCCACAGCCACCGGTTTTACAGGCTGGCCATCAGCGCTGACCACGGTCATTTTTAAGTTAGGAATACTGACATCATAAAAAGACATGGCTGAAGCATTCACAAAGCGCAGGCGAATTTTTTCATTCGGTTTAAACATGCCTGTCCAATTTTGTTCAGGTGTTTTACCGTTAATGAGGAAGGTATAGCCTGTCACATCAGACATATCGGTTTTCAGCATGCGCATCTGATTCCACATCTTACGGTCAGACCATGTGGCTTTTACGCCATCACGTTTAACTTGCTTCCAGACATCGCTGAGTGTTTCACGCTGATCTTGATAATATTCCGCAGAAATTTTCAGGTCTTTTTGAATTTGATCACTGGTTTTTTCATGAAAATCTGACAGCATCACTACATAGTCACGCTCGGTTTTTTCATGCGCAGCAAGCGGCTTTTTCCCTTTAGGATAAATCACAAAAGAGCCATATAAACCGTCTTGTTCTTGCCCCTTAGAATGGGCGTGATACCAATACGTACCGCTTTGGCGGATTTTAAATTTGTAGACAAATTCTGCATTCGGCTGAATGCCGTTAAAACCATTAAAGCCTGGTACGCCATCCATAATGCCCGGCAGCAGCAGTCCGTGCCAATGAATAGAAGAATCTTGGTTTTTTAAATTATTTTTCACGCGAATGATGGCTTCATCACCCTCTTCAAACTCAAGCAAAGGCGCAGGAAATTGACCATTTACGGTAATGCGCTTTACAGGTTTTCCAGTTGGGCTGACCACTGCTTCATCAATAACAAGCTGATATTCACGCACTTCGGCAAAAACCAAAGGTGACGACGCAAAACAAATACCTGCCAACAGGTACGAACGAATTTTATGAGACATAACTTAACCTTAATTTTTGAAAATCAATAAATTTTTAAAAATCGGTTAAGCTTTCGGAGGGCGCAGAATTTCCTGCCAATAACCTTTTAGATATTGTTCTGTATAGCGGGATTGGATCGTTTCTACAGTGACATCAGACTTGAATGCATCGAGCTGCTGCGGCTGATAAACATCTAAAGAAAATACACTGATTTGACAATGCCATAGAGCGCAATCACTGCATTGACTTGGCATTGCATTGGCCATAGACATATCGCAATGCGGCAGCGTATTTTGTTCCGCAATCTGCTTCGCATCCAGCATGGCTGGCATATCATGACAGTTGCTGTCTGTATTTGCTTGCGCATTTTGCATAGCATGATGAACAGCAGAACTGCTTTCTTGGGCTGCTGCTTGCTGCATCATTATGCTGTGTATCGGTTTTTGCACCGCAGAGGCAACACTGCTCCAGCTCATGACAAATGCCATAAGCAAAGCAAACGCTGCATGCTGCCGCAATCTTTTCAACACAATATGATCCATCTATGGTCACAGCCCAAATCTCTTTTTAGCTTAAGTCATAATTTTTAAGGGAGCAAGCACTTAAATCTGAATTGAACAAAATGCAGGTTATGCCTCCCTTTTCTGTTTTCCGTCTAATAAAAAACATTGAATGGCTCAGTTTGCCATAACTCTTTTTTAAATTTATTTTAATACTTCAGCAACGGACACACCAAACTGGTTTACTGGTTATAATTATATTTCACTCAGCACAAAAATTAATCATGACAAAATAAAACACTGTTATTTTCATCACTTAACTCAACTAAAAAAGGACTCTTTTGAGTCCTTTTTATACATTTTTTGTCTAATTTAAAAACAATTACAGTGCAAGTGTTTGTAAAATGTCCGATTTATCCACCTAGTTATCTACACAGATATCCACGCCGTTATACACAAAGTTATCCACAGATCATAGTGGATAAATCAGATTTGACTATAGCTGCACCGAGCGAACTTGTGCAAGCTCTGCACGCATTTCATCAATCACAGCTTTATAATCCGGTTTACCAAAAATTGCGGAACCAGCCACAAACATATCTGCACCAGCTTCAGCAATTTCACGGATATTGGCAGGGCCAACACCGCCATCCACTTCTAAACGAATGTCACGGCCTGAGGCATCAATAATCTTGCGCGCTTCGCGTAATTTTTCTAAAGTCATTGGAATAAACTTCTGACCGCCAAAACCTGGGTTCACACTCATTAAAAGAATTTGGTCTACTTTGTCCAGCACATAATCTAAGTAATGCAATGGCGTTGCAGGATTAAAAACTAAGCCTGCTTTCGCGCCGCCAGATTTAATCAGCTGTAAAGTACGGTCAATATGATCAGAAGCTTCTGGATGGAACGTAATAATATCCGCGCCTGCTTCCAAAAAATCACCAACCATGCGGTCGACTGGCGAAACCATTAGATGCACATCAATCGGCGCCTGAATACCATACTTTTTCAATGCCTTACATACCCCTGCACCAAATGTCAAATTGGGCACATAGTGGTTATCCATGACATCAAAATGGACAACATCTGCACCTGCTTCAAGTACATTTTCAACTTCTTCGCCTAAACGGGCAAAGTCTGCAGACAAAATAGAAGGTGCAATTAAATATGGCTTGGACATGGGAGAACCTGGCTAGCGATGAGTTTGATAACCGCAGTATAGCAAAAGCGGCCTTTGCCTGTCTTAACCGAAGATCATTGCATGTATAAAACACTGTGTTGCAAACACACGATTAAATTAAAAATGATTCTCAATTACAATAACCCATCATATCTACAGCGCTGAGAAAAATATGCATCAATATTCTGAAGCTAAAATTGCATCTGCACAGCCTTCCCGTATTGCTAAACGCCTCCTGAATCATTGGAAACACAAATTTGAAACGGCTGAAGATGAACAGCAATTCAGTATTTATATGCCTGCTGCAACCGTGCTGCTGCGCCCTGCCAGCGATGAACTGCATGTACGCATTCAGCTCCAAGATGAAACTGCGGATTTAGGCCATTTAGAAAATGTAGTTTTAGACCATCTGATTCGTATGGGACAGGAAGAATTACAGGCAAATTGGCAGCGAATTTAAACCTTAGCCTGCTCATTTCTCAGAAAAAAGCCAGACGGCAGTCTGGCTTTTCATCTCGCTGAGCTTTTTAAGCTAACCGCAGCTTAACTCTGCAGCTGCACAGCATGGAACTGCAAATGATCATCCATAAAGCTTTGAATAAAATAATAGCCGTGATCATAAGCTTCATGCTCACGCAGTGTTAATTTCTGCCCTGCTTTTATACATGCTTCACGGAATAAAGCTGGATTCAATTGGCTATAGAATTGATCACTTAAGCCCTGGTCAATCAAAATATCTTGAAACAGTGCGCCTTTGCTTTGGATCAAAGCCGCTGCATCATGTGCTTGCCAAACGGTCTGATCTGCACCTAAATAGTGGGTAAATGCTTTTTCACCCCAAGGGCATTGGCTCGGCGCGCATATAGGCGCAAATGCTGAAACAGATTTAAATTTTTCAGGATATTTCAACGCTAAAGTCAATGCGCCATGACCGCCCATGCTGTGGCCAAAAATACCTACTTGTTCAGAGCAGATTGGAAATTGCGCCAGTACCAATGCATAAAGTTCATCTGCAACAAAGCTTTCCATTTGAAAATGTTCAGCCCATGGCTCTTGCACCGCATTGATATAAAAACCGGCGCCTTGACCAATATCCCAATGATCACCTTTTGCAACTTCATCACCGCGAGGCGAAGTATCCGGTGTAATTAAAATAAAGCCCAGCTGCGCTGCCATACGCTGTGCATGCGCCTTAATAGCAAATGTTTCTTCTGTGCAGGTTAAGCCCGCCAAATAAAATAAGGCTGGGCAATCTTGGCCCTTTAATGCCTGTTCAGGCAAAAAAATACCAAAACGTGATGATGTTTTTAAGCTGACTGAGTCAAAACTATAAATCCGCTGTTCACCCTGAAAACATTGATTGCTTTGCACCAATTGCATAACACGTCACCCTGCCCTAGATCTAAATAATTTTAATGTTTCAATTCTAATTCAGCTTGAGGTGCATCTGGTGTGCCAGATGCAGGCGGAAATAAACGCTGCTCCAGCTGCGGCAGCATAAATTGCATATTTTTCCCAATAGACCATTGCGGCTCAGAAGGTTCAAAGCCTTGCGCCGCTTCCCATTTCGCTACGGTTTCCTGCGCTTGCTTAAAGGCTGCTGAAATTGAATTCTGCTCACGCATTGCTTGATCAAAGAAGGCGCGGCCAAAATAGGTATAATCCGCTTCATTTGAACAGCCAAAAGACTGGCGGTCTGCCGCAGACGCAGTAATAATCAATGTGTTTTCATCCTGCAGCGCAGGTAAAAAACTGCCTGAATAACATGCAGAAATCACAATCACGCGCCAGCGGATACCAGAGGCATCAAGGGTTTGACGTAACCATTTCGGATCAACCTGCGCTAAATCCAGCGGCGCATTTTCCATTTCAAATACGTTTGGCAAACCATGTGATGTCATATACAAAAACAGCACATCGCTTTCACGGTTCATCTGCTGTCCGATACGGCGCAGCGCCAGCTCCATACTGGTTTTAGATGCAATTGGAACTTCAGTACGTGTTGCAGGATGATTAATCAATTCAATGGAACGGCCAAACGTGCCAAAGCGGGTATCGAACTGTTCTTTTATACGCTCTATTTCATATTTGAACACATCTTGATAACTCGCGCCTGCTACACCTAAGAAATACCAATGCGACTGCGCAAACTCACCGTACTGCACGGCGTCTAAAGATTTATTCAGCAAACGGCTTTGCGCATAGAAAGCATCTTCTGCAAAAGCGGGCGGCAGCGCCTCTACTTTCCAAATCGGCTGATCTTTGACAGACATTTGCCAAACCACCAAAGTGAATAAGGTCGCCAGCATAATAAGCGCACGTTCCCACCATGGCCATTTCAATTCACGGGAGAAAACCCAAACCACAGCCAAGCTTTGCCATACAAACAGCACAATAAATAAGGTTGGGATATAGTCATATAACAGGTATGGCAAATAGTCCAAATCGCCCAAGTACTGAATCAGACATTGAAACAGCATGATGTGCGTATCCAGCACCAGCCACAGCAAGGCTGGCACCAGCATCAAACGCGGGTTATTAATGCGCTGGGATAAAAAAATACCGACAATTAAGGCAATAAAAGGCCAAAGTGCATAGCTGATCAGGCCCTGCGGGTTAAAATCCCCCATGCGGCCTGTACTGAGCCAGCTGAATAAGCTATTTGCGCAGCCGCCCAAAACGCCCCAAAACACCAATTGCATGATCGATGGGCGAACAATCTGCAGCGAGCGCCTCGACCCGAGAAACAGCCACATTCCCGCAGTTTGGTTGCTTTTAAAATCATGCCAAAAATTGATGGAAGGTTTAAAATCGATCATAGGATTCAGAGGGCAGCTGTAGCTCGCTTATGCGCAGAGTAAGTTTATGCTTGATGTATTTTTTATCAATGCTATTTTCCAACTATATCTCAAATCTTTGCTATTTTTGCAGCAATTATGAAATTTCAGACTTAAGTTCTAGCTGGAAATAAGCATCGAAGCGGCAGGCATCACCTTGCCATTGATGATTTGGCGCAGCATCTGCTAAAAATACTGCTAAACGGGGACGTTTCACCACCACCCGTTTCGCAATTTTTTGAGCCAACGCTAATAAATTATCGCCCAGATCCATCTCGCCATCTTCAGGCAACAGCAAATGCAGCAGCTGCATTTGCTTTTTCACCTGCGCCTGTTTTTTTACCGCCTGCTGATTTTGATCACGCTGCGGAAACATCGGGTCTAAATACACCACATCATAAAACCGCTGCGCATCAGCCTGTGTTTGCAGATAGTCTGCGGAATCTGAAAAAACCAGCTGTATACGGCTGGCAGCGCCATGCAGAAAGGCATCATTCAGCGCGCGCTGCCGGGTATCTTCCAGTAAAGTAAAAAGTATCGGGTGACGTTCAACCAAGGTGACGTGTGCGCCCAAATGCGCCATCAGCAAACTGTCATGGCCTAGGCCAGCTGTTGCATCAATCAAATTCGGCTTCTCACCCAAGTTGCAGGCACGTGCAATCATTTCTGATTTTAAGGATGCCCGCTTTAAACGTCCTGCTTCAGCTTTCCAATCCGGCTGCATTTTCATGCCGTTAGCGCACAGCCATAAACCATCTTCATCTGCACATAAAGCAAGCTCAGGATGATGTCGGAAAAAGCGCGCATTCAGCTTTTCCGCCACTTCAATTTTTACTGCAACCCCACGTGAAGAAAGCACAGCAGAGAACTGCTGTGCTTTCATTTCACATTCGGCTTCAGTGTATAAGCGGATATCGCTTACCATAGTTTCCAGCCTGTAAATGCAAATAATAAAATCAGTAATCCAGATGCAATGCGGTACCATGCAAAGACCATAAAGTCACGCTTTGCCACATAGGCCACCAGCACACGAATTAAAATCAGTGCTGAAATAAAAGATACGATGATGCCTGTGGCCAATACCGTCCAGTCTTCCGCAGTCTGAAATACATCATAACTTTGGTACAAATCTAAAAGGCCTGCGCCAATAATCACTGGAATACCTAAAAAGAAAGAAAACTCAGTGGCCGCTTTACGAGACACTCCTAAGAACATCGCGCCAATAATCGTTGCGCCTGAACGTGATGTACCCGGAATCAAAGACAGCACCTGAATTAAACCAATCCAAACCGCATCTTTTATTGTTAAGTCTTCTACTTCTTTCGCACGGACTTTTGGCGGGTTTTTCTCAATCCAAATAATAATTAAGCCGCCAATAATGAGGCCCATTGCAATCGCAATATTATTAAACAAAAGCTCTTTTACTGTCTGGCCAAAGCTCAGGCCGATCAATACAATTGGAATAGAAGCTAAGATTAAGCCAAAACCCAGGCGGCGGCCCTTTTCTTCACCTGTAACCATGCCTGTCGCTGCGCCCCAAAGACGCGACCAATATTCATAAATGACCGCAGCAATAGCGCCCATCTGAATAGCAATGACAAATACATCACTCTTTTCTTTGGTCCAGAAATTCATTAATTCAGATGCAAGAATTAAATGGCCTGTACTGGAAATGGGTAAAAATTCTGTAATACCTTCAACAATACCCATGATTGCCGCTTTCAGCAGCAGTAAAAGATCCATACCTATTCCTAATTATGGTTTGCCTTGTTCTGGAATTTTTTTCCAAGCATTATCACGTAAATACACAGGAAGCGCCTGTTCTGCGCCGACCCAATTTTGCTGTTTCGCCTCTACAATGGCAATAGCAGCAATATCTTGGGCAGTTGCGCATAATTGGACGAATTCTACTTGTTCTGGCTTAACTAAAGCTGAACCTGAGCCAATCACTGCAAATTTCACAGCCTGCTCAGCTTCGCTATAGCTTAATAATTGTTCTTCATCTACAGGCTGCATAATGCCTGCTGCATCCAGCTTATAACTGGCAATATAAACTTCGCTCATACGCGCATCCAGAACTGCTGTCACCTCTGTCAGTCCTGCTGTGCGGTACGCTGCTTGCGCTAAAGCCTGTAAAGTTGAAACAGGAATCACTGGCACATCATTTGCCCAAGCCAGCGCCTGAGTCACTGCAGCATTAATCCGTACACCGCTAAAAGAACCAGGCCCGCGGCTAAATGCAATCGCCGTCAAATCGGCTGCCTGAATGCCTGTCTCTGCAAAGCCTTGTTCAATGAGCGGAAGAATGGTTTGCGTCTGCGCCTTCGCGCGCGCATCCAGCTGGAAATAAAGCTCTTGATGTTCATCTGCAATACAAACGGAACACTGCTCATTGGCAGTTTCCAGCGCCAGCACGTTCATGCACAACCTTAATTTAGTCAATCTGAAAAATGAACGCTATCATACTCCACTCATGCCAGCTGTGCGAGCGCTTCTCTGTGAGCATCTGCAACGAAAAAATGAAATGGCGCTGCCTGTTTTCAGCGGTTTACTCACAATTAATCTAAACTGACTTTTTCCAAGTTCTTAAATTTCGGAAAATGCGATGCATAATGTAAAGCGCTCATTTTCAATTTATCTGCAGCGGCATCATCTAAGGTTTTCACAACTTTACCCGGTGAGCCCATCACGACAGAATTATCAGGAATCACTTTCCCCTCGGGAATCAATGCATTTGCCCCAATAATGCAGTTTTTGCCAATCACCGCATGATTTAGTACCACAGCATTAATGCCGATTAAACTGTTGTCCCCTACTGTACAGCCGTGCAGCATGGCCTGATGTCCAATTGTGACATAATTGCCAATATACATTTCTATGCCGGCGTCGGTATGCAGCACAGCATTTTCCTGCACATTGGTAAAATCACCCAATTTAATTTTGGCATTGTCTGCGCGGATCACCGCACCAAACCAAATACTGACTTCCCGTCCTAATTCAGCCTGACCAATCACAGCAGCACTCTCTGCAACCCAGCCATCCCACGGCTGATGCATGGCTTTGGGCTGATGCCCCTCAAATTTGTACAGCATATCCGCCTCGAACTTTATCTGATTTTAAACACAGGTGAATTCACCAAAAACGGCCAGTCTTTTTTATAATCTAATCCATATTGAAATAATGACACCAGCATGCGGGCTGTCAGTCCCCACACAATTTCATTTTCAACACGCATACTTGGAAAATACAATGACTGATGCGCATAGCGCACCTCATAAGGAATAGGCGGCGCATCCATAAGTTTTTGCAGCGATGCAAAAAATATCCGGTCTATTTCAGACGGCTGCGCAACCAGCTGAACCTCTGGCGGAATGAGCCCGACCACGGGCTTAACCAGCATTCCATTGCGCGCTTTTTGCATAGGCAAATCCCCTAAAAGCCGCACATCAAATGGATTCAGCGCAGTTTCTTCCTGTGCCTCACGCAGTGCAACCACAATATTGCTGGTATCATTGGGATCCCGCTTCCCTCCGGGAAAAGACACCTCTCCTGCATGATTATTCATATACGCAGAACGGCGGGTCAGCAATACTTTAGGATCCTGCTCATCTGTAATCGCAATTAACACAGCCGCCTGTGCAGGATATATACGCTTGGAAAAGCGTAAACTTTGCTGCAGTTTTTGTGTTAAAAAACGATTATCCATCCTTGTTTCTCTTTGTTATTTCTCTGCTTTCATCATAGCCGAATTTTTATGCTTATGTTTAGAAATGATGCTAAAGAAGCAATTTTCAGTTATGCTGATGGCTCACTTTATCATTGACGATGAATATGAAATTTTGCAACAGCTGCGGGCACGAGACAACGGAAAAAATCCCTCTGGGTGATCACCAAGTACGCTGTGTCTGTACGCATTGCAGCACGATTCAATATGTAAATCCTAAAGTGATCTGCGGCGCTTTAGCGCTCTGGGAAGATAAAGTTTTACTCTGCCGCCGCGCCATTGAACCGCGTTATGGCCTATGGACTTTACCAGCAGGCTACATGGAGCTTTTTGAAACCATGGAGCAAGGCGCAGCCCGGGAAACCCGTGAGGAAGCCGAAGCGGAAGTGAATATTGAACAGCTTTACTGCATGTACAATATTCCGCGTATCGGGCAAATCTATGTGCTGTTCAAGGCAGAACTGATTGAAGGACAATTTGGCGCTGGCGAAGAAACCATCGAGTCGCGCCTTTTTGCAGAAGATGAAATTCCATGGAATGAATTAGCCTTCCCCAGCGTGGAACGCACCTTAAGACATTATTTCGAAGACCGTAAAACCGGCAGCTTCAGCATGCATCTAGAAACACTCGGTACACGTTTAGATCATACGGGTTAATCAGCTCATCATCCCGAAGCGAGCCTGAAAATAAAAAGCCCATCACTTGATGGGCTTTTTATTCGGTTTATTTTGCTTTTACGCTATAACACGGCGCAAGCTCAAAACTGATTTCACCGCCGCTGCGTTTCGCCAGCTCTTTCGATTCTGTATCAGCCGGCACATTATTGCTATAAACGCGGTTAAAGCTTGCAAAGCTATTGCCCCACTTCACTTTTTGACCAGCAGAGTCGGTAAAGGTCACTGTTGTTGGACGGCTTCCAGCAGAAGCTTGCAGCAAGCTGCCCATTTGTACTAATGCACCGCCCACAACCACATTATCTGTGCCATTCGCAGACGTCTTGATAGTGGTGTTCATGCCAATCAAAGCACCATCCAATGTTCCAAATACTTTATCACCCAAAATCATACGCAGTGAAATTGTATTTGGCGTTACTTTAGAACCATTCGTAAAAGTACGCGTAACCGTTCCAATGCGGTATTGCTGCGTACCGTGCCCATCTTGCATTAGAAGTTTATCTAAGACATCAGCGCCGCTGCATCCTGTTATACTGTCGGTCGATAAATCGACCTCATTTGTACTGGTTTCAAAAATATCTGCCGGAACATTGGGACGGATATTCGTGCGAATATCACCATTGCGGTCAATAGCAATACCCAATTTCACAGACTTCAGAGACGTATCTGTAAATTTAAATGTTAAATTTGCATATAACGGGAACAAATATGTCGATGCTGGTGAATTTTGCTGCGTACGGAAAATATTTTTATCCAAATAAGAAATTGGATACAGCTTATACAAATCTAGGGTTCCCTTATACAGCACGCCATTGACCGTTTGGTTCCATAATCCATAACGCGCTTGATCTGCACTGCCCAAAACCTCTGTTTCCGTTTTGCCTGCAAGTGAACGGTACAAATTGCTGCCCGTTCCAAGGATCATTTTATTGGCCAGCAGCGTACCTTGTGTAATTATTAAATCCTGCGCGCCAGCTTCATCTACATTGAATTTAAAACCAAATTTACGGGCATGATCAATTTCTTGCGTTAAAGGATCAATCCACGTATCTTGCGGGGTTGCCGTCATTAGACGCGGCTTTACTTTTGTCATCAGCTGCGCATTGACCCCGCCTATCGTATTTAGCGACGAATCAACTTTTCCGCGCCACTGCAGGCCGCTGCCAAAGGTTAAGCCTTGACGGTCCGTCATTAGCATAAAATGACCGAAAATATTTGTTTTAGCTGTATCTGAAGGTTTGCACTCGGACAGATCACAGCCAACAAGACCATTTGAACCGCTCACTGCACTAATAGCGCTTTGCTCTGTTGAAAATAGTGCAAACTCTGGCTGATATACCGCAGCAGACGCAATTGTCATTAAGTGTGAGACAACCGTAAATGCATCTGTACTGGAAATTGGCGCTGTACCAAGCCAGTCATTTAAAAATGCTGCAAATTCAGCATCTGTATAGTTAACAAGCTTCGAGACTGAAATTGACTCAGCCAATTGATCTAACGCTTGACGGTTTGCATCTGTTATATAAACAGGCTGAATTTCAGTTGCTGAAGCTACCTGATTATTCTTGAACCCTAGAGCTTGTACAATTTGCACTAAGCGCATTGCCGTTTTTACAGTTCGGTCAGCTGGATCAATAGCCTGCGCTTTTTGACCAGTCATGCCTCGCGCTAAATCCAGTACAGTGAGACGCGGCGGCGAAGTCCCGCTGGCAACATTGGATAGCTCATTTAATGAAATTTTGCCTAAATCAATTTTATTATTTTTTTCACCCTGTAAATAGAATGTCACTGTATCGCCTAGCTTACATGCCCCCGTTGATACGCTTTCACTCACATCAAATAAAGTCACAAATTTATTTTTCGTATCACTTGAACAAGTAAAATTCAAACCATCCAAAGGATAATCCAGCACAAACTCTACACAGCTTGCCGTATTGCTTTTACATGCACCATTTACCGTACTTGTGTCATAAATTTCTGGGATCACATTTGCACTTTCACCGCCGCAGCCAGCTAATGCTGCAACCAATGCAGTGAATGCAAAAGGTAAAACATAATTCTTCTTCATCCTGATTCTCTTTTTTATATCCTTAGCGGATAGCAATTAATTTAAGTTGTCCTTGATTGCTCAAAACGCGCTGATCCACATCAATTGCAGAAGCCAAAGGTGTCAGCATTAAGAAAGCCGTTCCTTCTGGTACTTGAATGACACCTTCTATTTTTTCGCGGTATAAACGGGTCGAGCCTGAATCATTATTCTTATAGCCGCCTGCGCCCTCGAGCACACAGCCTTTATCATCTAAAAATACTGCAAATGGCCAATAAAAAACAGGGACATTTTGCTTTGATGCATAAGAATGTATTTCAATATTTTTTATTGATTCTTCAACTTTAACAATTTCAAAATCAAACTCTTGAGTAATCGGCGCTCTTGGCCATAAATTAATATCTTTCAGAGGCTTCAGCGCTTTCGCTTTTTGCAGTCTTTTATCTGCAAAACACTGCTGTCCCAGACCCTCTGCTGCATCTTGCTGCGATACACGATAATAACTGCTAGACAATACCACTGGTTTAGGCGTATCTGTTTGATTTCTCTTAAACAGTGTCTGAAGCACAGACTCACCGACCCCTTTTTCACGCTCTACCACCTGAATTCGCGTAGCGCCAAGTTTTGGATCGATCACACCTTCAGGCATCGCATAAAAACGTTTTTTACCTTCCAGATTAAATTCTTTATTTTCTAGATATTCATTACTGACATAAGTTTCACCATCAATCGTGCTTAATTCCGTTCGTTGTTTATTTTCAATAATTTCAGGAATTTTAGGTACTTGAATAGATACTTTCTTTACATTTCCTGCCTGATCAGACTGTTTTAATGCTTCTGCTTTCAGTTGCTTTCCAGTCTTTTTAGCCTTTGATTCTGCATATGCAGCCTGCGGTGCCAATGATACTGTAACCGGTACCTCCGTCAGCTTTTCTTGATCTTTATCTGAGCGCAATTTCTGACTGCTGGAGACTTCGCTTCGCGGTACGGCACTCACTGGCAAGTCAGTCTGACTTTTTGCCGAATCAATTTTTGAAGCTGCAGTGTGCACATTCTTTGATGGCAATTGCCGCTTGATCTCCTCTTTCACAATTTCAGAGGGATTTTTATTTTTCAATTCACGCACAACATCTTGTACATGCGCTTCTACAGCAGGATCAAGATACACAGGCTGAACTGCAGGAACTTTCTGTAAAACCTCAGCCTGCAGCACTGATTTTTGCTCTGCATATTCAACTGCGGCTGACGGCACGTTCAGTTCTTTGTTCTTAACAGGCAAATCAGGCCGCTGCACAACCATTGGCCTGCCATCTGGGCCAATAATTGTGTGGAATGTCCCTGCAAACGAATACCCTGCTTGCGCTAAACTCAGCACAAGCAGAGACTTTAGCCATTGATTTCTTTTCATCCTGAAATTCAATCCTACCATCGTGTTCTATAATTTAATCCCAAAATTGTGACCTTTGTATTTGTCTTTACATTCAAGCCCGCGTAAGGGTTTAAGAGAATATTATTGACCCCTGTCTGATTCGACAGACTGCTGGTATTTGCTGGAATCGTATCCCGGCTGCGCAAGAAACCAATCGACAAATCTAAATCCGTATCCGCATCAAAACGGTAACCTAAGCCCATGCCAAACAGCTGTGCGCCATTAATCGGAACCATCGTATTACGCTTGCCGTCTGGAATAGAACTGGTTCGAGGTTCATAGCCCGCCCGTAATTTCAAACGGTCTGTTGCAGAATACTCAATACCGACACCAAAGTTCCACGGTGATTCAAAGCCCAAAGGTAAAGCTAAGGAAGTATCACCAATATCAGCAGATAGTAATTTCGCAATTTTTAGAGCTGAAATTTGGCGGTCAAATTCAAAACGGAATTTGTCCCAAGCATTATAATCTGTCCAGCCGACGTCAAAATTAATCTGTAAATCCGGCATGATTTTATATTTGATACCCGCCTGCATATGTGCTGGATATTCAAAATCCATCGAAACCAGACCTGACTCACTTGCGGGCACATTATTCGGAAAACCCAAAATAGCAGCTAGAATTTGTCCCGTTGGAGAAGACATCAAACCTTTGATTAATTCTTGTGAAGATCGTGCGTTATCAATATGGTATTTACCCTTCAAACGCATTTTTGCAGCGCTTTGATATACCAAACCAAAACTAAAATCTTCTCTTGGTTCCCACAATACACCTAAGTTATAGCTTGGGCTAAGTGACTGCTCTACAGCCAATTCCATTTGACCGAATTTGCTAAATGGATTCATGCCTTCTTCGGCATTACAAATTCCCAGCAGCAAGATATCCGTAATAATGTCTGAGTTATCTTTGAATGGCGTACAAACCACTTCATCAATCATTCTCAGCATGCCAATCAATTCGTTTGGAAAGCGCAAGTCCGTTTTTAGCGCAATGGCTTGGTATGACATGCCAATGCCGCCGCCAATCGACAGCTGATCATTCACTTGATAGGCCATTGTTGGCGATAAGTAGGTAATCCGCTCTAATGCAACCTGCTGTCCCATGTAATTACCAGGATTGCCATTTTCAGCGCCAAAACCTGCAATTAACGGCGCATAAACGGCTGTTGCATAAGTTGCTTTTGAACCTGGCGGGTTATAAGCAATACCGGCTGTTGGCGCAGCCAGCGGAATGCCTTCGCCAAGGTCAACCATCTTTTTCAAGCCAGGCACATACAAGCTTGCGTATTCAACATCACCTTTCACGGTGCCTTTAAAGTCCGTACACAAATCCGCTGAAACTTCTGGACCATCATGACAAACAATTGGGTCGTCTGAATAACCAAATACGTTATAGCCTGCCGGTACAGAGAACTCTCGCTGAATGTCAAAATTCGCAACAATACCCTGTACATCCGTCTGTAAACCTTCAATTTTAGTCAAGGCTGCAGGGTTAAAATGAACTGCGCTAATCCCTGGCGGATCAGCGGTTACTGCATTACCCAGAGCCAAGGCACGCATATCTACAGATAAGTTCGTTCCTAACTGGGCAAAAGCAGCACTGGAACATCCCGTTAATATAATCGCGCTAACGAGCGGGCGCAGTCGAACATGGTTCATACGCACCCCTTCTTAGCGGATTTTCTTACCGAAACCTAAAATATCCAGCGGGAATGACAAGCCAAGTGATACATCTGGCGCATCTTCAGTTAAGCCTAGACCAACCGTACCATTCACAATCGTATCAGGAGATACGCGTACACCTAGCGCAATAGCTAAAGTAGAACTGGTTTGATCAGCTGGAGAATAACTTTCGCCCGAACTATAAGTAAACTCTGAGCCTGTATTAAAGCTTTGCTGATATGACATGGTTAATGACACGTCATAGTTAAATGAATATGCAAAACCGAATGAAAAACCGCCGCTGATGCCCGGCTCAAATTCCGTAATTGCACGCGAACCGCGGCGTTGGTTTAAACCAGTTTCTTTAAAGCCATAGTTCGCTGAGACAGATGCAAAAAGCACAACTGGGTCAATATATTTACGTGTACTTGCGCCAATACCGGCAGAATAATAGCCCTTGCCGGTAGCCAAATCATCTACAGCATTAATTTCATAAGGACTGTCACCCGTTTTTGTCGATAAGTTACCGAATAAAATCAGCGGCAATCGGCCTGCTTTTAGCGGGAAAGGCTCCCAGCGTGCGCCTAGGGATATATCCCCAAGACCAGCAGTTGAAGTATCTTTCAACAAATCTGCCTTTGCAACCAGCGGTAATGATGCAGTAAATGTCAGGTTGTCCTGAACACCATACTGAAATGTGAAGGTATTGGTCATAGCGTGTGTTGCATTTTCTTGCACACGCAGCTGGTACAGCTGACCTTCAGCCATTTCCATATCTAATTGTGTGTCTCGATAGTATGTATAGTCGAGATCATAATAAGATGAGATTTCGCCTTTTTTAATTAAAGAATACTGACGCTCACTAGATGTAAAAACTTCTTGCAGATTTGCTTCTTGCGTTGCATCCCCCTCTTGCTGCTGCAAAGCTGCAGAGGCATCTGAAACTGGCGCAGTCTGTGTTTTTTCTGAAGATGCCGCAACGGGTTCCGCAGCCGCGTCGTCAACAGCATCATACCCGCCAACACCGTTTTCTTCTGCTGACTGCTCTTCAGCAGCTTCGTACTGCCCAACCTCTGGCTCATTCGCATAAGCAACCCCTATCACCATTTGAATGCTTATGGCTAATAGGGTTTTGTTCATCCATTTACTTTTCATATTCCATACCACCGCTTTTTATTTTTTTAATCCAATTAAAACAATAAGCTATTACTTATTTTTATAGTAAAGCCTGAGATAATTATATGTTGGCTGACCATAATTTTCAGAAGATTCATTCTGATTCTTATCTAAACGAATCGTTGAAGCTTTATCCGCAATTTTTTCCATGTAAAATTGCGGATACTGAATATCCACAAAAGCATATCTATTGACTGTTGCATCATCAACATGGCGCATATCAGCTTCATTTAAAGCCAACAGATCCTTACGCTGTGCAGGTGCAACATTAATTAAGAAAAGCGTATTATTTTCCCAAACTTCCTGAAAACGGGTTTCATCAAAACTGATATTGCCCAGTGCAGGATCCGCAACATATACACGGCCATCTTTATAGCCTTTAAAAACGACAAAATGCTTAAAGCCTGCATACGATATTGGAACAATTGCAGGCTGGCCTTGTTTCGCTAAATCAGTAAATTCACCGCGATAGCCGCCGCTTTCCAAACCAAGAGCGGCAACAAAACGTTTCATATCCAGCAATGAGAAACTGCGGCGTTCAATAATCTTTTCTGTTTCGCCAAATTTAAGCAGGCCATTCATGGTTTGCTGTTCTGTGAGCTTGGCCCCCACATAACCATTTAGCAGTGTTGTTAAGGCTGCAGAACCGCAGCTGTAATCATAGGCTTGGCGTACAATCCCGCGGAATTGGTCTTCAATGGCTGGTTTAATTTTGACTGTTTCACGATGCATCCGTGTGAATGAATCATTTCTGGAATCTAGTGTTTCTGTGTAATACACGGCCCCAGCTGGCTTTTCTTTTATATCAAATGACTCTTTGGCAAAGTAATACATCAATGCCGAGCCTAGCGCTATCTCTAACATATCATCTAACTTTTTAGTTATCGGCAATGATGTGCCTTATTTTCATTATTTTTTTAGAGTTAAAACTCTACATCCGTGTTCTATTGCAAGATACCGTTTTTTGCAAAAAAAAACAGCAGTTTTTTATTTTTTTTGATGTGTTTCATCTTTTTTTGTAAAAAAAAGCGCGTGATGTTCACGCGCTTTTCAATTCATTACAGATTAACGGCCTGTAATTGTGATTTTTGAACCCTGAGCAAAAATAGGTGCTACTGGCGTACCACCAGCTACATAGTAAGTTTTTAAACCTTGAACTTCTACATCACCAATCGAACCCATTGTTGCAGTACCACGCGCACCTAATTTAACAAAAGCACTACCATCAGCATTTTTAAGAGGCTTAGCACCCAAAGCAATAGCTTGTACATAGATATCTGTACCTTTAGCATTTTGCGTGTTAATTAACTCTAGACCATTCGCTTTTACATTCACCTTCGAGTTGATTGTAAGATCAGAACCTTCTGCATCGTTAACTGTAATTTTACCTAACCAAACTTGACCGCCATTCGCGTTATCCAAGATACCTAGATCTGAAATCTCTAAACCGCCTTGCATCACGGTATCAAGTTTAATCATTGCACCTTGTGGTGTAGAACCCAATTGAATATTTGCATTCATTTTACCTGTTGTGATTGTTAGACCAGATAAAATTGCTTTAGATGAGTTCGCTACCACGCCTCGGCGGCCCGTAGCTGCATCACCAGATGCGGCTACGCTGATTTCACCAATTTTAATATTTAAACCAGAAACCTGAGCCGCAATATTCAAGAATGCGCCATTTGTACCCGCATCAGAATCAATTTGTAAATCCATCAAGTTATGGCTTTCAAGCAATGAATTCATATTGCCTGTGATTTCAATACCGTTAATACCAATTGCACCAGCGTTACCCGTACCGCCCAATCCGCCAGGCACGGCAGCAATCGCCGGGGTCTTAATCGTTACCCCATCAGCCTCATATACCGCTGCAACTGCTGGCTTGTCCCCAGCCGTTGTAGATAAACCATCATTATCATGAACGTACAATTTATCAATAGTGATTTTTGAAATACCAATACCAATATTGATACCATCTTGACCTGTAGTAGAGCTTAGCGCAGCATCATCCATTGCTTGCATCGCCATTGCATTTGCGCTGATAGCCATTGAAGAAACTAAAGCTAATTTAGTGAATTTTTTCATTTCTTACTCTCCCAAGAGTATTTTTTATGATTGTCAACCACTCGATGTTTGCTGCTGTTTATTCGTTTTGTGACAGCGACCACATCTTTCCTTGAGTAGCTTGCTCGCCTGATTAAATTAGCGCTGAGTCATTTTTTGTTCAACTGTTGTTGGTCGCAATATACTATTTGCCGATAAACGGTAATAGTCTCATGTTCTCAACTGCATTGTTATACACTAGGGATCTGTTTAATCCCTCTACACAATTTAACTATGCAAAATCAGCCTGTTTATCAAAATTTTTTATTTGACTCTGTCTTGCGAGCAGATCAAATCATCTCCCTTTTGGCTGATTTATCTCATACCGTCTATCTGAACAATCATGGAAAACCCGTGATAGGCATACTGGCTGAAGAATATTTTTATCTTCAAAATGGCTCTATTTTTCATTGTCAGCCTGAAAGCATAGACTGCTATCAAAGCACGCAGATTAAGCATCTTCCAGATTTTTCCTTTAACACAGCATTAACGCATCACAACAATAGCTTTACAGGCGGCCTGATGGGTTTTGTCAGCTATGATCATGCAGCTTCACAACAGATTTCATTAAAAAACAAAGCTCAGCCTGCATATTTTTTAGGTAATTTTTCCAGTTATATTTGTTTACAGGAAGATGGCTGGTATTTCTGCAGTTCACATAAAGATGCAGAATTGCAATACAACTATTTAAAACAGCGAGTTTCAAACAAAACATCTGCAACCAGTATTCCATTTCATTTAACAAAGGCTTGTGCTGCCAGATGGACGGCTCAGCAGTATCAAAATGCTTTTATGCAAGTTCAGGAATACATTAAAGCTGGCGACTGTTATCAAATCAATTTGACTCAGGAGTTTAAAGGCCAAGCCGCTGGCCAGCTGCTGCAATGTGCAGAAAAGTTTTGGCAATTGACCCAAGCCCCTTACGAGGGTTATTTACGAATTGGCGAGTTTGAACTGCTCAGCTGCTCTCCTGAGTTATTTATTGACTTTAAAGAACAGCGTCAAGTTGTTACCAAACCGATCAAAGGCACCATGCCCCGCTATTCAGATCACAACTTAGATCAGCAATCTAAAGAAACGCTAAAAAACTCAGAGAAAGATCAAGCTGAAAATGTGATGATTGTCGATTTATTACGAAATGATTTAAGTATTTATGCAGAAACTGGCTCTGTCAAAACACCTAAACTTTTTAACATTGAATCTTTCCAGCAGGTTCACCACATGGTTAGTGAAGTTGAAGCGACCCTAAAACAAGAAGTAAACCCTTTTGATATGCTGCTGTCTGCACTGCCTGGCGGCTCAATTACAGGTGCACCTAAAATACGCGCAATGCAAATCATTGATGAACTAGAGCAAGCGCCACGCGGCGCATATTGCGGCTCTATGGGATATTTTAATCATGATGGCACAGGCTCTTGGAATATCCTCATCCGTACTGTGCAAAAGTATCAGAACAATCTCTCTCTTTGGGCTGGCGGCGGTATTACCATTGCCTCTGACTGTGATGCTGAATATCAAGAATGCTTTGATAAAGTGTCTGCAATGTTGAGTTTGCTGAATACATGGTATCAGCCTGAATCAAATTAAATATCATGTGAAGATAAAAAAAGCCCTATTCCACAATGATAGGGCTTTTTTTATCTTCAATGAGATATGATCAAAATCACACTAAAATCTCATTTTTTAAAGTATCGGCTAAACGCTGATTTTGCTCATCTGTACCAATCGTAATGCGCAAGAATTGATTGATACGCGGTTTATTGAAATAACGCACGATAATACCCTTTTCACGTAATTCTGCGGCCAATTCTGCCGCATCTTTGCTTGGCAGAGATGCAAAAATAAAGTTCGCTTTAGAAGGAAGAACTTTAAACCCCAAGCTCTCCAATTCTGCTGTCAGCTTTACACGGCTGGCAATGACTTTAGCATTTTGCGCCTCGAAATATGCCTGATCTTCAAATGAAGCAACTGCTGCCGCGATAGCAAAACGATCCATTGGATAAGAGTTAAAACTATTTTTCACCGCTTCCAGCGCCGCAATCAAATGCGGCTGCGCTATGGCAAAGCCGACACGCAAACCCGCTAAAGAACGTGATTTAGATGTGGTTTGACATACGACTAAGTTCTCATATTTAGCCACTAAACTCACTGCAGACTCTGCGCCAAAATCGACATAGGCTTCATCTATGACAACCACGGAGTTTGGATTAGCCTGCAGTACTTCTTCAATGGCTGAAAGTCCGAGAGCAATACTGGTCGGCGCATTCGGGTTGGTAATGATGATGCCGCCATTGGGCTGCTTATAATCATCAACTACAATTTCAAAATCATCATTTAAGGGCAAAATTTTAGTCTTGGCTGCAATACCGAAAAATTGGCTATAAACGGGATAAAAACTGTAAGTAATATCTGGATATAAGATCGGCAGCTCTTGCACAAAGAAAGCTTTAAAAATATGTGCGAGCACTTCGTCCGAACCATTTCCAACAAAAACATTTTCAACAGCAACATGCTGCTGCTTTGCAATGGCTTGTTTTAATTCTGACGCATCTGGATCTGGATATAAACGCAATACATCCGCAGAGTCCGCAAGTACGGCCTGCACGGCTTCTACAACTTTCGGCGATGGCGGATACGGATTTTCGTTGGTATTTAATTTTAAAAGATTCTGAATTTTTGGCTGCTCGCCCGGCACATAGGGCTCAAGCTGACGCACTTCAGGGCTCCAAAAACGCATTTGTTCTGTGGTGATATTTGACATCTTTCTTCTCATTTCTGCCCCCTCCTAACCTCCCTCAAAAAAGAGAGGAGTCTTCTTTTCTCTACATATATTTTTTGATGTAAATTCCCTCTCCTTTCAGGAGAGGATTAGGGAGAGGTTTTATATTTTGAATTACTGATAACGGTAACGTGCAGAACGGGCATGCGCATCCAAGTTTTCTTGCTGCGCTAAAATATCTGCAGTTTTGGCTAAGCTTTTCACACCGTCTTGAGAACACATAATCAAGCTTGAACGCTTTTGGAAATCATAAACGCCTAGCGGTGATGAAAAACGTGCTGTGCCAGAGGTCGGCAATACATGGTTAGGACCTGCACAATAATCACCAATGGCTTCCGGTGTATAACGCCCCATGAAAATAGCGCCTGCATGGCGGATATTCTCAGACATCTGTTCAGCTTCATCCAAACACAGCATTAAATGCTCTGGCGCAACTTGGTTAATTAAATCAGCAGCTTCTTGACGGTCTTTAACCAGCACTAATGCACCGCGGTTAGCAATAGAGGTACGCGCAATTTCTGCTTTCGGCAATTCAGCCAAATGCGCTTCAATCGCCTGCTCAACATCATTTAACAGCTGTTCATCAGGTGTAATGAAAATCGCTTGAGCAACTGTGTCATGTTCAGCTTGTGACAATAAGTCCATTGCCAGCCATTGGGCATTATTTTCACCTTCTGCATAAACTAAAATTTCAGAAGGCCCAGCAATCATATCAATGCCGACTTGACCAAATACAGCACGTTTTGCAGCAGCGACAAAGCGGTTACCCGGCCCAGTAATTTTATCCACCATTGGAATCGTTTCTGTGCCATAAGCCAACGCTGCTACAGCCTGCGCTCCGCCAATTGTAAATACGCGATGTACGCCAGCCAAATAAGCAGCAGCCAATACCAATGGGTTTAATTCACCATTTGGCGCAGGAACAACCATAATAATTTCAGGCACGCCTGCTACATGCGCAGGCACTGCGTTCATAAGCACAGAAGAAGGATATGACGCTAACCCGCCCGGCACATAAATGCCGACTCGGTCTAATGGTGTCACTTTTTGGCCTAAGGTATTGCCCAAAGCATCAACATAGGTCCAGCCATCTTGCTTTTGCGCCTGATGAAACTCACGAATACGGTTTGCAGCCAACTCTAACGCTTCACGCACTTCTGTGCTGAGGCCATCAAAAGCTGCTTTCAGCTGTTCTTGGCTAAGTTCTAAATCGGAAAACTGATGCGCTGGATGTCGATCGAACTGTTGAGTGAGTTTAAGCACATGAGCATCACCATACTGGCGTACATCTGCAATAATTTGGTCTACTGTTTTTAACAGTTCTGGATCACTCACTGTTTCAAAAGCCAACAAATCGGCAAAGACTTGTTTAAAGTTCTGCTCTTGAGTCGATAAACGTCGCATCAATTTACCCACAAGGTTATTTAGGAAAACTTTAGTTTATCTTGTTTTGTATGTCTTGTGGGCAAGTTAGCAATGGCAATTCAACTAAGTTTTATAGGAAAGTTAAATTGAACTGATCCTAGATGTACATGGTCAGGTGCTCACATCGGGAGAGTCCCAGTCACTTTCTGCCTGAATCAGCCAATTCAATGCGCCATGTCTTTCTACGACAACAGAAGAATTCAAATTTGCAGGCGCTGCTTGCTGCTTCAAACGTGCGTCTACACATGCCCAATCGTAGCGGTAAATCAAATCCGCTTGATCAAGCATTTCCTCAACGCTTCTTAATGTTACTTTTGCCATAAACGCTTCAAATGTTTCAGCAGATGTCACCGCTTGAATCGCAAAATTGCAATCAATAATCTCTGCAGGATAATTCAGCTCATCAACAATGCCTAATGCCCACAGCAGCACCCAGCAAGCTTCATACTTCCATACCATATTAATGACATCTTGCTGCTGATATTCACGATTAATAATAGCTTTTTCTTTTTCAGTAAGCTGGTCAATCACTTGCATTCGGCTCAATACCTCAGCAACAAAATTTTCTGTATCTTGATCATATTGGTCATTATCAATATCACAGGCAACCTGTATGACCCACAAACATGCTATGGCGCGTTTGGCAATCTCGCCTGCCTGACGGGGAGCCGCCTCATTAGCAGACTCAATCATTGGCAGCCAATCAATATATGGAACAGCATGCTGCTTAAGTATTTCAATCGATTGATCTTTACGTTGCTGCGGTGTTTTCATTGCAATCACTGTTTTATTCTAAGCCCGTTATTTTTGCATAGATCTCATATTATGTAATGATTCATATTCTGAAATCGCTCCTCAAAATAAAAAACCGCTCTTTTGAGCGGTTTTTTATTTGCACTGCAGTCTATTATTTTGCTTGCTGGCGCGCTTCTACAGCTTGCTCCAGCTGAGCCAAAATTGGATTCAGCAGCTGCTGTTTACGCTTAAAGCTGGCTTTGTTCACAATTAAGCGTGAAGAAACTTTGCAGATTTCCTCTAACGGCTCTAAACCGTTCGCACGCAATGTATTGCCTGTATCTACAACATCTACAATGTAGTCACCCAAACCAACCAATGGCGCTAACTCCATAGAGCCATACAGCTTAATCACATCAACTTGCTCACCAAGGCTTGCATAATATTGACGGGTTAAATTTACATACTTCGTTGCGATCTTTAAACGGCCTTTTGGACGAACCATGCCAACTTTGCCCGCTGTCATCAGCTTGCAATTGGCAATTTTCAAATCTAAAGGCTCATAAACGTTTTGAGCGCCATGCTCCATCAATACATCTTTACCCGCCACACCTAAATCCGCTGCGCCATTTTCCACATATGCAGGCACATCCGATGCGCGCAAGATTAAAATACGCACATGCTTATGTGTTGTAGGGAAAATCAGCTTGCGTGACTTGTCCGGGTCTTCCAGTAAATTAATGCCTGCTGTTTCCAGCAAAGGCAGCGTTTCTTTTAAGATACGTCCCTTACTTAACGCTAAAGTTAAACCATGATCAAAATTACCCATTACATTGAAATTCGGATCATCGTTTCTTATATCGTTCATTAACTTACTCGCTTAATTTGGGCACCTAAACCTTGTAGTTTCGCTTCAATATCTTCATAACCGCGGTCAATATGGTAAATACGGTCAATCAGTGTTTCCCCTTCGGCAGCCAAGGCAGCCAAAACCAAAGAGAATGAAGCGCGCAAATCTGTTGCCATTACAGGAGCTGCAGATAATTTTTCTACACCCGTAACAACAGCATCATTGCCTTCAACCTGAATATTTGCGCCCATGCGCGCCAATTCAGGCACATGCATGAAACGGTTTTCAAAAATCGTTTCAGAAATTGTAGCAAAACCTCGGCCAATCGCATTTACAGCCATAAGCTGCGCCTGCATATCCGTTGGAAAATCTGGATGAGGCAAAGTCTGAAAGCTGACAGCCTTTGGACGTTTGCCGATCATATCCAATTCAATCCAGTCATCGCCGCGTGTCACTTCTGCGCCCATCTCTTCAAACTTATCTAAGACAGATTCAAGTAGATTCGGGTCAGTATGTGTTGTTTTTACACGGCCGCCTGTAATGGCTGCAGCAGCAAGATATGAACCTGTTTCAATACGGTCTGCAACAACGGCATATTCACAGCCATGCAAACTTTCAACACCAGTAACAACCAATGTATCTGTATCCAAACCTTCAATTTTTGCGCCCATTTTAATCAGCATTTGCGCAAGGTCTGTAATTTCAGGCTCACGGGCAGCATTGCGGATTGTCGTTACGCCATCAGCCAATACAGCAGCAGTCAGAATATTTTCTGTCCCGCCTACCGTCACCATATCGAATACAACTTCACCGCCTTTTAAACGGCCGTCAACTTTGGCATGCACATAGCCATTTTCAACTTCAATTTCAGCACCTAATGCTTCGAGCGCTTTCAAATGCTGATCGACTGGACGTGAACCGATCGCGCAGCCGCCAGGAAGCGATACTTTCGCACTGCCATAGCGCGCAACCAGCGGACCAAGCACCAAAATGGATGCACGCATTGTTTTTACGAGTTCGTATGGTGCAAATTGATTGTCCAATGTTGATACATCTGCAACAACCGTATCCCCCTCATAACTGATCTTCACACCTAGACCTGCAATCAGCTTCACCAGCGTGTTTACATCTTTTAAATTAGGTACATTGGTAATGGTAATTGGTGTATCTGCAAGAATTGTTGCAGCCAGCAAGGGCAATGCCGCATTTTTTGCACCAGAAATACGCACTTCACCGTCGAGCTTAACACCGCCCTGAATTAAAAATTTATCCATTAAATTATTAAGCTCCGAATAAGCTTGCTTTACGCCATTCTTCTTTGGTCATTGCGCGAATTGTTACAGCATGAACTTCACCGCTGGCAATGTATGAATTCAGTGGCGCATAAACAGACTGCTGACGGGCAACTGGACGTTTGCCTTCAAACTGATCATCGACAATGCGCAGATCAAATTTGCCGCCTTGCCCACTTACTGCAACTTCTGCTTCTGGAAACGCAGCTTTCAAAATATCAGTGAGCTGTTCATTATTCATCACAAGACCTCTTATAGGACTAACGGTGTAAAACCTGCCATTTTACTATAAATAAAAAAAATAATTCATTAGTCTCATACAATATATATATAAAAAAAGAGGTTCTTCAGAACCTCTTTTTGCTTAATTTATAAACTAAGCCACTAATGGTGTATAAACCAATTGCATTTTTCGATGCTTATCCAGCTGCCTTTTTAATTTTTCAGAAAGTTTTTTTATGGAAGAATACATATCATCTGCACAAGCTTGCGCAAACAGCTCCGTTCCTGGCAAGCGGATAATCGCTTCTGCAATATGATTTGAACTTCCTTTTTTCGAACGCTTATCAATTTGATGATCTTTGGTCAGCTTCACTTGCATACTATTGACCTGATCTAAGTGCTTGGTCATTTCAGCAAATTTAGAACGAATTGCCTGTTCAATTGCTGGTGTAATGCTGAGATGATGACCACGAATTGTAATTTGCATAATTCTATTCCTCGCCCTCTTTAAAGGATAAGAAAGTCACAGCAAAATAATTTGATCAATATCATCAATCGCTTTACATCAATCAAATCACATTTACTGCTCCAAAAATAAAAAGGTTCATTATTTTGTCATAATGAACCCTTAGAATAGTCAGATTTAGAAATTCAGATCAACACTTTTCTTTCTGAAGACGACGGAATATGTAACGATTCACGATACTTTGCCACTGTACGCCTCGCTACATCAATCCCTTCTTCCTTCAATAAGCTGGCAATTGCATTATCCGACAACGGTTTACGTATATTTTCATCAGCAACCATTTTTTTTATTTTTGCCCGGATCGCAGTAGAAGATGCCTCACCGCCAGCTGTAGTTCCCACGTGACTTGAAAAGAAATATTTCAGCTCAAATAACCCCCGCGGAGTCAGCATATATTTATTGGTTGTCACCCGCGACACCGTAGACTCATGCAGCTCAACCTCTTCAGCAATATCACGCAGCACCAGAGGTTTCATCCCTTCAGCGCCAATTTCAAAAAAAGCGCGCTGATGCTCCACAATACATGTTGCAACTTTTAATAAGGTTTTATGCCGCTCATCTACACTTTTAATAAAGTTTTTAGCTTCAAGCATCTGATTACGCAAATACTGATTATCATCACTTTGATCTGCCCGTTTAATCATATTGGCATAAAAAGAATTGACCCTCAATTTTGGCATCACATCCTGATTTAACTGTACAAACCAATGATTATTCTTTTTCATTACAACAACATCAGGAATTTGATAATCCGAATCTTTATTTTCAAACTCAATCCCAGGATGCGCTTTTAAAGTTTTTAATAAATTTACAGCTGCTTTCAATTGGTCCGTATTCAACCCTGTTTGCTTCATCAGCTTTGCTAATTCATTACTAATCAACAACTCATAAAACTTCATTAAAACTATTGCTTCTTTGCGGTTTTCCGTCTGTTCCGGTAAATTTTCTAATTGTACAGTTAAACACTCTGCTAAATTTCGTGAGCCAATTCCTATCGGATCTAAATGCTGAATATGTTTTAAAACCACTAAAACCTCAGCATCCTCAACATCTTCCTCATAATCCATATCATCTAAAAGATGCTGTACAGATGCTGTAATCTCAGAAATTTCACAATCCAAAAAGCCCTTATCATCCAATGAATCAATAATGCAATGCGCAATCAAGCGATCAATCATTGAAAAATGCAAAAGATTGACCTGCTCCAGCATATGCGCCTGCAGCCCAATATGACCTTGACGATTATCTTCTCTTTCCTCAAATTCAGGACTCCCTAAACTTGTTGATTGATGTGTATAAACATCATCCCAATCCGTATCAACAGGTAAATCATCTGGCAAATGATCAGCATTTAACTCATTCGTTAAGTCTTTACGCTCTTGCTCACTTTCCTGTACCGCACTAAGACTTTCAACAGTTGATTGATCTTCTATTTTTTCGAGCAAAGGGTTACTATCAAGCTGATTTTGGATTTCTTGTTCTAATTCCAGACTGGATAACTGAAGCAAACGAATGGCTTGCTGCAACTGCGGTGTCAAAGACAAGGAGTTTGCAACCTTTAATCCAACCGATAACTTCATCATCTATCCCCCATATAAATACCGCGAGTTATAAGCAATTTTTATGCCGTTTTAATTTTTATAGCATACTTTTATGTAAATAAACACAAAATGCTAGCAATATTCCCGCTTAGAAAAAGTCATAAGCAAAATAAAAACAGACTATTCAAATGGCTTATATAATTGATATTTCAAAGCAAGTTTTAGCAAAAGTCCAGTAAGGCTTTCTGATTTTTCTAGAAACAGGTCCTCAAGACGCAATAGTTCCGCATCATAACGCTGCGTTTTCTGAGCTTCAATAGACTGCAACACATGCCTACGCTGCTCATAACACACCGGTACATCTCTCTCAGCAAAGATCAGCTGCTTAGCGCGCAGCAGAATTCTTAAAATTTCCTCCTCTCCATACTGAATTAAAACTTGCTTTGTTTTCTTATAATAGTCCCCAGAACTGTTAAAGAAGTATTGATCAAAACCGCCATTAAAAACCTCCCCCATCAAAATACTGATAACAAAATAATGCTGATCATGCTGCGGCAGTAATGACCAATGCTGCTGATTTACCCTTTCAACCAATTGAGCCCAGTAATGATATTCTTCAGATTGCCGGTAAAGCCTGTCTCGCTCATACTGCTGTTTAGAACGCTCATGCTCATCCCGTGTCCCATTTTTACACGGCATACACAATCCTGCATTTCTATCAAAAGTATCTTTTAAAATGATTGCACCGCACATAATACATGGAGTTTTTTCTGTCATTATTGTTTATCTATTGAGCAATTTTTATTAAACATTATATTCTTTTAGCAACTTAAAACACCCTTGACCGCATTATTTTAAATATTTCTATAAGTGACCCTATTTAAATAGTTTATTGATTCCATTTTCTATTTTTCTTTTTTTAC
>NZ_RAXV01000110.1 GCF_003611465.1 Acinetobacter tianfuensis
TTGGCCACGTCGATAGTTTCGGCATCAGAAACGCAGATGATTTTTGGCGTAATGCCCAATACAGATTTAACTGTGAGCAACGCCTGCAGGCCTGTGCGCTGCCCATTTTCTTCTGTCGCGCCGATGACCTGCGACTGGTCAAATTCACCGTCAGAAAATGGATTTTCAATGCGGATCACGACCAGGGTAGGCGATGTAATCTGCGAAATGATTTCCAAATTCTTGCGCAGGTTTCCTGAAGTACCGGCTTTTGGCAGCGCGCGGTTGATTGATGTGACCAGGACAGGCGTGTTGAGCGGAAAGGCATCTTCATCCGCATCATCTGCGAACGCAAGCATTGCGATGGTATTGGTATCAGCATTGCGGA
>NZ_RAXV01000111.1 GCF_003611465.1 Acinetobacter tianfuensis
CCAAGCATTGTTACAGAGGATGAATTTGGTGACTCGGAAAGATTAAAATTTAAACCTAACACATCATCTATGTAGATCTTAATATTACGATTATCTCTTTCAACTGTTAATTTATGCCAAATGTTGTTTGAAATGTTTTGAGCTGCTGCTGTTGCTGATATGTAGCTAAAGTCAATATAAACCTTGTTAACTAAATAAGACTCACCAGATGGTGTGCCGCTAGAGTACCCCAAATCTCTGGGTAGAACATTTCCGGTGAAGTACACAAGTGGCAGATACGCGGAAACACCAATTAGTCTTTTAAACTCAATAGAGAACTTATATTTTGATCCGAAAT
>NZ_RAXV01000112.1 GCF_003611465.1 Acinetobacter tianfuensis
ACAAAGCCAAGTTTTCCACGGGCCGACTGTGATTGATCAATCCAACCATTCTCCCCGCGCAGCCGACTGCCGAATACATCAGCAACAGCCTTTGATAGCTTCTGAGCAAGAATCTTATCTTTCGGCAGCGCAATAGTTTCAATTCCATTTGCCTGTTTTGATGCCGCTGCATTCATGTGGAATTCGATAGCAGTGCTAGAACCACGAATGATTTGAATGGCATTTGTAAGAGGTAAGTTTATAGTTCCTTCACCATCTGTTTTATAAGACAGACCTGCAGCTGCAAGATAATG
>NZ_RAXV01000113.1 GCF_003611465.1 Acinetobacter tianfuensis
GAAGCATTCGAGGCAGCTTCAAAATGAGGCTATCTTATGTCTAGGAGAGTGGTGGCAGTCCATACAATAAAAAAACTTATGCTTACTTTAATTTAGATTCAGTCTTGCATGTCCATCATCCTAATATTACAAACAAGACGATTATAATTCCGCCCTTAAATCGCACATTAGCCGTCTAAATTAAGCCTCACGACTCCATAAACTCGCCATAATAGCTATTTCCAGGGCATATTTTCTGTATATCCATT
>NZ_RAXV01000114.1 GCF_003611465.1 Acinetobacter tianfuensis
GCTAAGGTGTCATTGCCTTCTCCGCCATTCAGGATGTCATGTCCATTCCCGCCATCTAAATAGTCATTTCCTGTATCACCATTTAGAATGTCGTTGCCTTCTTCCCCGTAGAGCTTGTCATTATCAGCACCGCCATTCAGTGTGTCGTTGCCATAGCCTCCGTATAGACTATCTTCTCCCGCTCCACCATTGAGTGTGTCATGTGCACTCCAAGCCTTGAGTGTATCTGCTGAA
>NZ_RAXV01000115.1 GCF_003611465.1 Acinetobacter tianfuensis
GTTGCAGTTGCGGTATACACGCCTTCTGCTGCTGGCGCTGGAACTGTTGCTGTGTATGAACCGTCTGGGTTTACTGTTACTGGAACAGTGTTGCCTGATGGATCTTTCACCGTTACTGTCGCGCCAGGCTCTGTTTTACCCGTTACCGTTGCTGTGCCGTCTGCATTTGGCGTTACATCGACAGTCACCACTGGTGCAACCTTGTCATCCAGTACATCTGT
>NZ_RAXV01000116.1 GCF_003611465.1 Acinetobacter tianfuensis
GGCGGCTCAGCTAAAATTGACAGTGACGGTGTCACAATTTCAAACTTGCCCGGCTGTTCGCGCAGCGCAAGATGCGCTTCATTTTCCCAAGCCAGCAATACATCACCAATACCGCGTTCTGCAAAAGTTGTTGTTGCGCCGCGTGCGCCAGAATCCAGCACTTTGGTATTTTTATAAATTTGGCGGACAAATTCTTGCGCTTTGGCAT
>NZ_RAXV01000012.1 GCF_003611465.1 Acinetobacter tianfuensis
TACAATTTATGGCTTAGGCGCAGGTGTATGGTCGCGTTCAGCACATACCTCTTACCGTGCAGGCCGCGCAATTCAGGCAGGCCGCGTATGGACCAACTGCTATCACATCTACCCAGCACATGCGGCATTCGGCGGCTATAAAAAATCAGGTATTGGCCGTGAAAACCACAAAATGATGCTCGACCATTATCAGCAGACCAAAAACCTGCTGGTCAGTTATTCAACGAAAGCCATGGGTTTCTTCTAAAGCCTGCATATGAAAAAAGCGAACTCAGGTTCGCTTTTTTTATCTCTCAGCAGCACCCGCTGAACAATCATGCATTATGCAACGCCGCCTCTACAAAGTGCAGGTGATCCACTCCCCAGAAAAGCTCATTCCCTACAAACCAGCTGGGTGCACCAAACACACCGCGCTCAACTGCTTCCTCAGTCACCTCTTTAAGTGCAGCTTTCACCTTGTCGTCATCTAGCCATGCTTGAACTTGTGAGGCTTCAAGGCCTATATCCTGAATCAGCTGCATCAGCACCTGCAGATCATTGAGATTACGCGGCTGCCCAAACATAGCATCAAAAATGCCTGCTGCAGTTTTTAAAAAATGTTCAGGCTGATAAAGCTGAACAGCAGTCAGCAGCCGCATCAATTGCAAGGTATTGATTGGAAAATGCGGATTCATTTGCACAGGTATTTGCCATAATTTAGACCAGCGCTGCAAATCCATCATGGAATAACGCGCTTTGGCGGGAACAGTCATAGGACTGCTGTTGCCCGTCGCTTTAAATACCCCGCCCAGCAGCAAAGGCTTCCATATAATAGCTGCCTGATACTGCGCTGCAATCTGCTGAATACGGTAAAAACCGATATAGCTGTAGGGACTGCCCACATCAAAATAAAATTCTATTTGTTTCAATGACTCATCCTTTTTCATTTCGTTATTCAATTACCAGCGTTCCATCCACGGCCTTAAATCCAGCTCATGCGTCCAAGCATCTCTGGGCTGGTGTGCCAAATGCCAATAATTTTCAGCAATATGTGCAGGGTTTAAAATGCCGTCCTGCTCTTTTTTAGCATATAAGTCTGGAAAAGTTTCTTGAATAAAGTCAGTATCAATTGCGCCGTCTACCACCACATGCGCCACATGAATATTGTTTGGGCCCAGCTCCCGCGCCATACTTTGCGCCAAAGCCCGCAACGCATGTTTTGCCCCTGCAAAGGCCGCAAAATGCGAGGCGCCACGCAGCCCAGCCGTTGCACCCGTAAAAATAATGGTGCCGCGCTCACGGCTTACCATACGCTTGGCTGCTTCACGGCCTGTCAAAAATGCGCTAAAGCAGGCCATTTCCCAAATTTTAAAATATTTGCGCGCAGTTTCATCCAAAATACTGCAAGGCACATTTGCACCAATATTAAAGACCAGCACTTCAATTGGACCAATCTTAGCTTCAATATGTTCCATCAGCTCAATAACTTGCTCTTCTTTACGCGCATCCGAAGCAAAACCGTAAGCCTGCCCGCCCTGCTGCTGAATTTCCTTAATCAGCGGCTGCATTTTTTCTGCATTGCGCCGCGTCATACAGGCAATATAGCCTCCCCGCGCAAACCGTTTGGCGATCTCACCGCCTGTTGAATCACCAGCACCTATCACTAATGCTACTTTCACCCGCTCTTCCTGCTGCGCCATACATCACATCCTTTTTTATCTTTATGCCCATAAGATAACGGTCGTTACTATAACGAATACTATGTTATGCTCAAATTATCGTCAATCTTATTTTTTTAGGGCCATGCCCATGCGCTATAAACCCGAATACAAACCGCAAAAACGCCTAGAGCTGCTCAGCATTACAGGGCAAATAGCGAAAAAAAATGGCTTTGCTGCAACAGGTGTAGACGGCTTTATGCAAGCTGCCGGCGTGACCAGCGGGACATTCTATTCACATTTTTCATCTAAGCAGGATTTACTCAAAGCACTGGTTGAATATGAACTGCAGCAAAGTTTCAACATGTGGCAAAGCAACCCGCATGACAATGCGAAAGACTGGATTAATTTTGAATTGGAACGTTATTTAAGCTCGTCACACCTTGAACATCCAGAGCAAGGATGTGTCTTGCCTGCCTTAGCTTCTGAAGTTGCCCGTGCAGATGACTGTATTAAGCAGACTTATGAAAAAGAGTTACTGCGCGGTCATGCTTTATTTACTCAGCATTTAGGCTGTGAAAATAAAGCTTGGGCCATGATATGCCAGCTGGTTGGCGCGATTTCAATCTCCCGCGCCATACATGAGCCAGCTTTACAAAAAAGCATTTTAGAAGCCAATAAAATGCTCCTTCAATCTTATTTAGACCCTGCTGCAGCATAAAACCAGAACATTTTCTTTCAGTGATTCATACGGTTATTGCTGCATTTCACTTAAACTCAGCATGCTGGCGCTGAGCTTGAATGATGCAAAAACCAGATAAGGTTAAACATTTTTATGCTTTTCAATCGTTTAAAGATTGCGCGTATTCGCCTTTATTTCAAATAAAGTTGACTTTAAATGTCTGGCTGGACTGTGTATAACAATGAACCGCATAGGGAAAGTAATAAGCATAGGCAAAACACGTAAAAAAACGTTAGACTATGCAGCAATCAATACAAGTTTAGTGTCTTCACAGAAGACTAAAAAGAAGGTGAAGGCTGATGCCGCTCAATACAGTTGAAGAGCTCGTAGCAGATATCCGTGCTGGTAAAATGGTTATCCTTATGGATGACGAAGACCGTGAAAATGAAGGTGATTTAGTTATCGCTGCCACGCATGTCCGTGCAGAAGATATTAACTTTATGATTACCCATGCCCGCGGTTTAGTTTGCTTGACCTTAAGCCGAGACCGCTGCCAGCAGCTGAATCTGCCTTTAATGGTCGATGCCAACGGCGCACAGCACGGCACAAACTTCACGCTTTCTATTGAAGCCGCTGAAGGCATTTCTACAGGCATTTCACCGGCTGAACGCGCGCATACCATTCAAACCGCTGTAGCGGCGCATGCGAAACCGGCTGATATTGTGCAGCCAGGCCATATCTTCCCGCTGATGGCGCAGCCGGGCGGTGTACTGCACCGTGCAGGCCATACGGAAGCAGGCTGTGACTTGTCTCGCCTAGCAGGCTTAGAGCCAGCGTCGGTCATTTGCGAAATCATCAATGAAGACGGCACGATGGCGCGCCGCCCGGATTTAGAGGTTTTTGCTGAAAAACATGACCTGAAAATCGGTACCATTGCAGACCTGATTCACTACCGCATGACCAACGAACAAACCGTTGAGCGTTTGGATCAGCAAACCTTAGATACCGAATACGGCACATTTGAATTATTCCGTTACCGTGAGCTTGGCAATCCGGATATTCATTTAGCGCTGGTAAAAGGCCAGCCCAAAGACGGCGTAACAACTGTGCGCGTACATGGTTTCAGCCCAGCCCGCGATTTGTTAAAAATTAACAAAAAAGACGGTGAGCCAGTATGGAATTTAGATAAAGCGCTGAAAGAAATCGCCAGCAGTGACCGCGGTGTTTTAGTGTGGATCGGTCAGCGCCATTTACAAGACTTAGGTCCAGCGCTAGCAAATCTCACTGCGCCAAAACCAGCCAAATCGAATGCTGCGCTTTCTCAGCAGTATCAAACGATTGGTGTGGGCGCTCAAATTCTGCGTGATTTAGGTGTAGAAAAAATGAAGCTGCTTAGCTCTCCATTACGTTTCAATGCACTATCAGGCTTTAACTTAGAAGTGGTGGAATACATCACCGCAAATCAAACATCTTAAGAAATTATCGAGGTTACTATGGCAGTTCACCGCATTGAAGGCATGTTAAATCTCGCAAACGAAGACCGTTATGCGATTTTAGTTGGCCGTTTTAACAGCTTTGTTGTTGAACATCTGCTGGATGGCGCAATTGATACATTGAAACGTCATGGCGTATCAGAGGATAATATCACTGTTGTTCATGCACCAGGCGCATGGGAACTTCCAGTTGTTGCGAAAAAATTAGCGGCAACTGAACGTTTTGACGCTATCATTGCACTTGGCGCGGTTATCCGCGGCAGCACACCTCATTTTGATTTCGTGGCTGGCGAATGCGCCAAAGGTTTAGGTGTTGTTGGCCTAGATACTGGCTTGCCAGTGATCAATGGTGTATTGACTACGGACAGTATTGAACAAGCGATTGAACGCTCTGGAACAAAAGCAGGCAATAAAGGCAGCGAAGCTGCATTGACTGCAATTGAAATGGTTAACTTGTTAAAGGCTATTTAACGCTATGTCGCAAACACTTCAAGCAACTTATGCAGCGAAACGCAAAGCTCGCCGTTTTGCTGTACAAGGAATTTATGAATGGCAGATGAGCCACAATCCTGTGCATGAAATTGAAGCGCGCACCCGTGCTGAAAATGCAATGCATAAAGTGGATCTAAGCTATTATCATGAATTGTTGACTCAAGTGGTTGCCAATCATGAAGCATTGGATGCGCTCTTAATCCCTGTACTCGACCGTGAACTCAGCGCTTTAGACGGCGTAGAGCTTGCGACACTTCGTCTTGGCGCGTATGAATTGAAAGAACACATTGAAATTCCATACCGTGTTGTTTTAGATGAAGCAATCGAACTGGCTAAACATTTTGGCGGTGCAGACAGCCATAAATACATCAATGGTGTATTAGACCGTTTAGCGACAACTTTACGTGCAGCAGAAAAACAGCAAGCAAAGTAATTTTTGCTTCGATTGACTGTATGGCTGAGTTCTCAATTATCGACACCTATTTTAATCGAAAGAATCAACATTCTGTCGATCTAGGGGTCGGTGACGACTCAGCCTTGCTCACTCCCCCGCCACAGCAGCAATTGGTCATCTGCGCCGATACATCTGTTGCTGGAAGGCACTTTCCTCTCGATACCCCCCCGCATGCCATTGGCTGGAAAACTGTTGCCGTCAATTTATCTGACATTGCTGCAATGGGCGCGAAACCGCACAGCATTTTATTGGCTTTGAGCTTAGACCAAATTGATCATGATTGGCTGAAGGCATTCAGTCAGGGCCTATACGACTGCTGTGATCAATTTGGTGTAAGCCTAATCGGCGGCGATACAACGCAAAGCCCGCATTTAACCATTACCGTCACAGCTTTAGGCTGGATTGAAACTGGTCTGGCTGTGACCCGCTCAGGCGCGCAAATAGATGATTTAATTTGCGTCAGCGGCACCATCGGCGATGCGGCCTTTGCCTTGCAGCATCTCGGCCATCCGCTGCAACAGCGCCTGGACTATCCAACGCCGCGCTGCGCCTTAGGCGCACAGCTGAAAGGCTTGGCATCCAGTATGATTGACGTATCTGACGGCCTTGCGCAAGATTTAGGACATATTCTGAACGCTTCGGGTAAAGGCGCTGTTCTGCATGTCGATGCGCTGCCGCTCAGTCCAGCGCTGCAAAAACTTTCAGATCAAGAAAAATATCAATATGCGCTCGCTGGTGGCGATGACTATGAATTATGCTTTACAATCAGCCAGCAGCATTATGAGCAGCTTTTACAGCAAAAAACAGATACAAATTTTACAATTATTGGCAAAATTACCCAGAACTTGGGATTAACTTTTTTAAAGAATGGCGTAGATTATTCCGTTCAATTTCATGGATATCAGCACTTTGCATAAACCAGAAATCAACTTTAAGCAGATGAGCCTCTTTGAACGCTCCATTGTGTTTTGCGGCGTAGGTTTTGGCTCAGGCCTAGCACCCAAAGCGCCGGGCACATTTGGTTCAGCATTTGCTTTATTGTTTGTCCCGATCTGGCTTGCAATTGGCTTATCCAACACCATTATTGCTATTGTATTTATGTCTCTGATTGGCATCTATATTTGCGGTAAAACCGCACAGGTGATGGGGGTACATGATGATGGACGCATTGTTTGGGATGAGTTCGCCGGCCAATCCATCACATTTGTTCCAGTTTTATATCTTGGTCAAATGAATTGGCTGTGGCTGATTATTGGCTTTGCTTTATTCCGTTTATTTGATGTTTGGAAACCTTGGCCAATTCGTGCCATTGACCGCAGTGTAGATGGCGGTTTCGGCATTATGCTGGACGACATTATTGCAGGCTTATGGGCTGCGCTGTGCATTTATTTTTATTTTTATTTTATTTCTATGTGATAGATACTTTTAGGATCAAACATGTCTACTAGCGTTATCATTTTAGCTGCAGGTAAAGGAACCCGTATGCGTTCCAGCTTGCCGAAAGTACTGCAACCCTTAGCTGGCCGCCCGCTGCTTGGACATGTTATTGAAACGGCAAAAAAACTCCACGCCAATAATATTATTACAATTTATGGACATGGCGGCCATTTGGTTCAAAGTGCATTTGCCCATGAAAAGGTTCAATGGGTGGAACAGGCCGAACAGCTGGGTACAGGTCATGCAGTCAAAGTAACACTGCCAGTTTTGCCTCAAACAGGCCAATCGTTAATCTTATCTGGTGACGTGCCTTGCATCAGCCAAGATACCTTGCAAAAGCTGCTTGATGCTTCAGCAAATACTGGCATTGGCCTAGTCACGCTAACGCTGCCTGATGCATCTGGCTACGGCCGTATTGTCCGTAAAAATGGGCAAATTCAAGCGATTGTTGAACATAAAGATGCATCTGATACACAGCGTCAAATCAAAGAAATCAACACTGGCATTTATTGTGTCAGCAATGCCAAATTACATGAATGGCTGCCGAAATTATCAAATGATAATGCTCAAGGCGAATATTACCTGACAGATATTGTCGCAATGGCCATTGCAGACGGTTTGCAAGTGTCATCTGTAGAGCCTGAACGCGCTTTTGAAGTCGAAGGCGTCAATGACCGCGTTCAGCTGGCCGCTTTAGAACGCGAGTATCAAGCTGACCAAGCTAAAAAGCTGATGCAGCAAGGCGTCCATCTGATTGATCCTAGCCGCTTTGATTTACGCGGCAAGCTCACTGTCGGCAATGATGTACGCATTGACATCAATGTCATTATTGAAGGTGAGGTTGAGCTTGGCGACCATGTTGAAATTGGCGCAGGCTGTGTGATTAAAAACACTAAAATAGCGTCTGGTACTAAAGTGCAGCCATATAGCGTTTTTGACAGCGCAATTGTCGGTGAAGATGCCCAAATTGGCCCATTCGCCCGTTTGCGTCCAGGTGCAAAACTGGCCAATGAAGTGCATATCGGCAACTTCGTTGAAGTCAAAAACACCAGCATTGGCCTTGGCTCTAAAGCCAATCACTTTACTTATTTAGGTGATGCCGAAGTTGGTGCAGGCTCAAATATTGGCGCAGGTACAATTACGTGCAATTACGATGGCGCAAACAAATTTAAAACAACTATTGGCGATGCAGCCTTTATTGGTTCGAACAGCTCTTTAGTTGCCCCTGTCACTATTGGCAATGGCGCAACGGTAGGTGCTGGTTCAGTGATTACACGCGATGTTGCAGACTATAGCTTAGCAGTAGAACGTTCTAAGCAGTTTGCCAAAGAAAACTATCCGCGTCCGCAAAAGATTAAGAAATAAGAGGGTTTACATATGTGTGGCATCGTTGGCGGTATCGCAGAACGCAGCATTACCAATATTTTAATTGAAGGCTTAAAGCGCCTTGAATACCGCGGCTATGACTCTGCTGGCCTAGCGCTTGTCAACAACGGTCAAGTGCTTCGTGAGCGCCGTGTCGGCAAAGTAGCCAATCTTGAAGACGCTGTTAACCAGTCTCATATTGCAGGCGCTCTCGGTATTGCGCATACACGCTGGGCAACTCACGGCAAACCGACTGAAAACAATGCGCACCCGCATATTTCAGGCAATGTAGCTGTGGTGCATAATGGGATTATTGAGAACTACCAAGAGCTGAAAGACGACCTCGAAGCATTAGGCTATGTGTTTACCTCTCAAACAGATACCGAAGTTGTGGCTCATTTGGTGAATGATGCGCTGAAATCCACCCCAAGCCTGATGGAAGCTGTACGCCAAGTCGTGCCGCAGCTCAAAGGCGCCTATGCTCTAGGTATCGTACATACAGATCATCCAAATGAATTAATCACGGTGCGTGAAGGCTCTCCACTCGTGATTGGTGTCGGCATTGGTGAAAACTTTATCAGTTCTGACCAATTGGCTTTATTGCCGATTACTAACCGCTTCATCTACCTTGAAGAAGGTGATATTGCGCGTTTAACCCGTACCAGCATTGAAGTTTTTGTTGATGGCAAACGTGTGGAGCGTCCTGTAAAAGAGCTGGATGCAACCGTCAGCAATGCATCAAAAGGCGAATATAAGCATTATATGCTGAAAGAAATCTATGAACAGCCTGAAGCGATTCAGCAAACGATTTCTCAAGCCTTAAATAGCAATGCGCTGCGCGATGACTTCCTCAAAACAGCTGAAGCAGATTTCAGCAGAATTCAGCAAGTGCAAATCATTGCCTGCGGTACCAGTTACCATGCCGGCATGATTGCAAAATATTGGTTTGAACAGCTGATTGATGTGCCGTGCCAAGTCGAAATTGCCAGCGAATACCGCTACCGCTCTCCAGTAATTGTGAACAATACGCTTTATGTATGCATTTCACAGTCTGGCGAAACTGCAGACACATTGGCGGCACTTCGTGATACGCAAAAACGCGCAGCAGCCAAAGGCTTAGATATTGCAACTCTAACGATCTGTAACGTTGCAACATCGTCTATGGTGCGTGAAACCAACCACAATTTACTTACACTGGCCGGTCCAGAAATTGGGGTTGCTTCAACCAAAGCCTTTACAACTCAATTAGCGGCCCTCATGCTGCTCATTTTGAAAATTGGCAATGTAAAAAGCACCATCAGCGCTGAACAGATTGAAACAATTACTGCTGCGCTTTGGCATACGCCTAAAGTTATTTTAGATACGCTGCAAAATAACGCTGAAATTCTGCGTTTATCTGAACTGTTTGTAGAAAAGAATCATTGCTTATTCTTAGGCCGCGGCACAGAGTTTCCAATTGCCTTGGAAGGCGCATTGAAACTGAAAGAAATTTCATACATTCATGCTGAAGGTTATGCAGCCGGCGAGCTTAAACATGGCCCATTAGCTTTAGTTGACAACGACATGCCTGTGGTCATTTTAGCGCCTAAAGACGACATGCTGGATAAACTGAAATCCAATATGGAAGAAGTGCAAGCACGTGGCGGTGAACTGTTTGTCTTTGCCGATGAAAACAGCGGCATCAAAGCGAAAGACCGCCAGCATGTAGTGTATGTGCCAAGCGTGAATGAAATTTTAGCGCCAATTGTTTACAGCATTCCTGTACAGCTGCTTTCATATCATGTTGCTGTATTGCGCGGTACGGATGTTGATCAGCCGCGTAACTTAGCAAAATCTGTTACTGTTGAATAAAAGAATACAGTGAAGTGATTAAAAGAAAGGCTGGTTGATCCAGCCTTTTTTAATACAAATAAGAGTATAAACATGACGAAACTAACTTGCTTTAAAGCTTACGATATTCGAGGAAAATTAGGAGAGGAACTCAATGAAGAGATCGCCTATAAAGTAGGCCGCGCCTATGGTCAAATCTACCAACCTAAAACCATCGTGGTCGGCTGTGACATTCGCTTAAGCAGTGAAGGCTTAAAACAAGCAACCATCAAAGGCCTAAATGATGCTGGCGTAAATGTACTTGACCTTGGTATGACAGGGACTGAAGAAGTCTACTTTGGTGCATTCCATCTTGATGTACAAGGGGGAATTGAAGTCACTGCCAGCCATAATCCTATGGATTATAATGGCATGAAATTGGTACGTGAAAACTCACGTCCAATTAGCGCTGATACAGGCTTAAAAGAAATTCAAGCTTTAGCTGAAGCTGGTGTATTCAATGAAGTTGAGCATAAAGGCACAACAGAAAAATACAATATTTTGCCTGAATTTGTAGCGCATTTGATGGGCTATATTGATCCAGCAAAAATTCGTCCATTAAAACTGGTGGTCAATGCTGGAAATGGTGCCGCAGGCCATGTGATTGATGCGATTGAAGAAAAATTCAAAAGCCTCAATATCCCTGTAGAATTTATTAAAATCCATCATGAAGCGGATGGCACATTCCCCAATGGTATTCCCAACCCACTCTTAGTTGAAAACCGTGACAGTACACGTAATGCAGTACTTGAACACGGGGCAGATATGGGCCTTGCCTGGGATGGTGACTTTGACCGCTGCTTCTTATTTGATGAAAAAGGTCAATTTATTGAAGGCTATTATATTGTTGGCTTACTTGCACAAGCGTTTTTGCTCAAGCAAGCAGGTGAAAAAATTGTGCATGACCCACGCCTCGTATGGAATACCGTGGACATCGTAGAACAATATAAGGGCCAAACTGTACAATCAAAATCAGGCCATGCGTTTATTAAACAAGTGATGCGTGAACAAAATGCGGTATATGGTGGCGAAATGTCCGCGCATCATTATTTCCGTGATTTTGCTTACTGCGACAGCGGCATGATTCCATGGTTGTTGGCTGTTTCTGTATTGTCTGAAACGCAGCAGACACTGTCTTCTTTAGTAGAAGGCATGATTGCAAAATTCCCTTGCTCTGGCGAAATCAACTTTAAAGTACAAGATACACAAGTGACGATTCAAAAGATCTTTGAGCATTTTGCAGAACAGAATCCTGCGATTGATAAAACTGATGGCATTAGCCTCGATTTTGGCAGCTGGCGCCTTAACGTGCGTGCTTCAAATACTGAGCCACTGTTACGCCTAAATATCGAAACAACAGCTTCGAAAAATCCAGAGTCTATTCAATACTATGTTGATCTACTCACGCAACTCATCGAAAGTTAATCAATGCCAATAAAAAAGAGCCTTTCGAGGCTCTTTTTTCTAGCTTAGGATTGGTAACCTTGTGGGTTCTGCTTTTGCCAGTTCCAACTGTCTGCCAACATATCTTCTAAACCATATTTAGGTTGCCAGCCTAATTCTGCAACAGCACGCGCATTATCTGCAAATGAAATTGCTACATCGCCTGAACGGCGTGGCACGTACTCAAATGGAATCTCTATCCCATTTACTTGCTCAAAAGTATCTCGAATTTGCTTAACCGAAATACCATTTCCTGTGCCAATATTCCAAGCACGGCAACCTCGAGTATTTAAACGATGATTCAAAGCACACAAATGCGCATTGGCCAAATCGACCACATGAATATAATCACGCACACCTGTACCATCAACAGTATCATAGTCATTGCCAAATATTGACAACTTTTCCCGACGCCCTACTGCCACTTGAGTAACATAAGGCATTAAATTATTTGGAATACCCTGTGGATCTTCACCAATCCGGCCACTCTTATGTGCGCCAACAGGGTTAAAATAACGCAACAAAGCAATCGACCAGCGCTCATCAGCATCCGCTAATTTTTGCAAAATCTGCTCAACCATTAATTTAGTATAACCATAGTTATTATTTGGCACACCCGTTGGCATCTCTTCATTTAAAGGTGCAACATTGGCTTCATCATAAACAGTTGCCGATGAGCTAAATACCAGCTTATATACGCCTGCTCGCGCCATGGCTTGTACTAAAGAGATAGAGCCAGCAATATTATTATCAAAATACATCGCAGGAAATTGCTGACTTTCACCCACTGCTTTTAAGCCAGCAAAATGAATGACTGCATCAATTGAATATTGCTTAAACACATGATCTAGAGCATCAGCATCACGGATATCGCCTTTTACAAAACTAAGCTCTTTCTGCGTAATATCACGTACACGGGCTAAAGATTCCTCAACACTATTTGATAAATTATCAAAAACAATGACCTCATGACCCATAGTTAATAATTCAATACATGTATGTGAGCCAATATAACCTGCCCCACCCGTCACTAAAATTGTTGCCATACTATTTCCCCATTAAAATGTTGAGTAAGCCTTGTGTCGAAGAATCAAAGTGAGAAATATCTTCTCTTTCACGATTTAAAATCGGCAAAAGATGATTAGCAATTTCTTTCCCTTTTTCCACTCCCCATTGGTCAAATGGATTAATGTTCCACAGTACAGATTGCACAAAAACTTTATGCTCATACAATGCGACTAACATGCCAAGTGTATACGGGCTGAGTTCTCGAATTAAAAGCGTTGAACTTGGTTGATTGCCTTTATATTGTTTAAATATTGCCAGATTCTGCAACTCTTTTGGATCAAGTGCCTGATTACCAAAGGCCAAAAGCCGAGACTGCGCCAAACAGTTTGATAAGGCTAAATGATGCTGTTCAATAAGTGCTTCTGCATTATCAATATATGTAAATTGTTGGGCTGTATAACGCTGAATAGGTGCAATAAAGTCACAGCTGACTGCATGTGTACCCTGATGTAACAATTGATAGAAAGCATGTTGTGCATTTGGCCCCACTTCCCCCCAAATAACAGGACAAGTATTCATTGCAACAGGCGCTGAATCTCTTTGTACAGATTTACCATTTGATTCCATTTCGAGTTGCTGCAAGTAAGCAGCAAAATGCTTCAAACGCCCATCATAAGGTAAAACGGCATGCGTCTGCATATCTAAAAAGTTATTATTCCATGCTCCTAATAATGCCATAAGCACAGGAATATTATGTTCAAATGAAGCGGTTTGGAAATGTTGATCAACAGCATTAGCACCCGCCAGCAAATGTTTAAAACTATCTACGCCAATGGTTAAAGCAATTGGAAAGCCAATACACGACCACAAAGAATAACGACCGCCGACCCAATCCCAAAGCAGCAGCTGGTTTTCTGGAGCTATTCCCCATTGCGTCATTTTATCTTCTTTGGTCGATACACCAATAAAATGGTGCTTTAACACTTTAGGTTGCTGACCTAAAGTCTTTTCTAACCATAACCTTACCGTTTGAGCATTAGATAAGGTATCAATCGTACTAAACGATTTGGATGAAATAATAAATAGCGTAGTTTCAGGGCGTAGCTTATACAATAAATCAGAAAGCTGACTGCCATCCATTGTAGAAACAAAATGGACATTCAGAGGCTTGGTTGTTTGTGCCTTAAAGTCAGATAAAGCTTGTGACACCATAAGTGGTCCTAAATCTGAGCCACCTACACCAATATTAACCACATCCTGAATCACTTCACCTGTTGAGCCTCGATACTGCCCTGCGTGAATTTTTTCCACTAAAGCATACATTCGCTCAAGCTGTGCATGTACTTGTAAGGCTAAATCTGAATGAGCTTCGCTGTCTTGTGCTAAACGCAAGGCCCAATGTTTGGCTGCGCGCTCTTCGGTATCATTTAAGAGCGAATTAGAAAATAATTGCCCAATCCAAGTTTTTAAATCGCATGCATGGGCCCATGCAGCCAAGTTTTTAAGTACATCCACATTTAAACGTTGCTTACTAAAATCAAAAAACAAAGCATCGAATTGAACAGAAAACTGCTCAAAGCGCGTCGAATCAGATTGAAATAATTCTGTTAAATGCTGTGTCTTCAGCTTTAAACTCAGTTGTTGCAATTGATCTATCACCTGATCAGGCGTATCAACCAATCTTGGTCGTGCAAATTGAGACATTAGCGCCCTACCCCCATATAGGCAAAGCCTTGCGACTGAATAAATTCAGGTGAGTAAATATTCCGCCCATCTAATAGCAAAGGATGACTCATCAGATTAAATAAACGCTGATAATCTGGACTCATATACTGTTTCCATGCAGTCAAGACACACAAGGCATGGGCCCCTTGAACTGCCTCGTATTGTGTCGAACACAAGACTAAATCGGCTCGTTCACCATACTGGAGCTGAATTTCCTTTAATGCCTGAGGGTCATGCAGTCGCACCTGAACACCTTGCGCCCATAATGCTTGCAACATGGCATGAATAGGAGATTGCTCGATCCTTGAGGTATTTTCTTTAAATGATGCCCCCCAAATCGCAACAACCTTTCCGCTCAAATCACCTTGAAAATAGTTCCATAACTTGCGAAACAGCAGCTCTTTTTGCTGCTCATTAATATCCCATACTTGTGTCAGAAGTTGGCTCTTAAGCCCTGTATCCATCACAGTTTGCGCTAAGCTTAAAACATCATGTGAAAAGTTTTCACCACCAAAACCAGCGCCAGGATTTAAATATGCACGACCAATGCGATTATCCGCAGACATGCCTTGGCGTACATTTTCAATATCAATGCCTAACTTTTCCGCCACCACAGCCATATCATTCATATAACTAATGCGCGTTGCCAACATGCCAGAAATGCTAAATTTGGTAAATTCTGCATCAAGTACAGGCATAAACAAAAGTTGCTCTTTCCGAGGGAAAATTGGCCTGAATAGCTCACAAATGACAGGTTGAACCTTTGGATTATCGCAACCAATCACTTGCTGACTGATATTGGTTAAACTTGCAATCGCATTTCCTTCCTGCACGGTATCAGGCACATATACCCAATCATCTTGGGCTAAATATTGTCGCAGTTTATCCGTACCATGAAGCCCTAAAGTAGAGGCATTTAGCATCAGCTTAGGGTGAATAATTGGTCTTTTTTGCAACTCTAATAAAATATCAATTGCTTGTTGTTCTTCACTATGCCCAAAGCTAAATAAATAGACTTGTATATCTATTGGTAATTCAGCCAAACTACAAAATTGTAAAAAACCTTTTTGTTGTTGCGTCTCTAGAAGCCGAACGACAGCTTCATCGTAAAGAAAGCATTGGGAGTCTTGATGAGTATTGAAATACTGTGGACAAATAACTTCATGGCCACACTCTGACAATATTCCTGCCATCGACATCGCATATAAGGTATGTCCAAATATGGCAATTTTCATCGCCACTCCTTTTTAATTTAATTAGATCAGGTTAATTCTTGTATCAATGCCTTGAATGACTCGCCCAATTGCGGATGATCAATCCCATAGTGCAATACAGCCTTTAAATAGCCTAGCTTACTGCCACAATCAAAAGTCTGACCTTTCATTCGATAGGCTTCAACCACTTCAGTCTGCTGTAACATCGCAATCGCATCGGTCAGTTGAATTTCATTGCCCGCGCCTTTTGGTGTTTGTTCCAAAAGCTGCATAATTTTGGCGGGTAAAATATAACGCCCAACGACAGATAAATTTGAAGGAGCTGTACCCAGTGCAGGTTTTTCTACAATACCTTGCATAACAATACTACGCCCTTCGGCAGGAGTCGAGGCAACATCAACAATACCATATTGATCAACCATGTGGTCAGGTACAGCCTCAACCATAATTTGTGATGCTTGAGTGTCAGCGAATCGCTGAATCATCAAACTTAAATCATTGGTGTCCGATGAATCTTTGACTAAAACATCTGGGAGTAAAACAGCAAAATCATCATCGCCAACTACTGCTTTTGCACAGAGTACTGCATGCCCCAAACCTAAGGGCTGTGGCTGACGTACACTAATAACATTCACATGTGGCGGTAAAATTTCGGTAATTTCTTTAAGTAAATCAAATTTCTTTTTATTTTCTAAAGTCGTTTCAAGCTCAAAATTACGATCAAAATAATTTTCAATCGATGCTTTAGAACTATGTGTAACTAATATAATTTGTTCAATACCTGCAGCAACAGCCTCTTTTACAACATACTCAATGGCTGGACGGTCAACCACTGTGACCATTTCTTTAGGAATAGACTTACTTGCAGGCAGAAAGCGAGTTCCTAAGCCCGCGACTGGGAGAATTGCTTTTTTGATCATGTAATAGTATTACCAAGAATATCAATATTAAGATTTTAATTCATCTTTATTCTTTGCAGTATCATTACCTTGAAATAATGATGGACCTACATGACCTGGGGCATTAATCCCTTCTTTTTTAGTCATTACAGCAACAGTTTTAAACATAATTTTAAAATCTACCGCAAGACTTTGATTATCAACATACCAAACATCACATTTAAATCGTTCTTCATAATCAAGTTCATTACGGCCACTAATTTGTGCAAGGCCAGTCATACCAGGGCGAACTTCTAAACGACGTGCTTGTTCCGGTGAGTACAATTCAACAAACTCTTTCAGCATAGGTCGTGGACCAACCACACTCATATCACCTTTTAGCACATTAATAAGCTGTGGCATTTCATCTAAGCTGGTCGAACGCAATTTCTGTCCAAAGGGCGTGATCCGCATTTCATCCGGCAAAGGATTACCTTTGCTGTCAACAGCATCTTTCATGGAACGAAACTTCATCATTTTAAAAAGCTTCCCATCTTTCCCTGGACGCTCTTGATAGAAAAAAATTGGAGATCCTAAATTTTTTCTTACTTTATATGCTACTAAAATAAATATCGGGGAAAGAATGATTAATGCTGTTAGAGCAATTAATATATCTACTAAACGTTTCATAATTCCACATTTAACCTTTTAAAACAACATCATACTTAGGATTAATTCAAAAATTAATAATATCGTTCATTCTTAATTTCGTAGAAAAAAATTGTATCATGTTGATGTTGCTAATTAAAAAAAAATCGTCTCAAAATATGTAAGGATAAAATTTATTTAAGCATATTCATTAATTTAGATACTGTTGTATCACGTAAATATTCCACTTTGATTTTAGCTCTATTACTATCGGATAAAGAATTAAATTTATTCTTTTCAATAATCGCTAAAATTTCATTTTTGAGCGCTTCTACATTACATGGATCAATAGCTGAAAAATGCTCAAAGTTTTTTAAAGTTTGAATTGCAACATTCTGGCCGCCATATACAACATATTTACCTGTCGCCAAGTATTCATACAGCTTAGACGGCATAGCGCCAGAAAAATCTGGCGTTAATTGTGCATATAATACGCTGCTTGATTGATAAATTTCTAGAATTTCAGTGAATTGTTTTCTTCCCAATAAATGCAAGTTATTTTGCTGAGGGTCAATAAAACTCTTAACACGCTCCAAATCTGTGCCATCACCAACAATATTAAAAGTTACATTTGGCAATAATTTACTGGTTTCAACGAATGTAGAGAGATCTTGTGCTAAACCAACATTTCCAACATAAGTTACAGTAAATGGAGCACCTTCCTTTTGGCATGAAATTTGGCTCAATTGATTAAATAAATCAAGAGAAACACCATTTGGAACTTTAACCAACTTATGCTCGGGTATAATTTTTTTTACATAATCGAATTCATGATCATTAGTCACACTTACTATATTAAATTTCTTAATATTAATTAAGGCACTTTGTCTAAATATAAGTTTAGCAATACGCTGTACCAATGATTTATCAGATAAGTATTCCCAGCTTAAATCTCTGATATCTAAGACCTTAGTTGATTTAACATTTAAAGATGAACTTAAATGTAATAAGAACATAGATGGAATTGTAATTAAATTCACATCGCATTGCAGCTCATTGGCCTTGTGAATTGCATTTGATGCAATTTTCATTTCCAAAAGTGCTCTTTTCATAAAAGATGAAATTTTGGTATTAATATAAGGTATTTTGTGATGTGAAAAATTTGGATGATCTAATAGTTGATATGAATCATCATCCATAGACACCAAATTAACAACATAACCTCGTTCAATTAAAACATGAATAAAACTTAAGATACGATTTTTTGCAGCATTTTCTGTCTTTAATTGATTAGCACTGACAATACAAACAGTTGAAGTCATAAGTTATCTCAATTTATCAAAATTTCAACATTACAAAATTTATCATCCAAAATACATTTCAAGGTTTTATTAGCAACCTTTTTACCAAACTCAGGATAATAAAATGTATCTATTAAATTCACTTGGCAATTTTCAATATAAATAGAAATTTTTTGATTTTCAGCAAACCAACACTCAATTTCTTTTTCATTTGATATTGCAATATTTACATCTGGATGAAAATGGATGTATGAAATTGCTTGATTAAATTTCCCAACCAATAGATCTTTTATATAAATTTTTTGATTTTCGAATTTAAAATAGCGAGAAACATCAACACCATTCAAAGACTTATAACTTGCTTTAAAATCAATTATTTGTTTTTCTTTCTCATTTAAGAAGTTGATTTTTGGATTAACTCTACGCGCTACCCGAAAACCAGACCAAACCTCACTTGAGTTTTGATTATCAATTACCACAACATTATGTGCTTCAGAACTTCTTTGATACAGTCTTTCATCATCAATACCGTACTTAGATGTACCTGAATTGACAATAAATCGCTTACCAAAACAACTCATTTCAAAACTTAAAGTGTCTGCATGACCATGGCCAGGTTGATAATCTGGACCTAAATTTGCCACATCACAGATTATTTTATAATCACTTCTTTGAACAGATACATAACCTGTTTGATTTAAATACTCATCTTTTGATTTATTAGATACTCCATCACACACATTGAAAGCTTGTGCATAATCAAGTAAATCATCATATTTAGGAGCTATTCCGATTGCAGCATCATTAAAAAAAGAGACTTCAGCATCTGGGTGAGTCATTTTTTCTAACCAGTTCAGCATTTTATTAATTTTAATTTTTAGTTTAGATGAATCTATTAAATCCAAATCTTTATATATATATAAAATTTGATAAATATCTAGTAGGTCTTCCAAAAAAATAGAATGATACATTGGTGTTAATTCATAATTACCACCATCTGAAAGTACTTGCTCATCAATTTCCTTCTTATAAATTTTAAGTCCCAAATCTAACCATTTTTTTGATTCTAATGTTTCAAAAAATAATCCTGCAAAAATCAGCGCTTTTGCATTAGCAAAAAGATGATTTGCTAAAATATGCCATTCAACCGTTTTTGATAAATGCTCTGCTTGTAAAGCTAAACTTTGCAGTTGAACTTCATTCAATGTATTTCCTTGTAATGACCATTTTATCCAATTCACAATTCTTAAAGAATTTGGATAAGGTTCCCAAGCATTGCCTAAAGCATAAGGATTTTCATTTACCCACTTATTAATTAAATCACTATGCCAATCTACACGAGCTTTGTTATTTTCTGCATTTAGATCATCAAAATAATGTAGGTTATACAGCCATAATTTTTCTTGCTTTAAAGAATTCCAATCTTCAGCCGTATTTACTTGAGCAATATGATTTAAAAAAATAAAGGTATTTGGGCTTATCATACTAATTGGCTTATCAACCACATTAATCCAATTCATATCAATATGTTTAAGCTTAATGTTAAAATTAGCTTTATTTGTAGTTGGTTTAAGTAAAATATAATGCAACCGATAATACAGTTGAATAAATTTTAAATATTTAACCGTATTAATTAATTTTAATAATTTCATTTTACATTTCCAACGTTTTAATCCAATCTGAAACAATTTTAGGCCAAGTATAATGGTTCATAACAGATTGTCTTAGCTGTTTCGATTTCTCATAATAACTCTGATAATCATTGGAAACTAATATCATTTTTTTTGATAAATCTTCTGAACTTCCTGATTGATAAAAAACAACACCATCAAGTTTAGATGCTTGATTTTGAATACTGTTCCCGACAATCATTGGAATATTCAATGAGCCATATTCGAACAACTTCATTGGACTTCCAGATTTTGCGATTTGGGTATCTCTAGGATGTAAAATTAATATAGGATTATTAATTGTAGATAATTTTTTTATAAGAATATCATGATTAAACGAACCTAAGAATTCTTTTGAAGAATCATTTTCCCCATTAAAACCAAAAATATAAAACTTATCAAAGTTGTTTTTATTATTTTCAAAAACCTCAAATAACATCTCCCAATCATAATAATCTTGTTTTTTTCCAAAATAAACTAAATTCGGCTTAAAATCAAAATTTATGCTTTCTTCATATTTAAGAAAGGGCTTGGGATTAAATCCATTTGGCATAATATAAATATCTTGAACTGGCAAACAAATTTCATGAATTTCTTTTTTTGAATTCTCAGAAACAACAATAATTTTACTCAATTTTGCTGCTATAATAATAGACAACTTGACCACATTTTTAATCAAATAATTCTTTGAATTTATCCCCGTTATTGTATTAACTTCAAAATAAAAATTTTTATATAGCAATAAAAATGGAAAAAATATATATGGTAGAAAAAAGCGCCAGCGAATGACAATTTTTTCTTTTTTTAAAATTGATTTAATAATTTCAAAAAAACATCGAACATAAAAAAAACTATTGATATTTTTAAATACCAAATTATTATTTTTCTCAATAAATTCTTCTGCTCCACCGTCAGAAATTAAAGTAACTAACTTTTCATTATGAATTAGCCCGTCGACAAAACCTTTTGCATGGCTAACACGCCCGCAAGGACCTTCTTTAAAAAAATTCTTAGTTGTCAAAATATAACTAAACATTACGACTCTTTAAATCCCTAGTTGCAGAAAAATACAATCCAAATGAAATAAACAATAAAATAGCAGTATTTATACTACCACTAAACAAGGACATAATTAAACCATGCATAAAAAACACCAATATCAAATAATCATTATACTTAATTGTAAATTTAGATATATTGTAGAAGAAATAGAAAATAAAAAATAAAAACAAACAGAATAAAACAAAACCTTGCCCCATAAAAATTTCTAAAACACTATTATGTGGGTATACTCCTTCAGTCAAAAAATGGCCACCAAGAATTGGGCTCATTTCTATATACTCAAATGCTTGATTCCATTGTCCAAGTCGCAATGTCACAGATGTATCATTAGCCTCATATGATTGTCCAATTCCTAAAAATCTATCAAAAACAGCACTGCCCATTTTATTTGAAAATATAATCATACCTATTAATGAAAATGGTAATATGGAAATAATTTTTACTTTTGATTTTACATTTTTCACTAAAATAAAATAAAATAAAATTGAAAAAAATAGTGTTAATAATGAACCACGTGATGCTCCAAGACTAAAAGGTACGAAACTTAAAATTAGTGTTGGTAGTAAAACTAATAGCTCTTTTCCCTCTCTTAAGTTAATAATTTTACAAAAGCAAATTACTATTGTTAATGATGAAGCATATGATAGTGCTAAAGGACTTAAAAAACCCTGATCACTTTCATACTGTAAAAAACTTATTCTAGCAATACCACTTACTAACAAGTCTTTATATAAAAATATAGATGAAATACTTAAAGCCAAACCTGAAAGAATTGTTGTTTTTATTAATAAATCTCTAATTTCACTATAATTCATATAAGAAAAAAATAAAAATGGGACTATACAATATATAATTAAATACATTATATAATCTATCTTTAGATCACTTTCCTCTAATTGACCATAATAATCAACTAAATATGTTGCAAGAATATAGAGTAAAAAAATTAAAATAAAATAAAATAAAATATTTAATTTTATTTTAATTTTTTTAACAATTAAAACCACCATAAACAATGATGCAATAACCCTAACTGGAACACTATACCATCTTGTAAAGTCATATCCGAAAAAGCTAATCACAAAACCTAGAATTGCATAAAATCCACTAAAAATAAAAAAACAAATAAAATATTTAAAAAATAAACTATATTTAAATCTATCAATCATAAACATTTATTTATCTTCCATAGTTAAATCTTAAAAACATCTTAAATGAAAAAAATCCCAAAAATCTTACAAAAACATAACAAATTATAGCCCCCCAAACACCATAAAAATAAATCAATATAAAATTAAGCAAAATAGAAATCATTAATTGAAAAATTAGCATATTATCTATGAATTTATTTTTAAACTTAATTAATTTCAATCTATCAATATTAGCTAAAAAACCAAATAAGACCCCAACACCTAAAACAGCCACATAATATGGCAATTCTTTATAATCCTTACTAAAGTAATAATTTGAAATAAAGTAAACCAATATGACAGTTAACACCAAAACACCGAACATCATTAATGATACTTTTTTAACCATTTTCTCCAATTTAAGCATTCCATCTTTTGACTCATCTTGTATGTAAGGTAAAACAATACTGGCCAAAGTATTTCCTAAAATTGAAATTATTAATATAAAATTAAATGCAGCCCAATAATTTGCTAAATCAGATTTTGAAAAACCGATTGCACTATACATTGTTAAAATCCAAACTTCAGCCCTTACCATTAAAAGCATACAAACTTCATGTATTAGAAAGCTTCTTGCACCATTAAATATTTGTATATTTTCTTTGAATTTAAAAACATCTAAAGAAATCTTGTCTTTTAAAAAATATAAATAGTAAATAGAAAAAATACATGCAGAAAATTTAAAAATATTCTCTACAATAATTTCTCTTCCTTCTATATAGATAACAAATAGCAAGGATAAAAAAAATACAACAGTTCTTAATGGCATTAGAATTGCATACTTTCTAAATTGCTTTTTAGCCTGATATCTAACCAAGTTAAAATCAAACATGGAACCAAAAATTCCAGTTACAATCGCATAAAAATATAAATTACTTATTAAATTAAAAAAACATAAAAAAGATATAAAAAAAATGAATATTAAATAATATATTTTAATATAATAATTTTTTTTCTCTATATCGCTATTTCCATTTTCAAACACTAAAAAATTATTTATACCCAAATTTGGTATTAAACAAAATGCCGTATAAATAGTAAATGCTGATGAATAATTTGCAAAATCATCAACACTTAAATTTTTTATACATAATAAAACTGTAAAAAAGGAAAGGAGAGCCGAAACCCCCCTCCAAAAAACCACTTTAAATAATATATTTAAATTCATTTAAATATATATTCCTTTCGTGTCAATTATATTTTTAAGATCAGTTATAGCAGAATTCTTAAACTCTTTATGATCAACTAAAATTAAATGAATATCCGCATCATTACGCTGATTAAAATCAATTAATCTAACATTACTTGGTAGACTTGCAGGAAGCTCATGAATATTTGGTTCAATTGCAAAAATATTTAGACCTTGTTCAGCCAGTTTCTTGGTAATTTCTAAAGCTGGACTTTCACGTAAGTCATCAATATCTGGTTTAAACGCTAAACCATAACAAGCGACTGTTACATCCTTAATTGTTTTTTCAGGGTTCGCTTGCAAAAACTCAGCAATTTTAATTTTAACTTGATCAATGACCCATTCAGGCTTCGCATCGTTTACTTCACGTGCAGTACGGATTAAACGTGCTTGCTCTGGTGTTTTAGCCACAATAAACCAAGGATCAACAGCAATACAGTGACCGCCCACACCAGGGCCAGGTTGTAAGATATTGACACGCGGATGACGGTTTGCTAGTGCAATTAGCTCCCAAACATTAATGTCTAATTTATCGCAAATTACAGACAGCTCATTTGCAAAAGCAATATTGACATCACGGAAAGAGTTTTCCGTAAGTTTACACATTTCAGCTGTACGGGCATTGGTTTCAATACAGCCACCTTGTACAAATACTTTATACAAATCACTCGCAGCTGTTGAACATGGCTGTGTCATTCCGCCAATAATACGGTCATTACTAATAAGTTCTAATAATACTTTACCGGGTAAAACACGTTCAGGACAGTGTGCAACACGAATATCAGAATTTTCGCCTGCTTGCTGTGGGAAAGTTAAATCAGGACGTGCTTCACTTAACCATGCAGACATTTGCTCAGTTGCGCCAACAGGTGAAGTAGACTCTAAAATGACCAAATTGCCTTTAGCCAAATAAGGTGCAAGTGCTTTTGCTGCTGCTTCAATATATTTTAAATCAGGTTCATGATCATCTTTAAATGGCGTAGGCACAGCAACAATATAAGCATCTGCTTCTGTTGGTGTTGTTTGTGCAGACAACATGCCTTTTTCTACAACGTCTTTAACCAATGCATCTAGATCAGGTTCTACAATATGTACTTTACCTTGGTTAATCATGTCTACTGCGTGCTGATTCACATCAACACCTGTAACTTTTACCCCATGCGCAGCAAAAGTTGCTGCTGTTGGTAGGCCAATGTAACCTAGCCCAATGACACAAATATGTTTAAATTGACTGTTCATCTTCATTTTAACGCTTACTCAGTTATTTTTTAAAAAATCAATAATTTGTTGACATGCTGTGCCGTCCCCATAAGGGTTATGCGATTCTGCCATTTGCTTGTATAGCGCTTCATTTTCAATTAAGTCAGCCACAGACTGCTCTATAACAGTAACATCGGTACCTACTAATTTTACCGTGCCAGCATCTACAGCTTCTGGGCGTTCAGTCGTATCACGCATTACAAGTACAGGCTTACCTAAAGAAGGTGCTTCCTCTTGAATACCGCCAGAATCCGTCAAAATAAGATAACTACGATTCATTAAATAAACAAAAGGCAAATAATCTTGGGGGTCAATTAAATGAATATTTGAAATACCCGACAATAATTCATTTACTGGTTTTTGCACATTTGGATTTAAATGCACAGGATAAACCACTTGGACATCTGGATACTTCTGCGCAATATTAGCCAAAGCTTGGCAAATATTCAGAAAACCTTGACCAAAGTTTTCACGGCGATGGCCTGTCACTAAAATTAATTTTTTAGTCGCATCTAAAAAGTCGAATTGTGCGTTAAATGTTGCAATAATTGAATCGTCAGTTTCTACTTTTTCTTTTACTTTAAGTAAAGCATCAATCACTGTATTACCCGTAATTGTAATATTGTCAGGATTAATGTTTTCTTTAATTAAATTATTATAAGAAGACTGAGTAGGTGCAAAATGGTAGTTTGCTAGAGCACCCGTTAACTTACGGTTCGCTTCTTCTGGCCAAGGAGAATAAATATCGCCCGTACGAAGTCCCGCTTCTACATGACCAATTTTAACTTTATGGTAATAAGCTGCAAGTGATGCTGCAAAAGTCGTTGCTGTATCCCCATGCACCAACACAACATCAGGCAACCATTCTGTAAATACTGTTTCTAAACCTTTTAAAACCCCAGAAGTTACATCAGATAAAGTCTGCCCAGGCTTCATTAAATTTAAATCAAAATCTGGTTTCAAATTAAATAGTTCAAGAACTTGATCCAACATTTGACGATGCTGACCAGTCACACAGACTTTGGTTTCAAAATTTGATTGTTGTTGTAATTGAATTGCTAAAGGAGCCATTTTAATCGCTTCTGGTCGTGTACCAAATACCAGTAGAACTTTTTTCACGTCTATTCCCTATATAAATTATATAAAATAAATAATTTCGCATTCTAACAAGATTATGCATTTTATTAAACATATTATTTATTAAACAACTACACACATAATTAAATGATATTTCTTAAACAAAAAATATTTTAATTCTATTAAAAATAAATAACATAGGGTAATAATATAGCTTATAAAGCCAACGCATTACCCATGCTTAAAACCTGAAACATAATCTAACAAAATAGAATTCAATTGCGAATAATCATTTTCATCAATACATAGCTCCACCATTTTTTTATATATGGCTTGAATTTCTAAAATTGAATAAAAAAATTCATACGATTTCATAATACGTTGATGGTCCGTCAAATCTACATTTTCTGCATCAATTAATAACTCTTCATACAGTTTTTCACCTGGTCTTAGCCCAGTAAATTCCATCTTAATATCCCCAAGCCCTTTTTCATCTACAGGCTTAAAACCACTCAAGCGAATCATTTGTTTGGCTAAGTCTACAATTTTAACGGGTTCGCCCATATCTAATAAAAACACATCACCGCCAGTACCCATCGCCCCTGCTTGAATCACCAGCTGCGCCGCTTCAGGAATGGTCATAAAGTAACGTGTTACTTCAGGATGCGTCACCGTCACAGGTCCGCCTTGCGCAATTTGTTTTTTAAATAAAGGCACGACAGAACCTGACGAACCCAGCACATTACCAAAACGCACAATACTGATTTGGGTGTTTGGATTTGTCGATGCCAAGCCCTGACAATACAGCTCTGCCATGCGTTTAGACGCGCCCATCACATTGGTTGGACGCACGGCTTTATCAGTTGAAATTAAAACAAAAGTTTCTACATTTTGATTCACCGCTGCATCGACACTTCGCTGAGTACCAATAGATGTGTTGTAAATTCCCTCAAACGGATTCGCTTCAACCAAAGGTACATGTTTATACGCTGCCGCGTGATACACCGTTTGTACCGCATATTGTTGCAATATACGCTCTAGTTTTGACTGATTGGTGACAGAACCTAAAACTGGAATAATTTGTATATCAGATGCCTGCAATTCGCGATCGATTGAATACAAAGCAAATTCAGACATTTCAAACAGCACCAGCAATTTCGGCTGATGCTTCACAATCTGACGGCATAACTCCGAGCCAATCGACCCCCCTGCCCCTGTCACCATGACCACTTTATTTTTAATGTTTTTTTCTAACAGTTCAGGCTTCGGCGGTACAGGATCGCGCCCAAGCAAATCAATAATATCCACCTCACGAATATCAGAGACTTGCACTTGACCATCGACCAACTGGGTTACACCCGGCAGTTCCATAATTTTGACATCTGCCGAATCAAAAGATTCAATAATCTCTTTTTTCCGCGCACGTCCAACCGAAGGCATGGCAAGCAAGACTTCTTCAATACCAAATTTACCCAATTTGGTTTGCGCTTTTTTGGGTGAATAAATCTTTAAACCGCTTAAAGATTGACTACGTAATGATTTTTTATCATCAATAAAACAAACAGGTAAATAATCATCTGAACGATTTAACGCAGCAGCAATTTGCTGACCTGCCAGTCCTGCACCATAAATCGCTACACGCTTACGGGTCTGTTTTTTGGCGAAGGTTTTCAGCGTAGCATAGCGGATGACCGCACGGCTCCACCACATGTATGAAAACAGCATAAAGCCATACATCAGTGGAATACTCATAGGAATAAAAGCGACATTCAGTTTTTTAATCGTATACAAGGCCACGATTTGAATAAATGTCCCAATTAATATCCGTAACAAATAGTCTTCATTAAAAGAACGCACAATCGCACGGTAAATCCCAAGTAAAGCAAAAATAGCAATGCCAAAAATACCGACATAGATATACCAAGCGTCTAAGCCTTGCATGACCTGTACATTCGGACGCGCCAAACGAATGGCATAAGCTAGCCACATCATCAACGGTAAAACACAGATATCCATCAGCACCAAAACAATTTGCTTTTGGCGACGCGGTAGTGATGCTATAGATCGGATAATGTCTTTCACAACGTGCTCGAATCAGGTCAAAGGAATATTCGCGCCTAATATTATACGCGCTTTTCAGGTTTAGATTTTTGCGATGACTTGTGTAATGGCATCCACTGTTTTTTGCATGCTGGCATCCGACAATGTTGGATGTACCAAGAACATCAAACTGCTTTCACCAAGTTGTTTTGCATTTGGCAATGAATGTTTTGGACGCCATGCTGTGCCATCAAACGCTTTTTCTAAATACACTTCTGAACATGAACCGCTAAAGCATGGAACTGCTTGAGATGAAATTTCCGCCATGATGCGGTCACGTGACCAATCTTCAGGTAAAGTCTCGACATTGACTTGCACATAACATTTATAAGCGGCATGTACATAGTCGCTAGAGGGTTTCGCTACCGTAAAATAGGGGCTATTTTCAAATACGGCTTGGATGCGCGCCATATTTGCATTACGTTTTGCCGTCCATTCAGACATCTCGATAAGTTGCAAACGACCAATCACCGCTTGCATTTCCATCATGCGCCAGTTGGTGCCAAATGAGTCATGCAACCAACGGAAGCCCGGTGGATGCTGTGTGTTATACACGCTATCAAAGTTTTTGCCGTGATCTTTATAGGACCACATTATTTTCCAAAGATTTTCATCATTGGTGGTGACCATACCACCTTCACCGCCTGTGGTCATAATCTTGTCTTGGCAGAATGACCAAGCCCCAATATGACCAATTGAACCTGCCGATTTACCTTTGTACATCGCACCATGTGCTTGAGCACAATCTTCAATCACGAAGATGCCTTTTTCCTCAGCCAATTGCATGATCGGATCCATATCACACATCCACCCTGCCAAATGCACACAGATAATGGCTTTGGTATTGGGTGTTAAAACCGCTTCAATGGTACGGCGTGAGATATTTTGTGAATCCAGTTCAACATCGGCAAAAATCGGATTGGCACCTGCAGTGACAATCGAACTTGCTGAAGCCAAGAAAGTACGTGAAGTGACAATCACGTCATCACCTGCACCAATACCCAAGGCTTTTAAGGCCAGATCCAACGCCACTGTACCATTGGCAACGGCAACGGCATGTTTGGTTCCTGCAAACTGTGCAAATTCCTTTTCAAATTCGCGGCATTCCTGACCTGTCCAATAATTGACTTTATTAGATAAAAGGACTTTTGACACCGCATCGGCTTCTGCTTGAGTAAAGCTTGGCCAAGGCTCAAATGCACTGTTTAACATGGAATTTTCCCAGTCTAAAAATCGAGTTTAAAAATCTATTTTTGCGTCATAATTCGGGCAGGATTGCCCACCACGGTGGCACCCGCAGGTACACTTTTGGTCACCACGGCACCCATACCGACTATAGCGCCTGTACCGATCACCAAAGGCTGATCCGGTGTGCCCTGCTTAATCATCGCACCCGCGCCAATATAGGCATGCGCGTGTATATGAATATTGCCGTTGCATTTTACGCCTGGTGCGAAAGTAACGAAATCCCCAACCACACAATCATGCTCGACATAACTGTATAAATTGGCATGAAAACACTTGCCGATTTTGACATTGGAGCCAATGCTGACAAAAGGACTCAAAGCAGAACCTTCATCGAGTTCTATCTGATCCATTAAAACCACATGGTCCGCAGTGATCGACCAAAGCTGAATGCCATCCGCTTCTAAACGCTGAGCGATTTTTTCACGCACACGACTATTGGCAATCGCGATTTGCACACATTTTTCAGAAACAGTTTCATTTAAAAAAGCTTGGTAATTCATGGCACGATGACCATTGACTGAAGCAATATCTGTCAAAGCATCATCGATAAAGATAATTTCAGATGCATCACCTTGACGTGCCAATTGCTGACGCGCGACAGGCATCAGGCTACGCCCACAACCTGAAGCCCCATAAATCGCATAGAGTGTTGTCATTATTTTTGTTCCGGTGTGCCGGTAAATTTTGTCATAGTGGCTTCGCCTTCGGCACTAATATCATCCTTGGCAATCACTTTTTTCACGGTTTTTAGCATGATTTTAAAATCGAGCCATAAAGACTGATTTTCCACATACCAAGTATCGAGTTCAAACTTTTTTTCCCATGAAATGGCATTGCGACCATTCACTTGAGCATGACCTGTAATGCCCGGACGCACGTTATGACGCTTGGCCTGCTCACAATTATAGAGCGGTAAATATTCCATCAATAATGGTCGTGGTCCGACAATACTCATATCGCCTTTAATCACATTCCACAGTTCAGGCATTTCATCCAAACTGGTGGCACGGAGCATTTTTCCAAATGGCGTCAAACGCTCACTATCAGGCAATGGATTGCCCTGCGCATCGAGCGCATCTTTCATGGTGCGAAACTTCACCATTTCAAAGGGCTTGCCATGCAGACCCGGACGCACCTGACGGAATAAAACAGGCGAACCTAAATTCTTTTTTACCTTATGCGCCACAATAAAATACACAGGCGACAGCAGAATTAAAGCGGTCGATGCAATCGCAATATCTAAAATACGTTTAATCATCGCAATATTCCCATTTCAGCCATCATGTGTGCATTGACCTGATGTACATCGTATTTATTCAGCGCGATTTCACGTGAACGCTGTCCCATATATTCAATTAATCTTGGATCTTCAATAAAGTACTGCATACTTTGCACCAAATCATCGACTGATTTCACCCCGACCAAATAACCATTTTGCCCATGTTGAACAGTTTCACGGCAACCCGGTGCATCCGTCGTAATGATGGCACGCCCCATAGCCATAGCTTCCAACACCGTACGCGGAGTCCCCTCCCGATATGACGGCAATACATACACAGAACTCTCTGCAATAGCAGGCCTTACATCAGTTAATTTACCCCAGTATTTTATAGACTTCTGGTTAATCCATATATTTAATTCCTGCTGAGAAATTGCAGATGGATTATCATCAATCCAACCGACCAAATGAAACTCAGCTTCGGGATATTTCATTTTAATCATGCGTGCTGCTTCAGCATATTCACGTACACCTTTATCCCCCAATAAGCGTGCAATCAACAAAAAAGACACCTTAATTTGACCTTGCTCATTTTTAGGCAAAGGCATCACATCAAAATCTTGCACATTGACACCTGAACCATTCACCATCACGGTTGGTTTTTCGGCATCCAACAGATGCATATCCTGAAACAGTTTTAAATCATCTGGATTTTGGAAAAAGACTTTTTCCGCATGTTTCAAGGCTTGGGCATAGAGGCCATGCACCATTTTTTGAAACAGGCTGCGTTTGCCCGATTCCACATTTTGAAAGGCGTAACCAAGTCCAGTAATTAAAGCAAAACGATGCGGGACTTTAGCGAGCCATGCTGCCAGTGTGCCGTAAATGACCGGTTTAATGGTATAGGACAACACATAAGTTGGTTGAATCTGACGGATCTGCTGATAAATATTTTTCAGCAATTTTAAATCTGAAATAGGGTTGGTCCCTGTACGCTGCATGGGAATTTCATGTATGGTGTAACCTAGTGACTGCAACTGATGATATTCATCAGGGAACGTAATCAGCTCAGGCGCCATGATATGAATTTCAAAACCACGAGCTTGAATAGCTTCCAATAGCTTACCGCGGAAATTCAGTGCAGAGGGCAAATAACTGCAAATCATTAAAAACTTCATGCCTGTTGGCTCCACACCTGCATATATTGACCGCTGACGGTTTCAATACTGAAATTCTGTTCAACACGTTCACGGGTTGCTTGTTTTAAAGCGCGTTTTTCTGCTTCTGTTTTTTGTGCATAAGCCAAAACTGCATCCGCCAAAGCCTGTGCATTACGCGGCGGTACAATCACACCTAGGTCTTGCACAATGTATTTGGCATCGCCAACATCGGTGCTGATACACGGCAACCCCGATGCCATCGCTTCCACCAAGACATTTGGAAAACCTTCAGTAATTGAGGTCATGAGAAATGCATCAATCGATTGATAAAAAGCTGGCATATCTGAGATTTGACCCAGTAAATGGACTTTTTCAGCATCTAATTGATACTGATCAAATAGAGCTTTTACTTCCGCGTTATCTAAACTCGCCCCATTGCCGGCAATTTTAAACACGATATTTTGATCTTTCAGCAAACCCATTGTTTCAAACAAATAGGGATAACCTTTGGCTGTGTGATAACGCCCTGCAAAACCTATGGTGATCGGTACATGCAATTCAGAATTCACCTGAAATTGATCTAAAAATACGCCATTGGCAATCACTTGGCTATTTGGATTATCAAAGCCAAAAGCCTGATGCTGTTCTAATGAGGAGTGCGCACAATAAATAATATGACTTGGCTGTTTCGATAGAATTTTACTTAAGCCCAAAGCAATTTTGGTGCTGATGGATTCATCTTTCGGTGAAGCAAGCGAGTGATGAATGCCCCACACGACTTTTGGTTTTTTTGCTAAGCCAATGACACTCAAACTGGTTAAGGCATTGGCATGATACATCCAACATTGCACGGTTTGAGGTTGTAACTGTTTCAGCAATTTACGTAATTTTTGAATGGTACTCAGGGTATTGATGCCATTCCAACCTAAAGCATAATGTGACTGACAACGATCGAGCGTGCTTTGATAGATGCTCGATGTTTTCATCAAACTGATGATCACGTGTTGGTATTGATTTTCAGTATATTGAATCAGGCGTGCCAGCATCATTTCTGCACCGCCCACACCTGCAAAGTTGGTGATCACATGCACCATCAACGGTTTGCTCATGTTGCAGACTCCATCATGTTTAAGTACTGCTTCAATACCGTTGCTTTGTGGAATTGCTGAATATGGGCTTCAAAATCAGCCTCTGCATAATGTATATAATCGGCAAAAATTGCCTGTTGCATGGCTTGCGTCAAGCCAGCCTGATCATTGCATTCGACCAATAAGCCAAATTTTGCATGGTCCAAAATTTCCATTGGTCCACTTGGACAATTGGTACTGACTACCTTTACTTTGGAAGCCAGTGCCTGAATCAGCACCCCCGGTAGACCTTCCCAATTTGAGCTTAAAACAAATAGGGATGCATATTTAAAATAAGCATACGGGTTTGCATCAAAGCCCGGTAAATCTACGACATCTTTTAAGCCTAAGTCCGATACCAAAGCTTCAAATTCAGTACGCAGTTCACCCTCACCTAAAATAATCAGACGGGTTTCAGAATGCTGATCGTGTAAAGCTTTAAATGAACGAATTAGAAAACCAAAGTTTTTTGCTTCAGTCAGACGCCCTACTGCCAAAATCACTTTATTGTGACCATCAAAAAAGCGATGCGTGACAGGCACTTTCAGTTTTTCAAAATAAGCATCATCCAGCACAGGGTTATAAATGGTGCTCAGATTATTTTTTTTATAGCTGTAGTATTCACGAAAATCAGTTTCTACACCTTTAGAGACACAAACCACTTGCTGTGCCATGGGATAAGTCCAATTCACCAAAGTTTTTAAAACAAATTTAGCGAGACCCTGTAATTTCAAATTCTTAGACGGCGTCGATACTTCACGGAAAATTAATGCGGTTTGAACGCCTGCCAGCTTTTTGGCAATGCCCGCCACAATATTGGTGTGGGTTTGCGTTGCCACCAAGCAATCATACTGCTCAGCTTTCAGCTTCATTTTTAAGGGCGTAATGCTATTCATCACCCGACCGCAATTAAAATTCACCAATTGAATTTTCGGACTGACTTCAGGCAACAGCTTAGCTTTATCACCTGTGACATCACACACACCCAAATGAATATTCAGACCTTGTTCAGCAAAGCTGTTGGCGAGTTGAATGACTGTACGTTCTGCACCGCCACCGCCCAAGCTTGGCAAAAAGAACATGACTTTATTCAACATAATCAGACCTAAATTTTAAAATGGGAGAATATTAATGCGGTGATTTTGAAGCTTGGATCGCCATGGCACGCTCAACCCGCTCACGATAATCCGTGATGCCGGCAAGCTCACTGTCACTGGCACAGGTACTTTGAATTTTGGCTTGATAGTCAACAAAACTGGATACCACTTTGGCAGGTACGCCAATCGCCACGCTATGATCAGGAATATCTTTGGTCACCACCGAGCCTGCACCAATCACCACATTTGAGCCAATGCTCACACCGGGCATTACGATTGTATTGACCCCAATAAATACATGCGAACCGACTTGAATCGGGGCAAAGCGTTGGTAGCGTTTACCTTGCTCATCTTTGATTAAACAAGTACTGCCATCATGGGTAATAAATTTCACCCCTGAGGTCACGGTCACATGATCACCAATGCTGACCAAAAATGGTTCTGAGCCCCAACTTTTAATATAAATTCGGCAGTTTTCCCCGACTGTCACACCTTTTTTACGTGCATAAGCCACACTGCCCTTTGCCATAAAATAAGCCAAATCAAACAGCTGTCGAAAAGCAGAAACCATAAATGACATACACAGTACCTGAATGGAGCGAGGCAACTTAAAAGGAGGAAAATAAGCCTGCTATTTTACGCTGAAAATCCACTTTACGATATGGAAACCGCAGTCACGATGCAGGATGAAAAAATAAGATCACAGCGATTTGATTTTTCTAGCAGGACTGCCGACATACACCCCAGATTCGTCCAAAGGTTTCGACACAAGGCTACACGCGCCAATCACCGAATCACTTGGAATTTTCACACCATCAAGGACCGTCACCCGTGCACCCAACCAAATATTTTCGCCTAAACTCACCCCTTGTTTAGTAATCGCATCTTTCACCAACACATCAGGTTCACCAAATTTATGATTACTGGCAATGATGATACTTTGCGTGCCAATACGGGTGTTATCGCCAATGCTCACACCGCCACAGCCATTGATAAATGACTTCGAGTTAATACTGACATCTTTGCCAATCGACACCTTGCCACCAAAGCATTTGATGTAACAACTTTCACCAATAAAACTGTTATCCGCGATTTCTAAAATTGCGCCTTGTTCGACGATTAAACTGACATGATCGCCTATATAAACATTCTGCCCAATCTTGACCTGACCACTAATATCAACCGTACAGGCTTTACCGAAATAACGAAATTTCGTGCCAAAAGCCAGATTATAAAATTGCTGACGGCATTGTGCAGTGAACCAAGTGATCAGTTTTAACAGTTTAAAAAACATCAGCTTTTGTTTCTCCACACCACATATAAAATGGCAAAGTTATAAATGATCAGTGCCACAGGCACCGCCAAGAGCATATAAATTTTATCGACACATAAAACATATAAACCTGCAAATAAAGCGAACTTAATGATGAGTTCTACGATTTGCAGTTTAAATAAGACTTGGCTATTGCGCTTGGCAATTAAATAAGCCGAACTTGGCGGATTACAAAAAACCGCCCAATACCCCAATGCCAAAATTTGGAAATAGGTCGAGATCCCGACCCATTCAGAACCAAAAATCCATAAATATAAAGATTCAGGCAAGATAAAGAAAATTGCAAAAAGAGGCAGTGACACCAAGCTTAAAAGTACACTTGCCTTTAAGGCATCTTTATTTGAATCCGTGCTCTTAAATTTACGGATAAAAAACTGACGTAGGGTTTGTGAAATCAGATTGATCGGCACACGCAAAGTCCGCTCAACAATGGCATAGAAGCCCATTGCCTGCACACCCACAAAATGCGACACCACATAATACGGTAAATTATGTGAAAAACTGTTCAGCAAGGCATGCGGGGTATTGGCATAGATAAAATCTTGGTAATGTTTAAACGCCTGCCAACTGACTTGATAGAGCTGATACTTCATTAAATAAATCAGCACTGCCACAATCATCAGGATCGAGCTGACATTGTAGCTATTCACCAAACTGATCTGCATGAACAGTGGCAAACTCAATTGCACCGCAACCACAATTGCACTTCTAAAAATATTTAGACCAGCACAAAAATATTCTTTATGCGCAGCAAATTGATAGTTATAGACGCTTTGAAGCAAAGTATTGGCGAGTACACCTGTGGCCACAGCAAACGCCATTTCAACCTTTAAAACTAAGCTGATGACAAGACCACTAATAAAAGCAATGACTGTCGAAAAGACGGCCCCTTCAAAAATCAGACTTTTTTTATCTTGTTCCTCAGCGACCAACAGCGCTTGATCGAGACGTAAATTGGCTACTGTTGAAAGTACACTGACGATGGCTAAGGCGATACCGTAAGCCCCAAAGTCAGCAACAGAATATAGGCGTGTTAAAACAGGAAGTGCGATAAATGTCATTATCGCACCTGCCAGTAAACTGAGTGTAATCAATCCAATGGACTGATACTTTGCGAGGAGTTTCGCAATCATCGGTTCAAGATCATTTTAAGTGATTGACGTACCAACGCATCGCCAATTGAATGCCTTCGGCAATTTTAAACTGCGGTGCATAACCTAAACCTTGCTCAATTTTGACAATACTGGCTTGTGAATGACGGACATCACCTGCACGGAATTCGCGGTACACAGGATCACGCTCAAAGTTCACCGCATTTTCAGCAAGTGCCACTTGAATGGCGCGATATAAATCATTCAAAGTCGTACGGTCACCCACTGCTACGTTATACACCTGATTTTTCGCTTCATCCGATGCTGTCGCTGCCAGAATATTGGCTTGTACAGTATTATCAATAAAACAGAAATCACGGCTGGTTTCACCATCACCATTGATAAAGACATCTTCACCAGCAATCATCGAGGCTGTCCACTTCGGAATCACCGCAGCATAAGCACCGTTTGGATCTTGGCGCTGACCAAACACGTTAAAATAACGTAAACCAATCGTTTTAAAGCCATACGTTTTTGCAAATACATCTGCGTATAATTCATTGACATACTTTGTCACTGCATATGGAGATAATGGCTTACCGATGTTTTCTTCTACTTTTGGCAATGCTGGATGATCACCATAGGTTGAACTGCTGGCTGCATAAGTAAAACTTGAAACACCTTCATCGCGTGCAGCGACCATCATGTTCAAAAATCCAGTGATATTTGCACTATTTGTTAAAATAGGATCGGCAATCGAACGCGGTACAGAACCTAAAGCGGCTTCATGCAAGACATAATCCACACCTGCACAGGCTTTTTGGCAGTCGGCAAATTGGCGAATATCTCCTTCAATAAAACTGAATTTCGCCCATTGTTCAGCCGTCACTAAGCTTTGCACTTCATCCAAATTATGCTGATGACCTGTTGCGAAATTGTCTAAGCCCACAACTTTTTGATTCAGCTTCAGCAAAGTTTCAAGAAGATTAGAACCAATAAAGCCCGCAACACCTGTTACCAACCATGTTTTAGGTGCGGCTTTAAGGTTTTCACATACCTGTTGATATTGATTCATTTTGGTATGCCCCTTACAAACGTAGATCAGATTCGGCTTGAGATAACACGTATTTCAAGTCATACAGTACATGATCAGCTTTACCTAACGCACGGATCGCCTCTACGCCCATGTCTTTAAACTGGTGATGGGCAACAGCCAAAATTACAGCATCATACTTGCCATTTTCCAGCGCCTGCACAGGGCTAATACCGTACTCATGTTCCGCCTCAGCTCCATCCACCCAAGGGTCATAAACATCTGCATCAATATGATATTCTTGCAGTTCTTTCACAATATCAATGATGCGGGTATTACGAATATCTGGGCAATTTTCTTTAAAGCTTAAACCTAAAATTAAGACTTTGGCATCTTCTACTTGAATACGTTTTTTCAGCATGGCTTTCACCAGCTGAGTCACCACATAAGCGCCCATCCCATCATTCAGGCGGCGGCCCGCTAAAATAATTTCTGGATTGTAGCCAATCGCTTGCGCTTTATGGGTTAAATAGTACGGGTCAACGCCAATACAGTGACCGCCAACCAAACCCGGACGGAACGGTAAGAAGTTCCACTTAGTACCTGCCGCTTGTAATACCGCTTCGGTATCAATGCCCATTTTATTAAAAATTAAAGCCAATTCATTAATTAAAGCAATATTCACATCGCGCTGCGTGTTTTCAATCACTTTCGCTGCTTCTGCAACCTTAATGCTGGCTGCTTTATGCGTGCCCGCTTCAATAATCAGGTTATAAACTTGATCGACATAATCAGCGACTTCAGGCGTTGAACCAGAGGTAATTTTTAAAATATTGGTGACGCGGTGCAGTTTATCACCCGGATTAATTCGTTCAGGGCTATAGCCTGCATAAAAATCCTGATTGAATATTAAGCCTGAATTTTTCTCTAAAACAGGAATACACACTTCTTCCGTTGCACCCGGATAAACCGTCGATTCGTACACCACGATATCGCCCTTTTTCAGCACTTTTGCAATGCTTTCTGAGGCTTTTACCAGCGGAGTTAAGTCAGGCTGCTTAAATTCATCAATTGGCGTTGGAACGGTAACAATAAAGAAATTGCAGTCTTGCAGCTGCTGTAAATCTGTGGTGTAGCTTAAATGTGCTGCTTGTTTTAATTCTTCAGGTGAAACTTCTAAAGTATGGTCCTGCCCGCTTTGCAGTTCATCAATACGCTTTTGGTGAATATCAAATCCAACCACTGGAACTTTTTTTCCAAACTCAACAGCCAGCGGCAAACCCACATAGCCAAGGCCAATTATTGCTATTTTCAGTTCAGAGCGTTGTAACATATAGAAGCCTATGCTATCGATGTTTTAAGGAGCATCGTTACGAAATTAAGAGCTTTATAATATAGCAGAATTTGCAGTCTATAAACTGAAAATATATAGGGCCAGCAGAATGATACGCCTGAAAACCCATTGATTTACATTTACAAAAACATATTAAAAATGTGCATTAATATTGTTTTATTTTTCAAATAAATCTAATATCAAACTCATTTTAGGCATAATAAAAAGCAAGATCACATAAAACTAAAAATCTTACGAAACAATAAAATCTTATGCTATATTGCCGACGCTGAATGGTATAAGATACTACCGTTTTTAAATAAATATTTTGGGTTCATTAAACCCGCTATTTTGTGTGTGAATTATTTTTATAAATAGGATTTGATTTAGAGTGAACTTCTACCGTTATACTTTAATTGCAGCGCTCACACTAGGAATGACGGGCTGCGCAATCACGTCTGGCCTGCAAACCTATGATTTACCAAATGAAGGTACTTATCAAACGGATTTGGGCACTCAAGTCAATGTGGTGCGGTTAACACAGGAAAACTTGCCTGCTGTTCAGCCAGCTCAATTTAATCAGCAAAGCTTCGCACACTTATTTCATGCACCGCATAAAAATTATAAACTCAGCCCTGGCGATATTCTCTCCATCTATTTATGGGCTTACCCAGAAATCACACCGCCAACAAATACAATCAGTAATGAAGAAGCGGCTAAATCCAATGGCTATCAAATTGATCAGCAAGGCTATATTCAATTTCCTGTGATTGGCCGTTACAAAGCTTCTGGGAAATCACTCAATCAAGTGAACCAAGAATTGCGCAGTCAATTGGCACGCTATTTAAAAACCCCTGATGTTGTTGCCCGTGTACTTTCCTACCAAGGCCAGCGCTTTTCAGTTCAGGGCAATGTAATGAAAGGCGGGCAGTTTTCTCTCAATGATCAGCCTGTCAGCATCTACACTGCTCTTGGCCTTGCTGGAGGCGTAAATACTCAATTCGGCGACAATACCTCGATTACATTGGTGCGTCAGGGACAAACTTATAACCTGAACAGCATTGAACTGGAAAAAGCAGGTTATTCACTGCACAACTTGCTGATTCAGCCGAATGACACGCTCTATGTCAATTCACGTGAAAATCAAAAAGTTTATGTATTGGGCGAATCTGGCCAAAATAAACCTGTTTCTATGCGGGATCAGGGCATGACGCTCAGCGATGTGCTTGGTGAAAGCTTAGGCTTGAATCCGCTTTCTGCCAGCCGCGGTAAAATTTATGTGGTGCGCAGCAGTAAAGACCATCCCATCACGGAAATTTATCATTTAAACTTAGCCAGCATCGGCGATTTTGGCTTAGCCAATCAATTTAAAATGCGCAGCAATGATATTGTCTACATTGATGCTTCTGGCCTAGCGCGCTGGCAACGTGTCGTGAACCAAGTAATTCCGTTTTCTAATGCTTTATACAATTTAGATCGTTTAGGACAATAATGCAGATTCAGCACATATTAGTCGTCTGTGTCGGCAACATTTGCCGCAGCCCGATGGCAGAATATTTTCTAAAAAATGCTTTACCAGCATTAAATATCAGCTCTGCCGGTATTTCCGGTTTGGTTGGCCATCCTGCAGATGATAAAGCTAAATATGCCATGCAGCAGCTCGGCATCAGCATGGATAATCATGTCGCACGCAAACTGAATGCCGATATGATTAAACATGCGGATTTAATTTTAGTGATGAGCCAAAATCAGCAAAAGCATCTTGAGCAGACATGGCCTTTTGCCAAAGGCAAAACTTTCCGCTTAGGACATTGGCAAGGTAAAAATGTCGCCGACCCCTATCAGAAAGACCAAAATACCTTTGATGAATCTTGTGCACTCATTCAGCAATGTGTCACTGATTGGAAACAACATCTTTAATTTTTTGAATGACGATTATGAGCCAACAAAACACCAACACTGAAGATACCATTGACTTAAAAGAATTATTTTTTTCCCTAATTGCTCAATGGAAACTGATTGCGCTCTGCGTCATTTTAAGTTTAGTTTGCGCGCTGCTGTATTTGCGCACAACACCAGATACCTATGCGGTAGATGCCCTGGTGCAAGTTGAAGAAAGCAAGGGTGCATCGGCAGCGCTGCTCGGTGATTTGTCTTCAATGATTGATCAAAAGCAGCCTGCGCAAGCTGAAATTGAAATTCTCAAATCACGCTTAGTTTTAGGCTCAGTCATTCAAAACCTGAATTTGAATGTAAAAATTTCCGGTATGCAAGACTCCTTTACTGACCGTTTATTTGCACCGCATAATTATCAAACTGAATATTTAAAAAATGCCATCATTTTTAAAGATGATGAAAAATCTTTTGATCTGCGCCAATTTGAAGTGCCTGCCGCATATCTGGATAAAAATTTGCTGTTAAGCTTCAGCGGTTCAAAATTTACACTGACAGACAGCAAAACTGAGCTGCCTATTTTCAGCGGCGCCTTAAATCAAAATACTCAGCACAGCAGCCCTGAAGGACTGTGGAAAGTTGCGATTTACAGCAAAGACGATTTTAAAGACAGCTATATTGTTCAAAAACAGTCTATGCCTGCTGCGGTATCCAGCATTTTGGAAAATTACTCCGTTGCTGAAAAAGGTAAAATGACTGGTGTGCTCGGACTGAACTATCAAGGTCAAGATAAAGAGCACATCACCAAGGTGCTGAACTCCATTTTGGTGGCCTACAGCCAGCAAAATATTGAACGCCGCTCTGCTGAAAGTGCGCAAACCTTAAAATTCCTAGATGAACAGCTGCCAGATCTTAAAAAACAGTTAGATGTGGCAGAGCGTGAATTCAACAAATTCCGTCAGCAGTACAATACAGTCGATGTCACCAAAGAGTCTGAGCTTTACCTCACTCAAAGTGTGACATTAGAAACGCAAAAAGCGGAACTGGAACAGAAAGTAGCTGAAGCTGGCGCCAAATATACTGGTGAACACCCAGTCATGCAGCAAATGAATGCTCAGCTGTCTGCACTGAATAGTAAAATTAGCGAGCTGGAAAACACATTAAAACAGCTTCCAGATTTACAGCGCCGCTATTTGCAGCTTTTCCGCGAAGTAGAAGTAAAAACACAGCTTTATACTGCCCTGCTGAATTCATACCAGCAGCTGCGGATTGCCAAAGCTGGTGAAATTGGCAACGTGCGTATTGTCGATACTGCAGTCGCGCCAATTGAACCGATTGCGCCGAAAAAACTGCAAATTCTGATTCTTTCAATTTTCTTGGGCGGCTTCCTCGGTACATTGCTTGCATTACTGCGCAATATGATGCGTTCAGGCATCAAAGACTCTTCACAAATTGAAAATGAGCTGGACCTGCCGGTTTATGCAACTGTACCGCGTTCACCTGTACAGGAAAGCCGCATTAAACTGCTGAAAAAGAAGAAATCTATTCCCGTACTTGCCATTAAAAACAATGATGATATCGCAATTGAAAGCCTGCGCAGCATGCGCACCGCAATTCATTTTGCAATGAGCGCAGCCAAAAACAACCTGATTATGATTTCTGGCCCAGCGCCTGAAGTCGGCAAGTCATTTATTTCGACGAACTTGGCTGCGATCTTGGCGCAAAGCAATAAACGCGTATTGATTATTGATGCCGATATGCGCCGCGGCTATTTGCATAAGTATTTCAATTCAGATAATAGCGCCGGTTTGGCAGAATACCTAAACGATCAGCAAAGCCTAGAAGCTGTCATCAGCACAACCGAAATCGAAGGCCTAAGCGTGATCAGCCGCGGTAAGAGCCCGTCAAATCCATCAGAGCTGCTGAGTTCTGCAAAATTTGCAGCCATGCTTGAACAGCTTTCACCTATGTATGATCACGTCATTATTGATACACCGCCAGTATTGGCTGTGACTGACGGTATTATTATTTCTCAATTTACTGGTGTAAATTTAGTCATTGCCCGTTTTGCTAAAACGCAAATGAAAGAACTTGAGCTGACTCTTAACCGCTTTGAACAAGTTGGCGTTAAAGTCAACGGCATCATTCTGAATGATATTCAGCGCGGTACTGGCGGCTACAGTTATGGCTATAACTACTCTTATGGCTATAAAGCTTCTGCGGACAATGACTAACGAATAACTGCAGTACCCAGAAAAAAAGTCAATGCTCTGCATTGGCTTTTTTATTCTGCCTATCAGGCTGCTGCCCATCTGCAAAATGTTTGAATATTTAATTTGTATAATAAATGTTTTATACATTCAGTCTGTTATAGAATGTTCAGCATGAGATGACTATGATGAACGATCCAGTACAGGCAGCAATTACTGCACTATTGACTGGAAAAGTTTGCTAATATTTCAGCAACTTTTAGATTTAAAAATAATTTGGGAAATTTTATGAGTAAGGCTCTACCCGTTGCTGTCGCTGTTGTTCTTGGCGGTGCTGCACTTGTTCCATTATATTTTGCTGCGCAAAAACCGGCTGTACAGGCTGCAACATCCGCAACACCTGCAGCCAATGCTTCTGCTGTGTCTAAAATCAGCTACGCGCTGGGCTATGAAGTTGCACACCAAACGCCGCCAGAGCTGGATATTGACAGTTTCGTCACAGGTGTACGCGCAGGACATGCCCGCACACAGCCTGCTTATACTGAAGAAGAACTGCAGCAAGCTTATGTGCAATTCCAAAAAGATATGCAAAACAAAGAAACTGAACAAGCACAGCAAGTTCAAACCGCAAGCGATTCTTTCTTAACTGAAAATGCAAAAAAAGCAGGTGTTGTCACAACTGCTTCTGGACTGCAGTACAAAGTTACCAAAGAAGGCACGGGTAAACAGCCGAAGGCTGATTCGGTTGTCACTGTACACTACACAGGCCAGCTGGTTGACGGCAAGGTTTTTGACAGCTCGCTACAGCGCGGCGAACCAATCGAGTTTCCTCTGAATCAAGTGATTCCAGGCTGGACTGAGGGCTTGCAGCTCATGAAAGAAGGCGGTAAAGCAACACTGTATATCCCGTCTAAATTAGGTTATGGCGAACAAGGTGTTCCAGGCACAATCCCTGCCAACAGCACTTTAGTGTTCGATGTTGAACTGATTAAAGTGAAATAATACAAAATGATTCAAAGGAGAGCTTTTGCTCTCCTTCATTTATTTAGGGTTCTAAAATGATGAAAATGAAAATTGGATTATTGTGCTTAGCGCTATGCAGCGGCACAGCATTTGCTAAAGACATCAATAATAAAAGCAGTGTCAAAGAGCAAGTCGGCTACAGCTTTGGCTATTTTATGGGACGCAGCAATGCTGAATCGATTAAAGATTTAGATATTGATGCATTTGTGCAGGGTTTAAAAGCAGCATCTCAAGGCCAAGCTTCTGCATTAACCGATGAAGAAATGGCTAAAGTGCTGACTCAATATAAACGTCAAGCAGAAGCAAAACAGCTGATTGAACTGAAAGAAAAAGCGGACAAAAATGCTCAGATCGGGACAGCTTTTTTAGCTGAAAATGCAAAAAAAGAAGGCATTAAAGTTACGAAATCAGGTCTGCAGTACCATGTATTAAAAGAAGGATCCGGCAAGAGTCCAAAAGCCAATTCAAACGTCACGGTACATTATGAAGGCCGTTTAATTGACGGTACGGTATTTGACAGTTCAATTGCCCGCAACCAGCCCGCAACATTCCAAACAGCCCAAGTGATTCAAGGCTGGACTGAAGGCCTGCAATTAATGAAAGAAGGCGCAAAATACCGCTTCTTCATTCCAGCCAATCTTGGCTATGGCCAAATTGGCTCTGGCGATGTGATTGAGCCAAACAGTACATTGATTTTTGATGTTGAACTGCTCAGCGTCAATCCTAAATAATTCATTACAATTTCAGCAGTGCGCTTTGACTGAAGCGTACTGTCTCCAGCTCTCTGATATTGCACATTTCCCAGTATCTCAATCTAAATTCACCGCATAACAATACATTGCACTTTACGCATTTATCATAAATAAATCATATTTTTATGCTTTAATCTTTTAAAACCGAAATGAAACAAGGACTGAACTTCATGGCCCTCAAAATCAAAACACGTGAAATTGAATATAGCGCGGCAGACGGCGTTCAGCTGATTGGCTATTTAGCTGCACCTGAAACAGAGCAGCCTGTCGCAGGAATATTGGTTGCGCCTGAATGGTGGGGACGCAATGAATATTCAGAACAGCGCGCACGTGAATTGGCCGAACATGGTTATGCAGCTTTAGCCATTGATATGTACGGCGATAAAAAATCAACTATTGAGGCCAGCCAAGCATCTGAGTGGATGATGCAGACCTTTGCAGCGCCAAACACCATTGTTGACCGCGCCGCGGCTGCCTTAGCAGCGCTGAATGCGCAGCCGGAAGTCAATCGCGCTTCAGCAGCGGCGATCGGTTTCTGTTACGGCGGCAAAGTAGCTTTAGATTTAGCGCGTTCTGGCGCAGACTTAAAAGCCGTAGCAACATTCCACGCCAATTTGTCAGCGCAAACGCCTGCACAAGCAGGTCAAGTCAAAGCAGAACTTTTAGTCCTGCACGGTGAAAAAGACAGTATGGTCACACTGGATGATGTCGCGCAATTTAAAGCAGAAATGTTTGCGGCTGGCGTAGAACATGAAGTCATTGTATTTGAAGATGCCAAACATGGCTTCAGTAACCCTCAAGCAGATGAACGCGCCAAAGCCAATGGTGTCGATTTAGCCTATAGCGCATCTGCAGAACAGCAAAGTTTAGAAGCAATGTACGAATTATTAGACCGTCAGCTAGGCAAGTAAGCGCCAAGCAAACAGCCTGAAGTACAAAAAAAAGGAGAAAATAATGAGTGAATTGAACTGCCCATATTGCAGCATTGATGATTATGACCTAATTGCAAAAAATGAATTCGGCGCGGTGCTGCCTGAACCTAAAAGTTTATCTAAAGGCCACAGCGTGATTGTGCCTTTGCGCCATGTCAGCTCGTTCTTTGAAATTACAGATAAAGAGCGCAAAAGCCTGATGTCGCTTTTAGAGCAGGCACGCAATGAGCTGAATATCATCCATCAGCCAGCCGGTTTTCATATCGGCTTTAATGACGGCAAGGCTTTTGGTTCAGCAGCTGAACATTTGCATATCCACATTATTCCTTATTATGAAAACCAAGATTTAGCGCTGGATCAGCGCTGGGGCAAGGCGGCGCAGCTTTAATACAGCTTCACGGCTAAGAGTACTGCTGTCCCAGAGTTTATTAGGATATGCGGGTACGGCAGGGATGCCTTACGCTCCCCAGCACAGCAGAAAGTTGTGTATGGGGAACAAAGGCTTTGGGTTACTTTTGGCCTATCAAAAGTAACCGCTTGCCTACACAAATCGTTGTGGGGTGTATTAAAAAAATAGGCCGATGAAACATTTTGAGCTAAAATTAAGAAATTCTAAAGCAGATGAATTATCAAAGAACCATCAGAATACATTTACACGGGTATGACAGAAGGCGAACAAGCCAGTTAGAGAACTAATATATTGATTTTAAACAATATTTATAGAAAATAATTATATCACTGACCATAGGATTATGGGGCTGCAGTGCCTGTTTAAACCTTTATTTTTTTAAATACTGTACATAAAAAATTGACACTAAATCTCTGTCTATCAAATTTGAATAGTCTACAATAAAGCGCGTTTTTCATTGTGCTGAATATATTCATGTCTTTTAAATTTTCAGATGCTTTGCTGGCTTGGTTTGATGTTCATGGGCGCCATGATCTGCCTTGGCAAGTTGCCGATGATCCATACAAAGTCTGGGTTTCTGAAATCATGCTGCAGCAAACACAAGTCAAAACAGTGCTGCAGTATTTTGAGCGTTTTATTCAGCGCTTCCCAACAGTACAGGATTTAGGCACTGCCAGCTGGGATGATGTCGCGCCCTATTGGGCGGGTCTTGGCTACTATGCCCGTGCGCGCAATCTGCATAAAGCCGCAGGCATCGTTGCACAGCAAGGCAATTTTCCAAAAAACTTAGATGAATGGCAAGCCCTTCCCGGCATAGGCCCATCGACCGCTGGCGCTTTGATGTCATTAGGCTTGCGTCAATATGGCGTCATTATGGATGGCAACGTCAAACGGGTACTGTCACGCTTCTGCGCCATCGAAGATGATTTATCTAAACCTGTACATGAACGCGCCATGTGGCAGCTGGCGGCAGAGCTGTGCCCTGCTGAACGCAACCATGACTACACCCAAGCCATTATGGATTTAGGCGCAACGGTCTGTACGCCTAAAAAGCCGCTTTGCCTGTATTGTCCAATGCAGCAGCACTGCAAAGCGCATGCCCAAGGTCTAGAAACCGAACTGCCATATAAAAAACCGAAAAAGCCTGTTCCCGTCAGAGAAGCTCAAGTCATGCTGATTCAGTCTGCTGGTGAATGGCTGTGGCTGCAGCGTCCGAACAGCGGTCTATGGGGCGGCCTCTGGTGCCTGCCTATTTTTGAACAGCCGCATGAATTTCAGCAGCAAAGCCAACAGCTGGGGCTGAAACAAATAACTGCACGCGTACAAATTTCTCATAGCTTCACACATTTCACGTGGCTGCTGGATGCGGCAGTATTTACCATGCCTGAAGATCAAAAAGAACATTTGGCTATTGAGTTGAATGCGCAATGGTTTAACCCAGAACAGGCTATTGCGCTCGGTATTCCAACTGCAATGAAAAAATTGATCTCAGCTATCAATCTATGACATAGTCAGAAGGCTGTACATTAAGTGCAGTTCATGACCTAAAGCATAAAGAGGAAGAATACGTGCTGCGCTGGATTGCATTTGCTGTTTTAACTGCTCAACTGCTTTGGCTTGCTGCCTGTACCAGCACACCGCCAGCCCCCTCCAAACCTGTATTGCCGCAGGCACAGGTGCAAAAACTGCAAAGCATGCGCCTGCCCAGTCAACTGCCGATACCTGTACAAGGTATTAAAAATAAAGCGCTGACCGACACTTGGGGCGCATCCCGCAGCAGCGGACGTACCCATGAAGGCATTGACATTCTTGCTCCACGTGGAACAAAAGTATTCAGCGCCACAGACGGCCTGATTGCCGACTTACGCAATAACAAATTGGGTGGTAAAGTGATCTGGGTGATGGGCCCAGGCGGTTCATGGCATTATTATGCGCATTTAGATGATCATAAGCGCGGTCTAAAAACTGGCGACTATGTGAAAAAAGGCGATCTCCTTGGCTATGTAGGCAATACTGGAAATGCCCGCCATACCGCGCCGCACTTACATTATGGCCTGTACTTGAACGGTAAAGGCCGCGGTGCAGTCAATCCCTACCCTTATTTACGTTAATTATCAGGAAATATTCATGTCAGAAGCACTGATCAGCCGCCTTGTTGAATTTGCAGAATCAGGAAATCAGCAAAAAATTACATTGGCTGGACAAACACATCAAGGCTGGATCATGGAAATTACTGAAGAAGCGCTGCTGATCAGCACAGGCTATGCAGACAAAGTCGGTAAAGATGTCTGGATTCAGTTTGCAGATTTAGATCAAGCTGAACTGCAATACTGGGACAATAAGCATGACCAATGGACCATCTTTAAAATTTAATGAAAAGGAGCATTCAACATGACCACACAACGCTGTGCTTGGTGCTCCGAAGATCCTTTATATATTGCCTATCACGATACTGAATGGGGCAAGCCCAGTTTTGATGAACAGCATCTCTTTGAAATGCTGTGCCTTGAAGGACAGCAAGCTGGGCTCTCTTGGATCACTGTGCTGAAAAAACGCGCGGGCTATCAGCAGCATTTTTTTCACTATCCAATTGCCCAAATCGCCGCCTTAAGTGATTTGGAATTAGAAGAAAAATTACAAGATTCAGGCTTAATCCGCCATCTGGGCAAACTCACTGCGATTCGCGAAAATGCCAAGGCATGGCAGCGGTTAAAAACGCAAGGGATTCATCCCGTGGAATTTCTTTGGAGTTTTGTCCAAGGTCAAATTTCCAACAATGATGTTGCTGAATACCGTACCGCCCCTGCACAAACAGCTCAAAGTCAAGCGATGTCCAAAGCATTAAAGAAACATGGTTTTAAATTTGTCGGCCCGACAACATGCTATGCACTGATGCAAGCCATCGGCATGGTCAATGATCATGAAAATCACTGTGACTTTAAACATACACAAGCAGAATGACATATAAAACATGAGGATAAAATAATGAATGACAACACAATTCACGCTTATGCCGCAATGAGCAGCGGTGAAGCGCTTGTTCCCTACCAATTTGATGCCGGTGAATTGCAAGCGCATCAGGTAGAGGTCAAAGTAGAATACTGCGGCTTATGTCATTCTGACTTATCCATTATTAATAATGACTGGAAATCATCAGTCTATCCAGTCATAGCAGGCCATGAAATTATCGGCACCATCACTCAATTAGGCAGTGAAGCCAAGGGGCTGAAAGTTGGACAGCGTGTCGGCATCGGCTGGACAGCAGAAAGCTGCCAGCACTGTGACCCGTGCATCGATGGCCGTCAGGTACAATGCACAGGCGGTAAAACTGCAACAATCGTGGGCCATGCAGGCGGTTTTGCAGATAAAGTCCGTGCTGGCTGGCAATGGATCATCCCGCTGCCGGATGATCTGGACGCCGAAAGTGCAGGACCGCTGCTGTGCGGCGGCATCACCGTTTTTGATCCAATTCTGCAGCACCAAATTCAGGCGATTCACCATGTCGGCGTGATTGGGATTGGCGGCCTTGGTCATATTGCCATTAAGCTGCTAAAAGCATGGGGCTGTGAAATTACCGCCTTTACCGCCAGTCCAGATAAAACGGAAGAACTGAAAGCTATGGGTGCAGACCATGTGGTGAATAGCCGTGATGATGCAGCGCTGAAAGCGCAGCGCGCTAAGTTCGATCTGCTGCTATGCACAGTAAATGTCAGCATGAACTGGCAAAATTACTTAAATACACTCGCTCCAAATGGCAGCCTGCATATGCTGGGTTTACCGCTTGAACCTATGCCAATTGCTGCAGGCTCACTCATCAGCGGTGCAAAATCTGTTACTGGCTCGTCTACTGGCTCTCCTGCTGCGCTGCGCCAGTTGCTGAAGTTTGCTGCCCGAAAAAATATTGCGCCGCAAGTTGAAGTCTATCCCATGTCAAAAATCAATGACGCGATTGAACGCCTGCATTCAGGCCAAGCCCGCTACCGCATTGTACTGAAGGCTGATTTTTCAGCTGAATGATTCAGTATTAAAGTCTGCTTTGTGCAGGCTTTTTTAACCGCGTTCAGATTTTCAAACATGATACGCGCTTTGCTTCAGCACATTGCCTGCGCACCCAGTTTGCCAGCAGCCTAATCGCTTGCCGAATGTCATCGGACATTTCATGCCCTGCATTGAGACGGATGCAGCTGTTGTAGCGCTGTTCCCCGCCAAACAAAAGCCCTGGCACAATATTGATGCCATGCTGCTGCGCGTAAATATACATTTCCCAGCTATTAATCTGTTTGGGCAGCTGCAGCCACAAAGCATAGCTGCCCTGCGGATGATTCAAGCCTATTTCAACCCCCTCAAAACATTCAGCGATAAACTGACGGTACTGCTCCACCTGCTGCTGCAGTTTTCGGCGCAGCGGCTGTAAATGCTGACGGTACGCCCTGCTGTAAATTAAGTCTGCCAATCCCAGCTGTAAGGGTGTATTCACAGCAACATGCTGGGTCAGCACCAAGGCATGCAAATGCTGCAGACGCTGCGGCAAACAAAACCAGCCTACCCGATAAGAAGGAGACAGAACCTTAGATACTGAGCCGCAATAAATCACATAACCCTGCCGATCCCAATATTGCATGGGCAGCGGGCGCTGTGCCTGAAAACCGCATTCAGCATAAATATCATCCTCAATAATCAAGCATTGATATTTTTCCGCAAGGCGCACAATTTGCTCTTTTTCCTCATTGCTCAGACAAAAGCCTAAAGGATTTTGAAAATTAGCTGTCAGCAAACATGCTTTCGCGCCCGAATCTCGCATTGCCTGCTCGAGACGCTGTAAATCAAAACCTGACGTATCTGCTGGAATCTCGACAATTTTTCGTTTAAGCAGCGCCAGCAGCTGCAGCTGACCATTATAGTTTGGCGTGGGCACAATGATACTGTCCCCTGCCTGCGTGATGCTTTGAATCACCATAGACAGGGCTGGCATACAGCCGTTGCTGATATAAATTTGATCAGGCGCGATATAAAAGCCATCTTCTGCCCAATGGTTCGACAGCGCTTCGCGCAGCGTGATATGGCCTTGCCGGTCACTATACAAAAAGTCTTCAGGCTTGCTGTGCTTCAGCGCCCGCTGAATCGAACGGCGCAGCGCATCAACAGGCACTAAATTTGGAGAAAGCTGAATCGAACCGAGATGAATCAATTTACTGTCAATCGCGGCCTGCTGAATTTGAATCTGCAGCTCCAAATGCGATACCTCCCGCACATTGGGCTGGAAATCTGGGTGTAAAGGCAGGGCAATAGCATTTTGAGCGCCTAAAGGCTGCTGCACATAAAATCCTGCTTTATCACGTGCATAAATTAAACCCTGCGCTTCCAGCAATTCATAACAGCGTTTCGCCGTGTTTAAGCTGATCTGATGCTGCTGTGAAAATTGACGCAGCGCATACAGACGCTGCCCTGCAGCTAATTCACCGCTGTAAATTTTCTGTGCCAGCTGCTGCGCAAGCTGTTGATATTGAAATGCCATCTGTACCCTTTTTTTAATATTTCTTGTATCTGTATCCATTAAGTTAACAGATTTATGCTGACTGCATCAGATTTTTAAGTGTCATACCAAAAAAAGGGGGGAAAATAGATATGAAAAACAGTAATCCGCTTAAAGCCATTCTAGCCGTTATTGGCGCATTAGCGCTCACAGCCTGCCAGCCCGAACAGCAGACGCAGGCCAATAATCAGCAAAATTTTGTCTGCAAATCTTTAATTCACGGATTTTTGAGCGCACAGAAACTGACGCAATATGAACTGGAACAAATCCAGCCAGTTACTGCCAGCGGATTCAGTCAGAAGCTGTATATATACAAGGCCAGATCAGATACAGGCATCAATGTCATGCCGCAGCAGACTAAACTGCGTTTTGCCTGTGAGCAAATGACAGCGCGGAAATTCCAAATCAAACTGCGGCAGGCACAAGGGCCAGAGTATCCCTTACTCAGCGTTGAGCTGCCTGAAACGCAGCAGATGCAGCAGCTGACCGCATATCATCTTTCAGCAGACTAAAGCGGCTCATCGTGGCTCAGACGCTTTTATTTTAAAATATCAGGAAGCGCCGCCGCGGCTTTAGGTTTCGACAGCTCAGCTTTCATTTTTCGCAGCATTTGATAAGGCTGCTGCTGCACAAACATGTTCGCTGCCGAAAGCGGAATAGAGCCCTCAGGGTTGGCATAGCCATAAGTTGAGACTTTGACTTTCTGCGGGCCAAGTTTTTGAAAGGACCAATCACCTTCATAATTGGTCAAGCGGACATACTCTTTATTTAGCGGATAACCTTTTTTAAGCGCTTTATTTTGAATGCTGATAATACCTTGAGCATCTTTGCTCATCTTTCCTTGCACCACTAAATCGCGGTCTTTTAAAGGGAAAGGAAAATCTAAAACCATGTACAGCTGAAATTCACCTTTTTTAGGGTCACGTGACAGCACTTTCATGCTGCCTAAAAACGGCACCCATTTCACAGCATGATCGACATCTAAAATCAGCGACACTGCCTGTTCAATTGGCACATTAAGCGTGGTTTCCGCCTTATACATCATGATCGGATTTTCGCTGTCCTGATAAGTCCAGACCTTAATGTTGTTTTTATTAATACTCAGCTTGGCATCGGCTGCCGGCGAGGCCTGCACTGCGCTGCAAAACAGCGCAGCGCAAGCCGTCAAAATCAATTTCTTCATTCCAATTTATCGTCTTTTTTTAATTTTGTTTATTTTATAACGGAATTTTAAAACGATTTATACTTGAATATCGTTAAATCCAAGCACGTCTTTCATATCGTATTTACGCGCATCACGGCCGACAACCCAAGCTGCAGCACGCACCGCGCCAGATGCGAAGTTCATGCGGTTAGTCGCTTTATGCGTAATTTCAACACGCTCACCGTCCGCAATAAACATTGCTGTATGTTCACCGACAATGTCACCGCCGCGGATGGTTTGGAAACCAATGCTTTTACGTTCACGCGGGCCAGTATGACCTTCACGGCAATAAACAGCATCTTCTTTCAAATCGCGGCCAAGCGTGCCTGCAATCGCTTCACCCCACATCAGCGCAGTACCGGACGGCGCATCAACTTTATGGCGATGATGCGCTTCAATCACTTCGATATCAACCGTATCGCCAAATACTTTTGAAGCCAGTTCAAGCAGTTTGATTGAAACATTCACGCCTACAGAATAGTTGGCCGCATAAACCACAGGCGTTTGAGCAGCAGATTCATCTAAAAATGCTTTTTGCTCATCATTCATGCCCGTTGTGCCAATGACAATCGCTACACCATGTTCACGGCAAATTTTTAAATGATTTACGGTCGCTGCTGGCGCAGTGAAGTCAATGACCACATCACAGTCTTGAGTCACGGCTTCCAGACTTCCGACAACTTTCACGCCATTGCCGCCAATACCAGCAAGTTCGCCTGCATCTGCACCCAGCAATGTACTTTCTGGACGTTCTACCGCAGCAGCAAGCTTAAACCCTGCCTGATCAACCGCTTGAATTAAAATGCGTCCCATACGGCCGCCAGCGCCTAAAATACCAATGCGTGGGTTTGCTGACATAATGCGTTTCTCATGCTGTTTCAAAATTGCCCTTACTATAGCAAAACTCCTGCGTTTGGCTAAGTTTAATGCAAAAAAATCCCCCGAAATTTTACTGCTGATTTACAGCTTCCGCTGGATCACATCGCCACCTTAATCCGCATGGCCGCACCTGATTTTTGCCCGTATTTCGATGTATCATAGGCGGGTTTTATTTATACTGAATCGAGCATGAAAAACATTTTGTTTATCGGTGCTGCAATCTGCCTGTTCTTATCATGGCTCATGCCAGTGCATTACCGCCCATGGGTCACCTACACTGGTGAACTGTATGCCTTTATCGCATTGGTTCTGCTTATGGCTGCCAGCTTAAAAGAAAAGCTGCTGGTGCCGAAAATCGCCCTGCCTTTTTTCGCCCTTTCAGTGCTGCCTTTGCTGCATTTTACCTTTGGGCATGTGTATTACTTCAGCATTGCTCTGCTGGGCTTTTTATATGTAGGCGGATTTTGCCTAGCGCTCGTACTGGGCTTTAGCCTGTCACAAGGCGAACAGCGCAGAACTGCGGTGTTTAGCGCACTCAGTTATACCTTTTTAATTTCTGGTGTTGCTACAGGCTTAATTGCCATTTGCCAAGCGCTGAATTTCGATGAGCCGCTGAATGCCATCATGATGAATATCAGCGGGTCAACGCGCCCGTTTGCCAACTTTGCTCAGCCAAATTTGATGGCGACGTTTTTGCTGATGGCGCTGATGGCAACGCTGTATTTATATGAGAAAAAAGCGCTGGCGACAAAATGGCTGGTGCTGTGCGCGCTGCCGATTTTAATTGGCGTGGTGCTGAGCCAGTCACGCACCTCTTGGGTTGCCAGTATCAGCATCTTGCTTTATCTCGCTTATCAGCAGTTCCGTCATCAAGTGCGTTTGCGCTGGTTTTACAGCCTCGCTTGGTTCAGTTTATTTGCCGGCATGATTATGCTGATGCCGCATTTCACGCAAATGCTGGCAGAAAGCTCCAGCATGGAAGTGCTGAAAAGCCGCGACTTGGCGCAGCGCGCTGGCGGCGATATGTCACGCTTAGCCATTTGGCAGCAAATGCTGCATGCCGTGGCGGCACAGCCGTGGTTCGGCTATGGCTGGTATCAAAGCAGCACTGCTTTTGTCAGCGTTTCAGAATTTCATCAAGGCCCTGTTTGGATCCGCAGCGCACATAACTTTATGCTGGATTTCCTGCTGTGGAACGGCGCTGCCGTTGCTGTTCCTTTTTTTGCCTACCTCAATTACTGGCTGATCCAGCTGCACCGTCAGGTCAACTCAGCTGAGTCTGTGATTGGCATGCTCATGCTTGGCGCATTTGCCGTACATGCCCTGCTCGAATTTCCGCAGAATTATGCCTTCTTCCTTCTGCCCGTTGGCTTCATTTTAGGCACACTGCAAGCGCAGAATATCAAAACCAAAGTGCTGGCATTGCCTGCGCTCAGCAACACGCTGATCTTGGCTTTTGCAGTCTTCATGCTGGCATTGGTATACCGCGATTACGACACGGTTGTGCCTAAATTGGGCAATGTTTATAAGTATGAAAATACGCCTGAAAAAATCACCAACTTTGACCGTATTTATGTCCTGACTGAATTGGATCAGCGCATTAATTTTATCATGATGAATCCGACTCACCCTGCTACGCCAGAGCAGATTGAGCTGGCTGGTCAAATGGCGCGCAGCTATCCGACCCGCTACCATATTATTAAATATGCAAAAATGCTGGCCAATAACGGCTATGAAGCAGAAGCTAGACATCAGCTGAAACTGCTGAAAATTATTCAAAAAATGGATCTTGAATATGACAGCCTGCTGCAAAAACCAGCCAGCTGATCACTCTGTTCACGCATAAAAAAAGCGCCAGAAGGCGCTTTTTTTATGCACTGACGCTTAGTCAAATAAACGGTCAAAGAATGATTTTTTCTTTGGAGAAGATTTAGAACCTTCCTCACCTTCCATCGTCGCTTGCAGCTCTTTGAGCAGCTCACGCTGGCGTGAAGTCAAGTTCACAGGTGTTTCTACCACAATACGGCAAAGTAAATCACCCTGCATGCTGGTGCGCACAGGTTTTACACCTTTGCCGCGTAAACGGAACATTTTACCTGTTTGCGTACCTTCCGGCACTTTTAGGCTGACACGTCCATCCAGAGTCGGAATTTCAATTTCTTTACCTAAAGCTGCATCGGCAATGCTGACCGGCACATCCATATACAGATCTGCGCCGTCACGCTGGAACACTTCATGTTCACGCACGACAACTTCTACGTACAAATCACCAGATTGGCCGTCACGAATCGCTTCGCCTTTGCCGCTCAAGCGTACGCGGTCGCCATTGTCCACGCCTGCAGGAATGGTAACCTCAAGCGTTTGCTGACGGTCTGCCACGCCAGAACCATGGCATGATTTACATGGATTCTTAATAATTTTACCTTGACCGCGGCAAGTGCTGCAGGTTTGCTGTACAGAGAAGAAACCTTGCTGCATGCGGACTTGGCCTGCGCCATGACAGGTTTTACAGGTTTCCACGTCGTTCGGGTTCTGCGAACCTTTACCGCCGCACGGCTCACATGGCGCTGGCGCAGTAAAAGTAATGGTTTTCTTAATCCCTTTTACCGCTTCTTCAAGCGTAAGCTCCATGACATAACGCAAGTCTGAACCGCGTCGCGCGCGCTGCTGGCCGCCACGTCCGCCGCCGCCGCCGAATGCGCCGCCAAAAATGTCGCCGAACTGGCTGAAAATGTCTTCTGCGCTGAAGCCGCCAAAACCGCCGCCTCCGCCGCCCATGCCGCCTTCAAAGGCCTGATGCCCCATACGGTCATACATGCTGCGTTTTTCACTGTCTGAAAGCACTTCATACGCTTCAGCAGCTTCTTTAAACTTTTCTTCTGCTTCAGGATTGTCTGGGTTGCGGTCAGGGTGATACTTCATCGCCAACTTACGGTAGGCTTTTTTAATCTCATCATCACCTGCGGTTTTAGAAACGCCTAAAACCTCATAATAATCACGTTTAGCCATGTCTGGCGATGCTCCTCACGGAATTTATTTAATACTGGTCTGTGGTCTGAAATTGGGGAATCAAACCATTTTTCAAGGGTAAACTGTGAAAAAAATATAAAGCGCTTAGAAAACTGCTTTATTTTTAAAGAACTTGGATAGGCCTTTGATCCATGCATTGAGTAAATATAAAAATGCGACAGCTGAAAAAACCACACCTGCAACGCTGCAGCCTGTGACCCAAAGCGCGCTTTCCCAATGAAAGAAAAATAGAGGCGTAAACCAAAGCGCAGCGAAGAGCGCCAAAATAGTAAAAATAACAATGCTGCGCATGACCCAAAATGCCTGCGCCTGAAGCCATACTTCAGCAGAGTCTGCCTGTATCACTTTACGCGCCAGCAAATAGGCGATCAGGCCGCTCACGACCGTAAACAAGGCAATAAACATGAAGACATAAGAAATCGCAACGTAGCGCCGATACTTGATCAGTTTATCTGTCGTCATGTCTGATTGAACCCCGTACACTGCCCTGTGAACCTTTACCTGAACAGCGTTTGACTTATTAAAATTTGCAGCAAAGATGTAGGTGCTACTATATTGAAAAATTCAGCAATTCGCACCCACTTTTACATTTTCTATAGACTTTTTTTCACCTTAAACCACTGTGCATACAGCGCCGGCAAGAAAAACAGCGTTAATAGCGTCGCCACAATTAATCCGCCCATAATCGCGACCGCCATCGGCCCGAAGAAAATACTGCGTGACAGCGGAATCATCGCCAACACAGCAGCCAGCGCTGTCAGCACAATTGGACGGCAGCGGCGTACTGTGGCTTCAATAATCGCGGTCCATGGATCGTATCCTGCCTGTATATCCTGCTCAATTTGATCAATTAAAATGAGGGAATTGCGCATAATCATGCCAGACAGCGCAATCGTGCCCAGCATTGCGACAAAACCAAAAGGCTTATTAAACAGCAGCAGGAACAGCACCACACCAATAATCCCTAAAGGCGCAGTTAAAAATACAATTAAGGTACGAGAAATGCTTTTCAGCTGAATCATCAGCAGTGTCAGCACCACCGCAAGGAACATTGGCATGCCTGCATTCACCGAAGACTGGCCGCGGGCAGATTCTTCCACCGTACCGCCAACTTCCAGCAAATAACCAATCGGCAGCTGCTCACGCAGTTCAGCCAATGGCGCTTTCAGCTCATTCACCACAGTTGCCGGCTGTAAATTCGTGCGAATATCCGCACGCACCGTAATAGTCGGCAAACGGTTGCGGTGCCAAATTAAGCCATCTTCAAAGCCATATTCAATTTTGGCAATTTGAGCCAGCGGAACAGTACCGCCTGCAGCTGTAGGAACGGCCAAACTACTGAGTGAGCCCACATCCACACGATCGGCTTCATCGCCGCGCATACGGATTTCAATCAGCTCACGCTTTTCACGGAACTGGTTGACCGAAGCGCCGCTGATCGCGCTGCTGAGGAAGTTGGATACATCTAAACTGCTCACGCCCATTTGACGCGCACGGTCTTGATCAATCTCGAGTTTAATGACCTTGCTCGGCTCGCCAGAATCCAAATGCACATTGGTTGAATGTGGATTCTCACTCACTTCAGCCGCGACTTTTTGCGCCCACTCCCGTACTAAGCCTAAATCTTCACCAGAAACACGGAACTGCAGCGGATAACCGACAGGCGGGCCATTTTCCAGTAAGGCGACACGGGTACGCGCTTCAGGAAGCAATAAACGGATCTGTTCACTTAAATTACGGCGGATTTCATCGCGGTCATCCAAAGACGATGCCAGCACAACAAACTGCGCAAAACTGGTTTGCGGCAGCTGCTGATCCAGCGGCAAGTAGAAACGCGGCGAACCCGTTCCGACATAAGCGACAAAGTTATCTATCCCTTCTTGCTTCGACAGAAAGTTTTCGACTTTACGTACCGCAGCCTCAGTTGCCTTTAAAGATGCACCCTCTTCCAGCTTAATATCGACCATAATTTCTGCACGGTTAGACGGCGGGAAAAACTGCTGCGGCACCAGCTTAAACATCATCACAGACATGACAAATATCGCTGCTGTAGCGGCAATCACCGTCTTGCGGTAGGTCACACAGGTATCGACCCACTTTTTAAAACTCAAGTAGAACTTAGTTTGATAAGGGTCATGATGCTCACCTGCATGATGCACCACAGGCGCAGGCGCGGGCTGTTTACGAATACGTGCCCATAAGCGCGCATACCAGGGCGCTTTATGCACAGAATCTTTGTTGAAATCCGGCAGCAGCTTATCGCCCAAATACGGCACAAACAGCACGGCTGCAAACCACGATACAATCAGCGCGATGGTCACCACTTGGAAAATTGAGCGGGTATACTCACCAGTACTTGAAGCCGCTGTAGCAATCGGCAAAAAGCCAGCTGCGGTAATTAAAGTACCAGTCAGCATTGGGAATGCTGTGGTTCGCCATGCATGCCCTGCAGCCTGCAGCCGGCTGAAGCCCTGCTCCATCTTAATAGCCATCATTTCAACCGCAATAATGGCGTCATCCACCAGCAAGCCCAGCGCCAAGATCAACGCGCCCAATGAAATTTTATGCAGCCCGACATCCAGCATATTCATGCCGGCAAAGGTCATTGCCAGCACCAGCGGTATAGAAAATGCAACGACTAAGCCTGTACGGAAACCCAGTGAGAAGAAACTGACCAGCAGTACAATAATGACCGCTTCTGCCAGTACTTTCATAAACTCATTGACACTGCGTTTAACCGCCACTGGCTGGTCTGAGACTTTTTGCAGCTGCATGCCCAAAGGCAGCGATTTTTGCAATTTGGCAAATTCAGTTTCTAAGTTTTTTCCCAGCGCTAAAATGTCGCCGCCTTTATGCATAGACACAGCTAAGCCAATGCCATTTTCGCCCATAAAACGCATACGCGGCTGCGCAGGATCACTGAAACCGCGGTAAATATCGGCAACATCCCCCAGCTGAATAGTCTTGCCGTTGACCAGCAGCGGCATCTGCTGCAGTTCCTCAACGGTCTGTAAATTGCCGCTGGCGCGGACTTGAATGCGGTCTGAACCGGTTTCAAAAAAACCTGCACTGGCAACCGTATTCTGCTGCTGCAGCGCCTGCTGAATTGCAGATACTGGAACACCCAGCTGAGCCGCTTTGGTATTGGACATTTCTATCCAAATTTTTTGGTCCTGCAAGCCGATTAAATCGACTTTACTGACATCTTTCACCCGCTGTAACTGCAGCTGCAAACGGTCGGCATATTCTTTCATCACGGCATAGTCAAAATCTTTGCCGCTCAGTACATAAATATTGCCGAAGGTATCGCCGAATTCGTCATTGAAAAATGGGCCCTGCACACCGCTTGGCAGCTGATGGCGGATGTCATTGACTTTTTTGCGCACGCTATACCAGACGTCTGGAATATCCTTGGAACGCAAAGAGTCCTTCGCAATAAAGGTCACCAAGGATTCACCCGGACGTGAATATGCCATGATGCGCTCATAACTGCCCGTGGTCATCAGCTCTTTTTCAATCCGGTCCGTGACCTGAAGCGAGACTTCTTTTGCTGTTGCGCCCGGCCAATAGGTCTGTATCACCATCACTTTAAAGGTAAATGGCGGATCTTCGCTTTGCGCAAGTTTTGAATAGGAAAAAATGCCGACAATGCCGAGCAGCAGCATAAAATACAGGACTAAGCCTTTATTTTTCAGTGCCCATTCTGAGAGGTTAAAGTTCATCTTCAGCCTCCAGCAGGAATTTTCACTGGACGGTTTTCACGGTCAATCGGACGAATTTTTTGCCCATCCCGCAGCAAATGCACACCCGCAACCACCACATAGTCTGAAGCCTTTAAACCGCTGAGCACGGGTACGCTGTCACGGCCATACTCTCCCAAAACGACTGGGGTTTTATGCACCGCAGCATCGGCTTTCACTGTCAGCACATAGGCTTGCTGGCCTTGCGCAGACACGCTGGATAAAGGCACATTCAGCTTATTGCTGTTGGCACTGTGTAAAAATACCCGTGCGCTTTGCCCCAGCTGAAAGACACCTGCGCCCTCACGCAGCGCAACCTTCACTTGGTAAGTACGCGACTGATCTGCTGCTGGTGAAATTTCACGAACGTAACCTGCAAACTGCTCCTCAGGTTTCGACCATAAAGTCACTTGAGCAGGCTGATTCACTTTAATGCTGGCAATGGCTTGCTCCGGCACCCCAATCACCACTTCACGCTCGCCTTCAATGGCCAGCTGGTATGCGGACTGACCTGCGGAGATGACCTGGCCTGCTTCAATATTGCGCTCTGTAATCACGCCATTTTTTGCAGCCGTCAGCTGGTTATATTGGGTCTGGTTAATACTGGTTTCATAATTGGACTGCGCTTGCTTTAAACTCGACATCGCAGCTTTATATTGATTTTCCACCGCATCGTACTGTGAACGGCTGACAGCATTGATTGGCAGCAATTGCTGAAAACGCTTTAATTCATCTGAAGCAATTTTGGCTGCCGACTGCGCGCTGTCCAGCTGAGCACGGGCTGCATTTTTTTGCAGTTCAGCATCCTGCACATCTAAGCGCGCCAATACCTGCCCTGCCCGCACACGGTCACCCACTTCAGCAAAGCGTTCAGTCACTTGCCCAGCAACCCGAAATGCCAATGCGGTCTGCTGCCGAGCCTGCACTTCACCGGCATAGCTTTTCTGATCTAGATGAGCAGCGCCCGGCTGCGTCACCATGACAATTGGAACTTCTTGTTCTGCAGGCGCTTTATCTTTGCTGCAGCCCCATAAAACAACACTGCAGGCGATGACCATGCCCAGTACGGAGGTATTTATCGTGCTCATGAATTTCGCTCTTATCTAAACCAGTTTTTTAAGGCAAAATGCCAGTCTCAAGCTGATTATTTTTTAATTAATAGACTACTGGGTACATTAATTATTTGATTCAGTATAAATCAATGACCTCAGTGACATATTTGGATTTTTTTTAGCAAATGAAAGCCGGCCGACCAAAAGATTTAGAAAAACGAAAACGTATTTTGGAGGCTGCCAAAAGCTTATTTTTAGAATGCGGCTATGAAGGCAGCACCATGAATTCGATTGCCCAAAAAGCTGATGTCACAAAACTGACCGTATACAACCATTTTCAGGATAAAGCGACACTGTTTACCGCGGCTATTGAAGACACTTGTGATCATTTAATTAATGCCAGCCCGATCTGCTTAACACCAGACAGCAACTTTAAACAGGCGCTGCAGCACACTTGCCGCTTATCTTTAGATTTAGCCAATTTGCCTGAAGCAATGAAACTCGACGCTTTGCTGATTAAACTGGCCTCTCAGCATAGCCCGCTGACGCTGCAGTTTTACAATGCGTCACATGGCAAACTGCATGCGCTCTGGGAAAATTTCTTTGAGCAGGCCATGTCTTTACAGTTCATTCGCCGTGACCAGCCGCGCAATCCCACCCTGCTGATTGTGTCCTTATTGATGGGATTGCGTCATCATGAGGTGCTGATGGGGCTGCGCTGCGTGCCTGATCAAAGTGAACGTTTGGCTATTATTGAAGACAGCATTGATTTATTTATGTACCGCTATGGCAGTAAAACCTGAAAATGCAGCTTATTGATCTGCGCACTGGCATAAGCCTTGCTATTTTTTAGGCAGCCTGAATCCGACTTTTGTCTGTAATACACTTGCACCCTGTCAGATTCGGGCTATAGTCAAAATAAGGACCTGCGGAGAAAACTAAAAAATGATTCAACAAATTGATGCTCCATTACGTGAAGATGTACGCTTGCTGGGCAACCTGTTAGGTGAAACCCTCAAGCAGCATGCCGGACAAGATTTGTTTAATCAGGTCGAACAGATTCGCGCATTGGCCAAAGGCGCCCGCGATGGACAGGCAGAAGCAGAAAAAGAACTGGAAAAACTGTTTCTCAGCTTAGAAGATCATGAGATCCTGCCGCTGACCCGCGCCTTTACCCATTTTTTAAACTTTGCCAATATTGCAGAGCAGTACCATGTGGTGCGCAGCCGCAGACAAAGTGAATTTGATGAACACGTGCCATCGCCAAATCCGCTGGATCACTTATTTCAAAAATTCAAAGACCGCGAAATTTCATCTGAGCGGCTTTATCAGCAAATTTGCGAACTGAAAATTGAACTTGTGCTGACGGCACATCCGACCGAAGTCAGCCGCCGCACCCTGATTCAAAAATATGACGGCATCAATGACTGCCTGTCTCAATTTGACCAGCAGAAACTGACCCCGCGTGAACGCCAAGCGGTGCTGGAAGACCTCAAGCAGCTGGTCTGTTCTGCATGGCAGACCGATGAAATCCGTCAGCACCGCCCGACCCCTGTCGATGAAGCAAAATGGGGCTTTACAACTATTGAGCAGACCCTATGGAATGCTGTGCCTAAATTCATGCGTGAATTGAATGATATGGTGCAGACCCATTGCAGTCAGGCGCTGCCGCTGAATGTCGCGCCCGTACGTTTTGCCTCGTGGATGGGCGGTGACCGTGACGGCAACCCGAATGTGACACACAGCATAACGCAAGAGGTGCTTTGGCTGTCCCGCTGGAAAGCAGCTGACTTATATGTTCGGGATATTGAAGACTTACGCTGGGAACTGTCTATAGAACAATGCAGCCCAGAGCTGCAGGCAGCGCTCGGACAGAATCACCCTGAGCCATACCGTGAATACTTGCGTGATACACGCCAGCGCCTGAAAGCAACCCGTTACTGGCTGTCAGAAAAATTGCGCGGCGCCGATGCCGATGACAGTCATGTGATTAAGAGCAAAGATGAACTGCTGCAGCCGCTGCTGCTGTGCTACCGCTCACTGATTGAATGCAACCTGCCTGAAATTGCCAATGGCAAACTGCTTGATTTTATTCACCGGGTCAACTGTTTTGGCATTGAATTGCTCAAGCTGGATATCCGCCAAGAATCTGGACGTCACCGCCAAGCCATTTCTGCCATTACTGAATATTTGGGCTTAGGCAATTTTGAAACGTGGACCGAACAGGCGCGTCAAAACTTCTTATTGCAAGAATTGCAAAGCAAGCGTCCGCTGCTGCCAAAGTATTTAAATGAACCGAAACAAAGTCTGATTGAGCATCCAGATGTGCAGGAAGTCTTCGCTACAATGCGCACATTGGCGCAGCAGCCGTCAGAAAGCTTAGGCGCTTATATTATTTCTATGGCTGAATACCCAAGCGATGTTTTAGCCGTACTGCTGCTGCAAAAAGAAGCCGGCATTAAACAAGCGCTGCGTGTTGTGCCTTTATTTGAGACGCTGAAAGATTTAGACGGCGCATCCAGCACCATGAATACACTGTTCAGCATGCACTGGTATAAACAGCATATTCAGGGCAAGCATGAAGTCATGATCGGCTACTCAGACTCAGCCAAAGATGCAGGCTTTATGTCAGCCAACTGGGCGCAGTACCGCGCACAGGAAGAGCTCACTGAAATTGCAAAAAACCATGGTGTACAGCTGACCTTATTCCACGGCCGCGGCGGATCAATCAGCCGCGGCGGCGCACCGACACAGCAAGCGCTGTTTTCACAGCCGCCGGGCTCCATTTCAGGCGCGATCCGTGTCACCGAACAAGGTGAAATGATCCGCTTTAAATTTGGTTTAGAAGGTATTGCGCTGCAAAATCTTGAGATTTATACCGCGGCAACTTTAGAAGCAACGCTGCTGCCGCCGCCAGAGCCGAAACAAGAATGGCGGGCGCTGATGCATAAAATGACGGATCTGTCCGTACAGGTTTACCGTCAGACCGTGCGTGAAAATCCGCACTTTGTAAAATACCTGCGCACAGTCACTCCTGAGCTGGAGCTGCAAATGCTGCCATTGGGCTCTCGCCCTGCTAAACGCAAAGTCAGCGGCGGAATTGAATCCCTGCGCGCTATTCCATGGGTATTTGCATGGACACAAATCCGCTTAATGCTGCCAGCTTGGCTTGGCACAGGCGCAGCAATTAACCAAGTTTTAGATCAAGGGCAAAAAGCCGTACTGGAAGACATGCTGCAAGAGTGGCCATATTTCCAAACCTTGATTGATATGCTGGAAATGGTGCTGTCTAAATCGGATGGACATGTTGCGCTGTATTACGAGTCACACTTAACCCAAGACGAAGACTTAAAAGCGCTCGGAGAAGAGCTGCGCCAGCGTTTAAAAGATGCAGTACAAACACTGCTGGCTTTAAAAGGCGAATCTAAACTGCTGAGCAGCAATGATGTGCTGGATCAATCGATGAAAGTCCGCAAGCCCTATCTGCTTCCGCTGCACCTGCTGCAAGCTGAACTTATGAAACGGCGCCGCGCATATTTAGCCGAACGCCAAGCGGAACATACACCTGTTGATCATGCATTGATGGTCAGTATTGCCGGTATTGCTGCTGGTCTGCGCAACACGGGTTAAAGCATTTAGGCTCACCATGAAAAGCACATCTTAGGATGTGCTTTTTTATTGACCATCCATTCTAAAAAACTGTAATTTATTTATATATAAAATAAGTTTTATTTATGAATTTTGTAAACTTGGTACAGGCTATTAATAACTGATTTCCCGTTATTTTTAAAATTAAAAATTTTTACCGTGCGGTAAAAAAACCTATAAAGTCATAAAATTAAGTTTAATCTTTTTTTTGCTTTGGCGATTAAATCTTCCAAAAAAGAGGCGTATGATGTGCAAAATTTAACTTCATGGTGCACAAAATATGTCCAATTGGTTTCCCAAATGGCGTCCTTTTACGGGCGATATCGATGCACGCCCAGTCGGTACTACAGAATATTTGCCGCCCGCACAAAGCGCGGTGCTTGGCATTCAGCATGCATTTGCTATGTTTGGCGCAACCGTTTTGGCGCCGTTATTAATGGGTTTTGACCCCAATCTGGCCATTTTAATGTCAGGTATTTGCACCCTGCTGTTCTTTATGATCACAGGCGGATGCGTACCGAGCTATTTAGGTTCAAGCTTTGCATTTATCGGTGTAGTTATCGCAGCGACAGGTTATGCAGGCTCAGGCTTAAACGGCAATATTGCGGTGGCAGCCGGCGGTATTATTGCCTGCGGCGTGTTATATGCACTGTGCGGCCTATTGGTGATGGCAACCGGTACCCGCTGGATTGAAAAATTAATGCCCCCTGTCGTCACAGGTTCTGTGGTGATGATTATTGGCCTTCACCTTGCTCCTGTTACAGTGAAAAGCGTAGCTGGCAACCCATTCAATATGTGGATGGCGCTGGTGACGGTCATGTGCATGGGCTCAATTGCGGTCTTTACCAAAGGCATGCTGCAGCGTTTGCTGCTGCTTGTTGGCCTTATACTTTCTACATTATGTATTTCGTTGTGGCCAATATCATGGGCTATGGCACAGCCATTAATTTTGCGCCAATTTCTCAAGCAGCTTGGTTTGGCTTGCCAACTTTTCATGGGCCTGAATTCAGCATGAATGCAATGCTGATTATTGCTCCTGTTGCACTGATTTTAGTTGCAGAAAACTTAGGGCATATTAAAGCAGTGTCTGCAATGACTGGTGAAAATCTTGATCCGCACATTGGCAAAGCCTTTGTTGCTGACGGTGTTGCAACCTCATTAGCGGGCAGCGTAGGCGCGCCGGGCATGACAACTTATGGTGAAAATATTGGTGTCATGGCAGTCACCCGTGTTTATTCCACCATTGTTTTTGCCATTGCTGGCATATTTGCAATTTTCTTAGGCCTTTCACCCAAATTCGGCGCAATCATTCAAACGATTCCAGCAGCCATCTTAGCAGGTGCATCTATTGTGGTCTTCGGTTTGATTACTATTGCCGGCGCAAAAATTTGGATTGAAAACCAAGTTGATTTTTCGAAAAACAAAAATCTGATGATTGCTGCTGTTACCCTGATTTTGGGGACTGGCGACTTCGCATTGCAATTCGGCAGCTTTAATCTGGGCGGTATTGGCACTGCAACTTTTGCCGCGCTGATTCTGAATTGGTTCTTCAGTTTAGCCGATAAATCATAATGCTTGCCTGATATAAAAAAGCAGCCTTCTGGCTGCTTTTTTACTGCTGTTCCGCCTGTTTTAAAAATAGTGAAAATTACACAGTGAGCTGCGGACGGCCAAAATAATATCCTTGAAATGCTGTGCAGCCGCTGTCTTTCAACAGCTGAAACTGTTCTTCTGTTTCAACCCCTTCAGCAACAACATCCAACTCGAGGATTAAAGCGAGATTTAAAATCGTTTGCACGATGGCAAAATCACGCTTATTTTCCACAATATTTTCAACAAAAGAACGGTCTATTTTCAGCTGGCTTAAAGGCAATATTTTCAAATAATTTAAGGATGAATATCCAGTCCCGAAATCATCCATCGAAAATTTTAAACCGCGCTGAATCAGCTTATTCATTTTAGCAATAGAGCCGTGCATATCTGCATAAAACATGCTTTCAGTCAGTTCTAAACGCAGCAAGCTTGGGTTGACTTCAAAAGTATTAATCAGACGAATAATCAGCTCATCAAAATCTGGCTTATTAAATTGCTCAATACTGATGTTGACGGAAATACTGAGCTGCGCATATTCAGGCAGCTTGCTCCATTCATACAGCTGCTGGCAAGCCATAGTCAGCACTTTTTTACCCAGCTCATGAATCATGCCCGATTTCTCGACATCATTGATAAAAGCAGATGGCATGACCAACCCTTTTTCAGGGTGAAGCCACCGTACCAGTGCCTCATAGCCAATGGTTTGTTCCTCAGCATTCACTATTTTCTGATAATGCAGTAAAAACTCATCATCTTGCAGCGCACGGCGCAAATCCGTCATTAATGCAGCTTTGGCTAAAATGCGCTGCTCCATTGCAGGATCAAAGACACAGACACAATTCTTCCCATTGCCCTTGGCCTGATACAGCGCCATGTCCGCATATTTCAGCAGCTCTTTTTCAGGTAAATCTGAGTTTTTAAAGACAAAAATACCGCTGCTGGCGCCGGTATGAATCTGCTGCTTATTTAAATAGAACGGCTTATTCAACGTTGCAGTAATTTTATTGGCAACTTTCAAAACTGTTTGCTTAGCTAATTCCAAATCCGCATTTAAGTCAGACAAAATGACTAAAAATTCATCTCCGCCTAGACGTATAATTGAATTTGGCTGAGGCACACAAGAACGCAGGCACAGCGCGACGATCCGAAGCAGCCGGTCACCCTGTTCATGACCCAATGTGTCATTAATATTTTTGAAATTGTCCAAGTCCAGCATGATCATCGCGCTGTGCGTATCATTTTCACGGCTTTTGGCCAGCACATGACGGATGCGGTCCTGCATATAACGGCGGTTTGGCAGCCCAGTCAGCTCATCATGCAGCGCCATATATCGGGCATGATCCTCTGAGTTTTTCAGTTGACTGATGTCTGTACGGATAGAAAAATACTGCCGCAATACGCCTTGCTCATCTTTCAGCGGGACAATAGTGGTATCGACCCAATACAGCTCTCCCTCTTTATTGCGATTGCAAATTTCGCCCTGCCAAATTTCGCCCTGTGCAATGGTTTTCCACATTTGCTTAAAAAAATGCTTGGGATGGCAGCCTGAGTTAATAATCTGATGCGTAGAGCCAATCAATTCTTTAGCTGAATATTTTGAAATATCACAGAATTTTTTATTGACGTGCGTAATGACGCCGCGAGCGTCTGTCACTGCAACGATAGAATGCGCATCAATTGCAATTTTATAATTTTCAAGATCTTGAGATATTTTACTGAACTGTAACTGAGTATCCATAAAGAGCTGTAGGCGGCTTTAAGCGTTTGGCAGAAATTACTCTATTATTTCATTTTTTTGCAGAAATTAAATTGAAAGATAATATTTTTTTCTTTTTTTCTCAAAATACCGATAGCAGGCAGTTTGGCGTCTGCCCGCACCTGCAATGGCAGCAAATCCGTTTATGGACGGATTTCCTTTAATTCACGCTGAATAAAATGATGCATCATTTCACGGTAAATGCTTTCCACTAAATTAGGGTCTACACCATGCGCCTGCGCAGATTCGCGGACTTTTCTCACCACATCTTCCGCCCGTTCCGGCGACTGCACATCCTGTACGGTCCGCTTAAAACGTACTGCCTGATCGACATAAAACTGGCGGGCAGAAATCAGTTCAATTAAAGATGCATCTATTTGGTCAATTTGGGTACGGGCCTGTTCTAGACTTTCAACCTTTTCTTTCTTCATTATTTCTTAACTCATTCTCAGCAGCGCTTTCTACTTTATACTTCTCTTCTAACACATTACTGAAAATACTTTCAATCATCCATACGCGGTATAAGCTATTAAAAACATAACTCTGCCCATCTAGACGCAGCTCAAGAACAGGTAAATTCGGCTGTGATTTCATTTCACAATGCATATCATTTTCTGCCAAGTAGGCCTGAATATCCTGCTGACTGAGCTCGCTAAGCCCCAACTCCTGCTGCATCGCCTGAAAATGCGCTTTATAAGATAAGTCCAAACCTTTGGTCCAAACCGCCTGCATAATTTTATACAGCGCATCAATCCGCTGCTCTTCCGGCACACTGCAATACAGCAGCGCCATATTTTGCGCAGCCTGCGCATCAGGCCGGCAAAATGGCGTAAATGCAACACCTGTACGCTTTGACAAACGGGTTGCTAAACCCCAGTCAAAATCATCTCTGCTGCGGTAACTCAGCGGGTATAAATTAAGTGAAATATTATAATAATCGGCCAGCTCTTCTTTGATATAGGCCAGCAGCAGCCACGAGATCGGATCTTCCAGCGCAATATATAAATCCAGCTCGGGATCCATGGCCTGAATTTCATTCAGCTCTTCTGCATCACTGATCAGATGCTCGCGCCATTCAATATGATTAATCATAAAAATAGGATTGCCCGTCAGCAATTTTTGCTGCTTTAAACGGCGGGTTAGGCGCAGCAAATCATCTACACCGTGATATTGACGTTCGCCAAATTCAAAATAACTGGCCAATACCGGCGTATCACGAAATATTCTTTCTGGAAAATGCTGCAGCCGATGATGGCGGCTGGCCATAGCATACAAGGTGCGCAGTTTGCCGTACTGCTGCTGCCAAAGCATATTAAATACATCTTCCAGCAGATATAAAAAGTCCTGACCGCGCAGCGGCGTATTTTTTAAAATGACCTCAGCCTGCTGCAGCGCCTCTGCAGTTGGCTGTTCTGGCGATTCATGAAAACTGAAACGGTGCTGTTTCGCTAAAATTTGCGCATCATTTAAGCAGTATTGTTTCCATTCTGCTTCAGACATATGATTTGGCGCTTCAGCCGCAGTATTTGAAATAATCACCTTCAGCGGTTTCAGCTCATCACTGAGGATTTCTTCTAATTGCGGCAGCTGCTGCGCAGTCAAATAACTGTAAACATCATCCAAGCGCAAATAGACACTTAAGCCCTGCTCTGTAGGCAATACAGCCTGGCGTGACGGCTTATCGTAAAACCACCTCGATCGGATAGGATCAAACCAGCGGCGTAACAGTGACATGAGCTTAGGCCTCAATTAACAAAGCAGTACAGCGCATGGCGCCGCAACGTTTTATTTCCCATCGTTGGGATGAAATAAAATAGATATAAACCTTGAGCAAAACTTATAACAATTCAAGACAAAATGTTCAATGCTCACTCACGCAATGCAGCAGCATATTCAGGCCAATATAATGGATTTAACGGTCAAAGATATATAGCAAATAAAATAAAGGCCAAATAATCTGCATAAAAAAGCACGCTTTAAAAGCGTGCTTTTTACAGCGCTAAAATCTAAATAAGATTAGATTTCACGGACTGCGCCTTTGGCTGCGCTTGTAGTATGCATTGCATAAGCTTTCAGCGCTTTAGATACTTTACGCGGGCGCTCCTTCGCAGGTTTCCAGCCTTTCGCTTCTTGCGCTTCACGGCGGGCAGCCATCACATCATCCGCAACAGCTAAATGAATCGTACGGTTTGGAATATCAATTTCAATACGGTCGCCATCTTCAACTAAACCAATCGCACCGCCCTCGGCAGCTTCGGGTGAAACGTGGCCGATAGACAGACCTGAAGAGCCGCCCGAGAAACGGCCGTCTGTCACAAGCGCACAGTCTTTACCTAAACCTTTCGATTTTAAGTAGCTGGTCGGATAAAGCATTTCCTGCATGCCCGGACCGCCTTGCGGACCTTCATAACGGATCACAACCACATCACCCGCGACAATTTCACCGCCTAAAATGGCCGTAACGGCATCATCTTGGCTTTCAAATACGCGCGCTGTACCGTTGAATTTCAGGATAGAATCATCCACACCTGCTGTTTTCACAATACAGCCATCCAATGCGATATTGCCGTACAACACCGCTAAACCGCCGTCTTTAGAGAAAGCATGCTCTGCATTACGGATCACACCGTTTTCACGGTCACCATCTAAACGTGAATAATAACGGTCTTGCGAGAATGCGGTCTGTGTCGGCACACCGCCCGGTGCAGATTTAAAGAAGTTATATACCTCTTCATCTTCTGTACGGATGATGTCCCATTTATCTAAAGCATCTTTCAATGTTTTTTCGTGAACTGTACCTACAGAGGTATCAAGCAGCCCTGCGCGGTCTAATTCACCTAAAATAGACATAATGCCGCCGGCACGGTGCACATCTTCCATATGCACATCTTGTTTCGCAGGCGCAACTTTACACAGTACCGGCACTTTACGAGATAAACGGTCAATATCATCCATAGTGAAATCAACTTCTGCTTCATAAGCAGCAGCCAATAAATGCAGAACGGTATTGGTCGAACCGCCCATTGCAATGTCTAAAGTCATGGCATTTTCATACGATGCTTTGGTTGCGATGTTACGCGGAAGCAAACTGTAATCATTTTGCTCATAATGGCGTTTGGTAATTTCTACGATTAACTGACCCGCTTTTTCAAATAGCTTTTTACGGTTTGCATGGGTTGCAAGCGTTGAACCATTGCCCGGAAGCGATAAGCCTAAAGCTTCCGTTAAGCAGTTCATGGAGTTTGCAGTGAACATCCCTGAACATGAACCGCAAGTTGGGCATGCAGAGCGCTCATAAGCAGCCACTTCTTCATCAGTGAAGCTGTCATCAGCCGCTACAACCATGGCATCGACAAGGTCAATCGCGTGTTCATTACCGCGGATTTTAACTTTACCCGCTTCCATTGGACCGCCAGATACAAAGACCACTGGAATATTCAAGCGCATAGATGCCATGAGCATTCCCGGTGTGATTTTGTCACAGTTCGAAATACACACCATCGCATCTGCGCAGTGTGCATTGACCATGTACTCGACGGAGTCTGCAATCAGGTCACGTGACGGCAATGAATACAGCATGCCGTCATGACCCATCGCAATCCCGTCATCCACTGCAATCGTGTTGAATTCTTTAGCCACACCGCCTGCTTGTTCAATTTGGCGCGCCACAAGCTGACCTAAGTCTTTCAGATGAACGTGACCCGGTACAAATTGGGTAAATGAGTTTACAACCGCAATAATAGGCTTGCCGAAGTCTTCATCTTTCATACCAGTTGCGCGCCATAAGCCGCGCGCACCCGCCATGTTTCTTCCGTGTGTCGATGTTTTTGAACGATAATCAGGCATGGTGTTATTCCAACAATGTTTGTGCTTGAGTGAATAATGCGTTCACTCTGGCTGGATCTTTATGATCGTGAGCATGAAATCAGTTTAATTTTAAACATATCATAAATTAAGCTGCAGTTATGCAAAGCAGCGGAAAATGCATATAACCGCGCAGATATGTCGATGAATGAGCTTCGATGCAGACACGATAAATTTCAATATTTAAGCTACTATAACGCTATCATGCAGGATTAAATACAAAACTTTCATGAATAATTTTTACAATTTGCATGAGTTTTATTTATATAATATGTACTCCAAACCCGCATAAAAAAAGCATTCCTCAGAATGCTTTTTTTAAGTCTTTCATTTCACGCAGCTGTTTTACCAGCTGATGGTCACTCGGCGGTTAGGTGACAGACACTGAATTTCTAAGGATCGCTTGAGCTGCGATTCACAGCTTCGATACGCATTTGTTACACCTTGCGCAGCAATATTAATCCGCTCTGGCGCAATGCCGTGACGGACTAATAAGTCGGCTACCGTTTTTGCGCGGTGTTCAGATAAGCGCTGGTTATAGCTGGCCGTGCCTTTTCTGTCGGTATAGCCAGCAATATTAATCCGCTGACTTCCAGCATTTAAATAACCCAGCAGTTCATTCAGCTGCATGGACTGCTGTTCAATGCCCGCTGCGTCACCGCGGTCAAAGGCAAATAACACATGCGCCTCATGCGCTTCTGGCACAGGAACAGCGGCAGGTACAATTGGCGTTTCATTATTTGCGCCATATTGCACTAAGCCCTGACAGGCTTCACCGCGCCATGAATAACGCTCTGCAATATAATCCTTGTCAAAGTCAATGCGCAGCTGGCAGCGGCGGTAAGTTTGTGTTTCCGGCACTCGGATATCGAGTACATAATTCCACTTACGCACTGCAAACAAGCCTTCACTGAATTGCGGATTCCCTAGAATCCTGCGGATTTGATCTTTGTTTAAGCCGTTTTCTAAACGCAGCACATCTTCATATTCATAACGGTGCACTTGCTTTAAATAGCTTTTATTGGGCTCTGGAAACTCAATATCGGCTGCGGCCTGCGTTAAGTTGATTTGTTCAGCAGCCCATACGCTGCTGCTGCCCAATAGCATCAGGGCGATTACTGCAATAGATTGTGTTGTATTCATTGTTATATCCACTCTATTTATTTTGAAAAGTATTCAAGCAATTTGCTTTATTTTCCATTAATCGATGACACCGCTGATGCCAATACGGATACTTGGATCACCCTGAGAGGCGGCAGCGACACCGCCTGTCAAAGACCAGCGGCCATTATCTGCTGTTCTGCGCAGTGTTGCGCCCACCGCATTTTCACCGCCGTGGTAGGCTGCGCCTACTGCATAGGTAAATTTGCCTGCAATATACGGCGCATTTTCTAAAGACATAGCTGCTGCAACACCCGCATTTGCCAACTTTTCCACATCATCAATACGGTTATTGGCAGTGCGGAAGCTCTGTTCCAGCTGGTCGCCCAATATATCAATACGGCTATTAATTTTCGTATCGGCCTGATTCAATGCGCCAAGCGCATCGCCCACATTATTGTAGCTGCTGGTCGTTGTGCCGTTGTTAATGACATAGGTCGGCGCACTATAAGTCTTGGTATTATCGTTATAAACTGCGCCGCCGCCCAGAAAGGTATTGAATGCATTATTGCTGGCATTCAATTGTGAACCGTTCACTGCATCTTTCGAGGTTGCTGAGATTGCTCCCGGAGCGACATTGGTCACTTTGTTATTGCCGGCATTAATGCCTGCATCCGTTACACTGACCACTTTATTCGGATCTGCATTTGCAATGGTTACGCCGCCATTGTTAACCGTGGTATTCCCGGCCTGAAATGCATTTGCCGTTACGTTTCCGCCCACAGTGACATTATTGCTGACATTCACATTATCAAAGCTGACATCTTTTGCTGTCGCTACTTGATAATTGGTTGAACCATCGAGGTTGGTTGACGGTGTGACCACAATATTTGCACCTTGCGTCACTGTCGTTTTCGCTTTGGTGGCTGCAGTATTCACATTAGAAATCGCATCGTGAATATTGTTTGCACCCGTATTGCCAATGTTATTGGTCGTAATTGTGCCGTCTGGGTTAACTACGGTATTGCCGCCAATACTGTTTTTAATGCTGTCGGCAATATTTTTGATTTGACCGCCATTGACGGCATCTTTAGAACCATTTGCAATTAAGCCATCCTGCACATTGGTGACTTTATTATTTCCGGCATTAATGCCTGCATCTGTCACACTTACCACTTTGTTCGGATCAGCATTTTGAATGGTTAAACCGCCATTGTTGACCGTAGTATTTCCCATGGTCACACTGCCCGCAGGGCTTAGGTCCAGATTATTATTTAAATTGACCGTAACATTTGAACCGTTATTGGTGATTTTGACATTGTTATCACTATTGGAAAAATCAACCCGCTGGTCTGGCACAACTTGTGTGGCAGTTCCACCATTGGTACTGAGTTTCCAGCCTTTGTTGGCGTTGTTCGCCGTATTGTTAATGGTTTTCAAAGCATCATGAATGTTGTCTTGGCCAGTATCACCCAAGTTGACAGTAGCAATCGAACCATCTGGATTGATAATGGTATTGCCGCCAATACTATTTTTGATACTGTTCGACACGTTATATAGCTGACTGCCGTTCACAGCATCTTGAGAGGTACTCGATACTGTTCCTGCTGCCAAATTGGTAATCTTCTTACCATTCATATTGATCCCGCCATTGTTCATGGTCGGACCGCCCGTGATAGATACGCTGTCTAACGCTTGCAGATTCTTCGCCAGTTTTACCGTAAGTTTGCCTGCACCGTCTGAAACAACACCGATGTTGCTGTCGCTCAGCAAAGCTGGATCTGTTAAGCCCCCTACAATTTTTGTGGTTTCACCCACTTTGCGGCTAAAATTATTTGCGGGCGCGCCTGTTGCAGCAACATCGCCTTCAAAGTTCAGGCTGGCATTGCTCACTGCCGTACCCAGCTGCGATACGTTTACCGCATCGGTAGGATTGGCGCCCGCCTTAACATTGGTCAATGTCGTTGGTGCAGTTATTGAACCGCCTGCACTTTTCACTGAAGTAATAATGCTGTTTGGCGCAATTTCTGTTGCTCCTGCAACCAAAGTGCCATCTTGATTAATATCTGCTGCTTTGTACCATTTTCCATTGGCAGCCTTTTTCACGGGCGTCCCGCCAGGCTGGGTATATACCACTGCCGCAGTATCATCAATATGAGCAACAACACCTTCAACAACGGCAACCAACTGACTGCCATTAATTGCATCGGTACTGGTTTTACTGATTATACCTGGCGCCACATTTTTAATTTGCCTCTCCTTGCCTGCACTGCCGACTGATATTTGACGGCCTGCATTATCAGGTGTTGCTGCAAATGAACCTGCAAAATTACGTTTTAATAATACAGAAGTTTGATTATCACCAAGATTGATCACTCCAATCGTGGCACCTGCTGGCGCATCTGCAGCTGTTGCTGTCGTACTGTACGCGCCTAATGCTACACCGCCTGTTTTACTGGCTGACGCATGAGCGCCTATAGCAATCGCTTCACGTGCATTATTACTAATTGAAGAAGTATCACCAATTGCAATTGCTGTTGCCGAGTTCGAACCTACCGTTACTGTATCTCCAATTGCAATTGCTTTAGCACTCGCTAAGCCATCATACAATAGACCTTGATCATCTAAATCTGCCAATGAGTCTATAGTATTGCCATTTAAAATTTTGATGCGATTACCAATCGCAATAGCAGACCCTGAAAGCACGGCATTGCTCACTCCTAGTGAATTACTATTGCGGCTCACCAAGCTGCCATTATAATGAGTCTCGCCAGATGTCAGCATTAAATCGGCAGCTACTCCCGATACAGAAGCCAACTGTAAAGTACTCAAATCAACCTTGAAACCGCCTCCATCACGACCGCCGATACTGATCGCACTGGTCGCGACTGCATTTGCATTACAGCCTATAGCGAGTGAATCTGCCCCAATGGCCTTAGCTGCATCTCGAGTACCTGACGCAGAAGGTACATTTAATTTGTTACATGCTGAAATTGCTGTAGCGCCAGAGCCAGTAGCTACACCGCCGCTAACCCCTTGCTCTGCATAAAGATTTGCCGAGAAACCTAATAGTAAAGCGACGGCGGCTTTGAGTTTCCATTCAAAAATTTGCGGTTTCGATTGTTGTTGAACTGCGCTTAGTTTTTGTGTTTTTACTGCAGAGGATTTAACTTTTCCTTTGGTCAATTCGGATACTGCTATCCATGTACAAAGGGCCTGACACCAAATAACTTTATAGATTTTATTCATGAGAGATACCTGTGTTTTTAGTTGTTATCTGCTGCATTTTTTTTAAATATCGTGCAGCAAACTGGCTGATTGCTCAAAAAACATAACTAAATACAACAGGGCTTCACACATAAAATATGTGAAATCAATTACAAAGAATATGAGAAGCATTTCACACTTATTGTGCTTATCGTGATTGTTTGCTAATTAAATCAATTGGCTGAAATGACAGCAAGGCTTGAACTTTATGCCATTAATCACATTATGATTTATTTCATTTACATTTAGAAGAATGAACTAAAATTTAAATAACCATCACCTTTTTCAACATTCAACGTTCCGCTTTAATCTTTTACGCCCCATCACTCTAATAAAAATGCCGCATGAGAAAAACCCAAAGGCTTACCAAGAGGCCTTTTAAATCAAATAAATATCTGCCCAATTTACACAAATCCGATAATAGAAAAATATTTTTGTTGAATAAAACACAACCTTCAGTATTACTTAGATTGAATGTCAGCACACCATTTTGCTGTTTTGCTGAAATTCATATTGAATCTAAATGAATCGACATATTGCTGTCATCTGCCGCATGCCCGCCGCCAGCAGCAAAATTAAAAATTATTTTCTCAAATGCAGATAAATATTCTTATGTATTTCGTCCTTCTTATTTTAGTTTTTTTTGATAAATTCAACAGCGCTGGAAAGTTAAAATTTTTTAACATCCCTTCTAAAGGCAGGTTTGATATAATCGACTTTTTTGCGGCTAGGCTTTTTTGTGAAGATCATTTTTGCGGGTACACCAGAATTTGCAGCAACAGCGCTCGCTGCACTCATTCCTACAGAACATGAAATTGTGGCTGTATATACACAGCCGGATCGCAAAGCAGGCCGCGGACAGAAACTGACAGCATCTGCAGTAAAGCAGCTTGCTCTAGCGCATCATATTCCGGTCTTTCAGCCGCTGCATTTCAAAGCCTCAACAGATGAAGGTCTCGCAGCTCAGGCTGAACTGGCAGCGTTAAATGCTGATGTTATGGTGGTTGCAGCCTATGGTTTAATCTTGCCGCAAGCCGTCCTCGATACCCCGAAATATGGCTGTCTGAATATCCATGGCTCATTGCTGCCGCGCTGGCGCGGCGCAGCTCCTATTCAGCGGGCAATCAGCACAGGCGATACAGAAACTGGCGTGACCATTATGAAAATGGCGGCAGGTTTAGACACGGGCGATATGATGTACAAAACCGTTTGCCCTATTGAAGCAGAGGACACCTCTGCCTCTTTACATGACAAATTAGCCATTCAGGGCGCAGAAGCAATTGTTCAAGTTCTAAGCTCAGAAGAAACCTTAAAGCATTATTTAGATACGCGTGAAGTGCAGGATGAATCGCAAACGGTTTATGCGCATAAGCTGTCGAAAGCTGAAGCAAAAATTGACTGGTCACAGGATGCTGTCAGCATTGACCGCAATATCCGCGCATTTAACCCATGGCCAGTGGCATTTATTCCATTAGATGAAACCAATAACTTACGTGTTTGGGGTTCAGCGCTGTCAAATGAAGATGCGTCAGGAAAACCTGCAGGCACCATTTTAAATATTGATAAACAAGGCGTACATGTCGCTTGCGGCGATGCAAAAGCCATTTGCCTGACGAGCCTTCAATGGCCAGGCGGCAAAGCCCTAAATCCAGTACAAATTAACCAAACTCAAAAATTAGCAGCAGGAAATATATTCGCATGAGCCAAATTCAATCGTCATCAAAAAATTTGAATTTGCGCGCGCAAGTTGTAAAAACACTATTGGCTGTACAAAATGGCCAATCTCTCGCTTCAGTACTAAATCAGCATATTAATATCGTATCCGAGCGTGACCGCGGCCTATACCATGAATTGACTTTAGGCTGCTTGCGTCAATGGCATGGCTTAAAAGCAATTACATTACCGCTTTTAACCAAACCTTTAGACAATGAAGCCTTAGAAAGCTGTTTATATTTAGGTTTGTATCAGCTGCTCTGCACCCGTATTCCTGCACATGCTGCAATTTCGGAAACAGTGACTGCTGCAAAACAGCTGGGCTTTGAGTCTATGAGCGGTTTGGTCAATGCTGTGCTTCGACGTGTTTCACGTGAAACAGAAGAATTCGGCTATGCGCTGGATCAGGCGCATGGCTTGCCAAGCTGGCTATTCAAACGCCTTAAAAAAGACTGGAAAGAGCTGCTTCCTGAAATTTCACATCATTTAAAACAGATTGCACCGCTGACTTTACGCGTCAACATCAATCAAGTCAGCCGTGATGAATATTTGGAAATTTTAGAAGAAGAAGGTTTTGAAGCCCGTCCTTGCAGTCTGTCAGATGTCGGCATTGTACTCGAGCAAAATGTGCATATTCCAAACCTGCCAGGCTATGAGGCTGGCGGCTTCTCTGTACAAGATGAACATGCGCAGCTGTGTGCATCATTAGTACCGAACTTGGAAGGTTTAACTGTTGTCGATGCATGCGCTGCACCCGGCGGAAAAACTGCGCACATTTTGGAAAAGTACAGCCCTAAAAAACTCTATGCCATTGACCAAGATGCCAAGCGTTTAGTCCGCGTCAATGAAAATCTCGAACGCCTGCTTTTAACCGAATATGCTGAAGTGGAAATACTAGCGGCTGATGCAACAGTTTGGACCGCGCCAGAGCTGGTGGATTGCATTGTATTAGATGCGCCATGTTCAGCCATTGGTGTCATGCGCCGCCATCCAGATATCCGCTTGCTCCGCCAATCGACAGATATCCCTAAAACAGTCGCTTTGCAAAAGCAGATTTTAGAAAATATGTGGCAGCAGCTGAAAGTCGGCGGTACGTTGCTTTACATTACCTGTTCAATTTTAAAAGCAGAAAATGAACAGCAGATGGTGGACTTCTTTGCTGCAACACCAAATGCCAAAGAAGTGAAAATTGATGCCGATTGGGGCATTGAGCAAATTCACGGCCGTCAGCTCTTGCCGCAAAATGGACAAGGTGACGGTTTCTACTACTGCCGAATTGAAAAAATAGCTTAAGATCAAAATTTAAGGACAAAAAAAGACGGCTGATTCGCCGTCTTTTTTATTGTCGAATCATCACCAAATCATTGCATTTTTATACCAAAATACAGTGACTTTTGTTCTTGAGGTAAAAGCGATGAAAATGTCGTTTTAACTTTAGAACCGTCGTCCTGCACCACTTCAGCGCTGCTGGTCATCGGCAGAACCGTGCCAGATTTCCATGAAATGGTATAAGCTGGGTACATATCATTCACAGCGACATCTGTCAGCTTTGAATCCCCCATATTAGTTACAGTAATACGTTAAACTAGACAATCTTTGCCGCTTATCGTTACATTATTAATTGAATAGCTAGCAGCTTCTACCGCAGCAGCATCCATAGCTGCACAACTTGTGCTGTTTAAACTGCGTTTTATGAATTTGCAACTGGTTGGCGCCTAAACTTTAATCAGTAAAGCCAGTTCAGCTTTTTCCAACAACAAAGAAAAGCTTTGATTGCTGATCATGATATCTGTGCTGTCTAACATATCTATAAAAATAAAAAAGCATCTGAAAATTTCAGATGCTTTTGAGTTCTACCAATCAATAATCAATGAAACTTTAATCCTCTTCCTCATCCGGATGCTTCACAAGGTGAATAGTAGCCAAGACCAATCCGCCCCAAAGCAGAACCATAGAAATAATCATCATCATCAATGCAGAGCTATTCATTTTAGTTCTCCCCAGATTCTTTATCTTTCATACAGCTCAGTCCAATAGCACCCAATACAAATACCGCTATTGTTGCACCGCCCACAATCCATAGAATATCAGCAGAATAGCCGCCATACCCTTCAGCAATAACCGATTTTACAGTCAGCAATAAAGCAACCAATAATGAAAGCGGGGTAATGACCGTCAATAAAAAGCTCCAACCCGCACCCAATTTAATACTTGAATACTGATTAATATGCTCTTTAAGCTGAGTCAACAATGGACGGCGGAACCATGACACCAAGATAATCGATAATAAACCGCCGCCAACAATACCAATATTGTTTGCAAAATAATCAATGATATCTACAAATGTAATTGCGCTATGAGTCGAGAAAATCAGCGTAGATACAACCGCTGAGCCGCCAGCAACAATCGTTACAGACTTTTTATGCGACCACGCTAACTTGTCTTGGAATGCTTGAATAGGCACCTGAAGAATACTGACCATTGAAGTAATACCAGCAACCGTTAACGATGCAAAAAACAAGAATCCAAATAAATCGCCGCCCGATCCCATGCTCGAAATAATTTTTGGAAATGCAATAAAGGCTAAACCAATACCGCCAGATACAACATCTTGCACACTAGCGCCTGCGCTATGCGCCATAAAACCAAGCGCAGCAAATACACCAATACCCGCTAAGATTTCAAATGAAGAGTTTGCCAATGCAACAACTACACCAGAACCCGTTAAATTGGTTTTCTTTTTCAAATATGAGGCATAGGTCAACATGATGCCGAAGCCCACTGACAATGAAAAGAAAATATGACCGAAGGCCGCTAGCCAAACTTTATAATTGGCCATAGCCCCCCAATTGGGTGTGAAGAATGCATTTAAGCCATCCGTTGCACCTGGCAAACGTACCGCTTGAATAACCAAAATAGTAAATAAAATAACCAACAGAGGCATGAAAATCTTATTCGCCAACTCTACACCGCGGCGCACACCGCCATAGAGGATAAACATGACCACAGCCCACACTACAACTAATCCAGCGAATAGTGTCGGTACAAAACCGAGTGTTAAACCTTCACCATTTTGTAAATAAGAAGAAAAGAAGAATGCCTGTGTATCTGCTCCCCACTGCTGTCCAACCGAATAGAACATATAGCTGCCAGCCCATGACAACACACTGGCATAATAAATACCAATGATTAACGTCACCATGACTTGCCACCAGCCTAATGATTCCGCATTCATCAGCTTCTTATACGCTGTTGGAGGCGCTTTACGGAACTTATGCCCTACAGCATAGTCCAAATACAGCAAAGGCAAACCAGCAGCAAAAATTGCAACCAAATAAGGTACCAAAAAGGCTCCGCCGCCATTTTCATAGGCCACATACGGAAAGCGCCAAATATTGCCTAAACCCACTGCAGAACCAATCGCCGCAATGATAAATCCTGATCGCGCAGACCAATTCTCACGATTATCTGACATAAAACACCTAAATCTTTAGACCCTTTTAAATGCCGCTTGTTATGGTTGTATCGCGAACATAAAAGATGATCAAAACTAATTCTTGTTGTTTGATTCAGATGCACACCTTTTGAGCACACATTGCTAAATTACAAACAGACTGACGAGCATGAACTCTTGGTTAAAGCCTCAAGACAAGACAGTCCTTATATGACCTTAACAATACCGACTTTTTCCAAGAAATTCTGTAGTTTCTGCATCAAACATTCTATTTTTATAATATGTTTTAACTGAATGATCATTAAATCAGCTTACTTTTTAATCAAAATATTTTATAAATACTATTCCTTTTTTTAATTTATTATTCAGACTATATCAATCATATCTAAAATACTATTTTACAATCTAAATAAAAAATATAAGTAAGCCAATTCCTCTGCAGCTCTATAGTTTTACTGATTCCGTTTTCTATTTTTCTATTTTTTCTCAT